>NZ_JBDZYD010000001.1:0-132968 GCF_040064235.1 Amycolatopsis melonis
CACCACAGCGGCGCGACCACCCGGCCCCGGCAGCTCGCCGCCTGCCGTACTCGCGCAGCTCGCCGCTCGGTCGCCCGTCGCGCAGCCAGGCCGGGGAGCGACTCTGCCGAGGCCCGAGCCGCTGAGGTCTTGAGCTGGGTCGTGGTGCGCCCCAAGGTGGCCTTCGGTGCGTTGAGCGCACCCAAGGCCGCCTTCGGCCCGCCACCCCCGCCCTCAACGCCAGGCGCTTCGCCCCGCGGTGCCGGTCCAACGCACCGAGGGCCACCTTGGGCGCGTCCCCGGAACCGGCCGCCACCGGACACCCCGAAACTGTCGGGCCCCCGGGTAACGTGAAATCCGGGGGACCCGCCGGGAAGTGATCGAGGAGTACTTCCGGCGCCGCTGAACCCTGGACGCCCGGGCTCCGCCACGCTCCCGGCCGCCGCCCTCACGACATGAACGACTCTTTCCTGTCGCCGGACGAGGTGAACGACTCGTTCATGACGTCCGGTCACCCCGCGGCACAGCGCCGGCCCCTCCGGTGGTGCGAACGGTCCGTTCGCACCACCGGACACGCCGAAACTGTCGGACCCCCCAGGTAACGTGAAATCCGGGGGACCCCCAGGCCGGGGACCCCTCAGCGGCGCGCCCGAACAGCGGCGGCCAGCTCGTCCAGGAGCGGGGCGGTGTCGTCCCAGGCCAGGCACGCGTCGGTGATCGACTGGCCGTACGTCAGCAGCTCCGGGCGCCCCAGCTCGAGGTCCTGCCGTCCGCCGGCGAGGAAGCTCTCCATCATCAGCCCCACGATCCCGCGCTCGCCCGCAGAAATCCGGGAGGCCAGCTCGCGGACCACCGCGCCCTGCCGCACGTGGTCCTTGCCGCTGTTGCCGTGCGACGCGTCGATGATCACCCGCTCCGGCAGTCCCGCCTTCGCCAGGCGGGACAGCGTGTCCGCCACCGTGGCCGCGTCGTAGTTCGGGCCCGTGTTGTGACCGCGGAGGATCACGTGGCAGTCCGGGTTGCCCGACGTTGTCAGCAGGGCCGCCAGGCCGTCGGTGTTGATGCCCGGGAACACGTGGCTCGCCGCCGCCGCCCGGGTTGCGTCCACCGCCACCTGGACGTCGCCCTCGGTCGAGTTCTTGATGCCCACCGGCATCGACAGCGCGCTGCACAGCTGGCGGTGGACCTGGCTGGCCGCCGTCCGCGCGCCGATCGAACCCCACGTCACGATGTCGGCGATGAACTGCGGCGTGATCGGGTCGAGGAACTCGCACCCCACCGGCAGGCCGAGCGCCGACACGTCCAGCAGCAGCTTGCGCGCCAGCCGCAGGCCCTTGTTGACCGCGAACGTGCCGTCCAGGTCCGGGTCGTTGATCAGGCCCTTCCAGCCCAGCGTGGTGCGCGGCTTCTCGAAGTACACGCGCATCACGACGTGCAGCTCGCCGCGCAGCTGCTCGGCCTTCTCGGCGAGACGGCGGGCGTAGTCGAGCGCGGCGTCCGGGTCGTGCACCGAGCAGGGGCCGACGACCACCAGCAGCCGGTCGTCCCGGCCTTCGAGGATGTCGACCGTCTCGGCGCGGCCGTGCCGCACGACCTTCGCGACCGCGGCGTCGACCGGATGGTCTTCACGCAGCAGGGCGGGCGAAATGAGCGGGCTGATCGACGTGGTGCGCGCGGCGTCGAGGTCGCCGATGGTGGCGGGACCGGCGGAGAGCGTCATGGCGGGGGTGTTCCTTCCTGGTGACACCGACCCGCGGGGGACTCGCCGAGCCGGTTTCGAGATCCGGCTCGGGGTGGTTGGTCAGCGCAGGTTCACGCCGCCGTGCCCACCCGGGGCCGGCTTCGTAAACCAGAAATAGCGCTGCACGGGCTCACCGTAGCACACGCCGGGCGCCCGGCCGATTCGCCAGGTGGTAGGGGCTGCACCGATCCAGAGGAAAGCCGCTACGCTGGCTCTCGACGAAATGTGACTGTCATCTCCCGAGAACACAGACGGAGGCTTCTCATGCGTGTCGGTGTGCTGACCGGCGGCGGCGACTGCCCGGGGCTCAACGCGGTGATCCGCGCGGTGGTGCGTAAGGGCATCGAGGTGCACGGCTGGGACTTCGTGGGCTTCCGCAACGGCTGGAACGGCCCGCTGACCGGCGACAGCCGCCCGCTGGGCCTGAACGACGTCGAGGACATCCTCACCCGTGGCGGCACGATCCTGCGCTCCTCGCGGACCAACCCGTACAAGGTCGACGGCGGCGTCGACAAGATCAAGCAGGTGCTGGCCGACCAGGGTGTCGACGCGCTGATCGCGATCGGCGGCGAGGACACCCTCGGTGTCGCCAAGAAGCTCACCGACGACGGCGTCGGCGTCGTGGGCGTGCCCAAGACGATCGACAACGACCTGGGCGCCACCGACTACACCTTCGGTTTCGACACCGCGGTCTCCATCGCGACCGAGGCGATCGACCGGCTGCACACCACGGCCGAGTCGCACCACCGCGCGCTGGTCGTCGAGGTCATGGGCCGGCACGCCGGCTGGATCGCGCTGCACTCCGGCCTGGCCGGCGGCGCGAGCGTGATCCTGGTGCCGGAGAAGCACTTCAACGTCGACCAGGTCGTCTCCTGGGTCGAGCGCCGCTTCGAGAAGGAGTACGCGCCGATCATCGTCGTGGCCGAGGGCGCGCTGCCCGAGGGCGGCGAGGAGAAGCTGCTGACCGGCGAGAAGGACGCCTTCGGGCACGTCCGCCTCGGCGGCATCGGCACCTGGCTGGCCGACGAGATCGCCTCCCGCACCGGCAAGGAGTCCCGCGCGGTGGTGCTGGGCCACGTCCAGCGCGGCGGCACCCCGACGGCCTACGACCGCGTCCTCGCGACGCGCTTCGGCCTGCACGCGGTCGACGCGGTCGCGGACGGCGACTTCGGCGTGATGGTCGCCCTGAAGGGCACCGACATCGTCCGCGTGAAGCTGTCCGAGGCGACGGCCGAGCTGAAGACGGTCCCGGTCGAGCGCTACGAGGAAGCCGAAGTCTTCTTCGGCTGAGTCCCGCTTCGTGAAGGCCGCCTCGAGAACTTCGAGGCGGCCTTCACGGCTTTCACGGCCGCTGGCCGACCGCGTCGACGACGCCCCGGCTCACGACCGCACCGGTCGTCCCGTCGCCGAGGTAGGCGAAGGTCACCGGGTCGAACAGGAACTCGTCCTGGTTGCCGATCCCGGCCCCGGTCGTGCTGTTCCAGGTGATCCCGAGGACCGGCCGTCCGGTGGCGTCCTTCGCGTCGGTGCGGGCGACCAGCCCGGGCACCTTCGCCAGAGCCTCGTAGAGCGCGGCCCGCGCCGCCGGGCGCAGGTGGCTCCCGGCCAGGTCGACGGCTTCGGTGCCGAGGTCGTGCAGAGTGTCGCCTTCGCCGTGGGTGCTCCTGTGCAGGTACGCGAGCATGGCGTCGGCGTCCGTCGGCAGGTCCGGGTGGACGGCCGGGCGCGGCGCGCACCGGCTGGTCACCGTCCGCCCGCGGCCTTCCTGCACGACGCGCTTGCCGTTGCGGCAGCCCGCGAGGGGCGTTTCGTGGCCGAAGACGATCTCGAGCCCGTCGTGGGTTCCGTCCACCGACACCCAGAACTCGTTCTCCCGGCCGTCCGCGAGGCGGGTCCGGGTGTAGAGGAACTGGTCCGGCCGGGGCTCGGTGTCCGGCAGGGCGCGGGCCCTGGCGGCCGCGGCGTACAGGATCTGCACCGGGTCGGTGACTGCCCGGGGAGCCGGGGAGACCGCCGGATCACCCGGCACGACGACGACGGCGGCGACGGCCGCGGCCAGCCCGGCCGCGGCGATCGAGCCCCACACGACGGGCCGACGGCGACGCCGGGGCCGCGCGGCCGTGGCGGCGACCAGCTCGGCCCGTTTGCGAGCCAGCTCGCCAGGCGCCGGAAGCCCGGCCGGGCCGGCGAAGTCGCGCAGCAGCTGCATCTCATCCATGGGTGGAGACCTCCTCGGCGGGCGCGTGCCCCAGTTCCGCGCGGACCTTCCTGCGGGCCCGGTTCAGGCGTGACCGGACGGTGCCGACCGGGATCCCCAGCGCCGCCGCGACCTCCTCGTAGGCCAGGCCTTCCCAGGCGACGAGCAGCAGGACGTCGCGGTCGCGCCGGGCCAGCCCGGCCAGTGCCCCGGCCAGCCGTCCGGTCATCGCCTGCGCCGTCACCCGCTCGGCCACCCGGTCCGCGTGACAGCCGTGGTCGGCGGGCGGGCCGAGTGCGGCGCGCAGCCGGTACTCGCGGGCCTCCGCGCGGCGGCGCTGGCCGGCGAGGTTGGTCGCGATGCCGTAGAGCCACGGCCGCGCGCTCGGGAACGCCGGGTCGTAGCGGGCGCGGGCGCCGAACGCGATCAGGAACGTCTCGCCGATCAGGTCGTCGGCGGCCTGGCTGCCGAGCCGCCGGGCGAGGTAGCGATGGATCTGCGGGGCGTGGCGGTCGAAAACCGCCGCGAACCGCTCGGGGTGTTCCAGAGACGCGGTGATCACGTCCGCGTCGTCCCCGGTTTCACCTGGTGAACTCATGAACCGCCTGCCTGTCGTGAGGCCATCTGCCCCGTTGTTGGCAGAACGGGCGAACCGGGTTCACGCTAGATGCGCGCCAGCCGCTCCAGGACGCCGGCCGCGGCGGCGATGTCGCCGGTGAGGGGCCGGTCTTCGAGGCTGGGATCGAGTACCGCGGACGCCGCTTCGAACGCGTCGCGCACCGGCAGGTCCACCAGGTCCGCGTCCCGCATCCGCAGCGCGCGGACCGCCGCCACCAGCTCGCAGCCCAGCACCTGCTGGTAGGCCGCGCAGGCGGCCGTCGCCGCGCGGGCCGCCTGCGTCGAGAAGCTCGCGTGGTCCTCGATGCCGCGCGAGACCACCGCCGTGCCCAGCGTCGCCGGGAGCGCTGCCTGCCGCAGCTCCGTCAGCGCGTCGTGGGCCACGTACTCCAGGATCATCACCCCGGAACTGCCCGCCGGGCCCGCCGCCAGGAACGGCCGCAGCCCGGTGAACTCCGGCTCCACCAGGTCGCCCAGCCGCGCCACCGACAGCTCCGCCACCTGGTGCACGGTCGCCCGCGCCTGGTCCAGCGCCGTCGAGACGTACGCGGTGTGGAAGTGCGCGTGGTGGTAGGCGTCGCCGTGGACCGTCGAGATCATCGGGTTCTCCGTGCTGGCGTTGATCTCCACGGCCAGGACGTCGCGCAGGTGGTGGACCGCGTCCAGGGCCGGGCCCTGCACCTGCGGGAACGCCCGCAGCCCGAACGGGTCCTGCAGCCGCCGTCCCGGCTTCGGTGTCTGGTGCATGCCCAGCAGCCGCCGCATCTCCGCCGCGCACGCGACCTGCCCGGCGTGCGGACGCGCTTCGTGCACCGGCGTCGCGTACGCCTCGGGGTTGCCGTCGAGCGCGACGTAGGTCAGTGCCGCGACGGCGTGGCTCGCGCGGGTCAGCGTGTCCAGCCGCATCGCCGCGAGCGTGGCCTCGGCGAGCGTGGCGGCGTTGCTGCTCATGAACGCCAGCGCGTCGCCCGCGTGCACCGGCACCGGCGGCACGTGCCCGTGCACCCACGGCCGCTCGCCGGTGAGGGCGAGCGCCGTCTCGGCGAGCGGCGCCAGGTCGCCGGTGCCGATCGCGCCGAGCCGGTGGACCAGCGGCAACGCGCCGCTGCGGACCGCTTCGGCCAGCGCGCCGATCAGCTCGGGGCTGATCCCGGAGCGCCCGGCCAGCAGCTGGTTGAGCCGGATCAGCAGCATCGCCCGCACCTGGCCGGGCGGCATCGGCTCGCCGCTGCCGCCCGCGTGGCTGCGCAGCAGCCGCAGGCCGTGCGCGGCCGAGCCGTCGACGGTGTCGTCCTTGTTGGCCCCGACCCCGGTGGTCCGGCCGTAGACGACCCGCCGCGTGCTCAGTTCCCTGGCGAGCTTCCACGCATGGTCCGCCGCGCGCAGGGCGGCGAGCGAGACGTCGATGCCCAGCGGACCCTCGGTGCGCGCCGCGGTCACGACGTCCGCGCACCGCAGGGTCCGGCCGTCCACCCGGATCACGGCAGCCTCCTCTCCCGGCTGCCCTCACTATGCGGCTACGACGACGGCGGCTGCCAGGGCGGCATCGGCCAGTCCCAGCGCGGCACGGGCTCGTGCAGGTTCGGCTCGGCACCCGGCGCCGAGAACAGGACGGCCAGCCTGCTGCCCCACTCGACGTACCCGGCGAACGCCGCGCGGAACTCCGGGTCGGCGGGCAGGCCTGCCTCGTCGGCCGCGTCCAGCAGCAGCGTCACCCAGCGCCGCCGCTGCGGCTCGGTGATGCCGCGGCCGAGGTGGCGGCCGATCATGTGGGCGTGCCCGCCGTGGTTCGCGGTGTAGGCGGCAGGCCCGCCGAAGACCTCGCCGAGCCAGACCGCGACGTGCTCGGCGTGGTGCGGGTCCATGTGCCGGAAGACCGGTTCCAGCAACGGGTCTTCGAGGACGTGGCCATAGAAGATGGTCAGCAGCTTCACGAGGGCCTCGTGGCCGCCGGCCCATTCGTAGAGGGTGGGCGTCGGCGGGGTTTCTGGCACGATCACCGGATCAGGCAACCAGTGGTTCCCCGGCCCGGGCAACCACGTACTTTCCGGTGCGTAGGGGAGCGGGATGAAGCGGTACCACTGCGCGGTCGAGCTGGCCGTCGACCTGATCGGCGGCAAGTGGAAGCCGGTGATCCTGGCCCACCTCAAGGAAGGCGCCCACCGCTACGGCGAGCTGCGCCGCCGGATGCCCGGCGTGAGCGAGAAGATGCTGACCCAGCAGCTGCGCGAGCTGGCCGCGGACGGCCTGGTCCGCCGCGAGGAGTTCGACGGCCGCGTCCCGCACGTCGAGTACCACCTGACGGCGGTGGGGGAGGAGCTGCGCCCGGCCCTGACCGCGCTGTACGAGTGGGGCGAGCGGCGCGCGGCGGAACGCGGAGTCACGTTCGGGCCGGGGTGACCGGCCGTTATCTTCGTCCGGGTGAAGTTCAGCGGATTCGGCGAGTACGCCATCGACTTCTACGACGGTCTCGTCGAGGACAACTCCAAGCCCTACTGGGACGACCACGTCGAGACGTACAAGTCCGACGTGCGCGCGCCGATGGAGGCGCTGCTGGCCGAGCTGGCCCCGGAGTTCTCCGGCGGCTTCGGCGAGCCGAAGGTGTTCCGGCCCTACCGTGACGTCCGCTTCGCCAAGGACAAGACGCCGTACAAGACCCACTGCGGCGGGGTGATCGAGCAGGGCCGCGGCGGTGGCGCCTACTACGTCGAGGTCGGCCCGGCGGGCCTGCGTGTCGGCGGCGGCTGCTTCCACCTGGCGTCCGACCAGCTCGCCCGGTTCCGCAAGGCGGTCGACACCGAACTGCACGGCGAAGCGCTGCGGAAGATCCTCGCCAAGCTGGAACGCACCGGCTGGGAGGTCAAGGGCGACCGCCTGAAGTCGAAGCCGCGCGGGTTCGCCGAGGACCACCCGCGCCTGGACCTGCTGCGCTACCGCTCGATGTACGCCGTCCGCGGCTGGGAGCCGGACGACGTGCTGCACGAGCGGGGCGCGCTCGACCGGGTCCGCAAGGCGTGGCGGCAGCTGCGCGAGTTCAACGAGTGGGCCCGCGACCGGATCGGCCCGAGCGAGCAGCCGCGCCGCTGAGCGTGACCGCCTGCCTCTGCAGCGTGAGTTTTCTGAACACTTTCTTGAACATTCGGGATCGGTACAGACGAACGCGCGGAGAGGGACTACCCTGTGCAGACGTGAGCCGACGCGCGAAGATCGTTTGTACCCTTGGCCCCGCCACCGCCACGCCGGAGAAGATGCGGGCGCTGGTCGACGCGGGGATGGACGTGGCGAGAATGAACTTCAGCCACGGCAGCCACAGCGACCACAAGCAGGTCTACGACCTGATCCGGGCCGCGGCCGCGGAGAGCGGCCGGGCGGTCGGCATCCTCGCCGACCTGCAGGGCCCGAAGATCCGCCTCGGCACGTTCGCCGGCGGGCCGGTCGAGTGGCACAACGGCGACATCGTCCGGATCACCGTCGAGGACGTCGCCGGCACCCACGACCGCGTCTCGACCACCTACAAGGGCCTGGCCAAGGACGCCAAGCCCGGTGACCGCCTGCTCGTCGACGACGGCAAGGTCGGCCTGGTGGTCAAGGGCGTCGAGGGCCCGGACGTCGTCTGCGAGGTGACCGAGGGCGGCCCGGTCAGCAACAACAAGGGCGTCTCGCTGCCCGGCATGGACGTCTCCGTGCCGGCGCTGTCGGAGAAGGACGTCGAGGACCTCGAGTTCGCGCTCGAGCTGGGGGTCGACTTCATCGCCCTGTCCTTCGTCCGCTCGCCCGCCGACATCGACCTCGTCCACCAGGTGATGGACCGGGTCGGCAAGGGCCGCCTGCCGGTCGTGGCCAAGATCGAGAAGCCCGAGGCCGTCTACAACCTCGAAGCCATCGTGCTGGCCTTCGACGCGGTCATGGTCGCCCGCGGCGACCTGGGTGTCGAGCTGCCGCTGGAGCAGGTCCCGCTGGTGCAGAAGCGCGCCATCCAGATCTGCCGCGAGAACGCGAAGCCGGTCATCGTCGCGACGCAGATGCTCGAGTCGATGATCAACAACTCCCGGCCGACCCGCGCCGAGGCCTCCGACGTCGCGAACGCGGTCCTCGACGGCACCGACGCGGTGATGCTGTCCGGCGAGACCAGCGTCGGCCGGTACCCGATCGAGACCGTGCAGACGATGGGCCGGATCATCGAGGCGGTCGAGACCGACTCGCCGATCGTGCCGCCGCTGTCGCACGTCCCGCGCACCAAGCGCGGCGTGATCTCCTACGCCGCCCGCGACATCGGCGAGCGGCTGAACGCGAAGGCACTGGTGGCGTTCACGCAGTCCGGCGACACCGTGCGCCGCCTGGCGCGGCTGCACACGCGGCTGCCGCTGCTGGCCTTCACGCCGGAGGAGAGCGTCCGCAGCCAGCTGGCGATGACGTGGGGCACCACGACCCGGATCGTGCCGTCGGTCGACTCGACCGACCAGATGATCCAGCAGGTCGACCACGCAATGCTGGAGATGGGCAAGTACCAGAAGGGCGACCTGGTCGTCATCGTGGCGGGCTCCCCGCCGGGCACCGTCGGGTCGACCAACCTCATCCGCGTGCACCGGCTCGGTGAAGACGACCACGCTTGAGAGACCGACCGCTCAGTATGGACGTAAAGTCCGGGCATGACTGAAATGGCCAGGACGGCCGCCACCGAACTCGACCAGCCCGGTGGCGGCCAGCCCGTGCTGGACCGCCTGATCGCGCTGCTCGACCTGGAGAAGATCGAAGAGAACATCTTCCGCGGCGTCTCGCCCGCCCACTCGCCGGTGCGGGTGTTCGGCGGGCAGGTCGCGGGGCAGGCGCTGGTCGCGGCCGGGCGCACGGTGCCCGAGGAACGCCGGGTCCACTCGCTGCACGCGTACTTCATCCGCGGCGGCGACCCGAGCGTGCCGATCGTCTACGAGGTCGACCGGATCCGGGACGGCCGCTCGTTCACCACCCGCCGGGTCGTGGCGATCCAGCACGGCAAGGCGATCTTCTCGCTCTCGGCGTCGTTCCAGAAGGACGAGCCGGGCATCGAGCACGCCGAGGAGATGCCGGCGGGCGTGCCCGCGCCGGAGACGCTGCCGACGCTGATGGAGCGGGCCGAAGGCTACGCCATCGGTGCGCACGGCCGGCCACGGCCGATCGACGTCCGGTACGTCAACGAGCCGCCGTGGGTCACCCGCGAGACCGGTGAGCGGCCCGCGCGCAACCAGGTGTGGATGCGGGCCGACGGGAAGCTGCCCGACCAGCAGCTGCTGCACGTCTGCGTGCTGACCTACGCCTCGGACATGACGCTGCTGGACTCGGTGCTCGCGCGCCACGGCGTCTACTGGGACACCGACAAGGTGCTCGGCGCCAGCCTCGACCACGCGCTGTGGTTCCACCGGCCCTTCCGCGCCGACGAGTGGTTCCTCTACGACAGCGCGTCGCCGACCGCGTCCGGCGCCCGCGGCCTGGCCACGGGCCGGTTCTTCGCCGAGGACGGGACGCTCATCGCGACGGTCGTCCAAGAAGGACTCCTGCGCGTCCTCTGAACTCCCGGACGGGTAATCACCCTTACGGGCGATGAATAAGCAGGAATGTTCTCTCTGCGAATAGGGCATTCGCCCCGGGAAGGGGCCCGGGACCGATCGGGGGACGGCCCCGGACTCCTGTGCCGAATGATCGGGCGGCACGCCGCACGATCATCGTCTACCCTGCTCAGAGGCCGGTCGAAGCCACGGACGGCTGAACACCGGGCGCTCGTCGCAGTGCAGGGTGCGAGGATACAAGAGCATTCTGCAAATTGCAGATCGATGCCGTGAATCGCCCCCGTGTGAATGCTCCACGAGGTGTGCGCCCGGCTGGTTAGATACAGGAAGCACGTCGACATCCGGAGGTGCCGCGATGGCAAGGGGACAGAGCCCCACGGTTCGCCGCCGGAGGCTCGCGGGCGAGCTGCGGAGGCTCCGCGAGGCCGCGGACCTGACCATCGACGAGGTGGGCGAGAAGCTGGAGTGCTCCGCCTCGAAGATCAGCCGCATCGAGACCGGCCACGTCGGCGTCACCCCGCGTGACGCCCGGGACATGCTGGCCCTCTACGGCATCACCGGCGACGAGCAGGAAGCACTCGTCCAGCTGGCCAGGGAGGCCCGCAAGCGCGGCTGGTGGCACGCCTACAACGAGGTCTTCACCGGCACGTTCGTCGGGCTCGAAGCCGACGCCAGCTCGCTGTGCGCGTTCCAGGCACTGCTCGTGCCGGGCCTGCTGCAGACCGAGCGGTACGCCCACGCGGTGATCCGCGCGCTGCGGCCGGACGCCGAGGACGCCGAGATCCGCCGCCGCGTCGCCGCCCGGATGGCGCGCCAGGAGCTGCTGTCCGAGACGCCGCCGCCGGAGTACTGGGCGGTGATGGACGAAGCCGTGCTGCGGCGCGTCGTCGACAGCGCCGAGGTGATGGCCGAGCAGCTCTACCGCATGGTCAGCGTGGCCGAGAAACCGAACGTGACCATCCAGGTGGTGCCGTTCGGGGCAGGCGCGCACCCCGGCATGGAGGGCCCCTTCCTGATCATGGGCTTCCCCGAGCAGGCCGATCCGGACGTCGTCTACGTCGACGACAGCACGTCCAGCGGCCTGTACCTGGAGGAACCCGCAGACGTCCGGCGCTACGGGCTGATGTTCGACCATCTGCGCGCGGCCGCACTGAAACCGGACGACTCGGTGGAGCTGATCGCCGAGGCGGCCGGCCGGTTCGCCGAACAAGCGGCGGCCGGATCGGCTCCAGTGCACCATCCGGAACCGAGGACACAGTAAGGAGTGGGGACCATGGAAGCAGAGCTGTCCGGGGCGCGGTGGCGCAAGAGCAGCCACAGCGGCGGCGGCAACGACTGCGTCGAGGTCGCGTTCGTCGCCGGTGGCGCCGCGGTGCGGGACTCGAAGGACCCCGAAGGGGGTGCGTTCCGCCTGCCCGCGTCGGGCTGGCGGGGGCTGCTGGCCGCGGTGCGGTCCGGCGGCCAGTCGTCCGACTGAGGCGGTTCGCGAAGACCCCTTACCCCCGCCGAGCTGGGCTCGGCCGGGAGTAAGGGGTCTTTTCGTGCCCAGTCCTACGTGATCACCCGATGCCCGGGGTGGTGCCTCAGGACGAACCTGAGTGCTACCAACGGACAGACAGGGGAACACGATGCACAGCGATCTGATGCTCGACGCGGTCCGCGCCGAAGTGGCGTACCGGACCGAGGAACTGCGGAAGGCCGGGCGCAGCGCCTGGGCCGTCCGCGCCCGCCGCGCCGCCCGGCACGTCCGGGCCGCGCACACCGAGGTCGCGGTACCGGCGCAGCAGCGCCGCGAAGCCGCGCGGGCGACCGCCGAAACCGCCCGGTAGGCCCAGGTGACGGCGGTCATGGCGATAAGCGGTCGGAAACTGTCGGTGGGGTAGGACAGAATGCTCCTCGTGCCCCGACTCGGCTCCGGAATCCCGCTCGTCGCCCGTACCCACGAGATGCGGCGGCTCCGCGCCGCCTTCGCCAGGGCCGAACGTGGCGAAGCCGGCGCGGTGCTGCTCTCGGGGGACGCCGGGGTCGGCAAGACCCGGCTGCTGACCGCGCTCGCCGAGCATGTCGAAGGCTGCGGTGCGCTGGTGCTCACCGGCCGCTGCATCGACGTCCGCGAAGGCGGTCTTCCTTATCTTCCGTTCGCCGAGGCGCTCGCCCCGCTGGGCAGCGCGACCGACCCGGTGGTCGCCGCCGCGGTGCGGGCCCGGCCCGCGCTCGGGCGGCTGCTGCCGCAGGGCCAGGGCTTCGAGGAGCCCCGTGCGGCCGAACACCCGCCGATGACCTCCAACGACCGGGAGACGATGGTCCGTCCCCGGCCCGAGCAGGACCTCGGTCAGCTGCAGTTGTTCGACGCGGTACTGGGGGTGCTGACCGAGGTCGCCCAGGCGCGCCCGGTGGTGATCCTGCTGGAGGATCTCCACTGGGCCGACGCCTCGACCCGCAACCTGCTGTCCTTCCTGCTCAGCCGCCTGCGCGCGCAGCGGCTGCTGGTCGTGGGCAGCTACCGCGAGGAGGACGTGCACCGGCGGCACCCGCTGCGCGGCCTGCTGTCGGAGCTGGTCCGGCTGGCCACCGTCGAACGCGTCGACCTGCGGCCCTTCGGCGCCGCCGACGCCCGCCGGTTCGTCGAGGCGCTGGCCGACGAGCCGCTGTCCCCGGACGTCGTGGCCGACATCGTCGCCCGTTCCGAGGGCAACCCGTTCTTCGCCGAGGAGCTGCTCGCCACCAAGACCGAGTGCAACGACCTGCCCGCCGGGCTGGCCGAGGTACTGCTGTCCCGGCTCGAGCGGCTCTCGCCGGACGCCCGCAAGGTCGTCCGGGTCATCTCGGTGGCCAACGAGCCGGTCATGCACGCCGCGCTCGCCGAGGTCTCCGCGCTCGGCGAGCTGGAACTGGACGAGGCGCTGCGCGAAGCCGTCCAGCATCACGTCCTGGTGGTGCTCTCCGACGGCTCGTACACGTTCCGGCACGCGCTGCTGCAGGAAGCGGTGTACGGCGATCTGCTGCCGGGGGAGCGGTCGCGCACGCACGCCGCGTACGCCGCGCGCATCCAGGCGCGGCCGCAGGGTCGCGGGCACGACGCGAAGCTGGCCTACCACTCGATGCAGAGCAGCGACCTGGTCACCGCGCTGCCGGCGTTCCTGCGCGCGATGGCCGAGGCCGAGAAGCTCGGCGCGCCCGGCTCGGCCCTGCAGCACGTCGAGCAGGCACTGTCCATCTGGGACGCCGTCCCGCCGCAGGACCGGCCCGAGGGCTTCGACGAGCTGCGGCTGCTGCACGAGGCGTCCTACTTCGCCGGCACGTCCGGCGAGCCGGAACGGGCGGTCGCGTTCGCCCGCTCGGCCACCCAGGCGCTGACCCCGGACATCCCGCACGACCGCGCCGCGAAGGTGTGGCGGCGGCTGGCCGAGGCGCTGCTGGCGCTGGAAGGCACCCTCGACGAGGCGGTCGCGGCCATCGACCGGGCCTGGGACCTGGTGAAGGACACCGAGCCCAGCTCGGCACGGGCCTGGGTGCTGGCCAGCCGTGCCGGGTTCCTGCGGCTGCAGGACCAGCCCGAGGCGGCGCTGGAGAGCGCGCTCGCCGCGGTCGCCGACGCGCAGGCGGTCGGCGCGGCGGGCGCGGAGGCGTCGGCACTGGTCACCCTCGGCACGCTGGCCGACTCCGCGGGCGACGTCGCCGAGGCCCGCGAGCGGCTGCGCCAGGCCGAACGCAAGGCACGGGACGCGGGAGCGTTCAACACCGAGATCCGCGCGGCGTACTTCCTGTCGCTGAGCTACTTCGACCACGGCGACTACGCGGCGGCACTGGAAAACGGGGCACGCGGGGTGGCGCGGGCGGAGGAAACCGGGCTCAGCTGGAGCGTCTTCGGCCTGGAGCTGCGGGCCGGGCAGCTGCAGCAGCGGTACCTGATCGGTGACTGGCCGGACGAGAGCGCGGGCCGCGCCGGGCGCGGGGTGTCGAGTGCGGTCGCCGCCCGGATCCTGGCGATCTGGTCGCTGTTCGTCGTCGCCCGCGGCCGGTTCGGCGAAGCCGCGAAGCTCCTCGACGGGCTGCGGCAGCACTGGACGGCGGACGTGCAGATCCCGCTGTCGGCCGGAGCCGCCGGGATCGAGCTGGCGTACTGGCGGGGCGAGCACGCCGAGGCGGTCCGCCAGGCCGAAGAGCTGGTCGGCTGGCTGGAACGGATCGAGCCGGGGCTGCTGGCGGGCATCCGGGTGTCGGCGCTGGGCGTGTCCGCCGCGGCCGCGCTGGCCGCCGGCGCGCGGGTCCACGGCGACCCGGCCGCGGCCGAAGCCGCGGTGGCGGCCGGCGAGCGGCTGCTGGCCCACGGCCGGATGTGCGCGGTCATCGGGCAGCCGCGGTCGGGAACGCTCGGACCGGAGGGCCGGGCCTGGCTGACCCGCCTCGAGGCGGCGGCCTCCTGCCTGCACGGCCGGGGCGACGCCGCGCAGTGGGCGGCCGCGGCCGAGGCGTTCGGCTACGGCGCCGTCTACGAGCAGGCGATCTGCCGCTGGCACGAGGCCGAGGCCCTGCTGGCCGCGGACGCCGACGCGAGCGAAGCCCTGGAGTCGGCCCACGCGGTGGCCGTCCGCCTGGGCGCGATCCCGCTGCGCGACGCGGTCCGCGACCTCGCGCACCGCGCCCGCGTCGAGCTGGCCGGCGCGCAACCCCCACCCCCGGCCCGCCCGGTCACCGACCCGCTGACCGACCGCGAGCGAGACGTCCTGGAGCGCGTCGCGCTGGGCCGCACGAACCGCCAGGTCGGCGAAGAGCTGTACATCAGCGAAAAAACGGTGAGCGTCCACCTGTCCCGCGTGATGGCCAAGCTGGGCGCAAGCCGCCGCGCGGAAGCGGTGGCCATCGCCTACGACCGAGGTCTCCTCACGGCCCCGACCGCAGAACACGCGTGATCAGACCCGTAACCGGCGTGATTGGGGCCGTAACTCGCGTGATTGAAGCCGTTACGGCCCCAATCACGCGAGTTACGGCCCTGATCACGTGAGTTACGGGTCAGCGGGGGAGGCGGCGGAGGGCTTTGAGGCCGAAAGTCATGCCGCGGGACCACAGCGAACCCGGGACCGCGCGCGGCGGGCGCAGGGCCAGGCCGCGCTGCAGCGCGATCGACTGGGACTCCGTGTACTTCAGCAGGCCTTCGGCGCCGTTGCGGCGGCCGACTCCCGAGTCCTTCATCCCGCCCATCGGGACGCCGACGCTGCCGAACGTCGCCGCGTAGCCCTCGTTGACGTTCACCGTCCCGGCCTTGAGCCGGGCCGCGACCTCCCAGCCCGCGCGGGCGTTGCGGGACCAGACGCTGGCGTTGAGCCCGAACGGCGTGTCGTTGGCCCGGTCGATCGCGTCGGTGACGTCGGTGTAGCCGTAGATCGACACCACCGGCCCGAACGTCTCCTCCGCGAACAGCACCATCTCGGGCGTGACGCCGGAAAGCACCGTCGGCTCGTAGAACAGCGGCCCGAGGTCGGGCCGCGCACGGCCGCCGGTGAGCACCGAAGCGCCCTTCGCGCGCGCGTCCTCGACGTGCGCCGACACCGTCGCGAGCTGCTCTTCCGACGTCAGCGACCCCATCTGGGCGTGGTAGTCCAGCGCGCCGCCGAGCTTCAGTGCGGCGGTGCGGGCCACGAACGCCCGGGTGAACTCGTCGCGGATGTCCTCGTGGACGTAGATCCGCTCGACCGACACGCACAGCTGCCCGGCCGAGGAGAAGCACGCCGTCACCGCGCCCGCCGCGGCCTTCGCGACGTCGGCGTCGGGCAGCACGATCATCGGGTTCTTGCCGCCGAGTTCCAGCGAGTACGACGTCAGCCGCCGCGCCACCTGCCCGGCCAGCTCCTTGCCGGTCGGCGTGGACCCGGTGAAGCAGAGGTAGTCCGACTCCTCGATCAGCGCGGTGCCGATCTTCGACCCGCGGCCGAGCACGATCTGCCACGTCCCGGCGGGCAGCCCGGCCTCCTCGGCCAGCTCGTGCAGCCACAACGCCGAAAGCGCGGTTTGGTTGTCCGGCTTCTGCACGACGGCGTTGCCCGCCGCCAGCGCGGGCAGGACGTCCATCGCGGTCAGGGCCAGCGGGTAGTTCCACGGCGAGATGATCCCGACGACGCCCTTCGGGTGCCGGATCTCGCCGGCGCGGGTCAGGCCGGGGATGACACCGGCGACGCGCCGCGGAGCGAGGATCTTCGGCGCGTGCCTGCCGTAGTAGGCGGCGACCAGCGCGGTCGCGCTGACCTCGTCGAACGCGTCGAGCCGCGCCTTGCCCGCCTCGACCTGCACCAGGTCGAGCACCTCGTCCTGCCGGGCCAGCACCAGGTCGTGCAGCCGGGTGAGAACGCGGGCGCGGTCGGCGGGGGAGCGGCCCGCCCACGCCCGCTGGGCGGTCCGCGCGCTCGCGAACACCGCGCGGACGTCGGCGTCGGTGGCCTGGGGCAGGCTCGCGATCGGCTGCCCGGTGAAGGGCGCGCGCATCCGGATCGGCGCCGAGTCCGCGCCGCCGGTCACGCGGGCGACGAGTGCGGCCGCCCGCGCCGCGCCGGGCGCTCCGGCGACACCGCCGACGGTCGGAGGCAGGGACGTGTCTTCGACTGCGTTCGCGGGGGTCGTGCTGGTCATGACGTCTCCGTTCGCGGAGTCCGCGCCACGGCGCGCAGAGGTTACCGACGAGTACACCATACCGTCGGTACGTCAGTTGTCCAGTCTGATGTGAATAAGATTCACGTATTGGGCGGGTTGAGCGGCGGGAGCTGGTAGTTCGGCTCGGTCGGCTCCTGCTTCCCCGGCGCCGGATGCGGGTACGCCTGCGTCGCCCCGCCGTAGGGATCGTCGAGGCGCGAGGACAGCGAGTCCGGCTGGGCGGGGAAGGGCTGCGAAGGCGGGCCGCTCTGCGCCGGGAAAGGCTGCGACGGCGGAGAGCCGGGATACTGCGGCCCGACATCCCGCGGCTGCTGCACCGGATACTGCGGCGGCACTGGATAAGGCCGCGACTGCTGCTGCGGGTACGGCTGCCCGTACGGCCCCGGCGGCGGTCCAGCCGGAACCGGAGCCGGGGCAGGCGCCTTCCGCAGTCCGGCCAGCACGGCGAACACCAGCGCCGCCAGCGCGACGACCCCGCTGCCGAGCAGCACCCAGAACCCCGTCCCGGTCGAGTACTGCGACCGGATGGACCCCTGGTCGGACTCGTAGCTCAACGTCGCCGAGACGTCCATGCCGAGCATCCACACCGCCGCGGTCACCCCGGCACCCCCGGCGACCAGGGCCGTCCGGGCGCCCGAGCGGACGCCCTCGCCCGCCGAGCGCCGGGTGCCCGCGAACGCCAGGCCCGCGCCGGCCAGCAGCACGACCGCGCCCGCGGCGAGCGGGATGCCGTAGCGGGCGACGTGGGTGTTCTCGTAGAACTGCTTCGCCTCGTCGCTCGGCTCGACGTTGAACGAGCGCGACCACGCGCTGATCGTCTGGCTGGTCTCGGTCTTGCCGTTGACGACCTGCTCGAACGTCGTCTGCGGCAGGAACGACCCGGCCAGCACGAGCACCGCGGCGAGCGCGCCGAGCATCCCGGCGAGCAGCCGGAGGAGCGCGCCCGGGTCGGCGGGCGGCTGCGCGGGCGGCGGGCCGTAGGAGTAGGGGTACGGGCCGGTAGTCATCGAGGCTCCCCTCTGTCCGGGGGATTGGACCACGAATCCGGCCGCGGAATAAGGGGATTTCGGCCCTGCTGGTCAGCTCGGCGCAGTCGTGGCGTCCTGGTAGAGCAGGACGGCGATGCGCTTCCACTCGTCCAGCAGCTGGCGGCGCCGGTTCGGGTCGCCGCCGAGTTCGGCGTCCAGCGCCAGCCCGCGGGTGAGGTTCACGGTGAGCCAGAACAGCATTTCCGCGCGCTCGGGCGGCAGCTCGCCGGCGACCTGGGTGACGTGCTCCAGCGTGGCGCGGCCGAGCGCGCGGTCGACCGGCCGGATGGCCGCGCGCAGCTCGGCGTCGGTGCGGGCGGCGACCCACAGCTCGGTGACGGCGGTGGAGAGCGTGCCGGAGTAGCCGGTCCACAGCAGGTCGATCGCCGCCGCGACGCCGGTGCCGCCGCCGGGCAGGTCGTCCAGCGACGCCGCGAGCCGGCGCCGCAGCTTCGTCGTCAGGTGCTCGACGGCGGCCGCCATCAGCTCGGCTTTCGTCGTGAAGTGGTGCTGGACCGCGCCCTTCGAGACCCCCGCGCGGGCGCAGATCTCCTGCACCGACGTGCGGGCGTAGCCGAGGTCCACCAGGCAGTCGATGGTGGCGTCGAGCAGCGCGGTGCGGGTCTGCTCGCGCCGCTGCGCCTGGGTCCGGTGCGCCGTCTCGGTCACCGCGGCCTCCCTGCTTTACCTACCGGACGGAATGGATGTACATTCCGATCAGAACTTACATGCCGAGCGTCATGTTTTCCAGCAGGAGGGTCCCGTGCCGCTGCAACTGCCCAAGAGCTCCTGGAACACGACCGAGCTCGACGACCTCCGCGAGCTGGCGCGGTCCTTCCTGCAGAAGGAGGCCGTCCCGCACCAGGAACGCTGGGCGGCGGAGAAGAAGGTCGACCGCGAGCTGTGGACCAAGGCCGGCGAGGTCGGCCTGCTCTGCCTGTCCGTCCCCGAGGAGTACGGCGGGGGCGGCGGCACCTTCGCGCACGAGGCCGTCCTCTACGAAGAGCAGGCCAGGGCCGGCGACAGCGCGTGGGGCGTCACCGTCCACAATGGAATCGTCGCGCACTACCTGCTCGCCTACGCCTCGGAAGAGAAGAAGCGCGAGTGGCTGCCGAAGCTGGCCAGTGGCGAGATGGTCGGCGCGATCGCGATGACCGAGCCCGGCACCGGCTCCGACCTGCAGAACATCAAGACCCGCGCGGTCCGCGACGGCGACCACTACGTCCTCAACGGCGCGAAGACGTTCATCACCAACGGGTTCCACGCCGATCTCGTTGTCGTCGCGTGCAAGACCGACCCGGACGCGGGCGCGCAGGGCGTCTCGCTGATCGTGGTCGAAACCGACACCCCGGGCTTCCGCCGCGGCCGCGTGCTGGACAAGGTCGGGCTCAAGGGCCAGGACACCGCCGAGCTGTTCTTCGACGACGTGCGGGTGCCCGCCGCCAACCTGCTCGGCGACGCCGAAGGGCAGGGCTTCGTCCAGCTCATGCTGCAGCTTCCGCAGGAACGGCTGATCATCGCCGTCACCGCGGTGGCCGGGCTGGAGGCCGCGGTCGACCTGACGCTGGAATACACCAAGGAGCGCACGGCGTTCGGGCGGCCGCTCTTCTCCTTCCAGAACACCAAGTTCACCCTGGCCGAGGCGGCGACCGAGGCCGCGGTGGCGCGGGCGTTCCTCGACCAGTGCATCGAACGCCATCTGCGCGGTGAACTCGACGTCCAGGGCGCGGCGATGGCGAAGCTGTGGACCACCGAGCGTGTCAACAAGGTCGTCGACGACTGCGTGCAGCTCTTCGGCGGCTACGGCTACATGACCGAGTACCCCATCGCGCGCGCCTGGGCCGACGTCCGCATCTCCCGGATCTTCGGCGGCACCAGCGAAATCATGAAGGAAATCATCTCCCGCTCGCTCTGAAAGGGTCCCGCTCATGAAGGCAGGTCCGCTCGGTGGCCTGAAGGTGGTCGAACTCGCCGGTCTCGCGCCGGGGCCGTTCGCCACGATGATCCTCGCCGACCTCGGCGCCGACGTCGTCCGCGTCGACCGCGCGCAGCCGGGGGAGGACGTCCTCGGCATCCAGACCGACCCGCTCGCCCGCGGCCGCCGGTCGGTCGGCATCAACACCAAGACGCCCGAGGGTGTCGAGCTGGTGCTGAAGCTGTGCGACACCGCCGACGTCCTCATCGAGGGCTTCCGGCCGGGCGTCGCCGAACGGATCGGGCTCGGCCCGGACGTCGTGCACGCCCGCAACCCGCGCCTGGTCTACGGCCGGATGACCGGCTGGGGCCAGGACGGGCCGCTCGCCACGGCGGCCGGGCACGACATCAACTACATCGGCATCGCCGGTGCTCTGGAACCGATCGGGCGGGCGGGCGAACGACCGGTGCCGCCGCTGAACCTCGTCGGCGACTTCGGCGGCGGCGGCCTGCTGCTGGCCATGGGCATCCTCGCCGCGCTGTACGAACGGAACACCTCCGGGCGCGGCCAGGTGGTCGACGCGTCGATGGTCGACGGCGCCGCCCTGCTCACCACCAGCCTGCACGGCATCAAGGCGGCCGGGCTCTGGGCAGGGGAGCGCGGCGAGAACATGCTCGACGGCGGCGCGCCCTTCTACGACACGTACGAGACGGCGGACGGCAAGTACGTCGCCGTCGGCGCGATCGAGATGCGGTTCTGGGGCGAGCTGGTCAAGGTCCTCGAACTGGACCCGGCCGAGCTGCCGCTGCACATCGACAAGACGCAGTGGCCCCGGCTGCGCGAGATCGTCGCCGCGGCGATCGCCAAGCACACGCGCGACGACCTCGTCGCGCGCGCGGAAGGCACCGACGCCTGCATCACGCCGGTGCTCTCCCCGGAGGAAGCGCCGTCCCACCCGCACAACGCGGCCCGCGGCACGTTCGTCGAGATCGGCGGCATGGTCCAGCCCGCGCCGGCGCCACGGTTCGGCCGGACCCCGCCGGACACGCCGGAAGCCCCGCGCCCCAAGGGATCCGACACCGAAGCCGTGCTCGCCGAACTGGGCGTCACGGACCTCGGCGCGCTGCGGGCGGCGGGCGTGATCGCCTAGGTCTTCGCGAGGTCGGAGCGCACGACCGAGTAGACGACGCTGTCGCGCCACTCGCCGTCTCGGAAGCCGTAGCCGCGAAGCACGCCTTCGCGCGTGAAGCCGGCCTTCTCGAGCGAGCGTTGTTCGGCGCGGTTGCCGACCTCGGTCGTCGCTTCGACGCGGTTCAGCTGCGTGTGGGCGAAGAGGTATTCGACGAGCAGGCGCTGCGCTTCGGTGCCGTAGCCGTGCCCGCGTGCTTCGGGCATCAGGACGAGACCCATGTTCCAGCAGAACGACGTCGGCCCGGTGCGGCTGCGGTGCCACGAGACGAGGCCGAGCACGCGCCCGCCGAGCGTCGGCACGAGCATGCCGCCCTCGGTGGTGAGCATCCCGGTTTCGTGCCACCGGCGGCGCAGATAGCCGGGATCGTGCCAGCCGAACCACTGGTGCTCCCCGGCGGCGACGGGATCGTTGGTCAGCTCCTCCAGCAGCCCGAGATCGCCCTCGGCCACCGGCCGCAGCACGACTCCGGAGACATCGTCGTCCATCCGCCGACCCTATCGGCCGCCCGACCGGAAGCCGTATGGCCACACGCAAGAGCCCCCAGTCGAGTCACGCCCGTGCGCGGAGAGGCATCACCCGTGATCGAGAAGCCGACACGCGTGATTGAGCGGTCGACACGCGTGATCGAAGGGGCGACACGGCAGGCCGGTCGTGTCGACTCTCCAGTCACGCGTGTCGACCCTTCAATCACGCGAGTCGACCCTCCAGTCACGCGTGTCGACTCTCCGATCACGCGAGTCGACTCTCCAGTCACGCGAGTCGACTCTCCAATCACGCGAGTCGACCCTCCGATCACGCGAGTCGACCCTTCAATCACGCGTGATGCCTCTCCAATCACGCGACATGCCTCTGGCGTCAGGTGAACTTGCCGTGGCGGCCTTCGCCGCCCGCGAAGCGGGCCGCGCCGTCGACCGCTTCCGCCGCCAGTACTCCCGTTCCCATCGCCGCGGTGAACTCCGCGGCCAGGGCGGCTTCCTCCGGCATTCCCCACTGCGCGAGTGCCGAAAGGCGGTCGCCGCGCAGGCAGGCCTGGGGGAACGCCGCCAGCTGCCGGGCCAGCTCCTGTGCCGCCGTCACCGCTTCGCCCGCCGGGACCAGGCGGTTGGCCAGGCCGATCTCCAGTGCCTCGGCCGCCGCCACCGGACGTCCGGTGAGGATCAGGTCCATCGCGCGGGACTGGCCGATCAGCCGCGGCAGCCGGACCGTCCCGCCGTCGATCAGCGGCACGCCCCAGCGGCGGCAGAACACGCCGAACACCGCCGTGGCGTCGGCGACCCGCAGGTCGCACCACAGCGCCAGCTCGAGCCCGCCCGCGACGGCGTGCCCGTGCACCGCCGCGATCACCGGCTTGCCGAGCGTCATCCGGGTGGGACCCATCGGGCCGTCCCCGTCCGGGTGAGTCCGGTTCATCCGTCCGGTCCCGATCGCCTTGAGGTCCGCGCCCGCGCAGAACGTGCCGCCGGCGCCGGTGAGCACCGCGACGGCCGCGTCCGGGTCGGCGTCGAACGCGCGGAACGCGTCCGCCAGCTCCGCCGCGGTCGGCCCGTCGACGGCGTTGCGCGCGGCAGGCCGGTCGAGGGTGATCGTCGTCACGGCGCCTTCGCGCTCGACCTGCACGGTGCCGGGCATCGCCGCTCCTGGGGATGATCGAGGTGTCTTCCGGGTACGCCTTCCCTAGAGTATTGGGGTGGCCACTCCCAGGACGGGGACGGCGAGCCGGGGAGGAAGCGCATGTCGGGCGGCGTGAAGAAGATTCTCATCGTGGGTGTGGTCGCGCTCGTGCTCTTCTTCCTGATCACCCAGCCCACCCAGTCCGCGGACTTCGTGCACCGCGTGCTCGGCTGGCTCAAGGACGGCGCCGAAGCGATCGTCACGTTCTTCCGGACGCTCTTCTCCTGACCTCCGGGCACTACCGTCCGTGTTAGCGGACGGTAAATCACGCAGTGTCACCGATCCCGGAATCCGGACCGGACACTCGACCATCCGGGTGGATTGCGGCCGGAAACGCGCAGGTCGTCGAATTCGTGGCGAACGGGGTCTGGCGAAGGAGACCACCTCGGCCCTACGGTGCTCACATTGCGTGATCGGGTGGTTCGCCATCCCCCTCGGAGAACCCTGGTACGCAGGCAGTTTCCACTCAGCAAGGTGCAGGTTGGTGCGTGCGGCACCACCGCGTGGGACAGGCGTCGAGTGCCTGTCCGTCGGGGACCTACAAGGAGGCAGGGATGACCGGAGATCCCGGAGTGGACGCGTTGATCCGGCAGTGGGCCGCCGAGCGCGAGCAGACCCCGGAGGAGCAGGAGGTCGACCGCATCGCGTCCGCGTGGCTGGCCGACGCGCCGCCTCAGGCCGCGGGCATTCCCGGCCAGCGTGCCCGGTCCGGACCGTCCCGGTTCGTCCCGGTCGAGTCGACCGACCCCGGCTACCTCGACGCGATGCGCCGCCGGCTGCCGGAAGTGCCCGAAGAGCTGCTGACGGCGGCCGCGGGCTGGTGGCAGATGGTCGGCGGCGTCGCCGAGGCCGAGGAGTGGTGGGACGCCGGCATCAGCCCGCTCGACCAGCGGGCCCTCGACTACCGGGCGGCCGGGCTCGCGCCGTCCGACCTGAGCCGCAGGCTCGGCCCGATGACCGTCCTGCAGCACCTGCGCCGCGGCAGCGCCCCGGCGTGGTGCGTGGCGCGGCTCGCGCGCCAGCAGAAGTCCGCCTGACGTCCGACACGGCCGGGTGAACCGGCGTGGTGGGAGGATTTCGACGGCCCGCGTAACGCTAACCTGCGCGGGCTCGTTGAAAAGTCGTCGACATCCACGCCGGAGGACCGGAGTTTCGTGCGCAGGAGTACCGGAAAGACCGAGGACGACCGGATCGGCACCGTCGACCAAGCCGCCCCCGCCGCACCGGCACCGCGCCCGCCCGCCGTGGCCGTGCTCACCCGGCTGCTCGTGGTCCTCGCCGTGCTGGCGGTCGCCGGCGGCGGGATCTGGCTGGTCACCCGCGCGTCGACGCCGGAGGCGAGCCCCCTCACCACCGAAATCCCCGCGTTGCAGGTCAAGGCCGCCGACGTCCGCCCGGGCTCGGTCGCCCCGGCAGGCGGCGCGGTGGCGGGCGGCGCCGACCAGCAGACGGCACCGCAGCAGGCCCGCCCCCGCGAGACGGGACCGGCGACGCTCTCGCAGTGGGCGAGCCAGGTCGCGGCGGTCACCGGCGTCCCGGCCCGCGCGCTGCAGGCGTACGGCAACGCCGAGCTGGCGCTGCGCGCGATCCAGCCGAACTGCAAGATCTCCTGGGCGACGCTGGCAGGCATCGGCCGCATCGAGTCCAACCACGGCCAGTACGCCGGCGCGGTCCTGGGCGCGGACGGCCGCCCGTCCAAGCCGATCATCGGCGTCCCCCTCGACGGGTCGGCGGGAGTCCAGGCCATCGGCGACACCGACGGCGGCCGCTTCGACGGCGACCCGGGCGTCGACCGGGCGGTCGGCCCGATGCAGTTCATCCCGGGCACGTGGCGCAAGTGGGCCTCCGACGGCAACGGCGACGGCCTCGGCGACCCCCAGCAGATCGACGACGCGGCCCTGGCGGCGGCCCGCTACCTCTGCGCGGGCGGCCGCGACATGGCCAGCCCGGCGGGCTGGTGGGCCGGAATCCTGTCGTACAACAACTCGACGGAGTATGCGCAGAAGGTGTTCGGCCTGGCGGACGGGTACGCCAAGGCGGCACAGGCGGTGCGCAAGCAGGGCTGACGCGGTGCCCGGATGACATGAACGACTCTTTCCTGTCGTCAGACGAGGTGAACGACTCGTTCATGACGTCCGGGCATCCCTGAGAGGCGGGCCACCCCGGGAACGGTCGGCCGGGATCTCTCAGCCGCGCAGTGCTAGCGTCGGGGCCGTGCCAGCTTCCCCTCCGCCGGCGGGTTCCCCCTGGGGGCGCCGGATCGCGATCGTCGCGACCTGCCTGGTGAGCCTGCTCGTCTGCTGCGGGCTCGCCTGGTGGCAGTGGGACCGCTTCACCTCGGCGAACGGCACCTTCCAGAACCTCGGCTACGTCCTGCAGTGGCCGCTGTTCGGCCTCTTTCCCGCCTTCATGTTCTGGCGGATCCGGCGGCTGCGCGAGAAAGCCGAAGCGCAGCCGGAAGAGCCCGCCCCGAAGGCCGAGGTACCCGCTCCCCGTCCCCGTCCCGACGCACCGGCGTACGCCACGGACGAGGACGAGGAGCTGGCCGCGTACAACCGTTACCTGCGCGAGCTGAACGCCCGCGACCAGCAGGCCGCAGAGTGAGGAACGACCGATGACCACCAGCACCGAAGGCGCCGCCCAGACCGCGGTGCCGCTCACCGGCCCCCTGGCCCGGTTCCGCACCGCCGCCTACGTCACCGGCGTCGGCCTGCTCGGCCTGTGCTTCGTGATGGTGCTGCGGTACGGCTTCGGCAACCCCACGCCGTCGGCTGTCTACTCGCCGATCCACGGTGTCCTCTACATGATCTACCTCGTGCTCACCATCGACCTGGCCATCAAGGCCCGCTGGTCGATCAAGGGCACCGTGCTCGTGCTGCTGGCCGGCTGTGTCCCGTTCGTCTCGTTCCTCGTCGAGCGCCGGGTGACCCACCGGGTCAAGGCCGGGCAGAAGCTGTGACGCGGCGGAACGTCAGCGCCACCAGGAACGTGCCCGCCGCGAACAGCGCGGCCGTGCCGAACGCCGCCGTCATCCCGTCGACCGTGAGCTGAGCGCCGGTCGCGGTCGACGAGCGGGTCGCCGAGCCGAACACCGTGATCAGGATGCCCAGGCCGAGCGTGCTGCCGACCTGCTGCATCGTCTGCAGCACGCCGCCCGCCGCGCCCGCGTCCTCGGCGGGCACGGTCGCCATGACGATCACGTTGAGCGGCGCGAACACCAGCCCGCCGCCGAGTCCCATCAGCAACAGCGGTCCCAGCAACGCCGGGAAGTACGTGCTGGCCGGGGTGAGCAGGCTGAGCCAGGCGACGCCGCTCGCCATCAGCACCGAGCCGGTGACGGCCAGCGGCTTCGGGCCGTAGCGGCCGAGCAGCCGCGGCACGAGCCGGCTCATGGTGAAGATCAGCGCCGCCATCGGGAGGAACGCGAACCCGGTGGCCAGCGCGGCGAAGTGCCCGATGTCCTGCATGAACTGCGTCAGGAAGAAGAACATCGACATCATCGCCATCGGGCCGAGGAAGAAGTTGACGTAGGCCGCGCTGCGGTTGCGTTCGGCGAACAGCCGCAGCGGGACCAGCGGCATCGCGGTCCGGGCTTCGATGGCGACGAACACCGCCAGCAGCGCCAGGCCGGCGGCGAGCGCGCCGAGCGTCACCGCGTTGCCCCAGCCGTCGGACGCGGCGTGCGTGAAGGCGAACACGAGCGCGCCGACGCCGAGGGTGCCGGTGATCGCGCCGGGCAGGTCCAGGTGCGCGTGCCGCCGTTCGGGCTCGGGCACGAACCGCGGCGCCAGCAGCACGATCGCCAGGCCGAACGGCACGTTGATGAACAGCGCGGCGCGCCACGAGATCCACTCGGTGAGCAGGCCGCCGACGATCAGGCCGATCGCGAACCCGCCGCTGGACATCGCGGAGAACAGCGACAGCGCCCGGACGCGGGCCTTGGCCTCGGTGAACGTGGTGGTGACCAGCGCCAGGGTGCTCGGGCCCGCCATCGCGGCGCCGACGCCCTGCAGGACGCGGGCGGCGATGAGCAGCGTTGCCGAGCCGGCGAGGCCGCCTGCCAGGGACGCGAGAGTGAACACGGCGGTGCCCATGACGAACATGCGGCGCCGCCCGAACAGGTCGCCTGCCCGGCCGCCGAGCAGCAGGAGGCCGCCGAAGACCAGGCTGTAGGCCGTCATCACCCAGGACAGGCCGGTGGGCGAGAAGCCGAGGTCGGCTTGGATGCGCGGGAGTGCGACGTTCATCACGGTCGCGTCGAGGATGAGCATGAGCTGGCAGGTCAGGATGATCGCCAGGATCAGCCCGCTGTGCCTGCGCCGAGCCGGTGCGGGCGCACGGTCGACGGTCAAGTGCGACAAGGGATACTCCCCCAAGGAGTAGAGAAGAAGCGGAGACGTTCTCCACTTGGCTGTGATCCGATAATATGGAGAGCGTCTCCGGATGCGCAAGTGAATTCGGAGAATCTCTCCGGTTAGAGGCGAGGAGGCCGGGATGCCGGGCGGCGACACGGGACGTCCGATGCGCGCGGACGCGCGGCGCAACTACGAGCGCATCGTCGCCGCGGCGAACGACCTGTTCACCGCGCACGGCGCCGACGTGCCGCTGGACGACATCGCCAAGAAGGCAGGCGTCGGCGCGGGCACCCTCTACCGGCACTTCCCGACCCGCGAGAAGCTCTTCGAAGCGGTCTACCGCGACGAGATCGAGGTGCTGGCCGAACGCGCGTTCGTGCTGCACGAGCAGCTGCCGCCGTGGGAGGCCCTCGAGACGTGGGTACGCGAGCAGGTCAAGTGGGTGGTCGAGCGGCACAAGCTCGCCACGATCCTCAAGGAGTCCATCGACGCCGGCTCGGAAACCTTCCGGTACTGCCAGAAACGGCTCCGCGAGGCGACCGGCGTGCTCACCGAGACGGCGCAGGACGCCGGGCTGATCCGGAAGGACGTCTTCGGCGTGGACGTCCTGCGTCTCGGCCACGGCGCGGGCATGGCCGTGCGCAACTGCTCGCCCGAGGACGGCGAGCGGGTGCTCGGCGTGATCTTCGACGGCCTGCGCGCCGGGTCCCGGCCGCCGGGCTGATCAGCCGCCGATGCCGGTCAGCGACCGGACTTCCATCTCGGCCTGCTTCTCCGCGTCCGCCTTCGGCTTGCCGACCAGCGTGCCGACGAACCCGCAGAGGAACGAGAACGGGATCGACACCAGTCCCGGGTTCTTCAGCGGGAACCAGGCGAAGTCGACGCCCTTGAAGATCGCGTCCGGGGCACCCGAGACGACCGGCGAGAAGAGCACCAGCACCAGGCACGCGATCAGGCCGCCGTAGATGCCCCACAGCGTGCCCGTCGTGTTGAACCGCTTCCAGAACAGCGAGTACAGCAGGGTCGACAGGTTCGCCGACGCGGCCACCGCGAACGCCAGCGCCACCAGGAACGCGATGTTCTGCCCGTTGGCCAGCACGCCGCCGGCGATCGCCAGCACGCCGACCACGACCGCGGTCAGCCGCGCCACCCGGACCTCGTCGGCCGGCTCGGCCTTCCCGTGCTTGAAGATGTTCGCGTAGACGTCGTGGGCGAACGACGCGGACGCGGTGATCGTCAGCCCGGCCACCACCGCGAGGATCGTCGCGAACGCCACCGCGGCGATGACACCCAGCAGCAGCGCCCCGCCGACGTGCAGGGCCAGCAGCGGCGCCGCCGAGTTCTCCCCGCCCGGCGCGTTCTTGATCTCGTCCGCGCCGACGAGCGCGGCCGCGCCGAAGCCGATCACCAGCGTGCACAGGTAGAACACGAACATGCACGCCGTGGCCCACACGACCGAGCGGCGGGCCTCCCGCGAGTCCGGCACGGTGTAGAAGCGCATCAGCACGTGCGGCAGCGCCGCCGCGCCCAGCACCAGGGCCAGCGACAGCGACACGAAGTCCAGCTTGGTCGTGTCGTTCCTGCCGTAGGAGCCGCCCGGTTCGAGGAGCTTGTCGCCGAGCGGGCTGTTCTCGGCCGCCGAGGAGAGCAGGTTCGAGAACGAGAAGCCGAACTTGCCGAACAGGAACACGGTGAGCAGCGCGCCGCACAGCAGCAGGATGGTGGCCTTGATGATCTGCACCCACGTGGTGCCCTTCATCCCGCCGACCAGCACGTACAGCACCATGACCAGGCCGACGACGCCGATCACCAGCGCCTGGCCGAGCTTGGAGTGCACGTTGAGCAGCAGGGCCACCAGGCCGCCGGCGCCCGCCATCTGCGCCAGCATGTAGAAGAAGGAGATGACCAGCGTCGACGTCGCCGCCGCCGCGCGGACCGGGCGCTGCTTCATCCGGAAGCTCAGGACGTCGCCCATGGTGAACCGGCCGGTGTTGCGCAGCAGCTCGGCGATGAGCAGCAGGTCGACCAGCCAGGCGACGAGGAACCCGATCGAGTACAGGAACCCGTCGTAGCCGTGGATCGCGATCGCGCCGGCGATCCCGAGGAAGGACGCCGCCGACAGGAAGTCCCCGGACAGGGCGATGCCGTTCTGGCGGCCGGTGAACGCGCTGCCCGCGGCGTAGTAGTCCGCGGTCGAGGAGTTCCGGGTGCCTGCCCGGTAGACGACGTACAGCGTGATGGCCACGAACAGGGCGAACACGGCCGTGTTGACGATCGGGTCGCTGGCGGGCGTCCCCGCGGCGAGGGCGGTCACCGGCGCGTCCGGCCGGACTCGCCCGCACGGGCCCGCAGCTCGGCGACGCGCGGGTCGATCCGGCGGCGCGCGTAGCGCAGGTAGAGCCAGGTGACCAGCGCGGTGCTGGCGAACTGCCCGATGCCGAGCACGATGCCGACGTTGACCTCGCCGATCACCTTCCGGCTCATGAAGTCGTGCGCGTAGGCGGCCAGCAGCACGTACGTCATGTACCAGGCGAAGAAGGCGAAGCTCATCGGGAAGACGAAGCCGCGGAACCGGCGGCGCAGCGCGGTGAACTCGGGACTGGCCTGGATCGCGCGGTAGTCGGGGCCGGTGCGGGCGGCGGGCCTGCCGTGCTGGACGCCGGACGGGTGATCCCCGGAGAACAGGACGGGCAGCTGTCCCGTTTCCTCGAGGGCGTTGCCCGGTGCGGGACGCGCGACGTCGTACATGGTGCCTCCGGCAGAGTGCCTGCGTGGCGGCGGTTTCCCGGCGCCCGCGGCGGGGCGCCGGCCGCCCTTGCGGTCTGCGAGCCGACATCGTAACTACGCCGTCCGGGTGCTGCGCGAGGCGGCCGGGCGGTCCATCCGGCCAGGCCGGATGGTATTCGTTTTCCCGTCGAATGGGTGGATCGGCGAAACTCGGCCGAAGATCACGGGCAGATCACCCGGAATGATGAAAAGAATTGTGACGGCACGTTGTGGCGTTCGGCGGACACTGCGGCGAACGGGCTAATGGGCGCAGATGACCCGGCAGAGTGATCGCGGAGCGTAGTCGAATCCGGGTTGCGATGGTGCTTGTGGGTGTCCCTCAGGGTGGGGAAGTAGGCGAAGATCCACTGGTCAGCGCGATGTTCCGAAAGAAATCACCGGGTCGGGGCATGGGAGCACGGAAAGCCACAACATCGGGCATACCTTGGGGCTTGACCCACTCCTCGGGGGTACGGAGTGTAGATCGTCCGAGGGACACTGCTGCTCCGGGTGGGCTAACCGGGTGACGTCCACCCGTCGGTGGGCCACGCGTCCGGTAACCGGGATTCCCTCATTGGGGGCCGCCCGGCCGAAAGCGCGGGCCCGCTCTCGGCTCGAAATGACATTTTCGCTGGTCAGCGCCCGAACGGGGAACACAATTGACCGGCAGGGCATCGGGGGTACGATTCTTTGGCCCAGCTGACCGCAGCGATCGATAGGCACCGATTAAGTTGATCTCGCGACCCGTGCAGAACGCAACTTGCGACGTGCACGTGCAGAGTCCCGGGCACGGGACGACGAGGCGGCGGTGCCTGCCCGGCGACGGGCGCGCGGACGGCGGGGCGGCCGGGGCCGAGCGAGGGCGCCCGGCACGCGGCGGCGCAGGGACGGCACGACCGTCCGGCCGCCCGCCGCGAGCCGGGACGCCGCGCCGCCGACGCGGATCCATGACGCCGGACAGGGAGTCACTTACGTGACCGTTGCAGGAGAAGGTCAGGTGCCCGTCGGGGAGCTGCTCGGCCGAGCACCCCGGCGGTCGAAGGGGAAGGCCGCGTGGCAGGCGCTCGTGCGCTGGCGCGACTGGAGCCTGCCCGTCAAGCTTTCGGCCGTCACCGTCGTGCCCATCGTGCTCGCGCTGGTGCTCGGCATCACGACGATCGCCGCGCAGGTGGGCCGCTCGGGCGAGTACCAGCGGCTCGACCGCCTCGTCGCCCTCGGTGGCCAGGTGCGCGCGCTCGCCGGGGCGTTGCAGCAGGAGCGCACGGTCACCTCGGCGAAGCTGACCGAGGGCACCGTCGGCGGCACCCCCGAGCTGGCCGCGGCCCGCAAGGCGACCGACGCCGCGGTCGGCCCGTTCACCGCGGCGCAGGAGCGCGCGGCCGCGATCGAGCCCGGCGTCGCCGGTGCCGCGGGCGCCGCGACCGCGCAGGTCGGCAACCTCGCCTTCCTGCGCCGTCAGGTCGACGGCGGCCAGCTCGACCCGGCACAGGCCATCACCGCGTACTCCGGGCTGATCTCCTCGCTCGTCGGCCTCGACACCGCGGCCACCGCGGGCGCCGGCGACGGCACCCTCGGCGGTACCCCCGCCGGCCTGCACGAACTGCTCGTCGCGGGCGAGCAGGTGTCGGTCAGCCAGGCACTCGTTTCCTACGGCATCGCCCGCAAGGCGCTGTCGCCGAGCGACATGGCCACCCTGCGCGCCGCCGAGCTGCGGCTTGCCGACCGGCTGGTCGACTTCCGCTCGGCGGCGGGCGACACGCTGCAGCGCGACTTCGCGGCGATCGCCGAAGGGGCGCAGGCGCAGAGCCGCGCCCGGATGGTCGAGTCCGTGCTCAACGCGCCTGCCGACGCCGTGGACGACGCGTTCCGCACGCTGCCCCCGGCCGACTGGACCGCCGCTTCGACGGCCATGCGCACGCAGATCGCCCAGGTCGCCGACCGCCTCGGCACGTCGGCCTCGGCGACCGCGGCGGAGCTGGTCGACGAGTCCAGCAGCGGGGCCGGCCTGCTCGCCGTGCTGCTGTTCGGCGCGATGGTGCTCGCCGTCGCGGTCGTCTTCCTCATCACCCGCCAGCTGCTGCGCTCGCTGAAGGTGCTGCGCCGCAGCGCGCTCGACGTCGCCGAGACCGCGCTGCCGGAGGCGGTCCGCAACATCCAGGAGGGCCGTGCGCAGGGCACCGACGTCCGGCCGGTCCCGGTGCACACCGACGACGAGGTCGGCGAGGTGGCGCGGGCCTTCGACAAGGTGCACCACCAGGCGCTGCGGCTGGCCACCGAGCAGGCCGCGATGCGCACCGGCTACGGCAGCGTCTTCGTCAACCTGTCCCGGCGCAGCCAGAGCCTGGTGCAGCGGCAGCTGCAGCTGATCGAGCAGCTGGAGCGGGACGAGGAGGACGCCGACCAGCTGGCGACGCTGTTCCAGCTCGACCACCTCGCCACCCGGATGCGGCGCAACAACGAGAACCTGATGGTGCTTTCCGGCGCCGAGCCGGGCCGCCGGTCCGGCAAGCCGGTCGGCACCACCGACATGCTCCGCGCCGCGGTGTCGGAGATCGAGCAGTACCAGCGGGTGCAGGTGCAGCCGCCGCCCCCGGCCCGGGTCGTCGGCTACGCGGCCAGCGACCTGATGCGCCTGGTCGCCGAGCTGCTCGACAACGCGACCGCGTTCTCCGCGCCGGAGACGTCGGTGACGGTGGCGTCGCGGCTGGGCGAGGACGGCTCGCTCCACATCGACATCCTCGACAAGGGCATCGGCATGAACGAGGCCGAGGTCGCCGAGGCGAACGCCCGGCTGACCGAGGCGGGCTCGGTGGACCTGGCGACGTCCCGGCGGATGGGCCTGTTCGTCGTCGGCAGGCTGGCAGGCAGGCACCGCATCGGGGTGTCGCTGCACGGCGGCAAGGACATCGTGGGCGTGCGTGCCACGGTCGTCGTCCCGCCGGAGCTGGTGATGCCGGTGACCGACGGCCCGGCGACCGGCCCGATCGGCGCCGTCCAGCCGCACCCGACCAGCCCCGCGGCGGGTCACCGGCTGCCGCGCCGCCCGGTCAACGGCAGTGCCCGGCCCCGGCCGGTGGTGCCGCCGCAGCCGGCGATGGGCGAGGAGCGCTGGCCTTCGGCGAGCGACCTGGCGGGCCTGTCGGGCGTGCGGCCGCCGTCGGACACGGAGATCTCGGGGACGGCGCTGTTCGCGCCGATCCCGAAGGACGAGGACACCCCGCCGCCCCCGCGTCCGACGCTGCCGCCGGTGCCCGCGGTGCTGCCGCTGCCCGCGCAGCCGCCGAAGGCGGACAACCTGCCTTCGGGCAAGGACCTGTTCTCCGCCAACGAAACGACGTTGAGCGACTGGTGGCAGCAGGCGACGGAGGCCTCGGCCCCGCCTGCCGCCCCGGCACCGGACCGCTCGGAGACGACCCCGATCTTCGACGAGATGCTGTCGGCCTGGTTCCGTGAGGACAAGCCGTCGGCGCCCGAGGCCGAGTCCGCCGAGGAGCCGGCGGAGGAGCCGCAGGAGCGGCGCAGCTGGGACTTCGCGAGCGACGAGAACTGGCGCACGGTCCAGGCTCGTTCCCAGGCCGCGCCGACGGCGTTCACCGAGGCGGGCCTCCCGCGCCGCCGCCGCGGCGAGCAGCTGATGCCGGGCAGCGCGGTCCCCCCGCCACCCCCGGCAGCGGTCCCCGAGCCCGCCCCGGAGCGCCCGGAACTCCCGGTCCGCGACCCGGCGGAGGTGCGAGGGCGCCTGAGCAGCTTCCAGCGCGGCGTGACCCGCGGACGCCAGCACGCGCGCCAGGCGAAGGCAAAGCGCCCGGAGGTGACCCCGGGACAGCCCGCGGCTGGTACGGCGGCAACGTTCGGGACGGCTTCCCAGCCTGCCCCGGGAGCCGCGGTGCAGCAGGGTGCGGGCAGTGCGCAGGCGGAGACGGGTGCGCGGCAGGCGGCCGGTCAGCCACAGGCGGCGGGCACCGGGCAATCGGCTGGTGCACCGCAGGGCGCGGCCCAGCGGCCGGGTGCGGTCCAGCCACAGGTGGCGGCTGCCGGGCAGTCGGCCGCTCAGCCGCAGGGCGCGGGTGGCCAGGGAACCGCTGGTGCGCAGCAGGCGACCGGCCAGTCGCAGGGTGTGACTGGCGGGCAGTCGGCCGCTCAGCCGCAGGGCGCGGGCGGCCAGGCAGCCGCTGGTGCGCAGCCGGAGGTCGGTGCGCAGCAAGCGACGGACCACCCGCAGCCGGGCGTGACCCAACCGCAGGTGGCGGGCCAAGCGAGCGAGGCCCAAGCCACCGAGCCGGGTTCGGCTCAGGAACCGGCTGCGGGGTCCTCCCAGGCCGATTCGCAGCCGGAGGCAGCCACGCCCCAGGCCGAGGACCAGCAGGCCGAGAAACCGCAGCCCAAGAAACCGCAGCAGCCGGAGGCCCCCACCCCGTCGGCCGCGAGTCAGCAGACCAGCCAGGACAACCGGCAGCCGGAACCACCAGCCCCCCTCCCGCAGCCGCGGCAGCAGGAAACCCTTCCCCAGCGAGGGCAGTCGTCGATCTTCCAGGAGTCCGGGCAGCTCCCGGTCGCCAACGGACGTCCTGCTGCTCCGCCGTCCTCCTTGCCGTCGCGGAAGCCGCACGGTGCCGATGCTCCGCGGCAGGAAGAAGTCACCGCCGAGTGGAACTTCGGTACCGACGAAGGCTGGCGTGCCGTGCAAGCGGTGTCCCAGTCGACACCCTCCACGTTCACTTCGGCAGGATTGCCCCGGCGCCGTCGGGGGGAGCAGCTGCTCCCCGGCAGCGCCGGACCGCCCACCGGGGCCACGGCCCCCCGACCACAACGGGACGCACACGACGTGCGCGGCCGCTTGCGGAGCTTCCAGCAGGGCATCGAGCGTGGACGCCACCGCACCGCACAGGCGGCCGAGACCAACCACGAGACTATGGAGGGTGAATGACCTCGCCGGGTAACGCGCAGCCGACGCAGAACAACTTCGGCTGGCTGGTGAACGACTTCGCGGAGCGGGTGCCCGGCGTGGCGCACGCCGTGGTCGTCTCGGCGGACGGCTTGCTGCTGACCGCGTCGAACCGGCTCCCGCTGGACCGGGCCGACCAGCTCGCCGCGGTCGCCTCGGGCCTGGTCAGCCTCACCCAGGGTGCCGCGCGCTGCTTCGAGGCCGGTGCCGTCAACGAGACCGTCGTCGAGATGGAACTGGGGATCATGGTGCTGATGTCGATCAGCGACGGCTCGTGCCTTGCCGTGCTCGCCGCCCCCAACTGCGACATCGGCCAGGTCGCCTACGAGATGACGATGCTCGTCGACCGGGTCGGCCAGATCCTCACCCCCGAGCTGCGCGCCCAGCTTCAGGGCTCTGGGGGGTCGCTGATCGGCGAACCGGTGGGATGATGTCGCGATGAGCACGGGGTCCGGGTCTTTCGGGGAACCACCGGAGGCGGCCAGCACCGCCTCCCACGCAGGGGACGACGGCACGTTCGCCGACGTCCTCAACGGGTTCACCCTGGATTCCGGCCGTGCCCGCCGGAAGCGCAAGAAGAGCAAGGAGTCCCCGCCACCCCCGGCCGCCGGTGCGCACCCGGCCGCGGAACCGCCGGCGCCCGCGCCGTCGGCCGACCAAGGAGATCGAGTGACCTCTTTAGTCTCTCCACCCGGCAGTACCGACGCGGACGGTCCCCGGCCGGGCGGGCTGTTCGACCCCGGCCCGCCCAGCGGCGAGTTCATCATGCCCGCCGTGTTCGAACAGCCGCCCGCGATCGAGGACCAGACGGCGATCGTGCGGCCGTATGCGCTGACCGGCGGCCGCACCCGGGCCAACTACGCTCTGGAGCTGGAGACACTGATCTCCGCGAAGGACTACGCTGCCACCGGTGGCTTCCCCGAGGTGGCCGCGGAGCAGATCGAATGCATCTCGATCATGGAAGAGTGCCGGACCCCGCGTTCGGTCGCCGAGATCGTGGCGGCCCTGCGGGTGCCTCTGGGCGTGGCCCGGGTGCTGATCAGCGACGCGGCGGACGCGGGGCTGGTCACGGTGCACAAGACGATTACCGGCAATGACGGCGCCGAGGCACATCTGGTGTTGATGGAAAGGGTTTTGAGTGGACTCCGTCGGCTTTAAGGCACCGCGGGACACCGCGCCCCCCACCATGACTTCCGCCAAGATCGTGGTGGCCGGCGGTTTCGGTGCGGGGAAGACGACGTTCGTCGGGTCGGTGTCGGAGATCGTGCCGCTGACCACCGAGGCGATGATGACCGACGCCAGTGTCGGCGTCGACAACCTCGATCACACGCCGGGCAAGTCGACGACCACGGTGGCGATGGACTTCGGCCGGGTGTCGCTGGACGCGGACCTGATCCTGTACCTGTTCGGCACGCCGGGCCAGCAGCGGTTCTGGTTCATGTGGGACGACCTGGTGCGCGGCGCGATCGGCGCGGTCGTGCTGGCCGACACGCGACGGCTGGCCGACTCGTTCGCCCCGATCGACTTCTTCGAGGACCGGGGCCTGCCCTACATCGTCGGCATCAACACGTTCGACGGCGTGCTGGAGCACGACATCAACGACGTCCGCGAGGCGCTGTCGATCGACCCGAACATCCCGATCGTCCGCTGCGACGCCCGGGACCGCGAGTCGACGAAGCAGACGCTGATCACGCTGGTCGAGTACGCCATGCGGCAGTGGATCGCCCTGCGGGCGGCCAACGCCCGGTGACGACGGCCCGGGGCGGGTTGCCCCGGGCCGCACCCGCCGCTCACGCGCGGCGGAACCGCAGCAGCACGGCCCGCCCGTCGAAGGTGCGGGTCTCGACCAGCTCAAGGCCGAGCCGCGGGGTGCCCGCGGCGAACGGCCGCTTGGTGCCGCCGAGGACGACCGGGTGCACGATCACCTGGTACTCGTCGATCAGGCCGCGGGCGGTCAGCTCGGCGGCCAGCTCCGCGCCGCCCATGAGCAGCAGGTCCTTCCCTTCCTCGGCCTTCAGGGCGGTCACGGCCTCGGTCAGGTCGCCGCCGAACACCCGCGTGTTCCAGTCCGCCTTCTCCAGGGTCCGCGAGAACACGACCTTCGGCGTCTCGCGCCAGACGGGCGCGAACGCGAGGTCGTGCGGGTGGTCGGAGATCGATTCGGCGTTCGGCCAGTAGCCGGACATCATGTCCCAGACCTTCCGCCCGTAGGCGAACTCGCCGCAGCGCTCGTTCTGCGCCTGCGAGTGGGCGGACAGCTCCGGGCCCATGACCGGCCAGTCGAACTCGCCGTTGGGGCCTTCGACGCAGCCGTCGAGCGAAGTGTGGACCATGTAGACGATCTCGCGCATTTTTCCGTCTCCTCGTGCCGGGGTCTGACACGAGGAGGTCGCAGCCGCGGCCGGGGACCGGACACTCCTCGCATGTGACGGTCGTCACAGTCCCCCTCCTGGGAGCTGCATCACTTTCCGTCGGGTTTCCAACAGTAGGAAGCCCAAGTATTTTGGAAGGATGACCAGCGAGCTGTACCGTCCCGTGCACCCCGTCCGGTTCGTCACCGCGTCGAGCCTGTTCGACGGGCACGACGCGTCGATCAACATCATGCGGCGGATCCTGCAGTCACAGGGCGCGGAGGTCGTCCACCTCGGCCACAACCGGTCGGTCGACGAGGTCGCCACCGCGGCCATCGCCGAGGACGTCCAGGGCGTCGCCATCTCGGCGTACCAGGGCGGGCACGTCGAGTACTTCTCCTACCTGGTCGAGCTGCTGCGCGAGCGCGGCGCCGGGCACATCAAGGTCTTCGGCGGCGGGGGCGGGGTGATCGTGCGCGAGGAGATCGAGCTGCTGCACTCGCGCGGCGTCGCCCGCATCTTCTCGCCCGAGGACGGCTACGAGATGGGCCTGCCCGGCATGATCAACTTCATGATCCGGGCCTGCGACGTCGACCTGGCCGCCGAGGGCCCGGCGCTGGACAAGGTGCTCTCCGGCGACGTCGCCGCGCTGTCGCGGGTCATCACCCAGCTGCAGGCCGACCGGCTGGACGCCGCCCTGCTGGACGGCATCACCGAAGCCGCGGGCAAGCGCGAGGTACCGGTACTGGGCATCACCGGCACCGGCGGCTCGGGCAAGTCCTCGCTGACCGACGAGCTGATCCGCCGCTTCCGCCTCGACCAGGAGGACAAGCTGCGGATCGCGGTGCTGGCCGTCGACCCGTCGCGGCGCAAGGGCGGCGGCGCGCTGCTCGGCGACCGCATCCGGATGAACTGCCTGGACGGCTCCCCGGTCTACTTCCGGTCGCTGGCCACGCGCACGACGTCGGGGGAGATCCCCGCCGGGCTGCGCGAGTCGATCCTGGCCTGCAAGGCCGCCGGGTTCGACCTGGTGATCGTCGAGACGCCGGGCATCGGCCAGGGCGACGCCGGGATCGTCGACTTCGTGGACGAGTCGCTGTACGTGATGACGCCGGAGTTCGGCGCCGCGTCGCAGCTGGAGAAGATCGACATGCTCGACTTCGCCGACGTCGTCGCGATCAACAAGTTCGAGCGCCGCGGCGCCGAGGACGCCCGCCGGGACGTCGCCCGCCAGCTGGTCCGCAACCGTGAGGCCTTCTCGCAGGGCCCGGAGGACATGCCGGTCTACGGCACGAGCGCGGCGAAGTTCAACGACGACGGCGTCACCGCGCTGTACCAGCACCTGCGCGGCATGCTCGCTGAGCGCGGCTTGACCGTCTCGGCCGGCACGCTGCCGAAGGTCGAGGGCAAGGTTTCGACCGACGCGAGCACGATCATCCCCGGCAACCGGGTCCGCTACCTCGCCGAAATCGCCGAGACCGTCCGCGGCTACCACGCGAAGACCGAACAGCAGGTCGCCGCGGTGCGCAAGCGCGACGCCCTGCGCGTCGCGCGCGAAGAACTGGCCAAGGCAGACGCCTCGACCGACGCGCTGGACGGGCTGCTCGCCGCGGCCGAGTCCGATGTGGACGGTGAGTCGACAAAGCTGCTCGAACGCTTCCGCGCGCTGGCCGAGGAGTACCGCCAGGACGAGCTGGTCGTGAAGATCCGCGACAAGGAGCTGCGCACGCAGCTGTGGCGCGACACGCTGTCGGGCAACCGGATCCCGCGCGTCGCCCTGCCGCGCTACGCCGAGTCCGGTGAGCTGCTGTCGTTCCTGCGCCGGGAGAACCTGCCCGGCTACTTCCCCTACACCGCAGGCGTTTTCCCGTTCAAGCGCGAGGGGGAGGACCCGGCCCGGATGTTCGCCGGCGAGGGCGACGCCTTCCGCACGAACCGGCGGTTCAAGCTGCTCTCGGCCGACTCCGAGGCCAAGCGGCTCTCGACGGCGTTCGACTCGGTGACGCTCTACGGCCACGACCCCGACACCCGGCCCGACATCTACGGCAAGGTCGGCACGTCCGGCGTGTCGATCGCGACGCTCGACGACATGAAGGTCCTCTACGACGGCTTCGACCTGACCGCGCCGAACACGTCGGTGTCGATGACCATCAACGGACCCGCGCCGACGATCCTGGCCTTCTTCCTCAACACCGCGATCGACCAGAAGATCGAGGCGTTCCGGGCCGAGCACGGCCGCGAGCCGTCGGAGGCCGAAGCCGCCGAGCTGCGCGAGTGGGTGCTGCGCAACGTCCGCGGCACGGTGCAGGCCGACATCCTCAAGGAGGACCAGGGCCAGAACACCTGCATCTTCTCCACCGAGTTCAGCCTGCGGATGATGGCCGACATCCAGGAGTGGTTCATCGAGCACGGCGTCCGCAACTTCTACTCGGTGTCGATCTCCGGCTACCACATCGCCGAGGCCGGGGCGAACCCGATCTCGCAGCTGGCGTTCACGCTGTCCAACGGCTTCACCTACGTCGAGTCGTACCTGGCGCGCGGCATGCACATCGACGACTTCGCGCCGAACCTGTCGTTCTTCTTCTCCAACGGCATGGACGCGGAGTACTCGGTGCTCGGCCGGGTCGCGCGCCGGATCTGGGCGGTGGCGATGCGCGAGCGCTACGGCGCGAACGAGCGGTCGCAGAAGCTCAAGTACCACGTCCAGACGTCCGGGCGGTCGCTGCACGCGCAGGAGATGAGCTTCAACGACATCCGCACGACGCTGCAGGCGCTGTGCGCGCTGTACGACAACGCGAACTCCTTGCACACCAACGCCTACGACGAGGCGATCACGACGCCGTCGGAGTCGTCGGTGCGCCGCGCGATGGCCATCCAGATGATCATCAACAAGGAGTGGGGCCTGTCGAAGAACGAGAACCCGCTGCAGGGTTCGTTCGTCATCGACGAGCTGACCGACCTGGTCGAGGAGGCCGTCCTGGCCGAGTTCGACCGGATCAGCGAGCGCGGCGGCGTCCTCGGCGCGATGGAGACGGGCTACCAGCGCGGCAAGATCCAGGACGAGTCGATCCTGTACGAGCGCAAGAAGCACGACGGTTCACTGCCGATCATCGGCGTCAACACGTTCCGCAACCCGAACGCGGGTGAGGACGACGTCGAGGTCGAGCTGGCCCGCGCGACGGAGGCGGAGAAGCAGTCCCAGCTGGAGCGCCTGGCGGACTTCCAGCGCCGCCACCACGAGGAGGCCCAGCAGGCCCTGAAGGCCCTACGCGAAGCGGCCACCCGCGGCGGCAACCTGTTCGGGGTCCTGATGGACGCCGCGCGGGTGTGCTCGCTGGGCCAGATCACCGAGGCGTTCTTCGAGGTGGGCGGCCAGTACCGGCGCAACGTCTAGCGCCGGCGCCAGAAGGTCGGCCGCCACCAGTAGAGCGACGTCAGGTCGGCCGGCCACGGTGCCTCGGAGACATCCATGGGCTCGAAGTCGTCCACGGCGAGGTCGACGGGACGCCAGCCGTCGTCGAGCGGTTCGTCCGGCGCCGCCATGCGGACGATCCCGGTGAAGCGGTGTTCCATCGCGCCCAGCTCGGCGTAGGCGCGCTGGGCGTCGATCAGCGAAAGGCTGTTCGCGCCGCCGGGCCGGTCGGGCCACCGCAGCTGGATGTTGTCGTCTTCCCAGAAACACACCCGGCAGATCTCGTGGTTGCCGGGCGGGTCGGCGAACATGCGGTGGCCGCAACACGGGCACGGGTACGGAGCGGGGGAGTCCACAAGGGATCACTGTCGACGCCCCGCCGTCGCGGGTCAACTCGATTGGCGGATCGCCTTCAGCCGCCACACCGGGACCAGTACGTGGCCGTCCGCGTCGGTGCCGAGGCGGGCGAAGCCGGAGGTGTCGGCGTCCGGGTCGAGCAGCTGGCGGGCGCTTTCCTCCAGCTCTTCGCGCGTGAACGCCGTCGTGTAGAGCGTCCGTTCGAGCCGGTCGATGGTCCAGGCCTTCCCGACCGTCTCGCGCAGGTTGGCCTCGCTGATCAGGTGCGGTGCCGGGAACGTGTTCGGCACGTCCGTCGAGAAGCAGAACAGGTGCAGCCGGGCGCCCGGGCGGGTCGCGCGGGTCAGGGCGGCGAGGTACTCGTGCCGCTGTTCCTCGGTGAGGCAGTGGTAGAGCGCGCTGTCGAGGACCGTGTCGAAGCGGCCTTCGTACCCGGCCAGCTTCGTCGCGTCGGCGACGGCGAACTCGACGTCGACACCCTGCGCGGCGGCGCGGGCGCGGGCCTGCTCGACGGCCGACGGCGCGCCGTCCAGTCCGGTGACGTGCAGGCCGCGCGAGGCGAGGTAGACGGCGTTGTCGCCGAGACCGCAGCCGATGTCGAGTACCTCCCCGGTGAACTCGCCCGCGTCGGCCAGCGCCTTGACCTCGGGCTGCGGTGCGCCCAGGTCCCACGGCATCTTCCGGCCCATCGGCGTCACGCCCTGGTACAGCTCTTCGAAGTCGACGTCCTGGACGTCCATGGCGGCCCCCTATTCAACGTGTGATGAGATACCTCCCATGGTGCACCCCTTGTCAAGCCGGGGGTAGTGGTGGAGGCATGAAGTTCGGGATCTCGACGTTCGTGACCGACGAGGGCATCCGGCCGGACGTGCTCGGCGCGGCACTGGAGGAACGCGGGTTCGACGTGCTGTTCATGGCCGAGCACTCGCACATCCCGGTGAGCCGCGAAACGCCGTACCCGGGCGGCGGTGATCTGCCGCGCGTCTACTACCGCACGCTCGATCCGTTCGTGGCACTCGCCGCGGCGGCCACCGCGACGTCGGAGCTGCTGCTCGGCACCGGGATCGCGCTGCTGCCCCAGCGCGACCTGATCCACACGGCCAAGGAGGTCGCGTCCCTGGACCTGGTCTCCGATGGGCGGGTGCTGTTCGGCGTGGGCGTCGGCTGGAACCGCGAGGAAATGCGCAACCACGGCACCGATCCGAAGACCCGCGGCGCACTGATGGACGAGCAGCTGGCCGCAATCAAGGAGATCTGGACCCAGGACGAGGCCGAGTTCCACGGGCGCTACGTCGACCTGGACCCGATCTTCAGCTGGCCGAAGCCGGTGCAGCGGCCGCACGTGCCGATCTACATCGGCGGCGAGAGCGAAGCCGCCCTGAACCGCCTGGCGAAGTACGGCGACGGCTGGCTGCTGCGCGGCTTCACGCGGTTCGAAGAGGTCCAGCGGGTGCGCCGGTGGCTGAACGACCAGGGCCGCGCGGACGTGCAGTTCGCGGTCTTCGGCGGGGACACGCGGGACAAGGTGATCGACGGCTTCCGCGAGGCCGGCGTCGAGCGGTACACGTTCCTGCTGGAGACGCTGCCGGAAACCGAGACGCTCAAGGCGCTCGACGAGCTGGCGGAGGTGGCCACCCGACACCGCTGACCGGCGGTCACTTGTCCAGCAGCAGGTGTACCGACAGCTCGAGGCGGTTCGCGACGTCGGCCGCCGACGCGCGGCGGGTCACCCAGGCCACCAGGTTCGCCATCCAGACGTCCGCGACCACGTGGAAGATGTCGCGGTCGGCCTCGGTCGGCTCGGCGATGCCCATCGCCTTGGCGAACATGTTCTCCATCAGGCGGCCGACCTGTTCGACCTCGGCGGCCGCGGACGTGTCGGCGAACATGAACGCGCGCACCATCGCCTCGGTCAGGTGCGGGTCGCGCTGCATCAGGCGCGTGTTGCGGCCGAGCACGAACATCAGCCGCTCGGCGGGCGTGTCGCCCGGGATGGCCTGGCGCTCCAGCTTCTCCTGCGCGCGCTCGAACTCGCGCGCCAGCCCGGACACCAGCAGGTGGATCTTCGACGGGAAGTACCGGTACAGCGTGCCGAGTGCGACGTCGGCCTTCTCGGCGACGGCCCGCATCTGCACGGCGTCGTAGCCGCCCTTGGAGGCCAGGGCGAGAGTGGCGTCGATGATCCGCCGCCGCCGGTCGCGCTGGGCGGCCGAGCCGAGCTCGTCGGCGCCGATCGCGCTCAGGCCGTTGCCGCGGGCCTTGGTCTTGCCGGGCATCGGCATACCCCCGTCCTTCGGAACTTGTTCCAGTTCATGACAGAGGGTACCTGTCCTGGCGGCACGTTCGACAACCGACCCACTGGCCGAAAAACTGTAACACGTTCTACACTCGCGAGTAGTGTCCCGTCCCGCGAGGAGGCCCCATGGCGGTCGCGCTCACCGAGGAACAGGCCGCGCTGGCCGAGGCGATCCACGCCTGGTCCGCCGCGCACCACCCGCGAGAGGCGGTCCGCGCCGCCGAAACCGGGCCCGCCGCGGCGATTCCGGCGGGGTTCGCCGCGCTCGGCCTGTTCGGCGTCGCGCTCCCGGGCGCGGCCGGGGGCGCCGACGGCAGTATGGCCGACCTCGCCGCCGGGCTCGCCGCGGCCGCCGAAGAACTCGTTCCAGGACCGGTGCTCGGCACCGCGCTCGGCGGGGTCCTGCTCGCCGCCGTGCCCGAAGCGAAGGAACTGCTGCCGGCACTGGCCGAGGGTGAGGCCACGCTGGCGGTGCTGCTCGACGCGCCGTCGCTCGAGGACGGCGTCACCGGCCCGGTGCCCGGCGCCGATGCCGGGACCTGGCTGCTGGTGCCGACCGACGGCGGCCATGTGCTGCTCGCGCCGGGCACACCGGGGGTGAGCGTCGAGCCGCTGCCGCCGTTCGACTTCTCGCGCCCGCTGGCGCGGATCCGGTTCTCCGGGGTCCGGTGCGACGTCCTGACCGTCCCGCCGGTCGCCCCGGTGGCCGCGACGCTGGCCGCCGCCGAAGCCGCCGGGGTGGCCCGCCGGTGCCTGGACATCGCCGTCGGGCACGCCAGGGTCCGCGAGCAGTTCGGCAAGCCGATCGGCGCGTTCCAGGCGGTCAAGCACCTGTGCGCCGAGATGCTGTGCCGCGCCGAAGCGGCCGAAGCGCTGGCCTGGGAGGCGGCGAGCGGGCAGCACCCGCTTTCGGTGGCGAGCGCGGCCGTCGTCGCCCTCGACGCCGCCGTCGCGAACGCCAAGGACTGCATCCAGGTGCTCGGCGGGATCGGGTTCACCTGGGAGCACGACGCCCACCTCTACCTGCGCCGGGCGGTGGCCCTGCGGCAGTGGCTCGGCGGCGCGTGGCGGCGGCAGGCGGCTTCGCTGGCGCTGTCGGGCACCGAGCGCACGCTGAGCGTCGACGTCGGCGACGACCCCGCCCTGCGGGAGGAGGTCGCGCGGATCGCCGCGCTGCCCACGGAGTCGCAACGCGCCGCGCTGGCCGAGGCGGGACTGCTGACCCCGCACTGGCCGCCGCCCTACGGCCGGGGCGCCGGCGCCGCGGCGCAGCTGCGGATCGACGCGGCGCTGGCGGCCGCCGGGATCCGCCGTCCCGACCTGGTGATCGGCGCGTGGGCGGTGCCGACGATCCTCGAACACGGCAACGACGAGCAGCGCGCCCGGTTCGCCCGCCCGACCCTGCGTGGCGAGATCACGTGGTGCCAGCTGTTCAGCGAGCCCGGCGCCGGCTCCGACCTGGCCGCGCTGCGGACGGCGGCTCGGCGCGTCGACGGCGGGTGGCGGCTGTCGGGGCAGAAGGTGTGGACGTCGCTGGCTCGCGAAGCCGACTGGGGTATCTGCCTGGCCCGCACCGATCCGGACGTGCCAAAGCACAAGGGCATCACGTACTTCCTGGTCGACATGCGCGCCGAGGGCATCACCACGCGGCCGCTGCGCGAGATCACCGGCGAAGCCGTGTTCAACGAGGTGTTCCTCGACGACGTGTTCGTGCCCGACGCCGACGTCGTGGGCCCGCCGGGCGGCGGCTGGCGGCTGGCCCGCACGACGCTGGCCAACGAGCGGGTGGCCATCGGCAGCGGCTCGGCGGTGGGCGAGAGCGTCCGGTCACTGGTGTCCACTGTGGACGCGGCCGCGCTGGACGACGTCGCGCTGGACCGGCTCGGCGCGCTGGTGGCCGACGGGGTCGCGGGGTCGGTACTGGACCTGCGCGCGGCGCTGCGGCGCCTCGGCGGGCAGGACCCGGGCGCGGAGTCGAGCGTGCGGAAACTCCTCGGGGTGCAGCACCGCCAGGACGTCGCGGAGTTCGCGCTGGAGCTGGCCGGAACGGGCGCGCTGCGCGCGGACGGCCCGGCACAGCACGAGTTCCTGCTGACTCGCTGCCTGTCGATCGCGGGCGGCACGACGCAGGTCCTGCGCTCGTTGACGGCAGAACGCCTGCTCGGCCTGCCCCGCGGCTGATGCCCCTCCGATCACGCGTGATGCCTCCCTGATCACGAGTGATGCCCCTCTGATCACGCATGATGCCCTTCGCCGCACGGTGGGTTGCGTCGTGCAACGGTGCGAAAGGACCGTTCGTGCCGCCGGGGGCAAAACTGTCGGGGTCGTGTTCTAGCGTGGCTGTCGTGGAGTTCAGCGCAGACACCCAGGCCACCTACCTTCCCGCGGATCCCCCGCGGGACGGTGTGCTGGCGTTGTGGGGCGAGGACGTGGCCGGCGGGACCACGATCGAGCTCGTGCTGCCCCGCGGCGCGAAGTTCGCCCGGACGAAGGTGGCCGCGGAGCTCGTCCCGCTGGAACGCGCCCTGCCCCGGCTGCTGGCGGTGGGGGAGGAGGCGAGCCCGGCGGTCGCGGCGTGGTCGGCCGCGGTCAACGCCGGGGTCAACCTCGTGGCGCGCGGCCGGTTGCGGCCCGCCGTCTCCCCGGCCGGGGCGGCGGCTTGGCGGATCGGCCCGCTCGACGCGGCCGACGAAGAGCTGCTGCGCGGGCTGGCCGGTGCGTTGCCACCGGAGGCGTACGCGCTGCCGCTGACGGGGCTGAAACGCATCCGCCTGCACTCGCCGGACTCCCTGGTGCGCGCGCTCTGGGACGCGACGGCGGACCTGCTGGTGCGCAGCCCGGCGGCGCCGGTCGGGCTGGACGATCCGGCGTTCGCGGCCCGCGAACCGGCGCTGCTGGGCCCGGACGGCGCCGCCTGGCTCGCCGAGCTGGAGGCCCGCGAACCGCGGGGCGTCCAGGTGCTCCTGCGCGTCGAGGGCCGCGACGACGACTCGTTCGCCGGCGTGCTGGCGGTGCGGAGCATGGCGGAGCCGAGCCTGGTGGTGGAGGCGGCCACGCTGTGGGACGCACCGGACGCGGTGCTGAACCGGCTCGGCGACCAGGTGGAGACGCAGCTACTGCTCGGCCTGCGCCGCGGCGCGCGGGCGTGGGCACCGCTGGGCCGGGTGCTGGCCGAACCGGCACCCGCGGAGCTGCCACTGTCGGACGAGGAGGTCGTCGACCTGCTCACCGACGGCGCCCGCGAGCTGGGCGGCGCGGGCATCGAAGTGCTGTGGTCGAAGGGGTTGTTCGCGGGCGAGGTCAAGGCACGGGCGAGCGCGACGCAGGCACCGGCGAGCGTGGCGGAGGCGGAGTTCGCGCTGCGCGACCTGCTGGAGTTCCGCTGGCAGCTCAGCCTGGGCGGCGAGCAGCTGACCGAGGCCGAGGTGGCGGCACTGGCGGAGGCCAAGCGCCCCCTGGTCCGGCTGCGCGGCCAGTGGGTCCGCGTGGACCCGCAGCTGCTGGCGAAGGTGCGCGGCAGAACACGGAAGCTCGAGGCAGGCGAGGCACTGGCGGCGGCGCTCACGGGCGAGCTGGAGGTCGACGGCGAGCGCGTCGAGTTCGCGGCCCCACCGGCCCTGGGCGGGCTGGCCGAGCGCATCCGCACCCGCGCGGAGTCCGCGGTGAACCCACCACCGGGCCTGCACGCGACGTTGCGGCCGTACCAGCAGGCGGGGTTGTCCTGGCTGGCGACGATGACGGGGCTGGGTTTGGGTGCGTGCCTGGCCGACGACATGGGGCTGGGCAAGACGATCCAGCTGATCGCCCTGCACCTGCACCGTCACGCACCGGGCCAGCCCGGCGAGGCCGCGGGGCCGGTTGCGCTTGCGGGCAGCGAGCCCGCGCTTACCGGCCCGCCGCTCGCGGGCGACGAGCTTCGGGCGGCGGGGCCACCGCTGCAGCTCATTGACGGCAAACCCGGGCCCGCGCCGACCGGCTCCGCACTGGCCGGTGGCGAGGTTCGGGCGGCTGGGGCACCGCGGCAGTCTTCCGGTGGCGAGGTTCGGGCGGCTGGGGTACCGCCGCAGTCTTCCGGTGGCGAGGCCGGGGCACCCCCGCAGCTCTCCGGCAGCGAACCCACCTCCACCGGCGGCGGACCCACCCTGGTCCTCTGCCCAACCTCCCTCCTCGGCAACTGGGAACGCGAGTTCGCCCGCTTCGCCCCGCACATCCCGGTCCGCCGGTTCCACGGCGGCGGCCGTCACCTCGACGACCTGGCCCCGGACGAGGTCGTCCTCGCCACCTACGGTGTCCTCCGGCGGGACCGCGAAACCCTGTCCGAAGTGGACTGGGGCCTGGTCGCCGCCGACGAGGCGCAGCACGTCAAGAATCCGCTCTCCGCCACCGCCAAGGAACTGCGCAAGATCCCCGCCCGGGCGAAAGTCGCCCTGACCGGTACCCCCGTGGAGAACCGGCTCACCGAGCTGTGGTCCATTGTGGACTGGACCACCCCCGGGCTGCTCGGCCCGCTCGATCGCTTCCGCCGGACCGTCGCGCGGCCCATCGAACGCGACCGCGACAAGGCCGTCACCGAGCGGCTCGCCGCCACCGTCCGGCCGTTCCTGCTGCGGCGGCGCAAGACCGATCCGGACATCGCGCCGGAGCTGCCGCGCAAGACCGAGACCGACCGGTTCGTGCCGCTCACCGCCGAGCAGACCACGCTCTACGAGGCCGTCGTGCGGGAAAACCTCGCCGAGATCCGGGAATCGCAGGGCATCAAGCGGCGCGGCCAGGTCCTGCAGCTGCTCACCGAACTCAAGCAGATCTGCAACCACCCCGCGCAGTTCCTCAAGGAGCCGCACGGGGCACTCACCGGGCGGTCCGGCAAGCTCGCGGCCTTCGAGGAACTCCTCGACGTCATCCTCGACGAGGGGGAGAGCGTGCTCGTCTTCAGCCAGTACGTCCAGCTCTGCCGGCTGCTCGAACGACGCCTCGCCGACCGCGGGCTGCCCACCCAGCTGCTCTCCGGGGACAGCTCGCCCTCGAAACGGCAGGACATGGTCGACCGGTTCCAGGCCGGGGAGGTCCCCGTCTTCCTGCTGTCGCTCAAGGCGGGCGGGGTCGGGCTCAACCTCACCCGGGCCACGCACGTGATCCACTACGACCGCTGGTGGAACCCGGCGGTCGAGGACCAGGCCACCGACCGCGCCTACCGCATCGGGCAGGACCGGCCGGTCCAGGTGCACCGGCTGATCGCCGAGGGCACGCTCGAAGAGCGGATCGCGCAGGTGCTCGAAAAGAAACGGGGGCTCGCCGAATCGATCGTCGGTGCGGGGGAGGACTGGATCACCGAGCTGTCCGACGACGAGCTCGCCGACCTCGTCCGGCTCGGGAGCGGGTGATGCCACCGAGGCGGAACTTCGGCACCACCTGGTGGGGCCGTGCCTGGGTCGAGGCACTGGAGCAACGCGCGAAGCTCGACCCGAACCGGCTGCCCCGCGGACGGACCTACGCGCGCAAGGGCACGGTCAGCGAGCTGCACGTCGGCGCGGGCGAGGTCACCGCGCGGGTGCGCGGGAGCCGTCCCACGCCGTACCGGGTGACCATCACCATGCGCACCTTCACCGACGGCGAATGGGACACGCTGCTCGGCGTGGTCGGCACCCAGCTCGGGCACGCCGCGGCGCTGCTCGACGGCGAGCTGCCGGGCGCGCTCGCCGAGCAGGCGCGCGAGGCGGGCGCCGACCTGCTGCCCGGCCCGGGCGACCTGCGGCCGCGGTGCTCGTGCCCGGACTCGGCGAGCCCGTGCAAGCACGTCGCCGCCGTGTACTACCTGGTGGCCGATGAGGTCGACCGCGACCCGTTCACGCTGTTCCTGCTGCGTGGCCGTCCCCGGGCGGACGTGCTGGCCGAACTGCGGGCCCGCCGGTCGCCGGCCCGCGGCGAGAAGCCGAAGCTGCCCAAGGCGGCCGACGCAGGCGTGACACCACGCGCGGCCTACGCGCGGCGCCCGGAGAAGATCCCGGTGGTGCCACCGCCACCGCGGGTGGCCGGTCCACCGGCGGTCCTGGACCTCGACCCGCCGCCGAGCACCGGCTGGACGGCGGCGGCCCTGTCCGGCCTCGCCGCGGACGCGGCCGCCCTGGCGCGGGACCTGCTGGTCGGCGGTCCGGACGCGGCGGAGCTGACGTTCGAGGAGGACCTGGCCCGCCGCGCCGCCGGACGTCCGGCGGCGGAGGTCACCGCACTGGCGGCCGCCGCCGGAGTGCCCCCGCGCGACCTGGCCCGCTGGGCCCATGCCTGGCGTGAAGCGGGCCGCGGCGGCCTGGCCGCGCTGCGCGAGAGCTGGCAGCCGGGGCCGGGCCCGCTGGCCGAAGCCCAGTCGGTCCTGGCCGACGCGGGTCTTCCGGGAACGCCCAAGACCTGGCGCAACCGCCTGACGCAGGGAGACCTCCAGCTGCGCTACGGCCGGGACGGCCGCTGGTACCGCTTCGTCCGCGAAGGAGCGGAGTGGTGTCTCGACGGCCCACCGGCGGCGAGCCCGCTGGACCTCGTGTACTGACTACCGGTTCTCCGCTTTCCAGGCGTTGTACGTGTGATCCAGGAACCGCGCCACCCCGCGGACCACGTGCGCGCTGCGCACCGACGTGAAGACGTCGAACGCGTGCTGCGCCCCCGCCAGCTCCGCGTACGCCACCGGCTGCCGGGACTTCTCGCGCAGCCGCCGGACGAACTCGCGGGCCTCGCGGACCGGGACCAGGGAGTCGTCGCGGCCGTGGATCACGAAGAACGGCGGTGCCTCCGAGGAAATCCGGTCCAGCGGGGAGGCCGCGATGTAGTCGTCGAGGTGGTTGACCGGGTCGCGGTCCGGGGCGAACACCCGCCGCGCGATCAGGCTCTCCAGGCGGTACTTGCTCGCGCCGGACCCCGAGGTCGCCGCGAAGTCGTACACCCCGTAGTGCGGCACGCAGGCCTGGACGCTCGTGTCCGCGTCCTCGAACTCCGGCTGCAGGGCCGGGTCGTTCTGGGACAGCGCCAGCAACGCCGCCAGGTGACCGCCCGCCGAGCCGCCCGTCACCGCCACGAACCGCGGGTCGCCGCCGTAGGAGGCGATGTGCGACCGGATCCACGCCAGTGACCGCTTCGCCGCCACGATGTGCGCCGGCCAGCGGTGGGCAGGCGAGAGCGGGTAGTTGATCGCCACGCACACCCAGCCGCGGCGGGCCAGGTAGCGCATCAGCGGGCGGCCCTGCTCCTCCTTGTTGCCGATCACCCAGGCACCACCGTGGACCTGGAGCAGCACGGGCGCGCCCGAAACCGGCTCAACAGGCCGGTAGACGTCCAGCAGGAACCGCTTGCCGCCCGGGGCGTAGGCGATGTTGCGGTCGACGCGGACGTCCGGGGCGCCCATCCGGAACGGCAGCGCCAGCTCGCCCCACGGCAGCCCGAGGTCGGACCGGCCCAGCTCGGACGCGTAGTCCTCGCCCAGCGCCGACGTCAGCGCCGACTCGATCTCTTCGCGGGCGCCGTGCCCGGTGCGGATCAGCGTCGCCAGCCCGGCGGCCGACGCCGCCGCCATCGCCAGCCCCGCCTGCGTCGACCGGTCGCGGACGCCGTGGCGGGCCAGGTGGACCGCCGTGTCGGCGACCGTCAGCGCCAGGAACTGGGGCGCCAGCTCGCCGGTCAGCCATCCCGCGAAGAACACCGGGATCGTCGTGGACCGGGCCCGCAGCGGGCGGAGCGCGTTGGCCGTCAGACCGAGCTGGACCGCGCGGCGGATCAGGAAATTCGGCTGCACCACCGTGATGATACCGGTGAGTAGGGTGACGCGCTCCCCGCCGGAAGTGGCTTACCCTGGCGCCATGCAGAGATTGAGCGGCCTCGACGCGAGCTTCCTGTACCTCGAGACGTCGTCGCAGGTCCTGCACATCTGCGGGCTGCTCACCCTCGACGGCTCGACCGTTCCCGGCGGCTACACCTTCGCCAAGCTCAAGGACCGGCTCGACGAACGCGTCCGGATGATCCCGGCATTCCGCCGCAAACTGCACAATCCGCTGTGGAATCTCGGTCATCCCGTGTGGATCGAGGACGAGGAGTTCGACCTCGACCACCACGTGCACCGCATCGGCGTGCCCGCCCCCGGCGACCGCGCCGAGCTGGCCGAGCTGTGCGCGCACATCGCCGGGCAGCAGCTGGACCGCGCGCACCCGCTGTGGCAGCTGTACGTCATCGAAGGCCTGGCCGACGGCCGGATCGCCGTCCTGCTGAAGATGCACCACGCCAGCGTCGACGGCGTGAGCGGCGCCAGCCTCATCACCTACCTCGCCGGGCTCGCCCCGGACGCGCCGCTGCCGGAGATCGAGCAGCCGCACAACTCGGCGATGCCCGCGCCGCTGGAGCTGCTGCGCTCCGGCGTCGAGACGTTCGCGCGCCGCCCCGCCGAACTTGCCCGGCTGTTGCCCGACCTGCTCGGCCTGGTGCCGCGGTGGCTGGGGAAAGCCCTGCAGGGCAAGGGGATGCCGGTGCCGTTCACCGCGCCGCGGACCTCGCTGAACGGCACGATCACCGGGCACCGCAGCGTCGCCTTCGCCCAGCTGGACCTGGACGAGATCAAGGAGGTCAAGAACGCCTTCGGGGTCACGGTGAACGACGTCGTGCTCGCGCTGGTCGCCGGTGCGCTGCGCGAGTTCCTGGCCGCGCGGGGCGATCTGCCGTCGGACCCGCTGGTGGCGACCGTGCCGGTCTCGGTGCACGACCGCACCGCCCGCGAGCACGGCAGCAACAAGGTGTCGGCCTTCTTCGCGTCACTGCCGACGCACCTGGCCGACCCGGCCGCGCGGGTGTTCTTCCTCGCCGAGGCCAACCGGCGGTCGAAGGACCACCACTACGACATCGACGCGGACATGCTGCAGGACTGGGCGCAGTTCTCGGCCGCGACGGCGTTCGGGCTGGCCGTGCGCGCGTATTCCGCGCTGCGGCTGGCGGAACGGCACCCGGTGGTGCACAACCTGGTCGTCTCCAACGTGCCCGGCCCGCCGATGCCGCTGTACTTCCTCGGCGCGCGGATCACCGGCCTCTACCCGCTGGGGCCGGTCTTCCACGGCGCCGGGCTGAACGTCACCGTGCTGTCGAACGCGGGCAAGGTGCACGTCGGCCTGATCGGCGCGCGCGAGCTGGTCAAGGACCTCTGGCCGCTGGCCGACGCGCTGCCGGACGCGCTGGCGGAGCTGCTCAAGGCCGCGGGCTGAGCACCACGACCGGGATCTCCCGGTCGGTCCAGGCCTGGTACTTCGCGAAGTCGGCGTACAGCTCGACCAGCCGCGGCCACAGCTCGGCACGCTCCGGGGGCCCGGCGACCCGCGCGGTGACCGGGACGTCCCGGCGGCCCTTGAGGTGGACGCGGGTTTCGGGGTGCGCCACCAGGTTGAAGTACCACTGCGGGTGCCGCGGCAGGCCGCCCTGCGAAGCGACGATGACGAAGTCCTCGCCGTCCTGCAGGTAGAGCAGCGGCGTGGTGAACAGCTTCCCGGACCTCCGGCCGCGGTGGTCGAGCAGCAGGGTTGGGACCGGCTTGCGGAAACCGGCGCCGACCCGCCAGGTGCTGCCGACCCGGCCGCCGGTCAGGCGGAAGATCGCCACCTGCGCCTTCGCCATGTACTTCATGGCCTTGGCCGTCACGGGCGAGTCGAGGTTGTCGGGTTTCTGCTCGGGCAGGCTGAAACGTCCCATCGTGGGTTCCTTCCTCAGAGGGAGTGGACGGCGGCGAGCAGGGCGGGCACCCAGCGGTCGGCGGCCAGCACGCAGGCGGCGTGCCCGGCCGCGACCTCGAAGGCGGCCGCGCCCGGGATCCGGCGGGCCAAAGATCGCTGGTGCTCGGGCGCGATGAACCGGTCCCGGCCGGTCACCACCACGGCGGTGGGCTGCCGCAGCGTGTGCAGCCACGGCGTGGAATCGAACCGGCCGATCTCGTCGACGGCGACCGCGATCTCCCACGGCCGTGTCGACCGAAACTCCCGCAGGCCCCACCGGTGGTCTTCGAGCCGGTCGCGGGGCGCGCCGGGCGCGACCGGCACCCGCACCCGCTCGCGCAGCCGGCGGATCGTCCGCCCGAAGACGTCGAGGGCGACGCTCTGGCGCAGCCCGCGGCGGAAGTTGCTCGCGGTCGAGCACAGCACCAGTCCGGTAACACGTTCTCCTTCGGTGCGCGCGACGAGCTGCGCGACCATCCCGCCCATCGAGTAGCCGGCGACGGCGAACCGCCCGATCCCGAGGGCGTCCGCGACGGCCGTGACGTCCTCGGCGCAGTCTTCGAGGCGGAACTCGGGGGAGCGGATGCCCTGGCCGTGCCACCGCTGGTCGAACACGACGACGCGGTGGTCGCGCGCCAGGTGTTCCAGGGCTGGATACCAGGTCAGCAGGCCCGTGCAGGCCACCGAATGCAGCAGCAGGAGCGCGGGCGCGTCCCGCGGGCCGACGTCGGTGACCACCGTGCGCCCGCGGCCGGGCAGGTCGAGCGGGACCGGGTCGGGGACGCCGGCGGTCGGCGGCACGGTGATCAGCCGCCGCGTCGCCGCCATCGCGCTCCTCCTCCGGGGGTTGCCGTGCCCGCCCTTTCCGGATAAGACTAGAACAGGTTTCACTATTGCGCCCGATCCGGAGGACAGGCGTGGACTTCAGCCTTGACGATACGCAGACCGAGATCGCCGCCCTTTCCGCGAAGGTGCTCGGCTCCGGCGACGACCCCTGGCAGGCCCTCGCGTCGGCGGGCCTGCTCGCCCTCGCGTTGCCCCCGGAGCTGGAGGGTGACGGCCTCGGCGTCGCGGAGGTCGCGCAGGTCCTCACCGAGGCCGGGCGTGCTGCCGCGCCCGTCCCGGCGTACGCGGCGCTGGCGCTGGGGGTCCTGCCGGTCGAGACGCTCGGCACGCCCGCGCAGCGCGCCGACCTCCTGCCACCGGTCGCCGCCGGGGAGGCGTTGCTGACCGCGGCACTGCACGAACCGTCCGCGCCGCTGACCACGGCCCCCGCCGCGACCGCGCGGGCGCACGACGGGAAGTGGCTGCTCAACGGCGTCAAGACCGTGGTTCCGTACGCGGAGCAGGCAGCCCGGATCCTCACGCCCGTTTCCACGCCGCACGGCACGGCCGTGTTCCTGGTGGACCCGCACGCCGACGGCGTCACGCTCGTCCCCACCCGCACTTCGGCCGGGACGCCGGAATGCACCGTGCGCCTGGCGGACGTCGCCGTCGAGGAGTCCGGCCTGCTGGCCGGCCGGGAGGCCGTCGCGGTGCTGCACCGGTTCGCCCTGGCCGGGGCCCTCGCGCTCGGCGACGGTCTGCTCGCCGGGGCACTGGCGCTCACGGTGCAGCACGTCGGCACGCGGACCCAGTTCGGCCGTCCACTTGCGACGTTCCAGGCGGTCGCCGGCCAGGTCGCCGACGTCTACGTCGCCGCGCGGACCGTCCACCTGGCGGTGACCTCCGCGGTGTGGCGGCTGGCGGCAGGCCTCGACGCGGACGCCGAACTCGACATCGCCGCCTACTGGTTCGCCTCGCAGGCTCCGGAAGCGCTGGCCACCTGCCACCACCTGCACGGCGGCGTCGGCGTGGACGAAACCTATCCGCTGCACCGGTATTCCTCGATGGTGAAGGACCTCGGCCGGGCGCTCGGTGGCGCCGCGCACCGGCTCGGCAGGCTCGGCGAACGAGTGGCGGGGTGAGCGGAATGCACGTCGAACTGACTGCGGCGCAACGACAACTGCGCGCCGAGCTGCGCGAGTACTTCGCCGGGCTGATCAGCCCCGAGGAACGCCGGGCGATGCGGCGCGAGCGGCACGGGCCGGTGTTCCGCGAGATCGTCCGGCGGATGGGCCGCGACGGACGGCTCGGCGTCGGCTGGCCGGTCGAGTACGGCGGGCAGGGTTTCGGCGGCATCGAGCAGCACCTGTTCGTCGACGAAGCCGCGCGCGCCGACGTCCAGCTGCCGTCGGTGACACTGCAGACGGTCGGGCCGACGCTGCAGGAGTTCGGCACCGACGAGCAGAAGGCCTTCTTCCTGCCGCGCATCCTGGCCGGGGAGATCCACTTCGCGATCGGCTACACCGAGCCGGAAGCGGGCACCGACCTCGCCGCGCTGCGGACGACGGCGGTGCGAGACGGCGACACCTACGTCGTCAACGGCCAGAAGATCTTCACCACCGGCGGCCACGACGCGGACTACATCTGGCTGGCCGTGCGGACCGCGCCCGATGCCCCACGGCACAAGGGCATCTCGATCCTCATCGCCGACACGAGCGACCCCGGCTACTCGTGGACGCCGATCATCACCTGCGACGGCGCCCACCATGTCAACGCGACGTACTATTCGGACGTCCGCGTTCCGGCGAACCGCTTGGTGGGCAAGGAAAACGAAGGATGGCGCCTGATCACCACGCAGCTCAACCACGAGCGCGTCATGCTCGGCCCGGCCGGGCGGATCGGCGGGCTGTACGACCGCGTGCGGGACTGGGCGGCCGCGCGCGCCCTGCTGGACCTGCCGGACGTCCGGGCCGTGCTGGCCGACGCGCTGGCCGTCACGCGGGTCAACGAGCTGCTGAACTGGCAGGTCGCGGTGTCCTCGGCGAGCGCGCCCGTGGGGGTCGCCGACGCGTCGGCGACCAAGGTGTTCGGTTCCGAGGCCATCCAGCGGATCGGCCGGGCACTGGAGGAGGTCGTCGCCCGCCACGGCGATCTGTCCGATCCGGACACCGCGGAACTCGCGGAATGGCTGGACATCGCGGCGAAACGCAACATCGTGCTGACGTTCGGCGGCGGCGTCAGCGAAATCCAGCGGGAGCTGATCGCCTCGATCGGCCTGGGACTGCCGAGGGTGCCACGATGACGATCGAAGAAGCGGCCGCGGAGATCGCCGCCCGCGGGGAGTGCGCGCCGCGCCTGGCGCGTGATCCGGTCAACCAGGCCATGATCAACAACTGGGTCGAGGCCATCGGCGACCGCAACCCGGTCTACACCGATCCGGAGTTCGCCGCGCGCAGCGTCCACAAGGGACTGGTCGCGCCGCCCGCGATGGCGCAGGTGTGGACCATGGGCGGCCTGAACGTCCCGCGCGGGACCGACGACCCGCTCGGCCTGATGATGGAACTGCTCGACGAAGCCGGGTTCACGTCGGTCGTGGCGACCAATTCCGAGCAGACCTATCACCGCTACCTGCGCCACGGCGAGCAGGTCGAGGCACGGACGCGGCTGGAGAGCGTCGTCGGTCCGAAGAGGACCGCGCTCGGCGAAGGCTGGTTCGTCACGACGCGGATGACCTGGTATGTCGGCGAGGAAGCCGTCGCGGAGATGATGTTCCGGGTGCTGAAGTTCCGCCCGCCCGCCCCGAAGCCGCCGCCGTCGCCGGTGCTGCGGCCGGTGATCAGCCGCGACACCGAGTTCTTCTGGGACGGCCTGAAGCAGGGCGAGCTGCGGATCCAGCGGTGGGGCGAGACGCTGCGGCACCCGCCCGGGCCGATGCCGCCCGACGGGGCGCTGGACACGAAACCGGACTACGTCGTCGCGAGCGGCCGCGGCACGGTGTACTCCTACGTCGTGCACCACCACCCGCCGGTGCCCGGCAAGGAACTGCCGTTCGTGGTCGCCCTGGTCGAGCTGGAGGAAGGGGTCCGGGTGATGGCCGAACTGCTGGACGCGGATCCGGCCGAAGTCCACATCGGACTGCCGGTGGAGGCCGCGTTCGTCCGCGTCGACGACGACCTGACCCTGCCCGCGTGGAAGGTGGCCCGATGATCGCCGTCGCCGAAGGGACCGAGCTGCCGCCGCTGACGATCGAGGCGACGCCGACGTTCGTCGTCAGCACGGCGCTGGCCACCCGGGACTTCCAGGACGTGCACCACGATCGCGACTCGGCGGTCGCGCGTGGCTCCAAGGACATCTTCCTCAACATCCTCACCGACACCGGGCTGGTGCAGCGGTTCGTCTCGGAGTGGGCCGGTCCGGAGGCACTGATCCGGTCGATCAAGATCCGGCTCGGCGTGCCCTGCTACGCCTACGACACGCTGACGTTCACCGGGCGCGTGGTTTCCTGTTCGGGCCGGGACGTCGTCGTCTCGGTGTCCGGTGTGGACAGTCTCGGCGAGCACGTCGCCGGGACCGTGGAGGTGACGCTGCCGTGACGCTCTCGGGCCGGGCGGCCATCGCCGGGATCGGTGCGACGGAGTTCTCGAAGGACTCCGGGCGCAGCGAACTGCGGCTGGCCGCGGAGTGCATCTCGCACGCGCTGGCCGACGCGGGTCTCACGCCGTCCGATGTGGACGGTCTGGTGTCGTTCACCATGGACGGCAACGCGGAGATCGCCGTCGCGCGCGAACTGGGGATTCCCGAACTGAAGTTCTTCAGCCGCGTCCACTACGGCGGCGGCGCGGCGGCGGCGACCGTGCAGCAGGCCGCGATGGCGGTGGCGACCGGCGTCGCGGACGTCGTCGTCGCCTACCGCGCGTTCAACGAGCGGTCCGGGCACCGCTTCGGCCAGGTGTCGTCCGCCGCGGCGGGGCAGGTCAACTCCTCGGGCGTGGACAACGCGTTCCACTACCCGATGGGGATCGCGACCCCGGCCGCGACGGTGGCCATGGTGGCACAGCGTTATCTGCACGACTACGGCGCGACGAGCGAGGACTTCGGCCGGATCGCGGTGATCGACCGCAAGCACGCGGCGACCAACCCGAACGCGTGGTTCCATGGGCGGCCGATCACCCTGGCGGAGCATCAGGCGTCGCGCTGGGTGGCCGAACCCCTGCACCTGCTCGACTGCTGCCAGGAGAGCGACGGCGGGGTGGCGCTGGTGGTCACGAGCGTCTCGCGGGCGCGCGACCTGGCCCGCCCGCCGGCGGTGATCGCCGCGGCGGCGCAGGGTAGCGGGCCGGACCAGTACGTGATGACCAGTTACTACCGCGACGACCTGGCGGCGTTGCCGGAGATGGGCGTCGTGGGGCGGCAGCTGTGGGCGCAGTCCGGGCTGCGGCCGTCCGATGTGGACGTCGCGGTGCTGTACGACCACTTCACGCCGTATGTCCTGATGCAGCTGGAAGAGCTGGGCTTCTGCGGGCGCGGCGAGGCGAAGGACTTCATCGGCGGCGGCACGCTGGAGCTCGACGGCGCGCTGCCGCTCAACCCGCACGGCGGCCAGCTCGGCGAGGCGTACATCCACGGCATGAACGGCATCGCGGAGGCCGTCCGCCAGATCCGCGGCACGGCGGTGAACCAGGTGCGCGACGCGTCCCGGGTGCTGGTCACGGCGGGCACCGGCGTGCCGACGAGCGGACTCGTCCTGACGGGTGACTGACGGCGTCACCTCAATGACGGCTGGTGCGCGGCGGTCGTGGGTGTCACGGTGGAGACACCACCCACGACGGAGAGTGAGGCCCGCGCGTGCAGCTGGTGGACTGGGTGCTGACGGCGGTGTTCGCGGCACTGGCGTTGCCGTGCGTGCTGCGCCTGGTCCGCCTCGACTACGCGACGCTGGGCGCGGCCGTCCGCCAGGGCGACCTGGCGGAGCTGCTGCTGGTGCTGGCGATGGTGGCGATGCTATCCCCGGTCGGCGGCCCGATCCCGGCGGCGGGCTGGCAGGCAGTACTGGCCCTGACGGCAGCCTGGTTCGCGGCGGCCTGGGTCCGCGGCCGGACGGACTGCGCCCACCACGCCCTCTCGTCGGCGGCAATGCTGTACATGGTGACGGCAATGCCCCACCCGAGCACCCACGGACCATGGCTGACAATGTCCACAATGGACGCCCGCCTGGCGTTGCCCCTGGTGGCAGTGACGGCGGCAGGCTACTTCGTCCTCGACGCGGCCTGGTCGGGCAGGCTGGTACTCCGCGGCACGGCGACGTCGAACCCCGGCCAGGCTTCGCGGGCGTTGTGCCGGGCGGCGATGGGGGCGGGGATGGGCTACCTGCTGCTGGCCTCGGCTTTGTGACGGCAGCGGAGTCCCGGATGTCTTGAATGAGTCATTCAGGACATCCCAAGCCCTGAATGACTCATTCAAGACACTCGGGGCGCGCCGGATCAGCCCTCGGCGCGGCGACGGCGAACTCCGGCCAGGCTTCGCGGGCGTTGTGCCGGGCGGCGATGGGGGCGGGGATGGGCTACCTGCTGCTGGCCTCGGCTCTGTGAGCACGGCCCCGAGAGGTCCCCGGCCTGGGGGACCCCCGGATTTCACGTTACCGGAGGCCACCGACAATTCCGGGCGGTGCAGCGGCACCCGGCCCTGCGACACCGTGGACCTGGAGCCTCCGATCGGCGCGTGCTGAAGGGCGCCTTCGGTACGTGTGACGTGAGGAAGGTGCCCTTCGCTGCATCCCGCGTGGATTTCCCGGTCGCGTGTGCTGAAAGGGACTTTCCTGGCGTCTGGCGCGACGAAAGTCCCTTTCGTCGCGCGGCACGAGACGAAAGCGCCTTTCAGCCCACCGGGGACCGCCTCCGGTAGCCGGTCGTGAGTGGCAATGAGGGTTCTAACCCGAATTACCACTCACGACAAGCCGCGGCAGATCGCCCAACCAGGCGGTCCGCCCGTCAGCCTTCGATCCGCCGGACCTCGCCGTGGGGGCTCTCGCCGGGCTCCGGCAACGCCTCCGCCGGGTGCTCCGCCGTCCACTGGCGGGCCGCCGCGATGTCCTTCTTCAGTGCCGTGATCAGGTCCTCCGCCGAGGCGTACTTCTCCTGGTCACGCAGGTGGGACCCCAGCCAGACCAGGAGCGTCTCGCCGTACAGGTCGCCCGAGAAGTCCAGCAGGTGGGCCTCCAGGAGGCGGTATCCGTCCGCGCCGTAGTACGTCGGGCGGCGGCCGACCGAGATGGCCGCCGGGATGCGCGTGCCGTCCTCGCGGCCCGCCCAGCCTGCCCACACTCCGTCGCCCAGTGAGCCCGCCTGGTCGCCGAGTGCGATGTTCGCCGTGGGAAAGCCCAGCTCACGGCCGCGCTGGTCGCCCGGCTCGACCGTGCCCCGCACCACGAAATACTCCGGCATCGTGTCCCGTCCCTCCCGAGGTCCTCCCGCCTACGTTAGCGGGCCGGCCGCCGGGGGTTCAGCGGATGGACAGCACCGTGTCCGCCAGGACCGGCGCGTCGTCCCGCTCGGCTGCCGTTGTCGTCACCAGCAGCCGGTCGTCCGCGTGCCACACCCGCGTCCGCAACGTCTCGCCCGGGAACACCACCCCGGCGAACTTCGCCGCGAACGACCCCACTCGTCCCGGGTCTCCGTCGAGGAACTCGTTCACCAGGATCCGGGCCACGATCCCGTACGTGCACAGCCCGTGCAGGATCGGCCGGTCGAACCCCGCCGCGCGGGCGAACTGCGGGTCCGCGTGCAGCGGGTTCCGGTCGCCGCACAGCCGGTACAACAACGCCTGCTGGGGCAACGTCGGTGTCTCCAGCACCAGGTCCGGTTCCCGGGACGGCCAGTCGATGCGGTCCGAAGGACCACGCGACCCGCCGAAGCCGCCTTCGCCGCGGGCGAAGATGCTCGACCTGGCCGTCCACAGTGGATCGCCGGCCGACGACGTGACCGCCACCTCCTGGACCACCACCGCCGCCTTGCCCTTGTCGTACACGTCGGCGATGCGCGACCGCGCCACCGCCTTGCCCTCCGCCGGGATCGGCCGGTGCAGCGTGATCTCCTGCTTGCCGTGCAGCACCTTCGCCAGGTCGATCTCCACGCCGGGGAACGACACCGCGGGCGGGTCGAACACCCGCAGGTTGGCCGCCACCGTCGCGAACGTCGGCAGCACCACCAGATCCTGCTCGTACGTGTACCGCAGCTCCTCCGGCCCCGCGCCCAGCGCCAGGTGGTAGAGCAGCACGTCCGACGCCGTCCAGGCGAAGCTCACCTCGCCGATCTCGGCGCCGATCGCGACGTCGGGATTGATGGGCACGCGGGCTCCTATTCGTAGCTGATCGAAACCTCGTCGGTGACCGGCAGCGCCTGGCAGGCCAGCACGATGCCGTCCGCGATGTCCTCGGCGTCCAGCACCTCGTTGTGCAGCATCTTCACCTCGCCCGACAGCAGACGGCACGCGCACGCGCTGCACTGCCCCTCACGGCACGAGTACGGCGCGTCCATGCCGTCCTCCAGCAGCCGGTCCAGCAGCTTCCGGCCCCGCGGCCAGGACAGCGTCCGCGTCGTGCCGTCCAGGGCCACCGTCAGCGACGCGGGCGCGGCCTCGGACGCCGGTTCGTCCTCAGTGGACGGCTCGAACGGATTTCCCGACAGCGACGTGAACTTCTCGATGTGCACCCGCTCCCGCGGCACGCCGAGCTGCCCGAGCGCCTCGCGCGCCGCCGCCATGAAGGGCGCCGGGCCGCACAGGAACGCCTCGTGCGAGGTGTAGGCCGAAGCCAGCCCGCGCAGCTGCGCGACGTCCGGCAGGCCCTGGACGCTCTCCAGCCAGTGGATGACGACCAGGCGGTCCCCGTACCGCTTCGCCAGCGACGCCAGCTCGCCCGCGAAGATCACCGAGCGCTCGTCGCGGTTGGCGTAGACCAGCACGACGCGCCCGGAGCCCTGCTCCAGCACCGTCTTGAGGATCGCCATCACCGGCGTGATGCCGCTGCCGCCGGCGAACAGCAGGAAGTCCTCGTCCACAGAGGACGGGCAGAACACCCCGGCAGGCGCCAGGACGTCCAGGGTCATCCCCGGCTTCAGCGAAGAGCAGAGCCAGCCCGACCCGTACCCGCTGTCGGTCCGCTTGACCGTCACCTGCACGCGGTTCTCGTGCGGCGCACTCGACAGCGAGTAGCAGCGTGCCACCGAACCGGTCTGCTCGCTGGGAATCCGCAGGGTCAGGAACTGGCCCGCCGTATAGGAAAACGCCGAGGCGTGCTCGGGCGGGATCTCGAAGACGACCGAGCGCGCGTCCGGTGTCTCGACGACGACGTCGGCCACCCGCAGCGTGTAGACCCGCTCAGCCATCGGCCACCGCCAGTGTCCCTTCGCGGACCGCGTCGGCGATGCTGTCGGCCAGCTTCGGGCACGTGTCGAGCAGCGCGCTCGGGACGTCCGCGTCGGCGAACACCGGGCAGCTGTCGGCGGGCCGGGTCGTCCACTGAATACTCGTGTGCTGGATGCTGTTCTTCTTCACCAGCACGCACGTCCCGCAGCTGCGGCACTCGTGCGGCCGCAGCCCGCCGGAGAGGAACTCGGTCTGCTCGGCGGTGGTCACACTTCCGCCTCGGTCTTCTGCCGGGCCAGGTTCTCCGCGACCTCTGCCGCCCACGCCTCGTTCGCCTTCGTGGTGTCCACTTCGAACTCGAAGCGCCGGGTCATGTCCTCGGTGACGTCGGCGGCGTCGACGTAGAACTGCTGGTACCACCGGCGCAGCTGGTAGACCGGACCGTCCTCTTCGCACAGCAGCGGGTTGTCGATCTGCGTCTTGTGCTTCCAGATCTCCACGTCCTGCAGGAACCCGGCGCCGATGCCGCGGGCCAGCTTCGCCGCGATCTTGTCGGCGTGCTCGTCGGAGATCCCCGGCAGCTTCTTGACCTTCATGCCGTACTGGAGCACGAACGACGTCGGCGTCACCGGGTAGTGGCAGTTGATGAGCACGCTCTCGATCTCGTAGCCCTGGAACGAGTTCACCAGCTTGTTGATCATGTACGACGGCCCGAAGTACGACGCCTCCGACCGCAGCAGGTTGTCCTCGCCGCCGTAGTTCGACGCCATCCCCATGTCCGGGCGGCCCTTGGTGTTGAGGTACTGCGTGGCGATGTGGCCCTCGAAGACGTTCTTGAAGTACGTCGGATAGGCGTAGTGGATGTAGAAGAAGTGCGCCATGTCGACGACGTTGTCGATGATCTCGCGGCAGTTGGAGCCGTCGATGAAGATCTCGTCCCAGGTCCAGTTGCTCCACTCGGGACTGTCGGCCGCCTCGATCCGCGGGATCGCCAGTTCCGGCGGCGGCGGGTTGCCCTCCGGGTCGTGCCAGACGAGCAGCTGCCCGTTGCGCACCTCCGCCGTCCACGACCGCGTCCGCGCGCGCAGCGGAACCCGCTTGGCGTAAGGGATCGCGACGCACTTGCCGTTGCCGTTCCAGCGCCAGTCGTGGAACGGGCAGGCCACCTCGTCGCCCTTGATCGTGCCCTGGGTGAGGTCGCCGCCCATGTGCCGGCAGTAGCCGTCCAGCACGTGCAGCTCGCCGCGGCTGTCGGCGAAGACCACGAGCTTGGTGCCGAACGCCGTGACGGCGTGCGGTTTCCCGTCGCGGAACCGCTCGGCAAGGCCGAGGCAGTGCCAGCCGCGGGCGAACCGGGTCGGTGGCTCACCGGCGTAGATGGTGCGTACCGAGTCCTGCGTCATCGCTCGCCTCCCGTGGTGCCTCGATCTTCGTGCGCCAGCCGCGTCGCCGCAAGGTAGCCGAACACCATGGCCGGGCCGATGGTCGCGCCCGGCCCGGCGTAGGTCCGGCCCATCACGGCCGCGCTGACGTTGCCCGCGGCGAACAGCCCGGGCACCACCGAGCCGTCCTCGCGCAGCACCCGCGCGTGCTCGTCGGTGCGCAGCCCGCCCTTGGTCCCCAGGTCGCCCGGCACGATCTTCACCGCGTAGAACGGCGCCTTGTCCAGCGGGCCGAGGCTGGGGTTGGGTTTGTTCCGCGGGTCGCCGTAGTAGTGGTCGTACCGGCTGACCCCGCGGTGGAAGTCCTCGTCGACGCCCCGGCGCGCGAAGCCGTTGAAGCGGGTCACGGTGGCTTCGAGGGCGGCGGCGGGCACCTCGATCTTCGCGGCCAGCCCGGCCAGCGTCGACGACTTCGCCGCGATCCCGGCCTTGAACCAGCGGCCCGGCAGCGGCTGGCGCGGCCCGATGCCGGTGAACATGTACCGGTCGCGGTAGCGCTGGTCGAACACCAGCCAGGTCGGGATGTGCTCGCCCGGCCCGTCGCCGTCGCCGTACATGGCGTGGACGGCCTCGACGTAGGGCGCCGACTCGTTGACGAACCGCTTGCCGTGCGCGTCGACCATGAGACAGCCCGGCCGCGACCGCTCGGCCAGCGCGAACCACGGCCCGCCGGTGAGCGGCAGGGTCGGGCCCCACCAGGCGTCGTCCATGAGGTCGAGTGCCGCGCCGAGCTTGAGGCCCGCGGTGATGCCGTCGCCGGTGTTGGCGGCCGCGCCGACGGTCCAGTCGGTGCCGATCGGCGCGCGCTGGTACTTCTCCCGCATCTCCAGGTTCTGCTCGAACCCGCCGCTGGCGAGGATCACGCCACGCCGGGCCCCGAGGACACCCTGGGCGGTGACGACGCCGGTGACGCGGTCGCCCTCGACCTGCAGATCCAGGAGCGGAGTGTTCAGCCGGACCTCGACCCCGGCCCGCGCGAGGCCGACTCGCAGCCCGGCCGCAAGCGCTTGCCCCATGCTCAGCAGCCGCTGCCCGCGCACGCGTCCCACCAGCCACTGCCCGCCCAGGGACAGCAGCCGGACGGTGCCGCGCGGGTGCCGGGCCAGCAGGCTCAGCCAGCGGTAGTCCGCCTGGGTGATCGGCACGCCGAGCGGGGGAGCGCTGTACGGCGGTTCGAGGTGGGCCAGCTCGGCGCCGAGCAGCCTGCCGTCGAGGGCGACCGGCTCGACCGACCGGCCGCCGGGCCGCCCGCCGGGGGCCTCGGGGTGGTAGTCGCTGTAGCCGCGGACCCAGCGGAACCGCAGCGGGGTGTGGTCGCAGACGAACTTCAGCACCTCGGGGCCGTGGGCGAGGAACGTGTCGCGCCGGCTCGCGGGGACGACGTCGCCGACGATCGCGGCGAGGTACTCACGCGCCCGTTCGGGTGGTTCGTCGATCCCGGCGGCCCGCAGCGCGTGGTTGCCGGGCAGCCAGACCCCGCCGCCGGACCGCGCGGTCGAGCCGCCGAAGCAGGCGGCCTTCTCGCACACGACGACGCTCAGGCCGTGGTGGGCCGCGGCCAGCGCGGCGGTCATCCCGGCGGCGCCGCTGCCGACCACGACGACGTCGAACTGCTCCGTCATGCCACCTCACTTGCAACGTGTTCCACGAAATGAGTACCCAGTTGGGAGCCGCTTCGGTCACCATAGACGAGAACGTGTTTCAGTTCTAGGGTAACGACCATGGACGCACTCGTCGCGGACGTGGTCATCGTGGGGTTCGGGGCGGCCGGCGCCTGCGCCGCCCTGGAGGCGGCCGACGCGGGCGCCGACGTCGTCATTGTCGAGCGCTTCGCCGGGGGCGGCGCCAGCGCGGTCAGCGGCGGTGTCGTCTACGCCGGGGGCGGCACCCGGCAGCAGCTCGACGCGGGTGTCGACGACTCCGTCGACGCAATGTACGCCTACCTGCGGCTCGAGACCGGTGACGTCGTCTCCGAGAAGACGCTCCGGCAGTTCTGCGAGGGCAGCCGCGAGATGATCACCTGGCTGGAGGGCAACGGCGTGCCCTTCGAAGGCAGCCTCTGCCCGTACAAGACGTCGTATCCCAGCGACGCCCACTACCTGTACTACTCCGGCAGCGAGGCCGCGGGCGGGTTCCGCGACGCGGCGAAGCCCGCGCCGCGCGGCCACCGCGTCAAGGGGCCTGGCACGTCGGGGAAGCTGCTGATGGCCCGGCTCAAGGCGGCCGTGCGTGCCCGCGGCATCCGGGTGCTGACGCAGACCACCGCGCGGGCGCTGCTCCGCGACGGCGACGGCCGCGTCACCGGGCTCGTCTGCGACACGCTGAGCGACGCGCCCGCGTGGGTGCGCGCCCGGCACCAGCGCTTCGCGCAGTATGCCGCGAAGCCCGGGATCTACGTGCCCGCGCTGCGGAAGTCACTGCACCGCCGGGTCGAGCGGTTCGAACGCGCGCACGGCCGTGAGCTGCGGATTTCCGCGCGGCGCGGGGTCGTGCTCGCCGCGGGCGGGTTCATCGCCGACCGGGACATGGTGCGCGAGCACGCGCCGAAGTACCGCGGCGGGCTCCCGCTCGGCACGTCGGCCGACAACGGCTCGGGCATCCGGATGGGCGTCGAGGCCGGGGCGGCGACCGGCGAGCTGGGACGCATCTCGGCGTGGCGGTTCATCACGCCGCCGAGCGCGTTCCTCGGCGGGATCATCGTCGACGCCGCGGGCCGCCGGGTCATCGACGAATCCCGGTACGGCGCCGCCGTCGGTGAGAAGCTCATCGAGGACCACGAGAGCAAGGGCTGGCTGCTGGTCGACGCGCCGATCGTGGCGGAAGCGCGGCGTGACACGAAGGCGCAGAGCCAGTGGTTCCAGGGGCTGCAGCTGCGGTACCTGCTGCGCCGGGGCCGGGTCGTCGGCGCGACGGTCGAGGAAGTCGCGCGCCGGGCCGGGGTCGACCCGCAGGGCCTGCGCGCGAGTGTCGAGGCTTATCACGGCGAGGAGGATCCCGCGGGTAAGCCGGCGGAGTTCCGGCGGCGGCTCGAAACGCCGCCGTTCTCGCTCATCGACATCTCGGTGCGGCCCAACCTCGGCTATCCGACGCCGATGCTGACCCTCGGCGGCCTGGTCGTCGACGAGGACACCGGCGCGGTGCGGGACACGGCGGGGGAGCCGATCCCGGGGCTGTACGCCGCGGGCCGCACCGCGGTGGGAATCTGTTCCAGGTCCTACGTCAGCGGTCTGTCGCTGGCCGACTGCGTGTTTTCCGGCCGCAGGGCAGGGATCAACAGTGCCCTGGCGCAGGGCGTTCTCGACAAAAACGAGAACGTGTTCTAGTCTTGCGGCGTAGCGAAACGAGAGAGGAACGCGCATGAGCGAGCAGGTGATCGCCGGGGTCCGGGACCTCCTGCCGGTCCTGCGGGAACGGGCCCAGGACACCGAGGACGCGCGGCGCGTCCCCGAGGAGTCCGTCAAGGCCCTGCAGGAGACCGGGTTCTTCAAGCTGCTGCAGCCGAAGCTCCACGGCGGTGCCGAAGCCGACCCGACGACCTTCTACACCGCGGTCAAGCTGATCGCCAGCGCGTGCGGGTCCACCGGCTGGGTCGCCTCGATCCTCGGCGTCCACCCGTGGCACGTGGCGTTGTTCGACGCGCAGGCGCAGCAGGAGGTCTGGGGTGAGGACCAGGACGTGCGGATCTCCTCGTCGTACGCGCCGATGGGCAAGGCCGAGGTCGTCGACGGCGGTTACCGGCTGTCCGGCCGGTGGAGCTTCTCCTCCGGCTGTGACCACTGCACGTGGGTGCTGCTCGGCGGGCCGGCGTTCAAGGACGGCAAGCCGGTCGACTTCTGCACCTACCTGCTGCCCATCGCCGACTACACGATCGTGGACGTCTGGGACACCGTCGGCCTGCGCGGCACCGGGTCGAACGACATCGTCGTCGAGGACGTCTTCGTGCCGCAGCACCGGGCGCTGAGCTTCATCGCGACGTCGAAGTGCAAGGTGCCCGGCCAGGCCGTCAACCCCGGGCCGCTGTACCGGCTGCCCTACGGCTCGGTGCACCCGACCACCATCACCGCGCCGATCATCGGCATGGCGCAGGGCGCCTACGACGCGCACGTGGAGCACCAGCGCAAGCGCGTGCGGGCCGCCTACGCCGGTGAACAGTCCAAAGAGGACCCGTTCGCCAAGGTCCGGATCGCCGAGGCGGCCAGCGAAATCGACGCCGCGTGGCTCCAGCTGACCCGCAACATCGAAGAGCTGTACGAACTGGCCAAGCGCGAGCAGCGGCTGCCCGCCGACCTGCGGCTGCGTGTCCGGCGCGACCAGGTGCGCGGCACCGAACGCGCCATCGCCGCGATCGACCGGCTCTTCGAGAACTCCGGCGGCCGCGCGATCCAGCGCGGCACCCCGATCCAGCGCTTCTGGCGCGACGCGCACGCCGGCCGCGTCCACGCGGCCAACGACGCCGAGCGCGCCTACGTCATGTTCGGCACCGGGGCCTTCGGGCTCCCCGTCGAGAATGCGATGTACTGATGGCCCCGGAAGGAAAGTACGTCCAGGCAGGCAGTCTTAGGCTGCACTACCACGAGTTGGGCGCCGAGCACGCGGAGACGGTCGTCCTGCTGCACGGCGGCGGGCCGGGCGCGTCGGCGTGGAGCAACTTCGGGCGCAACCTGCCGGTGTTCGCCAAGCACTACCGGACGATCGCCGTCGACCAGCCCGGCTTCGGCCGCTCGGACAAGCCGACCGAGCACCCGCAGTACTTCCGGCACAGCGCCGACGCGGTCGCCGGGCTGATGGACGCGCTCGGCATCGAACGCGCCCACTTCGTCGGCAACTCCCTCGGCGGCGGCGCGGCCGTCAGGTTCGCGCTCAACCACGGGAAGCGCGCCGGGCGGCTGGTCCTCATGGGACCGGGCGGGCTGAGCGTCAACCTGTTCGCGCCCGATCCCACCGAAGGCGTCAAGAATCTCGGTAAGTTCGCCGCGCATCCCAGCCGCGAGCGGATGGAAGCGTTCCTGCGCATCATGGTGCACGACCAGTCCCTGGTCACCGACGAGCTGATCGACGAACGCTTCGCCGCGGCGAACACGCCCGAGTCACTGGCGGCCATGCGGGCGATGGGGATGTCGTTCGCCCAGCCGGACACCTACGAAGAAGGCCTGCTCTGGCGCGAAGTCCACCGCCTCCGCCAGCGTGTCCTGCTGGTCTGGGGACGCGAGGACCGCGTCAATCCCCTCGACGGCGCCTTGGTCGCGTTGAAAACCATCCCGCGCGCGCAGCTGCACGTGTTCGGCGGCTGCGGGCACTGGGCCCAGCTGGAGAAGTTCGACGAGTTCAACCGGCTGGCCCTCGACTTCCTCGGGAGTTCCTGATGGGCATCCGGTCACTGGGCTACCTCCGCATCGAAGCCACCGACATGGCCGCGTGGCGCGAATACGGCCTCAAGGTGCTCGGCATGGTCGAAGGCAACGGCGAAAACCCCGACGCGCTCTACCTGCGGATGGACGACTTCCCGGCCCGGCTGGTCATCTCACCCGGTTCCGCGGACCGGCTGGCCGTCACCGGCTGGGAGGTGGCCAACGCGGGCGAGCTGGCCGAGCTGCGGTCGCGTTTGGACAGTGCGTCGGTGCCGTACAAGGAAGGCACGCCGGAGGAACTGGCCGACCGGCGCGTCGACGAGCTGATCAGCTTCGACGACCCGTCCGGCAACACCCAGGAAGTGTTCCACGGCGTCGCGCTGCAGCACCGGCGCGTGGTCAGCCCGTACGGCCACAAGTTCGTCACCGGCGAGCAGGGCCTCGGTCACGTCGTGCTGTCCACAAAGGACGACGAGGCGTCGCTGCGGTTCTACCGCGACGTCCTCGGCTTCCGGCTGCGCGACTCGATGCGGCTCTCGCCGCAGCTGGTCGGGCGGCCCGCCGACGGGCCACCGGCGTGGCTGCGGTTCTTCGGCTGCAACCCGCGGCACCACAGCCTGGCGTTCCTGCCGATGCCGACGCCGTCCGGGATCGTGCACCTGATGGTCGAGGTGGAGAACACCGACGACGTCGGCCTGTGCCTCGACCGCGCGATCCGGCGGAAGGTCCCGATGTCGGCGACGCTCGGGCGGCACGTCAACGACCTGATGCTGTCGTTCTACATGAAGACCCCCGGCGGCTTCGACGTCGAGTTCGGCTGCGAAGGCCGCCAGGTCGACGACGACAACTGGATCGCGCGCGAGAGCACCGCGGTTTCCCTGTGGGGCCACGACTTCTCCGTCGGCGCGCGGCCGCCGGGATCATGACCGCCGTGACGGTCGGCCAGGCCGAGTTCCGCAGCGTCCTCGGGCACTTCTGCACGGGCGTCACGGTCGTCACCGGACGGCACGGCGACACCCTGGCCGGGTTCGCCTGCCAGTCGTTCGCGGCGCTGTCGCTCGACCCGCCGCTGGTGCTGTTCTGCCCGGCACGCACGTCCCGCAGCTGGCCGGTGCTGGCGGCGGCGGGCAAGTTCGCGGTCAACGTGCTGGCCGAGGACCAGCAGGAGGTCAGCGCGGTGTTCGGCGCCCGCGGCGAGGACAAGTTCGCCCGCGTGGGCTGGACCCCGGCGCCGTCCGGGGCGCCGCTGCTCGACGGCGCGCTGACCTGGATCGACTGCGCGCTGGAGACCGTGCACGAGGCGGGCGACCACTACGTCGTGATCGGCCGGGTCACCGCGCTCGGCGCGCCCTCGGACGCGCGGCCGCTGCTGTTCCACCGCGGCCGGTACGCGGTGACCGAGCCGGCGCAGGACGCCCTCGCGGCGCTGATGCCGTGGCCGCGTCCCGACGACTGGCTGTGACTGCCGGTCGCACATCCGGGTGGTTGTGCACGGTTTCACAGGTGGGCCGCATCCCATTCGCAAGAGAAAGCCGAGGTGCCGCGCGCACACTGGACCCGAGACGACGGTTTCCCGGGGAAGGAGTGTGCCGCGCATGCGTGGGCCCAGCGGACGGATCGCCCGGTTCCGGCGCCGGTTGCACCCCGGCCGCAACCCGCTCGCCCGGACCGGCGACCGCGTCGAGGCGCTCCTGCTGCTCCTGGTGATCGCCGGCGCGATGCTGGCGATCCCGTTCGCGGCGGCGTTCGGGTCCCAGACGTACGCGACGCAAAGCGCCCGGGCCATCGAGGAACGCGCAACCCGCCACCAGGCCACGGCCATCTCGCTCGGCACGGCCCCCGCCCAGCCGTACAGCACCGACGGCGCGGGCGCACCGGCCGACCAGACGACGGTCCGCGCGGCCTGGTTCGACACGCACGGCAACCGCCACACGGGCGACGTCCTGGCCGACGCGGGCAGCCCGGCCGGAACGCGGATCCCGGTCTGGCTCGACCAGCGCGGCGAGCTGGCGGCCGAACCCCTGTCCCCGGCAACGTCGACGGCCGACGGCATCTTCGCGGCGCTCCTGCTGTGGATCGCGATCACGGGAGCGTTGGCGGGGCTGTACGGCGCGGGCCGGTTTGTCTTGTCCCGTCTTCATGCGGCGGCGTGGGATCGGGCCTGGGCGCAGGCTCGGCACGACAGCCGCTTCTGAGCCGTTACGGCTTGGCCGCAGTGAGATAGCGCTGGATGGTGGGTCCGAGCCAGTCCACGATTTCCTCACGGTCGAGCGCCATGGCTGCCGGAAACCGCAGCACGTAACGGGTCAGCGCGAGTCCCAGCACGGTTGAGGAGCACAGCGCCGCCCGGGCCGGCGCCTGGTCCGGGTCGGGGCACACCCGGCGGGCCAGGGGGATCAGCTGGTCGCGCAGCACGCCTTGCATGCGTTCGGCGGCGGCCGGGTCGGTCGCGCCGATCCGGATCAGGGCGGTGAGCTGCTCGTTTTCCTCCCACAGCGTGAGGAACCGGCGGACCAGCGTGTGGCCGATCGCCTCGCGTGGTTCGACGGGCAGGCCGGGCAGCCCCGGGTCGATCGAGACGGCCGCCGCGAACAGGCCCGCCTTGTTGCCGTAGTAGCGCATCACCATCGACGGGTCGATCTTCGCGTCGTGGGCGATGGCCCGGATGGTGGCCTTCTCGTAGCCGTCGGCCGCGAACCGCTCGCGGGCCGCGGCGAGGATCGCGGCGCGGGTCGCGTCGGAACGCCGGGCGGCCTGGTGGTTCTCGGTCATGCCCACAAGTGTAGGCCAACGTGTTGACATTCCCTCGCCGGTGGTTCTAGTGTTGCCAACACGTTGGCCAACACGTTGGCAAACGCCGCCGAGTGAAAGGAACCCCCATGGCCAAGCTGCAGAGCCTTGACCCCGATACGCCGATGTTCGCGCAGTTCAAGGAGGAGACCGGGCCCGTCGTCCTGGCCAACACCTTCGTCGTCCCCGAGGAGCGGACCGAGACGTTCCTCGCCCTCTTCCGCAGGCAGGCCGAGTTCATGCGGGCCCAGCCCGGCTTCGTCTCCCTGCAGCTGCACCGGGGGACGGGAGGCAGCAGGCTGCTGATGAACGTCGCGGTCTGGGCCTCGACCCAGGCCCTCGCGACGGCGCTCGCCCACCCGGAGTTCCAGCGCGTGGCGGCCGAGTTCCCCGGCGACATCGTGTCCTACCCGCACGTCTTCGAGCAGATCGGCGTCTGATGACCGTGGAGCTGAACCGGCGTCGAGCCGCAAGGCTCCCGGGGCACCTACTTCCGCGATCCCGACGGGCACCTCATGGAAATCCTCACCCCGGGCGGCGCGGCCGCGTCCTCGACCACCACCGGAGAACCGCCATGTCGCTGACCAAGTTCACCACCGTCCTGGCCGCCGCCGTCGTCCTGTTCACCCTCTACCTCGGGGTGTCCTTTCGTCCTGCCCCTCGGGACGACGTTCCCGGGCCTGCCGGACTGGCCCGCCGACGGCAGCGGCTTCCCGGCCGTGAAGGGCAGCCGGGAACTCGCGATGGGCCTGGCCATGGGCATCCTGCTGGTGACGGGCCATCGCCGCGCGCTGGGGTGGGTGCTGCTCTTGGTGGCCGTCGCGCCGTTCGGCGACATGGTCACCGTCCTGGCCCACCACGGCTCCGCGGCCACCGCGTTCGGCGTCCACGGCCTGACCGCGGCGCTGATCGCGGTCACCGGGGTGCTGGTCCTGCGCGAGACCGGCGGCGTCACTTCCAGCGGAAGTGCACGAACACCCGGCCGAAGTTGTCCTTGTCCTTCTCGACCCGGTGGTACAGCGCCTTGACGTCCTTGCGGTCGAGGAACCGCAGGACGTGCTTCTTCAGCTGGCCGGAGCCCTTGCCCGGGATGATCTCGACCAGCGGTGCCTTCTTGGCGACGGCCTCGTCGATGACCGCGCGCAGCGCCCGGTCGATCTCGCCGCCGCGGTTGTAGATGTCGTGCAGGTCCAGCTTGAGCTTCACACGCCCTCCCGGGCTCGTCGACGTGACGGAAGGGCCGACACGCGTGACAGAAGGGACGACACGCCGGAGACGGGCCGTGTCGACCCGGGGATCACGCGTGTCGGCGTGGGAATCACAGGGTCTGCCACCAGCCGTCGACCGGGGGTGGGGCGCTCACGTCGACGCGTTCACCCGGGCGGGGGATCGCCACCGGGAGGTCCGCCGCCTTCGCCTCGCGCCACACCCGGTCCGCCGGCTCGCCCCACGGGTGCATCGCCAGCTGGAACGTCGCCCAGTGCACCGGAACCAGCAGCTTCGCCCGCACGTCGAGGCCGGCCGCGACGCCTTCCTCCGGCGTCATGTGGATGTCCGGCCAGTGCGGGGCGTACGCGCCGACCTGGATCAGGGCCACGTCGAACGGCCCGAAGTCCGCGCCGATCCGCGCGAATCCGGGGAAGTACCCCGTGTCGCCGCTGTAGTAGACCCGGTGGTCCGTGCCCAGCAGTGCCCAGGACGTCCACAGCGTGTCGTCGTTGGTGATGCCGCGGCCGGAGAAGTGCTGGGCCGGGGTCGCCACGAACCGGACGCCCGCCACCGTCGCCTCTTCGTGCCAGTCCAGCTCGATGATCCGGGCGGCGGGGACGCGCCAGCGTTCCAGGTGCGCGCCGACCCCGAGCGGCACCAGGAACGGCGCGTCCGACGCGGTCACCAGCGCGCGGACCGTCGCCAGGTCCAGGTGGTCGTAGTGGTCGTGGGAGATCACCACCGCGTCGATCCGGCCGAGGCCGGACAGCGGCACCGGCGGCGCGTGCAGCCGCCGCGGCCCGGCGAACGCCGCCGGGGACACCCGGTCGCTCCACACCGGGTCGAGCAGCACGCGCGCGCCGTCCAGCTCGACCAGCGTCGACGCGTGGCCGTACCAGGTCAGGTGCAGGCCGTCGGCCGACAGCACCGGCTCCGCTGCCACCAGCGGCACCGCGCCGGCCGGCTTGCGCAGCTCGCGGTGCTCGCCGAAGAACATCTCGCGGAAGATGGTCCGCATCGCCGCCGCGGTCATCGGGTGCCGCGGCGCGGCGTTGCGGAACACCTTCCCGTCGAACTGCGGCGAGGAGCGGATCCGCTCGGCCCGCGTCCCGGCCGCCTTCGCGCCGAACGCCGCCGGCAGGTCCCGCAGGGCCGCGAACGTCTTCCTCATGGGTTCGAGTCTACGAACGCTTCCTGAGAGGCGCCCCAGCTTCGTGCAGGTGGGTGAGCGCCTGCCGGTAGGACTCGGCCAGGCTCGTCTGCAGGTAGGGCACGCCCAGCTCGGCGCAGTAGGCCTGGACGATCGGCTGCGCGCGCCGCAGGTGCGGCGACGGCATGCTCGGGAACAGGTGGTGCTCGATCTGGTAGTTGAGGCCGCCGAGCGCGACGTCGGTGAGGGCGCCGCCGCGGACGTTGCGCGACGTGAGCACCTGCTTGCGGAGGAAGTCCAGCTCGGCCGGGCCGGTCAGGGTCGGCATGCCCTTGTGGTTGGGCGCGAAGATCGATCCCATGTAGACACCCCACAGTCCTTGGTGGACGGCGAAGAACAGCAGGGCCATGCCCGGGCTCAGCACGGTCAGCAGCGCGCCGAAGTACAGGACGAAGTGCGCGGCGAGCAGCGTGGCTTCGAGGCCACGGCGGCGCAGCCCCGGCCGCCGCACCGCGCGGATGCCCGACCAGTGCAGGTTCAGGCCTTCGAGGGTGAGCAGCGGGAAGAACAGGAACGCCTGGTACCGCCCGATGAACCGCGGGACGCCGCGGCTGGCGCGGGCCTGGTCCTTCGACCACACCAGGATGTCCGGGTCGACGTCGGGATCCAGCTCTTCGTGGTTCGGGTTGGCGTGGTGGCGGGTGTGCTTGTCCATCCACCAGCCGTAGCTCATCCCGATCCCGAGGTTGCCCGCGAGCATCCCGGCGATCTCGGCCGGACGGCGGCGGCGGAAGACCTGCTTGTGCGCGACATCGTGGGACAGCAACGCGATCTGGCCGAACATCACGGCCATGAACGCCGCGACGGCGAGCTGCCACCACGAATTCCCCAGCAGCGCGAAGGCCACCCAGCCGCCGGCGAACAACGCGGTGACGAGGGCGATCCGGGCGGTGTAGTAGCCGGGACGGCGCTCCATCAGCCCGGCGGCGGCAATGCGGTGGCTCAGCCGGGCGAAGTCACTCCCGGCGCGGTTCTCTGTGGTGGTCACGCCCCCGAGTCTTCGCGACCGGGGGTGCCGCCGGAATCCTGCGCGCCCGAGGCGGTTTCCGGGGGCCAGCCCTACCGGCCGCGCTGGTATGCGCGGCCCGATGTGGCGTGAGCGTGAGCTGAAAGGCGCTTTCCTGGCATCCGATGCGACGAAAGTCCCTTTCGCTGCACCAGGTGAGACGAACGTCCCTTTCAGCCCGCTCACGGCAAGCCGCGGCAGACCACCCAAACGCGGGGCCGGCCCTACCGGCCGCGCTGGTATGCGCGGCCGGCACGGGCATCAGGCCCCGACGTACTCCGCGAGGTGCTTGCCCGTCAGGGTCTTGCGGGACTTCACCAGCTTCGCGGGCGTGCCCTCGAAGACGATCCGGCCGCCGTCGTGGCCGGCGCCGGGGCCGAGGTCGATGATCCAGTCCGCGTGGGCCATCACCGCCTGGTGGTGTTCGATCACGATCACCGACTTGCCCGCGTCGACCAGCCGGTCCAGCAGGCCCAGCAGCTGCTCGACGTCGGCAAGGTGCAGGCCCGCCGTCGGCTCGTCGAGGACGTACACCCCGCCCTGCTCGCCCATGCGCGTCGCCAGCTTGATGCGCTGGCGCTCGCCGCCGGACAGCGTCGTCAGCGGCTGGCCCAGCGTCAGGTAACCCAGCCCGACGTCGGACAGGTGCGTCAAGATCTTGTGTGCCGCCGGGGTTTTCGCCTCGCCGTCGCCGAAGAACGCCTCGGCCTCCGTCACGGACATCGCGAGCACCTCGCTGATGTCGCGGCCGCCGAACTTGTACTCCAGCACCTCCGCCGAGAACCGCTTGCCGTCGCACACCTCGCACGGCGTCGCCGTGCCGGCCATGATCCCGAGGTCGGTGTAGACGACCCCGGCGCCGTTGCAGTTGGGGCAGGCGCCCTCGGAGTTGGCGCTGAACAACGCCGGTTTCACGCCGTTGGCCTTGGCGAACGCCTTGCGGATCGGCTCCAGCAGGCCCGTGTACGTCGCGGGGTTGCTCCGCCGCGAACCGCGGATGCCCGTCTGGTCGATCGCGACCACGCCCTCGCGCCCGGCCACCGACCCGTGGATCAGCGAGCTCTTGCCCGAGCCCGCGACCCCGGTCACCACGACCAGCACGCCGAGCGGGATGTCGACGTCGACGTCCTGCAGGTTGTGCGTCGAGGCCCCGCGCACTTCCAGGACACCCGACGGCGTGCGCACCGACTCCTTGAGCGACGCGCGGTCGTCCAGATGGCGCCCGGTGAGCGTCTTGCTCTTGCGCAGTCCGGCCACCGTGCCCTCGAAGACCACCTCGCCGCCCGCGGAACCCGCGCCGGGGCCGAGGTCGACGACGTGGTCGGCGATCGCGATCGCCTCCGGCTTGTGCTCGACGACCAGGACCGTGTTTCCCTTGTCCCGCAACTGGATGAGCAGGTCGTTCATGCGCTGGATGTCGTGCGGGTGCAGGCCGATGGTCGGCTCGTCGAAGACGTAGGTGACGTCGGTCAGCGACGAGCCCAGGTGCCGGATCATCTTGGTGCGCTGGGCTTCCCCGCCCGAAAGTGTCCCGGATGGACGGTCGAGCGAGAGGTAGCCGAGCCCGATCTCGACGAACGAGTCGAGCGTGTGCTTCAGCGCGTCCAGCAGCGGCGCCACCGACGGCTCGGACAGCTTCGCCACCCACGCGGCGAGGTCGCTGATCTGCATCGCGCACGCGTCGGCGATGCTGATCCCCTCGATCTTCGACGACCGGGCCAGCTCGGTCAGCCGCGTGCCGTCGCACTCGGGGCACGTCTGGAACGTCACCGCGCGCTCGACGAACGCCCGGATGTGCGGCTGCAGCGAGTCGACGTCCTTGGACAGCATGGACTTCTGGATCGTCGGCACCAGCCCCGAGTAGGTCAGGTTGATGCCGTCGACCTTGATCTTCGTGGGTTCCTTGTACAGCAGGTCGTTCAGCTGCTTCTTGGTGAACTTCTTGACCGGCTTGTCGGGGTCGAAGAAGCCGCAGCCGCGGAAGATGCGGCCGTACCAGCCCTCCATGCTGTAGCCGGGGATGGTGATCGCGCCTTCGTTGAGCGACTTGTTCTCGTCGTACAGTGCGGTCAGGTCGATGTCGTTGACGCGCCCGCGGCCCTCGCAGCGCGGGCACATGCCGCCGGTGATGCTGAAGCTGCGGCGCTCCTTGACCTGCCGTCCGCCCTTCTCGATGGTGACCGCGCCCGCGCCGCTGATCGAGGCGACGTTGAACGAAAACGCCTGCGGTGAGCCGATGTGCGGGGTGCCGAGCCTGCTGAAGAGGATGCGCAGCATCGCGTTGGCGTCGGTCGCCGTGCCCACTGTGGAGTGCGGGTTGGCGCCCATCCGTTCCTGGTCGACGATGATCGCGGTGGTCAGGCCGTCGAGGACGTCGACGTCGGGCCGGGCCAGCGTCGGCATGAAGCCCTGCACGAAGGTGCTGTAGGTCTCGTTGATCAGCCGCTGCGACTCCGCGGCGATCGTGCTGAACACCAGGGAGCTCTTGCCGGAGCCGGAAACCCCGGTGAACACGGTCAGCCGCCGCTTCGGCAGCTCGACGCTGACGTCCTTGAGGTTGTTGACGCGGGCGCCGTGGACGCGGATCAGGTCGTGGCTGTCGGCGGCGGGCTTGCTCATCGGGGTTCTCCAGCTTTCGGTTGGTTCAGCGCAGTTCTTGGATGCGGACGAGGTTGCCCGCGGGGTCGCGGAAGGAGCAGTCGCGGATGCCCCACGGCTGCTGCGTCGGCTCCTGGACGACCTCGGCGTCGCCGGCCTGTACCCGTTCGAAGGTGGCGTCCAGGTCGTCGGTGGCCAGGTTGACCGCGGCGAAGCTGCCCTTGGCCATCAGCTCGGTGATGGTCCGGCGTTCGTCGTCGGACAGCTCGCCGTAGGCGGCCGCGGTCGGCTGCAGCACGAGCGAGGTGTCCGGCTGGCCGGGCAGGCCGATGGTCAGCCAGTGCAGGCCGCCGTACTCGACGTCGTTGCGCACCTCGAAGCCGAGGGTGTCGCGGTAGAAGGCCAGCGAGGCCTCGTGGTCGTCGTGGTTGAGGAAGGTCTGGTGGATGGTCAGGCTCATGGCGGTCACGCTACTTTCGGCGCCAGGCACCGGGCTTCTCGATTCCTGACCGCTTCGACCGCCCGCCGGTAGCCTGCCGGGGTGTGCCCGTAGGCCTCCCGGAACCGGCGGACGAACTGCGCGACCGGCAGGTCGATGCTGCGGGCGAGCGCTTCGACGTCGAGCGGCTGGGCGTGCTCGCGGTCGATGCGGTCGCGGATCCGGCGCAGCAGCGTCAGTTCCCGCAGGTGTTCCCGCGCGGCGATGCTCAGGCTCAGGCACATCCCGGTTCCCCTTTCGGTGGCGCGCCCGTGCCGGGCGCCTCCGTGGTCAGCGCAGCTCCTGGATGCGCAGCAGGTTGCCGGCGGGGTCGCGGAAGGAGCAGTCGCGGATGCCGTAGGGCTGGTCGACCGGCTCCTGCACGACCTCGGCGCCGCCGTCCCGCAGCTTGGCGAAGAGGGCGTCGAGGTCCTTGGTGGCGAGGTTGACCGCGGCGTAGGTGCCCTTGGCCATCATCTCGTTGATCGCGCGGCGCTCGTCGTCGGTGAGGCCGGGGTAGGCGGCCACCGGCTGCAGCACGATCGCGGTGTCGGGCTGGTTCGGCGGGCCGATGGTGATCCACTGCATGTCGCCGTACTTGACGTTCTGGCGGACCTCGAAGCCGAGCAGGTCGCGGTAGAAGGCGAGCGACGCTTCCGGGTCGGTGTGCGGCAGGAAGCTCGAGTGAATGGTGACGTCCATGGCCGTCACACTATGTGTGCGCCCCCGGTCGCGCTTCTCGATTCCTGATCGGCCTGGTGACCTGCTTGGCCACGCACGGCGGCATCCCGACGGTCGCCGCGGCCTGCTGCTCGCGGTAGACGCTCGGCGGCATGCCCACCAGCTCGGCGAACCGGGTGCTGAAGGTACCCAGCGACGAGAACCCGACGGTGAAGCAGACCTCGGTGACGCTCAGTTCCCCCTGCCGCAGCAGCGCCATCGCCCGTTCGATCCGGCGGGTCATGAGGTAGGAATACGGTGACTCTCCGTAGGCCTTCCGGAACTGCCGGCTGAGATGCCCGGCGGACATGTTCACGCCCCGCGCCAGCGCCTCGACGTCGAGGGGCTGGGCGTATTCCCGGTCGATCCGGTCCCGGACCCGGCGCAGCAGCGCGAGGTCGCGCAGGTACTGCGCCGAGGGGGAGGAACTGCTCACGGGGGAATCGTGCCACACCGGACGGGTCGCCGAGCGCCCCAATGTGGCCTTCGGTGCGTTGAGCGCACCCAAGGCCGCCTTGGGGCGTGGGGCATCGCGTGTCTGGCGGGGCATCACACGTGACCAGCGGGGCCTCACGCGTGTCTGGCAGGGCATCACGGTCAGCGGAGGGTCGGGCGTGCCACGGCAGGCGGACGTCCAGCAGCTGCGCCGGAACCGGGAACCAGCGGAGGCCGAGCGCCGTGCCGTGGTGCTCCACCAAGTGCTGGGGCAGCACGGAGTCGCGGTGAAGACCGTCCCGGGGGTTCCCGTTCCCCCGGGACGGCCGTGCACCGGTGCAACCCCGACCGCGGACCGTGGCGTTCCCCGGCGGCATACCCTTCCGCCGGGCCACCCCACGGCCCGCCCGCCCCGGCGGGCGGACCCGCCGCGGCGTTCGGCCCCGGGCCCCCGCCCGGTGCGCCGGAAGAAGGTCACCCCGGGGGCGTCGGGTTCCCTCGGGATGACCTTCTCCCGGCCCGCCGGGCGCTCGCTGCTTGTCACGGACGCGAGGCGGGCAGGGGGACGCTGGGGCCGGCCACCACACCGCCCAGCCGCGGAGGGGGCGTGGTGACCGGCAAGGGACGGAGGCCGCCGCGCGCAGCCCCGCCCCGGCTTTCACCTCCCCATCGGGATGGCCATCGTCGGCAGCGCACCCGCGGGCAGCGACTGCGCCGGCAGCGCCGTCGTGGGCAGCGACTGCGCCGGGAAGGCCGTCGTGGGGATGTCGTTGGCGAACTCGCTTTCGAACTCGCGCTCGAAGGCCTGCTGGTCGAAGCCGCTCTCGAACTCCGGCGGCACGTCGGCCGCCAGCGCGGCCAGCGACGGCTCGACCTCCGGCGCCGCGGGCGCGGGCTCCGGCTCGGGCACGTAGTCGGGCGCGGGGAGCCTGCGGTCCAGCTCGGCCATCCAGTCGAGCATCGCCCGCGGCTTGTCCCACGAGGAGATGCCGACGAGCCGCCCGTCGCGGATGAAGCCGGTGATGCCGTCGGCGAGCGACACGGTGTCCTCGGCCAGCGACGGCATCCCGCACATCTGCAGCCGCGTGTCGTACAGCGTCGACCACGCGCGGGGGAGCGGGGTGAACGGCCGCGCGCTGGAGTGCCCCATCAGCAGGTTCTCCGCCGCGTGCCGGGCCGACTCGACGGCGTTGATCCAGTGCTCGACCCGCCGCGGGACGTCGTCGAAGCGCAGGTTGGGCCAGCGCGCGATGTCCCCGGCCACGACGACGTCGGACGCGCCCTCGGCGAACAGCTTGGCGTCGCAGAGCACGCCGTCGCTGATGTCCAGCCCGGAGCCGCGCATCCAGTCCACCGACGGGACGCTGCCGATGGCGAGCACGACGACGCTGGCGACCAGCAGCTGGTTGTTCGTCAGGTGCAGCCCGACGGTGTCCTTCGTGCTGATCCAGTGCCGGACCTCGCTGCGCATCGCCAGCTTCGCGCGGTGCTCGTGGTGTGCCTCGACGATGCCGCTGGAGACGCGGTCGCCGAAGCGGTGCAGCGGCGCCTTCGCGTGCCCGACCAGGGTGACGTCCCGGCCGATGTGCCGCATGCTCGCGGCGAACTCGTTGCCGATCAGGCCGGCGCCGATCACCACCGCCGGCTTCTTGCTGGCGTGCAGGCAGCGCCGCACCGCCATCGAGTCCTCGACCGTGCGCAGGATCCGCACCCGCGGGTCGTGCCGCGGCGCACCGGGCAGGTGCCGCGGGTAGACGCCGGTCGCGGCGATCAGGCCGTCGTACCAGAGGGATTCGCCGCCGGGCAGGTGTACGACCCGCTCGACGGTGTCCAGGTGCGTCACCCGCGCGCCGAGCCGCCAGTGCACGTCGAGGTCGGGCAGGTAGTGCGAAAGGCCCACGTCGCTGGGCCGTTCGGTCCCCATCACCAGCGCCTTGGAGATCATCGGCCGGTGGTAGGGCCGCCGCGCCTCGTCGCCGATGAGCACGATCTCGCCGTCGAAGTTCAGTTCCCGCAGGCGTTCCGCGGCACGCAGCCCGGCGACGCCCGCGCCGACGATGACGATCCGGTCGCCGTCAGCCATCGAGGTCCCCTCTCATCACGACCGCCTGCATCGGGCAGCAGCGGGCGGCCATCTTCGCCTGTTCGATGGTGTCTTCGTCCAGCAGCCGCTTGCGGAAGCGCAGGCGGCCGTCCTGGCCGAGGTCGAACACGTCGGGCGCTTCCATGGCGCAGATGCCGTAGAGCTCGCACCGGTCGTTGTCGACGCTGATCCGGGGCCCGCCACCGGGCATGCGGAGCGGCATGTCAGACCACCTGCTCTTCCACGAGCCCGATGCGTTCCAGCGTCCGGGCGGGCATGAACCGCAGCATCGACACCGTCACGGCCGGGACGAGCAGCGTGATGCCGCCCAGCCAGACGACCGAGAGGTGGCCGTTGGCGATGGCGCCGAACCAGGAGTGGATCGCGATCAGCCCGACCGCCGGGTACGCGCAGCGGTGCAGCCACAGCCAGCGCCGGTAGGAGGTGAAGCGCTGCAGGCCCGCGGTGAGGAAGATGGCCAGCATGACCTCGAACCCGACGATGCCCGCGAGGTGGCGGGCCTCCTGGCCGGAGCCGAACGGGACGAACATGTAGGCGAAGCTGTACGGGTCGATGGTCAGGTAGGTGAAGCCCAGCGCGTGGACGCCGCCGAAGATGATCGTCGCGGTGGCCAGCACCATGTGCGTGCTGCGCAGGCCCTTCCGGCCGGTGACCGAGCGGATCCAGCCGGTCGCGGTGAGCACGCCCCAGGTGAGCGTCAGCATGGCGGCCGCGTACGACGTCCGGGCGGCGAAGGCCGCGAGACCGCGGGCCGCCGGGTCGGTCTTCGGCTGGAACTGCTGGGTGAGGAAGATCGTCGCGTCGTGCCAGGTCTCAACCATGGCTACCCCCGGTTCTCGCGGCGGCCGGCCGGGAGGCCCTGGCCCGGCCGCGGTTGCCCTTGATCTGGCGGAGCACGTAGAACAGCCCACCGCCGACCAGCAGGAACAGTGCCCCGACGACGGCCATCTGGGACGTGTCGAGGCCGAGCTGGATCCCGGCGGGCGCCGCCGTGGTGGAGACGGCGGGCGCGGGAAGGGCGGTGTAGTCGACCATCCCGGTGCTCTCGAGCATGGTCATGTGCCGCATCACGGCCTGGTTGCCGACGGTGGCGAAGGCGCGCACGTCGTCGTTGCGGGTGCCGGCACGCAGCTGCGCGAGCACGGCGAACACCTGGCCGTGCGCGGCGCGCAGCCGGTTGGCGAAGACGCGGTCGAAGGCGGGCCCCGGCGGCGCGGCCATCTCCTCGGCCAGCCAGCCGAGCTGCTCGGCGGAGGGCTGGTCGGGCACCGGCGAGTTCAGCTTCTGCGACAGCGCGCGGGTGGCCACGTCGAGGCGGCCGTGGTCCATCATGATCGCGAAGCCGACCTTCTGGACGATCGGGCTGCCCTTCTCCATCGCCATCATGCCCGAGGGCATTTCCCACAGGCCTGCCTGGCGGACCTTGGTCAGCAGCACGGCGTCGGTGTCGGAAACGGCGTTGGTCTGCGCGAGCGAGGCCGACCCCGGCGCGAGCAGGGTCAGCACCGTGGCCAGCACGAACAGGATCCGGACCAGGGGCCGGGAGCGGTCGAGGACCGACGGCGGCTCGAACTCCAGCCCGGCAAGCTCAGACGCCGAACGCATTTTGCCTCCACTCGTCCTGGGTCAAGGTGATCTTCCTGCCGTCCGGCGCGATCGGGTACCACGCCTGGTCGAGGCCCTGGCCGGAGGTGTCGGCCGGTTCGCTGTCGCCGGTGAAGTGGTAGAGCGGCCAGCCGGCGAGGGTGAGCTGCTGGGTGCCGTCGTCGCGGGTGACCTGCCCGATCAGGGTCTGGTCGACGTCGATCGGCGCGAGGTTGCCACCGGCCTTGACCGGGATCCACTTGGCGGCGCACGCGCCGGTGCAGTTCGACCGGGACGGGTTCGGGGTGTCGCGGTCGTAGCGGTAGATCGTGTAGCCGGTCCCGTCGACGAGCAGCAGTCCCAGATCGAACGTCTTCGCGGCCCTGAGCTGGCTTTTCGCCGGGTTGTTCGGGTCGGCGGTGATCGACTGCGGCATCGGGTAGGTGGCGGGGCCCTGCATGCCGGGCATCTGCATGCCTGCGGCGCCGCCCGCGGCGTACCCGCCGCCGCCGGACGTGGTCGCGGCACCGGCGGTACAGGCGGTGAGCAGGGTGAGTGCGGTGAGGCACACGGCGGCGGGAACCACCGGTCGGGGAATGCGGATCACTGCTCCTCCGTGGGGCATGACTACGCGCTGTAGGGTGGGGTACAACGGAAAAGCGCGCGAAAGATCCACAGTGGACATTCGGTCCGGTGTGGATGCGGAGCGTTGCGGGGGACAACGCCTTGTCGGGGTCTTCGGTAGGGGATACGGACACGGTCCGGAAACGGTTCAAAAAAGTTTTGCCCCCACGAAAGCGGCACGGGGGACTGGACGTAGGCCGTCCGGCCCACCAGGATGTCCCGCGTGGGACGGCACACCCGAGCGCTCAGATCCGTCGCAGACCCCGAAGCCGTCGCCGACGCTGGCGACGCCCACGACGATCTGGCGAAAGCGCTGTACCAGGAGTTCGGTGGCTCCCTCATGGCGTTCGCGCTGCGCCTGACCGGCCAGGACCGGCAGTGGGCCGAGGACGTCGTGCAGGAGACGCTGATCAAGGCGTGGCGCAACGCCGACAAGCTCGACCGGCAGCCGGAGATGCTGCGGGCGTGGCTGTTCACGGTGGCGCGCCGGATCGTCATCGACGGCTGGCGCAGCCGCAGCGCCCGTCCCCAGCAGATCGAAGAGATCGAGTCCGACGCGATCTGCGTCCCCGACGAATCGGACCGCACGCTCGCCGCGATGATCGTTTACGAGGCACTGCAAGGTCTTTCGCCCGAGCAGCGGGAGGCCATCCAGCAGACCTACCTGCGCGATCGCACCGTGAACGAGGTCGCGGCCACCCTCGGCGTGCCACCGGGCACGGTCAAGTCCCGCATCCACCACGCCGTCCGCGCGCTGCGCCGTGCCCTTCGCGAGCGGGGGTGAACTGAGCGTGGCCGGGTCCGCACACACCGATGTCGCCGCGTACGTGCTCGGCGTCCTCAGCGAGGCCGAGAACGCCCAGTTCGAGGCCCACCTGATGAACTGCCCGCACTGCCAGCTCGACCTGATCGAGCTCTACCAGCTGCCGGACGTCCTCGACCTGGTGAAACGCAGCTGGCCGGAGCCGCCGATGCCGGCACCCGGCCCGCGGACCCTCTCGCCGGGGCCGCGCGTGCTGCGGGGCCTGATGGAAGAGGCCGCGGTCAAGCGCCGCCGCCGTCGCCGCATCGGCATCCTCGCCGGCGCCGCGGCCGCCGCGGCGGTCATCGCCGGCCCGCTGGTGACCCTCGCCGTCCGCCCGGCCGACGCCGTGCCGCCCGCGTCGCTGTCCGCGCCCAGCGGCAAGCAGGCGCTGCCGGTGACGAGCCCGCCGGCGACGTCGACCGCACCGCCGTCCACCCCGGCGGGCCAGCCGGGCGGCGGCCAGACCTACGGCCGCGGCAGCGGCGGGTCCGCGGTCAGTGCCCTGATCACCGTCTCGCCGGTGGAGTGGGGCAGCCGCGTCGAGCTGGAGCTGCGCGGGATCGTCGGCCCGATCGACTGCGAGCTGGTCGCGGTGTCGACGTCCGGAGTGGACCGGGTGGTGTCGAGCTGGACGGTGCCGCCCAAGGGATTCGGCATCCCGGGCTCGCCGGAGCCGTTGCGGCTGCAGGGTTCCACCATGCTGCCGATGGACCAGATCGGCCGCTTCGAGGTCCGCGGCGGCGACGGCACGGTCCTCGTCGTCGTGCGGCGCTGACATCCGCTCGGGTGGTCTGCCGCGGCTTGTCGTGAGTGACCTGCGGCGACGCTTCCGGGTTGCGTTCCGGTAGATAACGAACAGATAACGGGCCGGTCGCTTTTGAACCTCGCGGCCCTGGGGTCCGTATCCCCCAATGCATCCCCCGATGCATCCGAAGCGCCGGAGCCGTCCGCACAATATGGCTCCGCGCGATCTCGACCTCAATTATCGGTAGTTCTTGCCCGGGCTGCCGCGCTGTTCGGCGTGCCCGGAAAAACGAACGAGGTGAACTAGTCTATGGCCCGCAATTCTCGGTCCCCCGTGACGGGCAAGCACCGCGTTGCCCGCCGAACCAAGATCGCGATGGGGGCGATCGGCCTGGCGATCGCCGTCGGCGCTCTCGCTGTCGCGGTCACCACGGGCCGCACGGGCGAGGCCAGCGCGGACGCCGCGGACCCGTCGTTCTACATCGACATCACCAAGGTCCCCGCAGGCAACAATGTCAACGCCGCCCTGAAGAAGAAGGGCGCGCAGGGATCCTTCACCGTCGACTGTGGAACCAACGCCGACGGCGCGCACCACAACCCCGACAACTTCATCGCGCAGCCCGGGATCAAGAACGGCGCCCAGCACCTGCACGACTACGTCGGCAACGTGACCACCGACGCCGACTCGAACCTGAAGAGCCTGCTCGCCGGCGGCACCACCTGCAAGAACGGCGACAAGTCGGCGTACTTCTGGCCCGTCATCCGCATCGACCGCGAAGACGAAGCGGCCAACGAGAGCGAGAACCAGAAGGCCCAGCAGCAGCAGAAGGGCAAGACGGACGACGTCCGCAAGGACCAGAGCGCCCAGGACGCCCGCGACGCCCAGGAACAGAACCGGCGCGAGCGCGACGGCCGCGGCGGCGGTCAGGCGTCCGCCGGACGCAACGACGGCCAGAACGCCCAGCAGCAGGACCAGAACCAGGACCAGAACCGCGACGGGCAGCAGGACCGCCAGCGCCGTCAGCAGAACCAGAACCAGAACCAGGACGGCAAGAACCAGCAGAATCAGGACGGCAAGAACCAGGACCAGCAGAACCAGAACCAGGACGGCAAGAACCAGAACCAGCAGAACAACAACCAGGGTCAGCAGCAGGAGCAGCTGGGCGGTGTCCAGGGCCCGAACGAGGAGGTCGGCGACAACGACGGCGAGATCATCGAGCCGGAGTCCGCGGAGCTGAAGTTCATCGGCGGCGGTGCCGACCAGGTCGCCGCGATGCCGCTCGGCCTGCGTGTCCTCTACGGTGACGCCAAGCAGAGCACCAACGGCCCGGCCAACGCCCGGCCCAGCTGGACCTGCACCGGCTTCGAGGACCGGCTGACCGATCTCTACCCGATCTGCCCGAAGGGCAGCAAGGTCGAGCGCATCCACGCCTTCCCGAACTGCTGGGACGGCAAGAACACCGACAGCGAGAACCACCGCACCCACATCGTGTTCGCCGACCGGCAGGGCAAGTGCCCGCAGGGCTTCAAGAACGTGCCGCAGCTGCAGGTCACCCTGGTGTACGACATCCCGCAGGACGTCCAGCAGGCCAAGCAGTACAAAGTGGACGCCTTCGCGCAGGAGAAGCACAACCCGCGTTCCGACCACGACGACTTCGCGAACGTGATGAGCCGTCAGATCATGGGCCGCCTGGTCAACTGCATCAACTCCGGGAAGGTCTGCGCGGAGTAACCGGTTTCCGTCCTCCGTCAGCCGGATCCAGAAGGGAGTAACCCGATGAACCGTGCTCGCCCGGTCGCTGCCGTGGTGCTCGCCGTCGCCGGTTCCGCGCTCGTCGTGGCCTGCGGGACCAACCCGTACGCCACGTCCGGCGCGGTCCGCCCGGCGGCGGCCGGTGTGCCGCAGCAGCTTCCGGTGCCGAGAGCGGTTCCGGCCGGTTCCACGGCCGGGCAGGCGCAGCTCGTAGCGTCCACTGTGGATGGTCTCGGTCCCGTTCTTGCCGACGCCGAGGGGCACACGCTCTACCGGTACGCCAAGGACGGGGCCGGGACGGCACAGGTGAGCTGCACCGGACCGTGCGCGGAAACGTGGCCGCCGCTGCTGTCCGACGTCCCGCCGCTCACCGCCGGGGTCGACGCGCAGCTCGTCGGCCTCGTCACCCGGCCCGACGGCCGCAAGCAGGTGACGGTCGGCGGCCGTCCGGTCTACCGGTACGCCAAGGACACCGGGCCGGGCATCGCGCTCGGCCGGGACGTCAGCGCGGACTGGGCGGTCGTCACGCCGGCGGGGGAGAAGCCGACGACCGTCGGCACCACCGACGTCGGCGGCCTCGGCCCGGTGCTCACCGACCGGGAAGGCCACACGCTCTACCTGTTCACCAAGGACGGCAAGGGTTCCGGAAAGTCCACTTGCGACGGTGACTGCGCACGCAAGTGGCCACCGGTCCTCGCCGGCGGCCGGATCACGGTCGCCGAAAGCATCGACACCGGCCTGATCGGCCAGCTCCGCCGGGCCGACGGCACCATGCAGGTGACGGTCGGCGGCTGGCCGGTCTACACCTACGCCCAGGACGCCGCGCCCGGCGAAGCCAACGGCCACGGCGCGGGCGGCACGTGGTACGCCATGGAACCCAGCGGCTGCCGGGTAGACCCGGCCCGCCGCCCTTCCTCCGGCGGGTACTGACCCGCCCCTCGAACCCCGGCCCGGCGGACACTTCCCTCCACCTCACCCCCCCAGTCCGCCGGGCCGGTTGCTCCACCGCAGAAAACCGCGGGACCGTTCGGGTCCCGCACCCCGAGCCCCGGCCCGGTGGACGCTTTCCCTCCACCTCACCCCCCCAGTCCGCCGGGCCGGGATTTCCACCTCACCCCGAAGGAGGAGGAACACGGCGGGAGCCACTCCCGCCCGCGAGTTCCGGCCCGGTGGACGCTTCCCTCCACCTCACCCCCCCGTCCACCGGCCGGAACTCTCCCATCCGCGATTCCCCTCCCCGCACGCAAGATGCCCTCCCAGACACACGCGATGCCCTTCCAGGTACGCGAGTCGTCCCTGCAGGTACGCGAGTCGACTGTCCAATCACGCGAGTCGACTGTCCAATCACGCGAGTCGACTGTCCAATCACGCGAGTTCCGCCCCCAGTCACGCGAGTTCCGCCCCCAGTCACGCGAGTTCCGCCCCCAGTCACGCGAGTTCCGCCCCCAATCACGCGAGTTCCGCCTCCAACCACACGACTTCCGCCCCCAATCACGCGACTTCCGTCCCCCAGCACGCGAATCCCGCCCCCGATCCCCGGCCCGGTGGCCGCCCCTCGGTCACCCGGCCGGGTCCCCGCCCTCCTCACCCCCCGAAAACCCCGGTCCGGTGGATGCTTCCCTCCACCTCACCCCCCTCATCCTCCGGACCGGCCTCCGCTGCGGTCCCCGTGCTCCGGCACGGGGACCGCGGCCCAGAAGTCCAGCGGCACCCGCCCGGCGCTCCGGCCCGCCTCGTCGAGCAACCGGCCCATCAGCTTGACGCTCCGCAGCGTCACCGCCCGGCCGGTGATCTCCAGCCACGGCAGCTTCGCCGCCAGAACCCCTTCCAGCGCAACAGTGTCGTGCTGCGACGGCAGCCACACCACCAGCATCAGGTTCGCCGTCCCGGTCAGAGCCGCGCACATGCGCACCTCCGGCAGCATCGCCAGCGACCGCGCCGTCGACTCCAGCTTGTCCGGGGGCACGCGCAGCCACAGCGTCACCGTGACCGGCGCCGGTGACACCGATCGCGCGATCTCGCACCGGACGCGGATCGCGCCGCGGCCCAGCAATGTCTCCAGGCGCCGCCGGACCGTCGTTGCCCCGAGGCCGAGTTCCGCGGCCAGCGCCGCCGCCGACGCGCGGGCGTCCGCTCCCAACGCCAGGACCAGCGCGCGGTCCGCGTCGTCGAACCGCAGCGGGGTCCGGTGGCGAGCCGGTTTCGGGGACAGCGCCCGCCGCTGGCCCGGCGAGATCGCTCGCACCCGCCAGCGGCTGCCCTCGGTGAACATCCGTGGCGACAACGTCGTGCGCACCCGCGCGACTCCCGGCACCGTCGTCACCCGCTCCAGCACGTGCGTTCCCAGCTCCCGCAACGTCGGCGTGACGACGTGGGCGAGCAGATCGCACGACCCGGCCACGTACTCCACGGTCACCACGTGCACGTCGGCCGCCAGCGCCGCGGCGACGGCGAGCGCGGTGCCCGGCTCGCAGTCGATCTCGACGAACGCCAGCGCCAGTGGTGCGGTCAGCTCGCCGCCCGCGTAGGCGGTGAACCAGGCGTCGCCGCGTTCGGCGAGCGCGTCCCAGCGGCGGGCCGCGGTCACCGCGCTCAGGCCGAGCGCGCGGCCCAGCGCCGACCACGACGCCCGCGGTGCCGCCTGGAGCGCGTCGACCAGTTTGAGATCCTGCTCGGGCAACATGGCGGATTCTTCGCTCATCGGACCTCGCAGCGGCGGTTTCGCACATTTTCCCCGGCCATTGTGCTCGACTCTCGCATGATCGGCGGATGACCCTGCGATCCGATGCCGCCGCCCTGCTCGACGACCTGGTCGCCCTGCGCCGCGACCTGCACCGCATCCCCGAGATCGGCCTGCACCTGCCGCGCACCCAGGAGCGGGTCCTCGCCGCACTGGACGGCCTCGACCTCGAAATCAGCCTCGGCAAGAACCTGTCCTCGGTCACCGCCGTCCTGCGCGGCGGCAAGCCCGGCGGCACCGTGCTGCTGCGCGGCGACATGGACGCCCTGCCGGTTACCGAAGCCAGCGGCGAGGACTTCAGCTCCACCATCGACGGCGCGATGCACGCCTGCGGCCACGACCTGCACACCGCGGGCCTGGTCGGCGCCGCCCGGCTGCTCGCGGCCCGCCGCGCCGATCTCCCCGGCGACGTCGTGTTCATGTTCCAGCCCGGCGAGGAAGGCTGGGACGGCGCCGGGCACATGATCGAAGAGGGCGTCCTGACCGCGTCCGGCAAGCACGTCGACGCCGCCTACGGCCTGCACGTTTCCGCCGCCAGCTACGCGAAGGGCCAGTTCGTCGCCCGGCCGGGCACGCTGATGGCGGCCTCGGGCGCCCTGTCCGTCCGCGTGCTCGGCGACGGCGGCCACGGCTCGTCGCCGCACGACGCCCGCGACCCGATCCCGGCGGCCTGCGAGATGGTGACCGCGCTGCAGACGATGGTCACGCGCACCTTCGACGTCTTCGATCCCGTGGTGATCACCGTCGGCTCGTTCCACGCCGGCACCCGGCGCAACATCATCCCGGACGAGGCGGTGTTCGAGGCGACGCTGCGGTCCTTCTCCCCGGAGGTCGCGGCCCGGGTGGGGGAGCGGGCCGTGCAGGTGTGCGAGGGCATCGCCGCCGCACACGGGCTCGGCGTCGACGTCACCTACGAGCCGGAGTACCCCGCGACGGTCAACGACGCCGGGGCGTACGCGTTCGTCGCCGACACGATCCGCGACGTCTTCGGCGAGGAGCGGTTCACCGAGATGGCCGACCCGATCACCGGGTCGGAGGACTTTTCCCGCGTCCTGGACCGGGTTCCGGGCGCCTACCTCTTCCTCGGCGCGTGCCCCGGCGATCCGGCGACGGCCGCGGACAACCACTCGCCGCGTGCCCGCTTCGACGACAGCGTGCTCGGCGACGGCGCCGCGCTGCTGGCCGAGCTGGCTGTCCGCCGACTCGCGCAGCTGGCCGGGTGACGCCGGTGCGCAGCTACCACTGGCCGCCGGTGCTCCCGGTCCTGGCGCTGGTCCTGATGCCGTTCCTGCCGTTCGTCAACACCACCGGGCTGTGGCTCGGGCTGCCGCGGATGGTCGTGTGGGGTGCGTTCTGGTGCCTCATGTTCACCCCCGCCCTGCTGCTGTCGGAACGCCTGATGCGCGCGAAGGAGGACGACCGGTGATCCTCGCCTTCACACTGGCCGGTATCGCGCTGATCGGCGTGCTCGGCTTCGTCGGGCGGCGCCGCCCGGCCGCGGACCTGGCCGAATGGACCGTCGGCGGCCGCCGCTTCGGCGCCGTGACGATGTGGTTCCTGCAGGCGGGGGAGGTGTTCACCACCTTCACCTTCCTCGGCATGGCCGGCCTGGCCTTCTCCGGCGGCGTCGCGGCGATGTACGCGCTGCCGTACGTCCCGATCGCCTACGTCGTCCTGTTCTTCCTCGCGAAACGCCTGTGGACGATGGGAAAGCAGCGCGGGTACCTTACCCAGGGCGACTTCCTGGAGGACCGCTACGCCAGCCGGACGCTCGGGACGCTGTCGGCGGTGCTCGGCGTCGTGTTCGTGCTGCCGTACCTGCAGCTGCAGATCACCGGGCTGGGCCTGATCGTCCGGCTGGTGACCGGCGACGCGGCGTCGGCGACGCTGAGCATGGTGACCGGCAGCGTGCTGGTGGTCGCGTTCGTGCTGTGGGCCGGGCTGCGCGGCGTCGCGGCGACGTCCTACTTCAAGGACGGCATCATGCTGGTGGCGCTGGTCGTGCTGGTCATCGCGGTGCCGGCACACTTCGCCGGCGGGGTCGGCGGGGTGTTCCGCAGGATCGAGCAGCTGCACCCGGAGAAGCTGATCGTCCACAGTGGACCGAACGATCACGTCTGGTTCGTGACCAGCATGCTGGTCAGCGCGATCGGCGTCGGGCTGATGACGCTGCCGCACACGTGGCCCGCGCTGATGTCCGCCCGCGACCCGAAGGTGCTGCGGCGCAACTACACCTGGATGCCGGTCTACGAGCTGTGCCTGCTGCTGCCGATGCTCGTCGGGTTCGCGGCGATCCTGGTGGTGCCCAAGGGAAGTGACCCGAACGGCGTATTGCTGACGCTGTCGAAGGACGCCCTGCCCGGCTGGGTGACGGGCATCATCGTGGTCGCGGCGACGGCCACCGCGATGGTGCCCGCGGCAGGCATCCTGATCGGCATCTCGTCGCTGGTGGCGCGCAACATCGTGCGCGTCCGCAGCGGCCGCCGCCAGTTCTGGATCAACCACGGCACGGTTGTGCTCGCGAGTACGCTGGCCCTCGTGCTCGGCATCTTCCGCCCGGACCTGCTGGCCAACCTGCTGCTGCTGACCTATTCCGGGTCGGTCCAGCTGGCCCCGGCCAACCTGCTGGGCTTCCTGCGGCGCGTGCCCGTCGGCAAGGTCCCGGTGCTGGCCGGGCTGATCGCCGGCGAGCTGGTGGTGGTCTGGCTGACCTTTGTGGACACTCATCTCGTCGGGACGGTCAACGTGGGCTTGGTCGGGCTGGCCGCGAACGTCGTCGTGCTCGCGCTGGCGGCCGTGGTGGAACGGCTCGCGGTGCCGTCGGCTTCGGAGGAGGCGGCGTGACGCGCACGGTCTTCACCGGCGGCTCGGTGTTCGACGGCACCGGCGCGGACCCGGCGCCTGCCGACGTCGCCGTCGAGCACGGCCGGATCGTCGACGTCGGCCCGGACCTGGACGGCGACGAGGGCGTCGACTGTGCCGGCGCGGTGCTGCTGCCCGGGCTGTTCGACTGCCACGTGCACGTCACCGTGTCCGACATCGGGCTGCTGGCCCGTGTGCAGAAGCCGTTCTCCTACCAGTTCTACGAGGCGGCACGGAACCTGTGGGCGACGCTCGGGCTGGGCATCACGACGGTCCGTGACGCGGCGGGCGCCGACCTCGGCATCAAGCAGGCGGTCGACGACGGCCTGATCCCCGGCCCGCGGCTGCAGATCTCGATCGGGCTGATCAGCCCGACCGGCGGCCACGGCGACAGCTGGTACCCGTCCGGGCAGTGCGTGCCGCTGCTGCCGCCGCACCCGGGCCGCCCGGACGCGACGGCCGACGGCCCCGACGAGATGCGCCGGGTGGCCAGGACGCTGCTGCGCGCGGGCGCCGACGTCCTCAAGGTGTGCACGACCGGCGGCGTGCTGTCCCCGCGCGACGACCCGCGCCACTCGCAGTTCACCCCGGAGGAGCTGGACGTCCTGGTCACCGAGGCGGCCATGCAGGGCCGCCCGGTGATGGCGCACGCCCAGGGCGCGGCGGGCATCAAGAACGCCGTCCGCGCGGGCGTGCGTTCCATCGAGCACGGCATCTACCTCGACGACGAGGCCATCGAGCTGATGCTCGGCCACGGGACGTGGCTGGTGCCGACGCTGATCGCGCCGGTCAACGTGGTCCGCGCGGCCGACGCGGGGGTGGACCTCCCGGCGGCGGTGGTGGCGAAGGCCCGCGAGGTGGTGGAGGTCCACCGCGACTCGGTCCGCCGCGCGTACGCGGCGGGCGTCCGGATCGCGATGGGCACCGACAGCGGAGTGGGCCCGCACGGCACGAACCTCGAGGAACTGGCCCTGATGGCGGCGTGCGGGATGACCCCGGGCGACGTCCTGGAGGCCACGACATCCTCGGCGGCGCGCCTGATGGGCCTCGACGGCGAGCTGGGCCGGATCGCGCCGGGGCTGCGCGCGGACCTCGTGGTGGTGGCCGGCGACCCGTACGACTTCCCGGCGCTGGCCCCGGCGATCCGGGAGGTCTGGAAGGACGGCATCCGGGTCGTCTGACCGGACGCCTTGACCCTCACACCGTGTCAGGCGGTGGACTCGGAGACGCCATGTTCACCATCGGAGACTTCGCCCGGCACGGCCGCGTGTCGGTCCGGATGCTGCGCCACTACGACGCGACCGGGCTGCTGCGGCCCGCCCACGTCGACCCGGCCAGCGGCTACCGCCACTACACCGCCGCCCAGCTCGCCCGCCTCAACCGGATCGTCGCGCTCAAGGAGCTGGGCTTCACCCTCCAGCAGGTCCGCGACATCGTCGAGGACAAGGTCGGCACCGAGGAGCTGCGCGGCATGCTGCGGCTGCGGCGGGCGGAGCTGGAGACCGCGATGGCCGCCGCGGCCGCACGGCTGGTCCAGGTCGAGGCGAGGCTCCGGGCCATCGAAAGCGAGGGGCACATGCCCGCGAACGACGTCGTCGTCAAGAACGTCCCGGCCGTCCGGGTCGCCGAGCTGACCGCGACCGCCGCGAGTTTCCGGCCGGAAGACATCGGCCCGGTCATCGGACCGCTGTACGACGAGCTGTTCCGGCTCCTGGACGCGGCGGGCATCACGCCGACAGGACCCGGGGTCGCCTACTACGAAGACGCGCCGGAGGGCGAGGGCCGGATCAGCGTCCACGCCGCGGTCGAGGTCTCGGCTCCCGTGCAGGACGGCGACTTCCGCGTGCACGACCTGCCGTCCCTCGGCGAGGCGGCGACCATCGTGCACCACGGGTCGATGGACACCGTGGTGCCGACTGCGCAGGCGCTGGCGCACTGGATCGACGCGCACGGCTACCGGTCGGCCGGGTACCCGCGCGAGGTGAACCTGGAGTGCCCGGAGAACCGCGACGACTGGGTCACCGAGCTGCAGGTCGCGGTGGACCGGGGCTGACGCCGCTCAGGTGGCCAGCCGGTCGAGGTCGATCACGGCCCTGTCGAAGGAAAAGGCGTCGGCGGGGACGGCCTTGCTGTCCTCCGCCAGCAGCGCGACGTAACAGCCGTAGTCGATGGCGAAGCCGTCGTACGTCCGTCCCGGGCGGCGGGGATCCACCACGCCCCGGCGCAGGACGTGCAGCAGGCGCGCGTCGCACAGGGCCTCGACCGCGGCCGGGCGGCCGCCCGCCGGCAGCAGGAAGGTCCGCGACCGGCGGCGGCCCACCACCTCGTCGACCAGCCGCGCCAGCAGCGCCTCGGCGTCGTGGTCCCGGCTCACCGCGGCCTTCTTGTCGCGCAGGTACCAGTCCTGCGCCGCCCGGCGCACGTGGCCGACGCCGATCCGGGCGGTGTGCGCGTGCTGCGCGGCGAGCGCGGCGATGTTGATCGCGTCGCGCGGCACTCCTTCGGCGGCCCGGACCAGCTCGGTGAACGCGCCTTCGTGGAACGCGCTCCTGGCGAACTCGTCGATCCCGGGGGCCGCCGAGCGCACCATCGTCTCGAGGACCGGCCGGACGTGGTTGTGGAACAGCTGCCGGAAGAACGCTTCGGCGCGTTCGCGTGACTGGCCGAAGACCAGGGCTTCGTCGAGGCTCACCGTGGACGCCGCGTCGGCGCCTGCCTCGATCCCGAGGTAGTCGTCGTGTACCGGGACGAAGAACCGCGAGCGGTGTTCGATGGCGGCGAGCTTCACCGTGACCCCGCGGACCGGCAGCACGCCCCGGCGCAGCAGGTCCGCCAGGAACGGTTGCAGGTCAAGGGGAACGCTGCTCCATTCGTCGAGCAGCAGCCACAGCCGCGCGGGCCGGATCCCGTCGGCGACGGCCTGCAGTGCCCGGCTGAGCGGGCCGAACAGGACGCGGTGCTGCTCGACACCGGTGCGTTTCCGGCGGCTCGACGCGGTCCGGGAAGCCTTGTGGTGCAGGCGGGCCGCGCCGCCTGCCGTCCGGCCCAGCGAAGCCTCGAAGCCGCTGTCGCGTTCGTCGGCGTCGCTGCGGGTCTGCTCGTGCTCGGTCTCCCCGACGACCTCGACCTCGGTCGCCGCGGCGACCAGCGCGTCGAGGCCGTGCAGGAACCGGTCCTGGACGGGGACCTGCCCCTCGACGGCCAGCGCGAGCAGCTGGTCGTGGACGGCTTCCAGGGTGTCCACGAGCAGTTGCGTGCCGCGCTGGGCGGCACTCACCGCTTCGTTGGCGTACAGGCCGCCGGTCGAGCCGATGGTGCGCAGGTCGACGTAGACGGCGACGTCGCCGGTGCGGGTGACGAGGTCGTGCAGGTGCAGCAGCGCGTGGGTCTTCCCGGTGCCCCGACGGCCGAAGAGGATCTGGTGGTCCGCGGAGTTGATCAGGGCGGAGAACGACCCGGCGGCGACGTAGGTGGCGGCGAGCGTGGCCCGGTCGGCGCTTTCGGCACGGCGCGGGATCCGCATCAGCGCCTGGTTGAGGTGCAGCTGAATGGCCTGCGTCATGCCGCTCCAGCGTAGGCAGCGGCCGCGGTGGCGGACACCGCCGACAGGCTCGTCCCGCTCAGCCTTCCGGGTTCAGCAGGTCCTTCAGCGCGGCCGCGAACTTCGCCGGATTCCGCTGCGGGGCCAGGTGCGCGCCGGGCATTTCGGTGAACGGCAGCCCCAGTTCCAGCGCGAGGATCTTGGCAGGCTGGTAGTGGTACCGCCCGCGGCTGCCTTCGCCGGCCGCCGGGAAGATCTCCGTGCTCGCCTTGCGCAGGGCACGCAGGTCCGGCAGGTAGTCGAAGAACGAAGTCAGCTCGCGGTCGAACAGCCGGATCCAGTCCTGTTCGTGCGGCAGCCGGATGTTCGGCAGGTCCGGCAGCGCCGCCCCGGCAATGGCGTCGGCAAAGCGCGTGACGGCGGCCATCAGCTCACCCGAACGGGCCAGCCGCACCTGTTCCGCGGCGGCTTCGAGCCACCCACCGGCATCCGGCATCAGGTGCACGGCCGGAGGTTCGTGCGCGACGAGCGTCGTGACGCGCTGCGAGTGACGGGCAACGAGGTCGAGCCCGATGAGCGCGCCCGCACTCGAGCCGAACACCAGCGCCGGGCCATCGGTGACGTGGTCGAGCACCGCCAGGGCGTCGTCGGCCTGCAGCGCCACGGGAACCGGCCCGGTGGTGGCGTCGGAGCTGCCGAAGTGCCCGCGCCGGTCGTAGGTGACCACGGTGTAGTCCGCGTAGAGGTGTTTCGCCAGCGCACGGTAGGAGTCCCCCGATCCGGTGCCCCCGGCGATCAGCAGCAGCACCGGGCCCTCACCGCCGCGGCGGACGAGGAGCTCACCGTCCTCCACGGGGCAACGGCTCTCCGAGATCATGCCCCGAAGTCAAGCACAACCCGCTCGAGGCGCGGCCTCGGGTGTTCGGTGTCAGAGCCGCTCGATGATGCTCGCCGTGGCGAGGGCGCCGCCCGCGCACATCGTCACCAGTGCCGTTGTGGCGTCCCGGCGTTCCAGCTCGTGCAACGCCGTCGTCAGCAGCCTGGCTCCGGTGCTGCCCACCGGGTGGCCGAGGGCGATCGCGCCGCCGTTCACGTTGACCCGGGCCGGGTCCGGGCCCACCACCTGCTGCCACGACAACGCCACCGACGCGAACGCCTCGTTGACCTCGAACAGATCCACGTCGGCCACGGTCATCCCGGTGCGGGCCAGCACGCGTTCGGTCGCGCGGATCGGTCCGTCCAGGTGGTAGTACGGCTCCGCGCCCACCAGTGCCTGTGCGACGATCCGCGCTCGCGGCCGCAGGCCCAGCTCCGCGGCACGGGCGGAGTCCACCAGCAGCAGCGCCGCCGCGCCGTCGGAAATCTGGGACGACGTTCCGGCCGTGTGGATGCCGTCCGCCACCACCGGCTTCAGCCGCGCCAAGCCCTCGACCGTCGTCTCGCGCAGGCCCTGATCCCGTGCCACCAGGCGGGTTTCGCCGGTCGGCTCACCCTCGGCCGACAGGACCGGCGCCTTCACCGGGACGACCTCGCGGTCGAAGTGGCCCGCCTCCCACGCGGCCGCCGCCTTGTGCTGGGAGGCCGCGCCGAACGCGTCGACGTCGGCGCGGGTCAGGCCGCGGCGGACCGCGATCCGCTCCGCCGCGCCGTACTGGTTGGGTAGGTCGATCGACCACGACGACGGCCGCGGCGACGCGCCCGCGCGGTTGGTGCCCAGCGGGACGCGGCTCATCGCCTCGACACCGCACGCCACGCCGACCTCGATGGCGTCCGCCGCGATCAGGCCCGCGACCAGGTGTGCCGCCTGCTGTGCCGAGCCGCACTGGGCGTCGATCGTCGTCGCGCCCGCCGTTTCCGGCAGGCCCGCGTGCAGCCACGCCGTGCGCGTGACGTTGTTCGACTGCTCGCCGGCCTGCGTCACGCAGCCGCCGATCAGCTGCTCGACGAGCGCCGGGTCGATCCCGGCGCGGTCGAGCAGGGCCTGCTGCGCGGCGCCCAGCAGCTCGGCCGCGTGCAGGCCGGCCAGCAGCCCGCCCCGCTTGCCGATGGGAGTCCGCACGGCTTCGACGATGACCGGCACGCCCATGTCGTCCCCTTCGTCGGGAAACACTGTTCACTGACTCGAAAATTAGAACAAGTTATCGTTTTGTGCAAGTCGGCGCAGGATTGGCCCAATCTTGATCTTTCCCAGGTGAGCGGTTGCTCACCTGGCCTCATCGGTCAAGTAAACAGGTTTCACTCGACGGTCTTCCGGAAGTTAACACCGTATGCTCTAATCCAACCTAGAACGTGTTCCAAGCCGAACCGTGGGAGGCAACGTGGCCGCTCCGCTCATCCCCGCCGGGTTCGACTTCACCGATCCCGATCTCCTCGCGCAACGACTCCCGGTGGCGGAGTTCGCCGAGCTGCGGCGGACGGCCCCGGTGTGGTGGAACCCCCAGAAGCACAACGTCGCGGGCTACCGCGACGACGGTTACTGGGTCGTCTCGCGCCACGCGGACATCAAGGAGGTCTCCCGCGACAGCACGCTGTACTCCTCGCGGGAGAAGACCGCCATCATCCGGTTCGACGAGAACATGACCGAGGACAACCTCGAGGCGAACCGCCTGGTGCTGCTCAACATGGACGCCCCGCAGCACACCAAGCTGCGGCGGATCGTGTCGAAGGGCTTCACCCCGCGGTCCATCGCGAAGCTGGAGGACACGCTGCGCGAGCGCGCCGACCGGATCGTCACCGAGGCGCGGAAGAAGGGGTCGGGCGACTTCGTCACCGACGTCGCGTGCGAGCTGCCGCTGCAGGCGATCGCCGAGCTGATCGGCATCCCGCAGGAGGACCGGCTGAAGATCTTCGACTGGTCCAACCAGATGGTCGCCTACGACGACCCCGAGTACGAGGTCGAGCCGCTGGAGGCCTCGGCGCAGCTGATCGGCTACGCGTGGAACATGGCCGAGGACCGGCGCCGCTGCCCGATGGACGACATCGTCACGAAGCTCATCCACGCCGATGTCGACGGTGAGGCGCTCGGCTCCGACGAGTTCGGGTTCTTCGTCATCCTGCTCGCCGTCGCCGGCAACGAGACCACGCGCAACGCCATCACCCACGGCATGAAGGCGCTGCTGGACCACCCGGACCAGTGGGAGCTGTACAAGGAACACCGGCCGAAGACCGCGCCCGACGAGATCGTCCGCTGGGCCACCCCGGTGGTCGCGTTCCAGCGCACGGCCACCCGCGACACCGAGCTGGGCGGCGCGCACATCCGCAAGGGCGACCGCGTCGGCCTGTTCTACAGCTCCGCCAACTTCGACCACGAAGTCTTCGAAAACCCGGAGAAGTTCGACATCTTCCGCGAGGACAACCCCCACGTGGGCTTCGGCGGCACCGGTTCGCACTACTGCATCGGCGCCAACCTGGCCCGCCTGGAGATCGACCTGATCTTCAACGCGATCGCCGACGTGATGCCGAACATCACCGAGGCGGCACCCCCGGTGCGGCTGCGGTCGAGCTGGCTCAACGGCATCAAGCACTACCCGGTGAACTACGCCTGAGGACTCGCCGCGCGGGCCGGGCTGTCATCATGGGGCGATGGCCTCCCGTGCGACCGTGGACGTCGAGTTCGCCGTCCGCGTCACCGAACCCGGACCCGCGGCGATCTCGGTCGCCGCGGCGCACGCCGACACCGAGGAACTCACCGTGTCCTGGCACGGCGAGAGCACGCTCGTCGAGTTCGAGCACGGCACGCGGGCCGAGGTCTTCCAGCTGCCGCGCGGCGAGCACCGCGTCACCTACCACGCCGAGCGCGTGCTGACCGAGCCCGATCCCGAGCCGGTCACGCTCGCCGACGTCGCGGTGTTCACCCGGCCGAGCCGGTACTGCCCGGCCGACCGGATCGGCGGGCTGATCCCGCCTGAGCTGTTCGCCTTGAAGAGCACCAGGAAGCAGGTGCAGGCCGTCGTCCGGTACGTCCACGAGCGACTGTCCTATGTGGCCGGATCGAGCCGCGGGACCGACGACGCGATCGACACCCTGCTGGCGGGCGAGGGTGTCTGCCGCGACTTCGCGCACGTGTGCATCACCCTGTGCCGGGCCCTCGACATCCCCGCGCGCTACGTCGCCGTCTACGCGCCCGGGCTGGCCCCGATGGACTTCCACGCCGTCTTCGAAGCCGCCGTCGACGGTCACTGGCACGTCTTCGACGCCACCCACCTCGCGCCGCGCCGGACCATGCTGCGGATCTCGACCGGCCGCGACGCCGCGGACACCGCGTTCCTCGCCACCCTCGGCTGCGAGCTGGACTTCCTGGGCAGCACGGTGTTCGCCACGACCGACGGCGCGCTGCCCCCGGACGACCCGGCGGAGCTGGTCGTTCTCGGCTGATCCGCGTGTTGCCTGCGCAAAGACGGCCCCGGCTGGGTAGACAGTCTCCGTGAACAGTTCCCCCAAGGCCCCGAGCCCCTGGGCCCGGGCACGCGCCCGGTACCGGTGGCTGGACCACATCGCCCGCGCGACCAACCGCTACATCGAGTGCGGCGGCTACCACTACGTCGCCTCGATCACCTACTTCAGCCTGCTGTCGCTGGTGCCGCTGCTGATGGTCGCCTCGTCGGTCGCCGGGTTCGTGCTGGCCAGCCAGCCGCACCTGCTCGACACGCTCGTGCATGCGATCGTGTCGACGCTGCCCGGCGGGCTCGGCGGCAAGGCGACCGAGCTGCTCACCGGGTTCGTCGAGCAGCGGACCAGCGTCGGGGTGTTCGGCCTGGGGATCGGCCTGTACTCGGGGTGGAACTGGATGAACGCGCTGCGGGACTCGCTGACCGCGCTGTGGGGCCAGAACCGCTCGGACCAGCCGCTGCTGCGGCTCATCGCCGTCGACCTGCTCGCGCTGCTGGGCCTGACCGCGGCGCTGCTGGTGTCGTTCACGCTCACCATCTCCGGCACCGCGCTGGGCGGCTACCTGCTGCGGCTGGCCGGCCTCGACGACACGAGCTGGGGCCACCAGCTGGTCTCGGCGTCCTCGGTGCCGCTGTCGCTGGCCGCCGACTGGCTGGTGTTCCTGTGGGTGCTCACCCGGCTGCCGCGGCAGAAGGTCGGGGTGCGCAGCGCGGTCCGCGGCGCGATCGCGCTCGCCATCGGGTTCGAGGTGCTGAAGCTGGCAGGCGGGATCTACCTGCGCCTCATCGGCGACTCGCCGACCGGCATCGCGTTCGGCTCGGTGATCGGCCTCATCTTCTTCATCTCGCTGGTCGCGCGCCTGCTGGTGTACGTCACGGCGTGGACGGCGACGGGCTCGGACGCACCCCCGAAGCCGGTCCAGCCCCCGGCCCCGGTGGTGCTCGAGCCGGTGGTCGTGGTGGACCCGCCGGTCGCGGTGCCCGCCACGGTCGGCGTCGTCACGGGCGTGGTCGGCACCCTGCTGGCCCTGCGCTGGCGCCGCTCCCGCCGCGAGTGATCAGCTCGGCTTCTCCGAGCCCACCAGCCACATCGAGAAGTACTGCGACCCGCCGCCGTAGGCGTGCCCGAGCGCGACGCGGGCGCCGTCGACCTGGTAGTCGCCGGCCCGGCCCATGACCTGCTTCGCCGCCTCGGAGAACCGCAGCATGCCGGACGCGCCGATCGGGTTCGACGACAGCACTCCGCCGGACGGGTTGCACGGCAGCCGTCCGCCGATTGCCGTCTCGCCCGCCTCGGTGACCTTCCAGCCCTCGCCCTCGGGCGCGAAGCCGAGGTTCTCCAGCCACATCGGCTCGAACCAGGAGAACGGCACGTAGATCTCCGCGACGTCCACTTCGGACATCGGGTCGGTGATGCCCGCCTCGGCCCACAGCGCGGCCGCGGCGTCGCGCCCCGCCTGCGGGTTGACCTGGTCGCGGCCGGCGAACGTGGTCGGCTCGGTGCGCATCGCCGTCGCCAGGACCCACGCCGCGCCGCCTTCGACCGCGTCACCGGCGGCCTCGTCGCCGAGCACCATCGCGCACGCGCCGTCGGACGACGGGCACGTCTCGTCGTAGCGGATCGGGTCCCACAGCATCTGCGACTGCCGCACCGACTCCACGGTGATGTCCGGCTGCCGCAGGTGCGCGTACGGGTTCAGCGCGCCGTTGCGGCGGTCCTTGGCCGCGACGATCGCCCCGACGTGCTCGGGCGCCCCGGATCGGCGGATGTAGGACCGCACGTGCGGCGCGAAGTACCCGCCCGCCCCGGCGCCGACCGGCATCTGGAACGGCGGCAGGATCGACAGGCCCCACATCGCGTTCGATTCGGACTGCTTCTCGTACGCCACCGTGAGCACCCGGCGGTGCACCCCGGCCTGGATGAGCGAGGCCGCGACCAGCGCCGTCGAGCCGCCGACCGACCCGGCGGTGTGCACGCGCAGCAACGGTTTCCCGGTCGCGCCGAGCGCGTCGGCGAGGAACAGCTCGGGCATCATCACGCCCTCGAACAGGTCCGGCGCCTTGCCGAGCACGACGGCGTCGATGTCGGCCCACTCCACCTGGGCGTCGGTCATGGCGCGGTCGATCGCCTCGCGCAGCAGGCCCGGCATCGAGACGTCGGCGCGCTTGGCGCGGTGGTGCGTCTGGCCGGTGCCGAGCACGGCGGTGAGCTGCTTGGTCATCGGGCCTCCAGCACGGTCACCAGGTTCTGTTGCAGGGCCGGGCCGCTCGTCGCGTGCGCCACAGCCTTGCGGGATTCGCCGCGGTGGATCCGCTGCGCCGCCTCGCCGATGCGGGCCAGCCCGGCGGAGAACATCGGGTTCGCGGCCAGCGCGCCGCCGGACGGGTTGATCTTCACGCCGTCGCCGAGGCCGAGGGCACTGCGCAGGATCAGCTCCTGGTGCGTGAACGGCGCGTGCAGCTCGGCGAGGTCGGCGCCGTCGAGGTCGAGGGCCTTCGCCGCGGCCTCGGCAGACGGGCTGCGGGTCAGGTCGCGGGCGCCGAGCACGGGGGAGTCGACGCGGTGCTCGATCCCGGCGATGACGGCGGGCCGCTCGACGATGTCACGCGCGCGTTCCACAGTGGACAGCACGATAACCGCGGCGCCGTCGGTGATCGGCGCGATGTCGTGACGGCGCAGCGGATCGGCGAAGTACGGGCTGTCGAGCAGCTCGCTGACCTCTTTGCCGGTGGCGCGCGCGGCGACCTCGGCAAGGTCCTTTTCGGACCACAGCCCCGCCTCCAGCCCGAGCCGTGCCTGGATCCCGGCGATCGAGATCGAGTCCGGCCACAGTGGAGTGACGACGTACGGGTCGAGCTGCAGGGCGAGCACCCGGCGCAGCCGGCCGGCGCTGGACTTGCCGAAGCCGTAGACGAGCGCGGTCTCGACTTCGCCCATCTTGATCTTCAGCCACGCCTCGTACAACGCCCAGGCGGCGTCCATCTCGACGTGGGACTCGTGGATCGGCGGGAACGCGCCGATGGCGTCGACCGCGGCGATGAACGAGAACGCCCGCCCGGCCAGGTAGTCCGACGAGCCGGAGCACCAGAATCCGATGTCCTGTTTGGACAACCCGGTCTGCGCGAAGACCTCGGCGAAGATCGGGACGAGCATTTCCACGCCGTTGGTGGTGCCCGGCGTCTCGCGCACGTTGGGGGCCTGCGCGAAGCCGGCGATCGCGACGTCTGGCATCAGGACCTCACAGGTGGTGGGCGAAGGTTTCGTAGGCGGCGTCCGGCTCGCCGGTCGGCTCGAAGTGGCTGATGTTCTCCAGCGACGTCCACCACTCCTCCCGCGGCTTCCAGGCGGCGCGCACGCGCATGCCCATCCGCACCTCCTCGGCGGCGCAGCCGAGCACGAGGTGCAGGAAGGCGATGTCGGCGCCGTCGAGCAGGATGTAGGCGGCGACGTACGGCGGCTTGATCCGCTGGCCGAGGAAGGGGACGTTGACGATGCAGAAGGTGGTGACGATGCCGGTGTCGGGCAGTTCGACCTCGTCGGTGGTGGGCACGCCGTCGGTCGGGCAGGCGCCCCGCGGCGGGATGTAGACCTTCCCGCAGGCGGGGCAGCGCTGGCCGATCATCCGGCCTTCGGCGAGCCCGCGCAGGTAGGTGCTCTCCTCGGGTGACGCGGAGTGCATGTACTTCAGGTGCACCGGAGTGATGACAACGCTGACGGGCGCCCCTTCGTCACGTTCGGCAACCGGGGGAGCGGGCGCGGTCGGCGTGGTGTCCTCGGCGTCCACGGGGAGGAAGTAGGCGATGTCCCGGATGTGCCCGACGGTCTCCTCGGCCCATCGGACGCGCACCCGCTGTCCACTGTGGATCTTCTCGGGCGAACCGGCGTCCACGGCGTGCAGCATGGCGGTGTCGGCACCATCGAGCTTCACGAGAGCCCAGGCGAACGGCCGGTCCAGAGGCTGCCCGTCGAGCGGCCGCGCACACCACGACCACGAGACGACGGTGCCCTCGTCGGCAACGGGAACGAACTCGCTGAGCTGTTCGGCGGTCACGGGGTCGTACTCGACCGGGGGAACGTGCACGCGGCCGTCGCTGCCCCGGACGCCCTCGATGCGGTGGTCACGCAGCGCGTTGACGAAGCGGCCCAGCACCGGCCCGGTCGAGCGGGTGTAGTCGAAGCCGACGTTCAGGGGTGCCGCCAGCGGTGTCTCGGTCACGTCCATGAGTGAAACATGTTCTCGTTCTGGCGACAAGATTCCTCCGTGGGCTGGGTCTGGTCAGGAAGGAACGCGTTCTCGGTCAGCGGCCTTTGAAGTCCGGCTTCCGCTTCTCCGAGAAGGCCCGGGGCCCCTCCTTGGCATCCTCCGAAGCAAAGACCTCGACCCCGTACTGGGCGTCCAGCTTGAAGGCCTCTTCCTCGTGCAGCCCCTCGGTGTCCCGCATGGTCCGCAGGATCGCCCGCACGGCGAGCGGCCCGTTCGCGTTAACCAGCGTGGCCAGCTCCAGTGCCCTCGAAAGCGCGGTCCCGTCCGGCACCACATGACCGATCAAGCCGATCGCCAGCGCCTCGGACGCGGAGAGGTGCCGCCCGGTGAGCAGGATGTCCGCGGCCACCGTGTACGGGATCTGCCGCGGCAGCCGCACCGCCGAGCCGCCCATCGGGAACAGGCCCCACCGCGCCTCCGACACCCCGAACCGGGCCGAGGCGCCCGCCACCCGGATGTCCGTCCCCTGGAGGATCTCGGTCCCGCCCGCGATGGCCGGGCCCTCGACCGCCGCGATCAGCGGCTTGGTCAGCCGCCGGCCCTTGAGCAGGCCCGGGATGTGCGAAGGGTCGAACTTTCCCGACGCGAACGACTCCGACGGCGCGTTGCGGGACATCGACTTCAGGTCCGCGCCCGCGCAGAACGCGCCGCCCGCGCCGGTCAGGATGCAGCTGCGGATCGAGTCGTCCGAGTCGACGCGGTCCCAGGCCGAGACCATGATCGACATCATCTCGGCGGTGATCGCGTTGCGCGCTTCGGGCCGGTTCATCGTGACGACGAGGGTCTGCCCCTCCTGTGTCACCAGCGCGTGCGGTTCACCCACGGAAGACCTCCCGAAGCAGCAGTGCCATTGCCCAGAACGATAACATGTTCTACTTTGAGGGCGTGGCACTCAACATCGCGGATCTTCTGGAGCACGCCGTCGACGCCGTGCCGGAGCGCGTCGCGGTCGTGTGCGGCGACCGGCAGGTCACCTTCGCCGAGCTGGAGGCGCGGGCCAACCGGCTCGCCCACCACCTCGCCGCGCACGGCGTGGGACGCGGGTCCCACATCGGGGTCTATTCCCGCAACTCGATCGAGGCCCTCGAGGCGATGATCGCGGCGTACAAGCTGCGGGCGATCGCCGTCAACGTCAACTACCGCTACGTGCACGGCGAACTCGTCTACCTCTTCAACGACGCCGAGATCGTCGCGCTCGTCCACGAACGCAGCTACGCCGACAAGGTCGCGGCCGCCCTCGCCGAGACGCCGAAACTGAAACACGTTGTCGTGATCGACGACGGCAGCGGAGCCGACTACGACAGCTACGGTGGCGTCGACTACGAATCCGCCCTCGCCGCGCAGTCGCCGGAGCGCGACTTCGAAGAACGCTCGGGCGACGACCTCTACATCCTCTACACCGGCGGCACCACGGGCTACCCGAAGGGCGTGCTCTGGCGCCAGGAGGACGTCTGGCGCGCGCTCGGCGGCGGCATCAACTTCGTCACCGGCGAGTACGTCCCCGACGAATGGACGCTCGCCGAGCAGGGCAAGGCCGGGAGCCTGACCAGGCTGCCCGCCGCGCCGCTGATCCACGGCGCCGCGCAGTGGGCCGCGTTCGGGGCGCTGTTCACCGGCAGCCCCGTCGTCTTCGTGCCGCGCTTCGACGCCCACGAGATCTGGAAAGCCGTGCAGCGGCACAAGGTCCAGGTCCTCACGATCGTCGGCGACGCGATGGCGCGGCCGCTGATCGAGGCCTACCGCGAAGGGGATTACGACGCTTCGTCGATCGTCGCGGTGTCGAGCCACGCCGCGCTGTTCTCCCAGTCGGTGAAACAGGAGTTCGTCTCCCTGCTGCCGAACGCCGTGATCACCGACGCCATCGGCTCGTCCGAAAGCGGCTTCACCGGGATCGGCATGGTGGCCAAGGACTCCGACCACAGCGCCGGCCCGCGGGTGAACTTCGGCCAGGACGCGATCCTGCTCGACGAGGACGGCAACGTCGTCGAGAAGAAACCCGGCGCCGTCGGGCTGATCGGCCGCCGCGGGCACGTCCCGCTCGGCTACTACGGCGATCCCGAGAAGAGCAAGAAGATCTTCGTCGAGGTCGATGGTGCCCGGTACGTCGTCCCCGGCGACTACGCCCGCTACGAAGAGGACGGCACGGTCACGCTGCTCGGCCGCGGCTCCCAGTGCGTCAACACCGGCGGCGAGAAGGTCTACCCCGAAGAGGTCGAAGGGGCGCTGAAGTCGCACCCCGACGTCTTCGACGCACTCGTCATCGGCGTCCCGGACGAACGGCTCGGCCAGCGCGTCGCCGCCGTCGTCCAGCTGCGCGAGGGCGCCGAACCGGACTTCGCCGCGCTCGAAGAGCACGTCCGCGGCGAGATCGCCGGGTACAAGGTGCCGCGCACGATCTGGCTCGCCGACGAGATCGGGCGCTCGCCCAGCGGCAAGCCGGACTACCCGTGGGCCCAGCGCTACGCCGCCGAGCACGAACCGGCCACGGCCCAGCCCGTCTGAGGAGGACGAACACGTGCGGACACCCCTGTGCGACCGGCTCGGCATCGACCTGCCGATCATCGGGTTCACCCCGTCGGAACACGTCGCCGCGGCACTCAGCCGCGCCGGCGGGCTCGGCGTGCTCGGCTGCGTGCGGTTCAACGACGCCGCCGAGCTCGACCGGGTGCTCACGTGGATGGACGAGAACACCGGCGGGAAGCCCTACGGCGTCGACATCGTGATGCCGGCGAAGGTGCCCGCCGAAGGCACGCAGGTCGATCTGGCGAAGATGATCCCGGACGGCCACCGCGCGTTCGTCGACAAGGTGCTGAAAGAGCTTTCCGTGCCGCCGCTGCCGGACGACACCGACGAGCGCGCGGGCGTGCTCGGCTGGCTGCACTCGGTCGCCCGGTCGCACGTCGAGGTCGCGCTGAACCACCCGATCAAGCTGATCGCCAACGCGCTCGGCTCACCGCCGGTGGACGTCATCGGCCAGTGTCACGACAAGGGCGTGCCGGTGGCGGCGCTCGCCGGGAAGGCCGAACACGCCGTCCGGCACGTCGAAAACGGCGTGGATTTCGTTGTGGCACAGGGCTACGAGGCTGGCGGCCACACCGGCGAGATCGCGTCCATGGTGCTGGTGCCGGAGATCGTCGACGCGGTCGACGTGCCGGTGCTGGCCGCGGGCGGGATCGGGTCCGGCCGCCAGATGGCCGCGGCGCTCGCGCTCGGCGCGTCCGGTGTCTGGATGGGCTCGATGTGGCTGGCCACCGAGGAGTACCTGCAGACGATGGGCGAGTCGGTGGCGATGCAGCAGGCGCTCGTCGCGGCGTCGTCGTCGGACACCGTGCGCACGCGGATCTACACGGGCAAGCCCGCCCGGCTGCTCAAGACCCGCTGGACCGAGGCGTGGGCGGCGCCGGACGCGCCGGAGCCACTGCCGATGCCGCTGCAGAACCTGCTGGTTTCCCATGCCCACAACCGGATCCACGCGGCGAACGACCCGAGCGTGGTGTCGATGCCGGTCGGCCAGATCGTCGGCCGGATGAACCGCGTCCGCCCGGTCGCCGAGGTCGTCGCCGATCTGGTGTCCGGCTACGAAGAAGCGCTTTCCCGCCTCGACAAGACCCGCTGAAAGCCGTGAATGCCACATTGAGGGAACCTGCGTCCCTCAATGTGGCATTCACGGACTACGGGAGCTAGAGGCTCGAGGCTGCCGCGGCGATCTTCGCCGCGAACGTGCTCACCTCGGTGTAGACGCCGGGCGCGTGCGGCCGGGCGCAGCCGTCACCCCAGCTGACGATGCCCACCTGGATCCAGGTGTTGTTGTTGTCCCGCCGGAACATCGGGCCGCCGGAGTCGCCCTGGCAGGTGTCGACGCCGCCGGAGGCCAGGTTGCCCGCGCAGATCTCCGCACTCGGGATCAGGTCGGGGTAGCTGCCGCCCTGCGCGGCGCAGGTGGCGTCGTCGACGAACGGGACGGTCGCCTTGAGCAGGTATCGCTGCTGCGACCCGCCCTCGGTCGCCGCACCCCAGCCTGCCACGGTGAACGTGCCGGAGTTGTACGCCGTCGTCGTCGCGATGGGCAGCGTCGAGAGGCCGCTGACCGGGCTGGCGAGCTTGATCAGCGCCCAGTCGCCGCCGGTCGAGGTGCCGTACGTCGGGGACCGGTAGACGTAGGTCGAGCGGATCTTCTGCGCGCTGGAGCTCTGCAGGTCGACCACGCCGACGGTCGCCGTGATCGAGGTGTTGGCCCCGGTCCGGCTGACACAGTGGGCGGCGGTCAGCACGATCTGCTTCGTGTAGAGCGCCCCGCCGCAGCCCATGGAAAGCCGGACCATGAAGGGGAATTCGCCCTGCGCCGCCCGGGTGCCGCCGACGACGTCGGCGGACGGCGGCTGGGCCGCGGTGGCGATCGCGGGGGTCGCGAACGACGCGGCCGCGGCGACCGCGGCCAGTGCGGTGGTGGCGTTTCTGAGCAGGGTGAACCAGCGCTTGGGGGCCAAGGGGATCAGTCCTTCCAGTGTCCACAGTGGAAGCAGTTGCCGTGAGCGGCCCCATGACTACAGCAGGTGCCCGGGCACCCGGACAACCGACTTTCTTCGGATCTTTCGGGCAGTTGGGGGGTTTCTCACCGGCGGATCCGCCGAACGCCGTAGGCCGAAGCGCCCAGCAAGAGCGCGGCGCAGCCGGTGAGCACCGACGGCAGCGGCAGGCTGAACGCGAGCACCACGCACCCGGCGAGGCCCAGGACGGCGATCGCCCGCGCCTTCCCGTTCAGCGTGAACGCGGCCGCGTTGGCGACCGCGTAGTACGTCAGCACGGCGAAGGAGGAGAAGCCGATCGCGGCACGCAGATCGATCGACGCGGCCAGCACGGCGACGACGATCCCGACGGTCAGCTCGGCCCGGTGCGGCACGTCGTAGCGCGGGTGCACGGCGGCGAGGAACCGGGGGAGGTGGCCGTCGCGGCTCATCGCCAGCGTCGTGCGCGAGACGCCGAGGATGAGCGCGAGCAGCGAGCCGAGCGCCGCGATCGCCGCGCCGGCCCGCACGACCGGGGCGAGCCACCCCGGGACGGCCGCGGCGATCGGGTCCGGGCTCGCGGCGAGCGCGGCCGGGCCGAGCCGGACGAGCAGCAGCACGGCCAGCGCGGCATAGACGACGAGGGTGAGCCCGAGCGCGAGCGGGATGGCACGGGGGATCGTCCGGGCGGGGTCGCGGACCTCCTCGCCGAGCGTCGCGAGCCGCGCGTACCCGGCGAAGGCGAAGAAGAGCAGCCCGGCCGCTTCGAGCACGCCCCCGCCGCCCGGCCACGCGACGAGCGGCCCGCCCGCCCGCGGCCCGGCGGCCATCGCCACCCCCGCGGCGGTGAGCACGAGCAGCGTGCAGGACACGATCACCCGCGTCGCCAGCGCGGAGCGGTGCACGCCGAAGTAGTTGACGGCGGTGAGCGCGGCGACCACGGCGACGGCGAGCAGGCTGCGCCACGGCTGCCCGAGCCCGGGCGCGGCGTAGGCGACGACGGTCAGCGTCATCGCGGCGCAGCTGGCGGTCTTCCCGGTGACGAATCCCCAGCCTGCCAGGTATCCCCAGAATTCACCGAGCCTTTCCCGGCCGTAAACATAGGTGCCGCCGGATTGCGGGTAAATCGCGGCGAGCCGCGCCGAAGACATCGCATTGCAGTAGGCGACGACGGCCGCGACGACGAGCGCGAGCAGCAGCCCGGCCCCCGCGGCGCGGGCCGCCGGGGCGAACGCGGCGAACACCCCTGCCCCGATCATCGAGCCCAGGCCGAGGAAAACGGCGTCGGGCAGGCCCAGCCGCCGGGCCAGTGGTGCGGACTGCATCCGGGTGATCCTCCAGGTGTCGGCCGTGTTACGTGCCACAGCGAACCACGACGGGCGAGGAAACCAATAGGGTCGATTCCGTGCCCGCCCCTTCACCCCATTCCCGCCTGTCCGCAGACGGTCCCGTGCTCGACGGGATTCCCGAGCACGGCCGCGTTCCGCGGTACTACGCGGTCAAGGTCGAGCTGCTGGCGGTGATCGAGGAACTCGGCGAAGGGGCGGCGCTGCCCACGGAGCGGGAACTGTGCGAACGGTTCGAAGTGTCGAGGGCGACCGTACGGCAGGCGGTCGGCGAGCTGGTGCTGGAGGGCAGGCTCAGCCGCCGCCAGGGGAGCGGCACGTACGTGGCGGCGCCGAAGCTGGTCCAGCCGCTGGCTTTGGTGAGCTGCACGGAGGGGCTGCGCGGCCAGGGCGTCCGCCCGGGCCGCACGGTGATCACGCTGGAACGGCGCCCGGCGGGCCGCGCGCTGGCGGCCGACCTGCGGGTGACGTCCGACGCCGAGGTCTGGCACCTCGAGCGCGTCCTGCTGGCCGACGACGAGCGCATCGGCCTCGAATCGACATATCTCCCGGTGTCGCGGTTCCCGCAGCTGCGGGAGGTGTTCGACCCGCGGCAGTCACTGCACGCGTGTTTGAGCGAGCAGCTCGGCGTGGTGTTCGCGGGTGCCGAAGAGCGCGTCGAGACGGTGCTGGCGACGCCGCGCGAGGCGTTGCTGATCGGGACGAATCCGGCACTGCCGATGCTGCTCACCCACCGGGTGGCCTGGGGCCCGGACGGCGTCCCGGTCGAGCGGGTCCGCTCCCTCTACCGCGGTGACCGACTGAGTTTCCTGACCCGCCTGGGCCGCTGAACTGCCTGCCCGCCCGATGCAACCGGGCGCGGGGCCGGTTCCGTCTGGCAGGTATGCGCACACTGCTGGGTACGGTCCTGCTGCTGGTCACGCTGACGGCGTGCGGAGCACGCTCGGAGTCCGGAGCCCCGCCGCCGGCCACCCCGCCGACGTCCTCCGCCGAGCCGGGCACGGTGACCCCGACGCTCGGGCCGCCCCCGTCCCAGACGGTCGGCCGCCCCACCCAGGGCATCGCCCCGGGCGACGACGTCGTCGCCGAGAGCCAGATCGACGCGCGAGGACTGCCGGAGGGGTCCCCGCGCAGCCTGTTCCGCAGCACCGACGGCAAGACGCTGACCCTGGAGGCCGAGGAGGGCGGCTGCCGCCGCATCTCGGCCCGCGTCGGCGAGCAGACGGACCGGCAGGTGGTCGTGCTGGTGGCGGTGACGTCGGCCCCGAAGGGCCAGATGTGCCCGGACTACCTCAAGGAGATCAGGATCCCCCTGGCGTTGACGGCACCACTGGGGACCCGCACGGTGGTCCTCCGCCAGGGCTGACCCCGGCCGAAGACGCTGGGAGGGCGGACCCGGGATGCCCGGAGTCCGCCCTCCCAGACCATGGTGGGGTGGGTCCTGGACGGGTTGCGCTTTGTTCGCGGCACCGCCGTCGACCCGGCTTCCCGTGCAACCCCGCGCCGCGCCGTTCCGTCTTCCCAGCATGAGGTACTTAGCGAAACTGGTCGGGACCGGCGCGTTCCTGCTCATGGCGACGGCCTGTGCCGGCCAGGACATGCCCACCAGCCAGCCTGCCGCCGGGGGCGACTCCGCGGCTCCCACCGGCAGCGTCTCCACCTCGCCGAGTGAGCCGGTTCCGACGGCGAATCCGCCCGGCAAGCCACGGCTCACCGTGCCCGAAGGCAGCACTCCCGTGCCGGCGAACAAGATCGACGCCTCCGCGCTGCCCGCCGGGTTCCCCCGCGAAGTGTGGACCGCCAACGGCGGCACCATCCTCAACATCCGCGCCCAGGAGGGCGGCTGCGGCCACGCCCTCGGCGAGGCCGCCGAGCAGAGCGCCGGCCGCGTCGTGGTCAACCTGAGCGAAACCAAGGCCCAGACCGGCCAGATGTGCACCATGGACATCCGCTACCCGGTGATCTCGGTCGCGCTGGCCGCGCCGCTGGACCAGCGCACGGTGGTGCTGAAGACCACGCCGCCGCAGTGACCTGCCCGCCTGTCGAAGTTGTCGAAAATTGTCAGGGCTGCCGGTGAACCCCCGCTGTGCGGTGCCCGTGTCCGGGGATGAGGTGGTGACCTGAAAGGAGGGGCACATGCCCCGGTTGAGTACTGGCCGGCACCGCAAGCAGGCGACCATCGGACTGGCCGCGTTGCTGGGCGTCGCCGGCGTCACCGCAACCGCCATCGCGCTGAGCAGTCCCGCGGGCAACGCGGCCGAGGCACCCAAGGAGAACTGTGCCGGGCTCGACACCGCGCTGCAGAACAACCTGACCTTCATCGCGGGCCAGCAGGCGAACCCGGACGCGCAGTCGGCCGCGCGGATCGCCAACCGGCAGGCGGTGGTGGACCTGATCCAGCAGCGGCGGCAGGCCGCGGGCTGCACGGCGAACGTCGCCGCGAACGCCGCACCCGGGAACTCGGGCGCCGCGCCGGGCAAGGCCCAGGCGCCCGGTCAGCAGAAGAAACAGCAGCAGGCCGCCGGGGAAGTCGTGTGCCCCGGCTCGACCGTGACGCTCTCGGGCGAGGGTGGCGCGCCCGCCGCGTCGAGCAACCAGTTCCCGGCGGGGACGAAGCTGAAAGTGACCAATTTGGACAACTCGAAGTCCACGACGGTCGAGGTGACCTCGGCGTCGGGCAGCTGCGCGCTGCTCAACAACGCGGCCTTCGAACAGGTCAGGGAACCCGGCAAGTTCCTCATCCGCCGCGCGCGGATCGAACGCGTCGGCTGAGGGAGCGGGGCACCGGCGGCGCGCCGGTGCCCCGCCCCCGGTCAGCGGAAGCTGATCTGCAGCACCGGATCGCCGGTGCTGGCGAAGAAGTCGTTGCCCTTGTCGTCGATGACGATGAACGCGGGGAAGTCCTCGACCTCGATCTTCCAGACCGCTTCCATGCCGAGTTCGGCGTACTCGAGGACGTCGACCTTCTTGATGCAGTCTTGCGCCAGCCGCGCGGCCGGGCCCCCGATCGAGCCGAGGTAGAACCCGCCGTGCGCCTGGCACGCCGCGGTCACCTGCTTGGACCGGTTGCCCTTGGCCAGCATGACGAGCGAGCCGCCGGCGGCCTGGAACTGCTCGACGTAGGAGTCCATCCGCCCGGCCGTGGTCGGCCCGAACGAGCCGGACGCGTAGCCCTCGGGCGTCTTCGCCGGTCCCGCGTAGTAGACGGGGTGGTTCTTCAGGTAGTCGGGCATGCCCTCGCCGGCGTCGAGCCGTTCGGCGATCTTGGCGTGCGCGATGTCGCGCGCGACGACCAGCGGGCCGGTGAGCGAAAGCCGCGTCTTGACCGGCAGCTGCGAAAGCTGGGCACGGATTTCGTCCATCGGCCGGTTGAGGTCGACGGCGACGACGTCGTCGGAGAGGTCCTCTTCGGTGACGTCGGGCAGGAAGCGCGCGGGGTCGCGCTCGAGCTGTTCGATGAACACGCCGTCGGCGGTGATCTTGGCCTTGGCCTGCCGGTCGGCCGAGCAGGAGACGGCGATGCCGACCGGGCAGGAGGCACCGTGGCGCGGCAGCCGGATGACGCGGACGTCGTGGCAGAAGTACTTCCCGCCGAACTGGGCGCCGATGCCGAACTGCCGGGTCATCTCCAGGACCTGCTGCTCGAGGCCCGGGTCGCGGAAGGCGTGCCCGAGTTCGGAACCCTCGGTCGGCAGGGTGTCGAGGTAGCGCGCGGAGGCGAGCTTCGCGACCTTGAGGTTGAACTCGGCGGACATCCCGCCGACGACGATCGCCAGGTGGTACGGCGGGCAGGCGGCGGTGCCGAGGCTGCGCAGCTTCTCGTCGAGGAAGCGCGCGAGCCGCTTCGGGTTCAGGACGGCCTTGGTTTCCTGGTAGAGGAACGTCTTGTTGGCGCTGCCGCCGCCCTTGGCCATGAACAGGAACTCGTAGGTCGGGTCCCCGTCCTTGTGGTACAGCTCGATCTGCGCGGGCAGGTTGGTGCCGGTGTTGCGCTCGTCCCAGAAGTTCAGCGGCGCCATCTGCGAGTACCGCAGGTTCAGCTGCTGGTAGGCGTCGAAGATGCCCTGCGAGAGAGCGCGCTCGTCGTCACCACCGGTGAGCACGCCCTCGCCGCGCTTGCCGATGACGATGGCGGTCCCGGTGTCCTGGCACATGGGCAGCACGCCGCCGGCGGAGATGGCGGCGTTGCGCAGCAGATCCATGGCGACGAAGCGGTCGTTGCCGCTGGCTTCGGGATCGTCGACGATGGCCCGCAGCTGCTGCAGGTGTGAGGTACGCAACAGGTGCTGGATATCGGTGATGGCGGTCCGGGCCAGCGTGGTGAGCGCTTCGGGGGCAATCTTCAGAAAGGTCCGCCCGGCGGCTTCGACGGTCTCGACACCTTCGGCGGTGACCAGCCGGTATTCGGTGGTGGTGTCCTTGCCCAGCGGCAGGACTTCGGTGTGCTGAAACGTGGTGGTGGACGGCACTGCCAGGCTCCTTTGCCAGCTCCGGGATCTCCGCACTTTACGCAGCGCCAAGAACAACACCGAAGAGGCATCCGGTCACTGTGGGCCACCCCACGCGGCCGGGTTTCCGCGGCCCGTCGCTCCCCCCGCGGCGAAGGGGCGCCCTTTGCCGAAGTCCTGGCGATCCGATGACCGATGGCGGCGCGGTCCCGCAGCGGCCCGGCCCCGAGACGGCCCCCGCCCTCCCTGGGGGGCGTGCCCTTGTCCAGCGTATCGGCGGCGCCCGACGAAAAGCCGGGGAAGACGGCCGCGGGGAACCGGTTGTCCACATCACGGACCGGGTGTGGACAAGTCCGGAAACGGTCGGCTCGCGTACCCGGAAGGTCGGCTGGCGTGCCTGGAGGGTCGGCCGGAACCCGGTTGCCCGGCAGGCCCGAGCCGACCGTCCGGGTGCGCGGGCCGACTGTGTGGGTGCGCGGGCCGACTGTCTGGGTACGCAAGCCGACCGTCCGGGTGCGCGGGCCGACTGTCTGGGTACGCAAGCCGACCGTCTGGGTACGGGCCGCGGACAGGGCCCCGGCCGGCCGGACCCGGCCCGGCCGGGACAAGGCCGGAAAATGGTCGGGAGGCCGGGTCCACCCCGACGGACCCGACCTCCCGGGGAAAGCTCCCGGATGCGTGCACATCCGGTCGCGTGGCCTGCGCCAGTCCGATCACCAGGTGCCTCAGTCGAGGCTGTCGTGACGCAGGTCATAAGTCAACGCTGCCGAACGGGTGCTGGCGCAGGGTTGCTACCCCCGCCTCTCCGCGGTGAAACCCCTTTTTCGTGGAAAGTTCTCCGTACCTACCCGTGGTCCGGCGGAACTGCTGGTCACGCGCCTGCGGATGGCCGGGCACGGGAAAGGGGCGGGTGCCCGTGAGCAACCCGCCCCTTCCGGCGAAAAACGATCAGCTGGCGTACGCGCGGAGCCGGTCCGCTCGCTCGCCCTGGCGGAGCTTCGACATGACCTCGCGCTCGATCTGGCGGACGCGCTCGCGGGAGAGCCCGAAGTGCTTGCCGATCTGGTCGAGCGTGCGGGGCTGACCGTCGTCGAGGCCGTAGCGGAGGCGGATGACGTGCTGCTCGCGGTCGTCCAGGGTTGCCAGGACGCGGCGCAGGTCGTCCTGGAGGAGACCCGAGATGACCGCGCTCTCCGCGTCGGTGGCCTCCGAGTCCTCGATGAAGTCGCCCAGCGGGGCGTCCTCCTCCGTGCCGACCGGCATGTCGAGGCTCACCGGGTCACGCGAGTGGTCGAGCAGGTCGGCGATCTTGTGGGCCGGGATGCCCGACTCGGCCGCCAGCTCCTCGTGCGTCGCGTCGCGGCCGAGCTGCTGGTGCAGGTCGCGCTTGATGCGGGCCAGCTTGTTCACCTGTTCCACCAGGTGGACGGGCAGCCGGATCGTGCGGCCCTGGTCGGCCATGCCGCGCGTGATGGCCTGCCGGATCCACCAGGTGGCGTAGGTCGAGAACTTGAACCCCTTGGAGTAGTCGAACTTCTCCACCGCGCGGATGAGACCCAGGTTCCCCTCCTGGATCAGGTCGAGCAGCGGCATCCCCCGGCCGGTGTAGCGCTTGGCCAGCGAGACCACCAGGCGGAGGTTCGCCTCCAGCAGGTGGTTCTTGGCCACGTGACCGTCGCGGACCAGGGCCGCCAGCTCGGTGCGGCGCTTGGGTGTGAGGTCCTCCGCGGTGTCCAGCATGTGCTGGGCGAACACGCCGGCCTCGATGCGCTTGGCCAGCTCGACCTCGTCGGCCGCGCTGAGCAGGGCCGTCTTGCCGATGCCGTTGAGGTAGACGCGGACGAGGTCGGCGGCGGGGCTCTGGGCGTCGAGGTCGGCGTCGGTGAGCGCCCCCACGCCCACCGGCTCCTCGGACACCTGAGCCGGGATGCGCTCGCGAATCCCGCGCGACTCGCGTTCGAGAGTCTGGACTGACATTCTGCCTCCCCGGTCACGGGCTGAACGTGCTGCTGCGGTGGTCCCGCCGGGTGCGTACCCGCGCACCGGGGCCTGTGGATCCCGGTACGCCGGTCCGGCCGGCTTGGCTGGACATCTGGCACAACGCTCCGGGTTTCCAAAACGTTCCCGGTTCGCTCAATAAGGGAGACGGATGCCGGAGCGATCCGGTTGCTCAAGCATTGCTGAGCTTTTGCTGAGAACTCAGGCGGAGGCGGAAACCTGAGAATTTCGTTTGAATCAGCCCGAAAGTGAACCGGCCCGTGGTGGTCTAAACCTCTACGAGAACGGTGAACGGCCCGTCGTTGACACTCGACACGGCCATCATCGCGCCGAACCGCCCCGTCGCCACGGTGGCGCCACGGCCGCGCAGCTCGGCCACGACGGCGTCCACCAACGGCTCGGCGACCTCCGGCCGGGCCGCCTGCGTCCACGACGGCCGCCGCCCCTTCTTCGTGTCGCCGTAGAGCGTGAACTGGCTCACCACGAGCAGCGGCGCATTCGCCGTGGCGCATGATTCCTCGTCACGCAGCAGCCGCAGTTCGTGGAGCTTCCGCGCCATCGTGACGGCCTTCGCCGCGTCGTCGCCGACGTGGATTCCCAGCAGCACAAGCAAACCCGGCTCGTCGATCGCGCCGACGACCTCGCCGTCGACGGTGACGTCCGCCCGCGTGACGCGGGCCGCGACGGCCCTCACCGGTCCGCCGGGACGAGCATGCCGTGCCGGACCAGCTCGCGGACGACCGGCAGCGCGGCGGCCGCCAGTTCCGCCGAGGACAGGCCCTGCGCGGCCGCCAGCAGCTCGATCAGGTCCTCCAGCGGCAGCGCGCCGCGGCAGCCCGCCAGCAGCCGCGCGGCCAGCTCGTCGACCTCGTGCTGCCAGCCCGGCCCGTCGGTGCGGTGCAGCCGCCGGACCGTCGTCGCCCAGCCTTCGTCGCCGGGTTCTTCGACGCTTTCCAGCAGAACCGTGTCGGGCACCACAAAACGGACATCAAGCAACGAATCACCTGATTCGCGCAGCCATTCCACCCGGTCCAGCCAGCCCGCCGCCTCCGGGCCGAGCGGGTCGTCGTAGGCCTGCCGCAGGTCCTCGCACACCACGGTCGGTGTCCGCCCGGACGCCCGCCGCAGCGTGACGAAGCCGAACCCGATGCCCCGGACGTCGTTCGCCGCGAACCAGTCGAGCCACGCCGCCGCCTTCGCCCGGCCTTCGGGCGAGCGCGGCTCGATGCCCGCGTCGCGCAGCCAGGTGCCCACGTACAGCGCCGGATCGGCGACGTCGCGTTGCACGAACCAGGCGTCGGTCTCCGCGGGCAGCCAGCGGCTCACCCGGTCGGCCCAGTCCTCCTTGCCCGTGTGCAGCCAGGAGGCCAGCAGCTGGCCGACGCCACCCTCGGTGAGGAAGCCCGGCAGCTGCCGCACGACCAGCGCGCTCGCGTCGTCGCCTGCCAGCCCGGAGTCGCGGTAGGTGTAGTCCACCCTCGCCGGGCCGACCACGAACGGCGGATTGCAGACGACCTGGTCGAACTTCCGCCGCGCGACCGGCGCGAACCACTCGCCGCGGACCAGCTCGACGTCCAGTTCGTTGAGCCGGAACGTCGCCGCGGCCAGTGCGAGCGCCCGCTCGGAGACGTCGGTGGCGGTGACGCGCTGCGCGTGCCGGGTGGCGTGCAGCGCCTGGACGCCGTTGCCGGTGCCCAGGTCGAGCAGCGTGCCGACGGGGCGGCGGCTGGTCGCGCGGATGAGCGACAGCGACGCGTGGCCGACGCCGAGGACGTGGTCCTCCGGCACGGTGGTGCCCAGCACGTCGGCGTCGAGGTCGGAGACGACCCACCAGGAGCCTTCGTCGTCGCCGTGCGGCCGGATGTCGAGGGCGGCGCGGTAGCCGTCCGCGGTCGCGGCGAGGATCCCGGCGGCGACGGCGTCCTCGGGCGTCAGCGGTGCGAACGCGGCCTTGACCTGCGTCTCGGGCTCGGACCCGCCGAGCAGGAAGAGCCGGATCAGCGTGCCGAGATCACCGGCGTCCCGGCTGGCCCGCTCGGCGGGCACCGGCTCGCCGCGGCCCAGCGCGGCGTGTGCCGCGCCGCCGAGGGCGGCCACCACGCCGTCGGCGTCGTAGCCGGTGCGCCGGAAGGCCTCGCGCAGCCGCGCGCAGACGTCGTCGGACAGGTCGGGCAGTACACGTCGCGTGCTCACGGTGGGTAATGCTGCCACGATGGCCCCCGTGACCCCTGAACGCGTCCTCGCCCCGCTCGACGCGGCGCTGCCCGAACTCGAAGCGCTGTACATCGACCTGCACCGCCATCCCGAGCTGTCCTTCGCCGAGACCCGGACGGCGGCCGAGCTGGCCCGGCGGCTGGAGCGCGACGGCTACGAGGTGCACACCGGCATCGCCGGCACCGGCGTGCTGGGCGTGCTGCGCAACGGCGAGGGCCCGGTCGTGCAGCTGCGGGCCGACATCGACGCGCTGCCGGTCGAGGAGAAGACCGGGCTGTCCTACGCCAGCACCGCCCGCGCCACCGACGAGCACGGCAACGACGTCCCGGTCATGCACGCCTGCGGGCACGACATGCATGCCACCTGGCTTTCCGGCGCCGCCGCGCTGCTGGCCAGGGGACGCGACAGCTGGTCCGGCACGCTGCTGGTGGTGTTCCAGCCGGGGGAGGAGAGCGCGGGCGGCGCCGCGGCGATGGTCCGCGACGGCCTGTTCGACATCGCAGGCAAGCCCGACGTCGTGTTCGGCCAGCACCTGGTGCCCGGCCCGGCGGGCTGGGTGCTCACCCGGCCCGGCGTCATCATGGCCGCGACCGACACGCTGCGCATCACCCTGCACGGCCGCGGCGGCCACGGCTCGCGCCCGGAGACGACCGTCGACCCCGCCGTGCTGGCCGCGTCCGTGGTGCTCAAGCTGCAGACGATCGTGTCGCGGGAGATCGCCGCCACCGACTCGGCCGTGGTCACGGTCGGCTCGCTGCACGTGGGCACCGCGAGCAACGTGATCGCCGACGACGCCGTCCTGGAGGTCAACATCCGCTCCTTCGACCAGGCGGTCCGCGAGCGGGTGCTGGCCGCGGTCGAGCGGATCGTGCACGGCGAGGCCGCGACGGCGGGCGCGCCGAAGCCCCCGGAGATCGAGCGGTCCGGCTCCTACCCGGTCACGGCGAACGACGAAGCGGCCAGCGACGCGCTCACCGAGGTCTTCCGCGGCCACTTCGGCACCGACGTCGTGATGCCTGCCCCGCTGATCACCGGCAGCGAGGACTTCAGCGAGTTCGGCCGCGCGGCCGGCGCGCCCTCGGTGTTCTGGCTGGTCGGCGGCTTCGACCCGGAGACGGTCATCACGGCGATGACCGAGGGCCGGTTCGAGCGCGACATCCCGTCCAACCACTCGCCGCGGTTCGCGCCGGTGCTGCACCCGACGCTGCGGACGGGCATCGAGACCCTGGTCGTCGCCGCGCTGAGCAAGTTGCGTCACCCCGGTGTCGGATGAACCGCGCGAGTGGGACGATGGACGGCGGAGGTGGTGCAGTGACCACGCCCGCCGGCAACACGGACCCGGTCCTGATCACCGGGGCGGCCCCGTCGTACGAAGAGCAGTTCGCCGCGCGGAAGCGGAAGTACGTCATCATGATGTGCTGCCGCATCCCGTGCCTGATCGCGGCCGGGCTCACCTACCACGTGTGGTGGCTGGCGCTCGCGTTCCTGGCCATCTCGGTGCCGCTGCCGTGGGTCGCGGTGCTGATCGCCAACGACCGCCCGCCGCGCAAGGCGGAGAAGGTCGCCCGGTACCAGCGCGAGGCGAAGGCGATCGAGAGCACCACGCACCGCGTCATCGACGGCTGACGCCAACCGCCACTTTCACGTGAAAGTGGCGGTTCACGCAGGCTGCGGGCCGACCTTCCCGACCGCCAGCGCGCCCAGCCGCGTCCCGTGCCGCAGGACGTCCACAGTGGACTCCCCGGCCAGCCAGCCGGTGAGCACGCCCGCGTCGAACGCGTCGCCCGCGCCGGTCGAGTCGATGCACTCGGCCTCGACCGCGGGGACACTCGTGACGCCGCCCGCGTCGACCCAGCTGGCGCCGTCGAGCCCGGCGGTCACCACCACCGCGCCGACCGTGCCGAGCAGCTCCTTCGCCGACGCCGGGTCCGCCGAGCCGGTCAGCGCGACCAGCTCCTCGGTGTTCGGCATCAGCAGGTCGACGCCGTGGACGTCGGCCAGGAACGCCGCCGGGTCGGTGATGTGCGCGGCCGCCTGCGGGTCGACCGACGTCGTCAGCCCGGCCTCCTTCGCCGCGGCCAGCGCGGCGAGCCCGGCCGGGCGGGACGGCGGGTCGAGCAGCACGTAGCCCGACAGGTGCAGGTGGCTCGCGCCCGCGAGCACCTCCGGGGAGACGTCCTCGGGGGCGAAGCGCTGGTTGGCGCCGCGGTCGGCGAGCATGCTGCGCTGCCCGGAACCGTCGACCATGACCACGACGCAGCACGTCGGCGCCTCGGGGTCGACGGCGAACGCGCACCGCACGCCCGCCGCCTCCAGTTCGGCCCGGATCAGCCTGCCACCCGGGTCGTTGCCGATCCGGGCGACCAGCGTCGTCTCGGCGCCGAGCGACCGCAGCCACAACGCCGTGTTGGCGCCCGCGCCGCCGCCGGTGAAGCGGATCTTCGCGCGGGCGTCGCCGCCGTGCGGCAACGGCTTGTCGTGCCGGGCGATCACGTCGAGAGCCGCGTCGCCGACCACCACGATCCCGGTCATGCGAGCGCCACCGCGACCTCGGTGGCCAGCTTCGCGTTGTTCAGCACGAGCGCTTCGTTCGCGTCGATGCTCACGCCCGCGCTCGCGGTGTGGAAGTGCTCCAGCAGCACCGGCGTGACGTCGGCGCCGTGCACGCCCTGCGCCTCGACCAGCGCCAGGCCTTCGGCGAGCAGCCGGTCGTGCAGCTCACGGTCCATTTCGGACTCTTCGGGGATCGGGTTCGCCAGCAGGACACCGGAACCGGCGTACTCGCGGTGCGCCGCGACGACCGCGGCGGCCTGCTTCGGGTCGTCGACGCGCCAGCCGACGGCGTGCCCGGACGAGCGCAGGTAGAAGGCCGGGAAGTCGTCGGTGCGGTACCCCAGCACCGGCACCGAGTTCGTCTCCAGCACCTCGAGGGTGGCCGGGATGTCGAGCACCGACTTCACGCCGGAGCAGACGACCACGGTCGGCACCTTCGCCAGCACGCCGAGGTCCGCCGAGACGTCCCAGGACTGCGCGGCACCGACGTGCACCCCGCCGAGCCCGCCGGTGGCGAACATCCCGATCCCGGCCGCGGCGGCCAGCGCCGACGTGCTCGCCACGGTCGTCGCGCCCGAGCGGCCCAGCCCGATCGCCGGCCCGAGGTCGCGCAGCGACAGCTTGTCCAGCCCGGCGTCCGGCGCGCAGACCCGTTCCAGCTCGGCGGGGGAGAGGCCGACGACGACCTTCCCGTCGAGCACCGCGATCGTGGCCGGGACGGCGCCGCCGTCGCGCACCACGCGCTCGAGGCGGCGGGCGACGTCGAGGTTGCGGCCCGGCGGCAGGCCGTGGGACAGGATGGTGCTCTCCAGCGCGACGACGGGGTGCCCGTCACGCAGCGCCGAGGCGACCTCTTCGTGCAGCGAGAGTGCGGTAGTCACGAGGAACCATCATCGGTGATCGGTCCGCCCGCCGCGCCAGTGGGTCAGCTCGGCCGCAAGGTTCTCCGCGGCTCTGCTCGCCCAGCGTGTCCGCGCGGCTTCGCTGCGGTAGAGCGGCCGGGACAGCATGCGTTCGAGCACGGCGACGCGGCCGGCGCGCCAGACGTCGTCGGGGTACTTCGCGTACTCCTCGCGCACGCCGTGGGCGTAGGCGGCGTACAGCTCCTTCGGCGCGCCGAGGATCGCGAGGTCGGCGTCGAGCAGCGCCGTGGCCAGGAGGTCGTCCGGCGGGGCGTCGTGCGTGATCGTGGTGAGGATCAGGGCTTCGACGCGCTCGATGTGCGCTTCGCCGACCTTCGCCTCCTGAAGCGCTTCGCGGGCCCACTGCGCGCTGGCTCGCTCGTCTTCGCCGGGCTTCGCGTCGTACACGACGTCGTGCGTCCAGGCCGCGACGGCGAGCACCGCGCGGTCGGTGGCGCCGAGGCCGGCGGCCAGCCAGGCGGAGTCGCGGACGACGGCGGCCGCGTGCGCCAGCGTGTGGTAGCGGCGGTGGGGCTCGCCGTAGCGGGCTTCGAGCCGGGGCCAGGCGGCGGAGGCGCCGCCCAGCGTGCTGATCGCGTCACGCCACTCCATCCGTCGAAGATGCCACATGGGCGGGCCGCCGGGGCTCGGGCACAATGGTCGGGTGAGCACCGAGACGCTGACGAAGCCGGAGACCACGCCCGAGGGCACGGACACCACCGACGACGACTCGCCGAAGATGTTCCACTACGTGAAGAAGAACAAGATCGCCGAAAGCGCGGTCATGGGCACGCACGTGGTGGCGCTGTGCGGCGAGGTCTTCCCGGTCACGAAGTCGCCGAAGCCCGGGTCGCCGGTCTGCCCGGCCTGCAAGGAGATCTACGACGGTCTCCGCCCCGGGGACTGAGTCCCCGGTCCGCGAGCCCCGGCGGGGTCCCGCCGGGGCTTCCGGCTGTCCGGAAACGGACAAGTTGCCGAACAAACGTGAAAAACCTTCATTCGGCGGGTGTGCCGGGTGCGGAAGTCCTGGTAGATCGAGCGGGCCAGGTTCCCTCACCCACCGGAGTCGCACATGCGCAGAACCGGGATCGTGCTCACCCTCGCCGCCCTGCTCGCCGTCGTCTCACCCGCGCTCGCCCAGGCCGTCACCGGCTGGACGGAGGTCGGCCGCGACACCGCGCGTGCCCTCGACGAGAGCCAGGGACTCGCCACGATCGTGCGCCCCTCGGGCACCACGATCCGCTACACCGGGATCGGCACGATCCCGGCCGACCTGAACTCCCAGGGCTGGAACCACGTCGGCGACCCCGGCTCGGCCCAGGGCTGGTACGTCGAGCCCTACCAGCGTGACGACCGGGGCGCGAAGCTCTTCCGCGTCCAGGCCCCGGACGGCTCGTGGGCGAACTACAAGCACGCCCTCGAGCCGTGGGAAGCGAACAACAACTCCTTCGCGGCGGTGTCGCCCGACGCGCGCTGGCTGGTGGCGGGGGAGTGGGGCACCATGGACCGGCTGCTGGTCCACCCGATGCCCGGCGTGGCCATGACCGACCCGGCGAAGAACCTGCCGTACGCGTCGGCGATCCGGCTCGACCATCCGGTCCGCGACATCCAGGGCTGCGACTTCCAGACCGCGACCCGCCTGCTCTGCGCGTCCGACGACCCCGACGGCAGCCTCTTCGGCACGACGAAACCCCTGCTGCAGGTGGATCTGGCGGCCCCGCTGTCCGGTTCGGACGTCACCGGCCACGTCACCTCGCTGGGCCAGCTCCCGCTGCGCAGCGGCTGTTCGGGCTCGTTCGAGGTCGAGGGCATCGACTTCGACGAGCGGGACAACACGCTGCGCGTGATCGTGATGTCCCCGGGCATCTGCATCCTCTTCGACAGCATGACCTACCGCTTCCAGCAGCGCTGACGCTGTGCTCGAAGGCTCGACACGCGTGATCGAGGAGTCGACACGCGTGATTGAAGCGACGACACGCCGGGCCCGGTCCTGGCCCCGGCGTGTCGTCCGTCTGATCACGCGTGTCGACCCTCAAATCACGCGTGTCGGCGTTCTGATCACGCGAGTTCCGGGTCCAGGGACTCCGATTCCGGGGCCTGGGCCGGGGTCCGGCGGGCTTCGCGGCGGGCGCGGCGGCGTTCCTTGCGGGTCTCGACCATCGTGTAGAGGGTCGGGACCAGGACCAAGGTCAGCAGCGTCGAACTCACCAGGCCGCCGATCACCACGATCGCCAGCGGCTGGCCGATGAAGCCGCCCTGGCCGGTGATGCCCAGGGCCATCGGGACGAGCGCGAAGATCGTCGCCGCCGCGGTCATCAGGATCGGCCGCAGCCGTCGCCGTCCGCCTTCGGTGACCGCGTCGGTGACGCTCATTCCCTCCGCGCGGTACTGGTTGATCAGGTCGATCAGCACGATCGCGTTGGTGACCACGATGCCGACCAGCATCAGCATGCCGATCAGCGCCGGCAGGCCCAGCGCGGTGCCGGTGGCCAGCAGCAGCCCGATCGCGCCGGTCGCCGCGAACGGGATCGACACCAGCAGGATCAGCGGCTGGATCAGGCTCCGGAACGTCGCCACCATGATCAGGAACACGATCGCGATCGCCGCCAGCAGCGCCAGGAACAGGTTCGAGAACGCCTCCTGCTGATCCTGGCTGACGCCGCCGAGGGAGTACGAGGCGCCGCCGGTGAAGGTCAGTCCGTCCAGTTTGGACTTGATGTCCGCGGTGGTCCTGCTCAGGTTGTCGCCGGTGTTCTTCGCGGTCACCGTGGTGCTCAGGTCGCCGCCGGTGCGGTGCACCGCCGCCGGGCCGTCCACAGTGGACACCTTGGCGACCTCGTCGAGCCGGACGACGCCGCCCGGGCCCGGGATCGGCAGCGCCTGCACCTGGCCCACCGTGACCGGCGCGGTGCCTGCCCGCAGCACGATGTCCGTGCGCTGCCCGCCGACCGGCAGCTGGGTCACCGTGCGCCCGGCGATCGCCTGGTTGGCGATCTGGCCAATGGTGCTCGCCGACAGCCCGTGCGCGGCCGCCGCGGCGTCGTCGACCTCGACCTGCACCCGCGGCGCGCCGACGGCCAGGTCGCTGGTCACCTCGGTCAGCCCGGACACCCCGCGCAGCGCCTGCACGATCTGGTCGGACGCGGGCTTGAGCGCGGCTTCCGACGGCGCGGTGACCGTCACCGAGATCTGGTCGGAGTTGAAGCCGGACGCGTCCGCGCCGATCTTGATCTCGCCCAGCTCGGGCCGCGACGTCAGCTTCGCGCGCAGGCGGTCCGACAGCGCGTCGAGGTCGGTGTCCTTCGCCACGGTGACCGAGATGCTCGTCGACGTCCCGGTGCCGAAGCCGAACGTGCCGCCCCCACCGATGCTGACCTGGTAGGTCCGCACCGCGGGCTCGGCCGCGAGGGCCTGCTCGACCGCCGTCGCCGCCTGCTCCTTCGCCTCGACGCTGGTGCCCGCGGGCAGCTTCTGCGTCATGTTCAGCGTCGTCCCGCCGGACTGGTCGAGGAAGTTCGTGTTCAGCCGCGTCGCGAGCCCGACCGTGCCGGCGAAGATCAGCAGCGCCAGCAGCACGACGGTCAGCCGTCGCCGGGTCGCGAACCGGATCACCGGCAGGTAGGCCCGCTGCAGGACGCTGCGGCGTTCCTTCTCGACGGCCGCTTCGCGCGCCCGCTCGGCCTCGATCGGGTCCGCCGGGACGGCCGGGCGCTTCAGGAACCAGTACGCCAGCACCGGAACCACGGTCAGCGACACGAGCAGCGACGCCAGCAGCGCCACCGTGACGGTGACCGCGAACGGCGAGAACAGCTCGCCGACGAAGCCGCCGACGAACGCGATCGGCAGGAACACCGCGACCGTCGTCAGCGTGGACGAGGTGACCGCCCCGGCCACCTCGCGGACGCCGTCGAGCACCGCCCGCTGCTTCTCCTCGCCGTAGGCCAGGTGCCGTTTGATGTTCTCCAGCACCACGATCGAGTCGTCGACCACCCGGCCGATCGCGATGGTCAGCGCGCCGAGGGTGAGCAGGTTGAGCGACAGGTCGCCGGTCCACAGCGCCAGCAGCGCGACCACCACCGACAGCGGGATCGACACCGCCGTCACCAGCGTCGAGCGCACCGACAGCAGGAACAGCAGGATGACGACGACGGCGAAGGCCAGCCCCAGCAGGCCTTCGGTGGTCAGGCCGCTGATGGCGTCCTTCACCGGCGTGCCCTGGTCGAACACGACGCTCATCTCGGCGCCGGTCTTCTTCGCCAGGTCGGGCAGCTTGTCGCGCACGGCGTCGGAGATCGCGACGGCGTTTCCGTTGTCCACCATGGTGATCGACAGGCCGAGGCTCGGCTTGCCGTTGGTGCGCGTGATCGACGTCGGCGGCGCGAACCCGGCCTGGACGTCGGCGACGTCACCCAGCTTGACCGGCGCGCGGCCCCGCGCGGCGGCGCCCGGGGTCAGATACAGGCCGCGGATCGTGTCCACTGTGGTCGCGCCCCCGCCGACCTGGACACTGAGCGTCTTGCCGCCTTCGGTCAGCGTGCCTGCCGGCACCGCGGCGCCCGCCGTCTGCAGCGTGGTGGCGACCGACGCCGGGTCGACCCCGGCCGCGGCCAGCTTCGCGTAGTCGAGCGTGATCGTGACACGCGGCTGCTGCACGCCGGTCACGGTCACCGTGCGGACGCCGTCGATCTTCCGCAGTTCCGGCGCGACCTGGTCGGTCAGCGCGGGCGCGAGCGCCTGCGGGGCCCCGGTGGTGCCCGCCGCGACCAGCACCACCGGCAGGTCGTCGGTGCTGCCGGCGGAGACCGCGGGCTCGGTGTTCTGCGGCAGCCGCGGGCGGACCTGGTTCACCACCTGCTGGATCTGCTGGACGGCGGCGTCGATGTCGGTGCCGAACTCGAACTGCGCGACGACCCGCGACACGCCGTCCGACGACGTCGACGTCACCTGCTCGAGGCCCTTGAGGCCCTGCAGGCCGCTTTCGAGTGGCTCGGTGACCTGGCGGTCGACCGCGTCCGGCGACGCGCCCGGGTACGCGGTGACGATCTGGGCCTGCGGGAACTGCAGGGACGGGAACAGCTGCTGCTTGATCTGTGGCAGCGCGAAGGCGCCGAAGCCGATGACGACGAGCGCCAGCAGGCCGATCAGGCTCCGGTTGCGCAGGCTCAGTCTGGCCAGCACGGACATGGTTCTGGGACCCCCCTCGGGAACGGACGCGGTCGCGTCACCCACCCCGGAAGCGTGCCATGTCCGAACTGAGGACCGACTCAGTCTGAGGGTGGATTCCGGGTCGTCCCCGGGGAGGAGATCGGTTCGCGGGAAACGCTGGGTGCCGGTCCCGGTGCGTCCGGTGACGGGGTGTCCTCTTCGGACGGTGCGACGTCCTCGGCGCGCGGGCGCTTCAGCGGCGTCGTCGTGCGGTCCCACAGCTTGCGGCCCTCTTCCGAGCGCAGCCGCTCGGAAGCGCGTTCCATCTCCAGCCGCCGCCACCGGCGCCGCTGCCGCCGCGTCGCCTTCGCCGGCCACAGCTCCTGGATCGCGCTGTTGAAGTACGCCCCGCCGACCACGGCCAGCCCGATGAAGAACATCAGCAGCAGGAACGCGATCGGCGCGGCCAGCGCGCCGTAGGTGTAGCCGGTCTTGGTGATCCAGTTCAGGTAGACGCGCAGGCCCACCGAGGACAGCAGGAACACCACCATGGCCAGCACCGCGCCCGGCAGCCCGCGGTGCCACGGCAGCTTCCGCGGCAGCGCCAGCTTGTACAGCGTGGTCAGCGCGAGGGTGATCATCACGCCGAGGGTGGGGAAGTACAGCGCACTCACCCACGACGTCACCGTCGGGCGCCAGTCGGTCGGGAAGAACTCCGGCAGCAGGTCGGGGCCGATCGCCAGCAGCGGCAGCCCGATCACCAGGATCACCAGGCCGCACAGGTACAGCAGGAGCGCGAAGATCCGCTGCCACACGTCGTTGCGGACGCCGTACTGGTCGTGCGCGACGGTGATCGCGTCGACGAACGACGACATCGCCGACGAGCCCGCCCACAGCGAGATCAGGAAGCCGACCGAGACGATCTCGCCCTTGCCGACGGTGAGGATGCTGTTCACGGTCGGCTCGATGATGTCCTGGACGGCGTTGGTGCTGAAGACCGTCCGGCAGAAGCCGATGATGCGGTCGTGCACGGCCGCGACGACGCCGGCACCGAACCACTCGCCGACGAAGCCGAGGCTGCCGAGCAGGCCGAGCAGCAGCGGCGGCAGCGACAGCGTCTGCCAGAAGGCCGCCTCGGCGGCTTCGGAGAAGATGTTGCCGTCCCATGCCTTGGCGAGCGTGCGCGTGAGGAGGCGCCACGGCCCCTTGCGGGCCCCCTTCGTCGCGCCGGACGGCTGCACCTCACCCATGACGCCTCCAGCATGGTGCATCTGCCCGGATTTGGCTCGTCACCACCCCTGCGCCCGGGCGTGTCGGGGGACATCACCCGTGCCGGTGCCCGGAACTGTCGGACCCGGCCGGTAGACTCGCTCCAGTGCCCTCACCGCCGTCGCCGACACCGAAGTCGGTACCACAGTGAGGGTTTTCGCACGTCACAGCACTGGAGACAGCAGAGCGAGGGGGAGGACCGGCGATGACGGAGACGCAGCTCGGGGCGCCTCCCGCGGAGAAGGACTCGACCGCGCGCCCGCTGCGGGCGTGGCAGCGGCGGGCACTGACCAAGTACCTGACCCAGAAGCCGAAGGACTTCCTCGCGGTCGCGACGCCGGGTGCCGGCAAGACGGTGTTCGGCCTGCGGATCGCCGCGGAGCTGCTGAGCGACCGCACGGTCGAGGCCATCACGATCGTGACGCCGACCGAGCACCTCAAGCACCAGTGGGCGGCCTCGGCCGCCGCGGCGGGCATCGCCATCGACTCCAACTTCCGCAACACCACCGGCGTCACCTCCTCGGACTACCAGGGCGTCGCGGTGACGTACGCGCAGGTCGCGGCGCACCCGACGCTGCACCGCGTGCGCACCGAGAACCGCAAGACGCTGGTGATCCTCGACGAGATCCACCACGCGGGCGACGCGAAGTCCTGGGGTGACGCGACGCGCGAGGCGTTCACCCCGGCGGTCCGGCGCCTGGCGCTGACCGGGACACCGTTCCGGTCCGACGACTCGGCCATCCCGTTCGTCACCTACGAGCCGGACGCGGGCGGCTTCCAGCGCAGCAAGGCCGACCATTCGTACGGCTACGCGGACGCGCTGGCCGACGGCGTGGTCCGGCCGGTCGTCTTCCTGGCGTACTCGGGTGAGGCGTCCTGGCGCACGAGCGCGGGCGAGGAGTTCACCGCCCGGCTCGGCGAGCCGCTGACCGCGGAGCAGAACGCCCGGGCCTGGCGCACCGCGCTCGACCCGGCGGGCGAGTGGATCCCGGCGGTGCTGCAGGCCGCCGACACGCGGCTGTCGCAGGTCCGCCAGAGCGTGCCGGACGCGGGCGGCCTGGTCATCGCGACTGACCAGGACACCGCGCGGGCGTACGCGAAGATCCTGGAACGCATCTCGGGGGAGACGCCGACGCTGGTGCTCTCCGACGACCCGAAGGCCTCGGGCCGGATCAAGGAGTTCTCCGAGACGAAGGAACGCTGGATCGTCGCGGTCCGGATGGTTTCCGAAGGCGTCGACGTCCCGCGGCTGGCCGTCGGCGTGTACGCGACGAGCGCGTCGACCCCGCTGTTCTTCGCCCAGGCCATCGGCCGCTACGTGCGGGCGAGGAAGAAGGGCGAGACGGCGAGCGTGTTCCTGCCGTCGGTGCCGGTGCTGCTGGAGCTGGCCAGCGAGCTGGAGGCGCAGCGCGACCACGTGCTGGGCAAGCCGCACCGGGAGAAGGAGGGCTGGGAGGACGAGCTCCTGGCCCAGGCCAACCGCACGGAGGACGAGCCGGGCGAGGAGGAGAAGGCGTTCACGTCCCTGGGCGCCTCGGCCGAGCTCGACCAGGTCATCTACGACGGCAACTCGTTCGGCACGGCGGTGTTCTCGGGATCGGACGAGGAACAGGAGTACCTCGGCCTGCCGGGGTTGCTGGAGCCCGACCAGGTCCGCGCCCTGCTGCGCAAGCGGCAGGAGGAGCAGATCGCCGACGAGAAGCGCCGCAAGCCGGCCAAGGAGGAGCCGGCGGCGGCACCGCAGGCCCGCCCGCAGTCGGTGAGCGAGCGGCTGGGCGCGCTGCGCAAGGAGCTGAACGCGCTGGTGGGCATGTACCACCACCGCACGAAGAAACCCCACGGCGCCATCCACAACGAGCTGCGCCGCGTGTGCGGTGGCCCGGTGACCGCGATGGCGACGGTCGAGCAGCTCGAGGAACGGATCGTCACCCTGCGTTCCTGGTGATCTCGCGGTCCGCGGGGTCCGGGGGAGCGGTGGGCTGAAAGGCGCTTTCGTCTCATCCGGTGCAGCGAACGGGCCTTTCGTCTCAGCAGACGCGAGGAAAGTCCCTTTCAGCCCGCTGCCGTCGTGACCACTGCCGCGTGCGGTCGCGGGGCTGGGTGCCGGGGTCGCCCGCCGGATGCCGCTGACGGATCGCCGCTCGGATGCCGCCTGCCTGGGCCGCCCGCCGGGGCCGGGCGCCGGGTCCCGCTGCCCGGGTCGCCGCTCGGACCGTCTCCGAGCCACCGGCCTCCGGACGTCACCCGGGAGACTGAACTCCGCCGATCACCGTCCGTTCCCGCCGTCCCTCACCTCACCCTTGTGACGCTGCGTACCTCACCGTCACCCGCCTCTTGCCCGCAAGACCCGGCAACCGTGGCCATCCGGGCACGTTCGCCCCGGAAGTTCGCAAGTCGGCGACCACTCGCCCGGCCAGCGGGCCAACCCTCCACGAAGTCGCGCTCGGTGTACGGCGCTCCGGCGAGCGGGCTACCTTCACGCTCGCAAGAAACTTGGATGTAACCGACTGTGAGTGCTGGCGATCACATCGTCAGCGGATCTACTCTTTCCGGGCGAGGGGCAGCCCGTGTTGCCGAACCGTGTCCAATTGGTGTCGTTTAATCGATCCAGCTATCTTCCCCGCAGCCGCTCGGCGGCATATGTTGTCGCCCACAACATATGCGCGACGGTGCGCCGGGCCTCTCCGGATCACCGCCTCGCAGGGCCCGAGACGACGTCGAGGGCCGCTCGTCACCAATGCTTGGATCCGGAAGGAACGAGGATGCGCAGCAGAACCCTTACCCTCCTCGCCGCCACGGTGAGCACCGGCCTGGTGCTGACCGCTTGCGGTGCCAACAGTTCGGACACCGGGGGCGCGGGGAGCAGCTCCAACTCCGCTTCCGCACCGGCCGGTGGCGGCGCCAACGGCAAGGTCGGCGTCATCCTGCCGGAGACCGCCAGCTCCGCCCGCTGGGAAGCCTTCGACAAGCCGATGCTGCAGGCCGCCCTCGCGGCGCAGGGCTTCGAGGCCGACGTCCAGAACGCCCAGGGCGACGCCCAGAAGTTCAGCAGCCTGGCCGACGGCTTCATCAGCTCCGGCGTCAAGGCCCTGATCATCGCCCCGGCCGACCCGGCCGTCGGTGCCGCCGTCGAGGCCAAGGCCAAGACCGCGGGCATCCCGGTCATCGACTACGACCGCCCGAGCCTCGGCGGCAGCGCCGAGTACTACGTCTCGTTCGACAACGAGAAGGTCGGCCAGCTGCAGGGCCAGGCCATGGCGGACGCGCTGAAGGACAAGGCGGGCGCGGGTGTCGTCCAGATCGAGGGCGCCCCGACCGACAACAACGCGACGCTGTTCACCAAGGGCCAGGACTCCGTCCTCGAGCCGCTGTTCTCCTCCGGCAAGCTGAAGCGGATCCAGAAGCAGCCGATCAACGACTGGGACAACCAGCTCGGCGGCACGACGTTCGAGCAGATCTTCACCGCCAACGGCGGCCGGGTCGACGGCGTCGTCGCGGCGAACGACGGCCTGGCCGGCGCGGTCATCACCATCCTCAAGAAGAACGGCCTCAACGGCAAGATCCCGGTCACCGGCCAGGACGCCACCGCCGACGGCCTGAAGGCCGTCATGCGCGGCGACCAGTACATGACCGTCTTCAAGCCGATCAAGGAAGAGGCCGAGGCGACCGCGAAGCTGGCCGCCGCGCTGGCCAAGGGCGACAAGGCCGCGGCCGACGCCATCGCCACGGGCAAGCTGCACGACCCGAAGAACAACCGCGACATCAAGTCCGTGCTGCTCACCCCGACCACGATCCTGGCGAAGGACATCAAGACCGTCGTGAGCCAGGGCTACGTGAAGGCGAGCGAGATCTGCGCCGGCGACCTCGCCGCCAAGTGCAGCGAGCTCGGCATCTCCTGAGCTGCCCGCAGTACCCATGAACAGCCGGGGCGGGGCGCGCCCCCCCCCCGCGCGGCCCCGCCCCGGGCCCCCCCCCGGCGAAACCCCCCCCACCGTGGGCCCCAACCCCCGATACAAG
>NZ_JBDZYD010000001.1:132978-535932 GCF_040064235.1 Amycolatopsis melonis
GGGCGGTGGGCATCTCCGGAGCGGCCGGCATTACCCATTAACTGCCGGGCCGGGACGCGCACCCCGACGGCGCGTCCCGGCCCGGTCCCCACCCAGGAGAAAGCCCAGCCATGAGTGAGCCCATCCTCGAGATCAAGGGCCTGAACAAGAGCTTCGGCCCGGTCCACGTCCTCCACGACGTGGACTTCGACGTGCGTGCGGGCGAAGTGACCGCCCTCGTCGGCGACAACGGCGCCGGCAAGTCCACCCTCGTCAAGTGCATCGCCGGCATCCACCCGTACGACTCGGGGGCCGTGCGGTTCAACGGGACCGACGCCCACATCCGCGGCCCGAAGGACGCCGCGGAACTCGGCATCGAGGTCGTCTACCAGGACCTCGCGCTCGCCGACAACCTCGACATCGTCCAGAACATGTTCCTCGGCCGCGAGCGCGGCAGCTCGTGGAAGCTGGACGAGGCCAGCATGGAGAAGGCCGCCCGCGAGACGCTGGCCTCCCTGTCGGTCCGCACGGTGAAGTCGGTCCGCACCCCGGTCTCCTCGCTGTCCGGTGGCCAGCGCCAGACCGTCGCCATCGCCAAGTCCGTGCTGTGGAACAGCAAGGTCGTCGTGCTCGACGAGCCGACCGCCGCGCTCGGTGTCGCGCAGACCCGGCAGGTGCTCGACCTGGTCCGCAGGCTGGCCGAGCAGGGCCTGGGGGTCGTGCTGATCAGCCACAACATGGCCGACGTGTTCGAGGTCGCCGACCGCATCGCCGTCCTCTACCTCGGCAGGCTCGTCGCCGAGGTGCACACGAAGGACGTCACCCACGGCCAGGTCGTGGAGCTGATCACCGCGGGTCGCTCCGGTGACCTCGGCCTGGCCCGGCCCGAAACCGTGGTCCTGTGAGCGGGAAGAAAGAACCGGAAATGACTGAATCCCCTGCCAAGCACGAGGTCGAGACCCCGGCCGCGGAAGCGCTCGCGCAGACCCAGAACCCCACCGCCGCCATCTCCGACTTCGGCATCGACACGACATCGATGTCAACCGGCGAAGCGATCCGCGACTACTTCGCCCGCCTGCGGGCAGGCGAGCTCGGGGCGCTGCCGTCGCTGTTCGGCCTGCTCGTGCTGATCATTCTCTTCAGCGCGCTGTCGGACAACTTCTTCACGCTGGCCAACATCGCCAACGTGTTCCCGCAGGGCGCCGGCGTCATCATCATCGCGATGGGCATCGTGTTCGTGCTGCTGCTCGGCGAGATCGACCTCGCCGCGGGCGTGGCCTCCGGTGTCGCCGCCTCGGTGATGGCACTGCACTACGTCCATGCCGGGAACCTGCTGGGGTCACTGGGGACCGGCGTGTTCGTCACGTTCATCGCCGTCCTCGCCGTGGCCATGCTGCTGTCGGCCTACCAGCGGATCTGGGCCGGTGCCGCGCTTTCGCTGATCGGCCTGCTGATCGTCGCGATCGGCGTGCCGGCCAACGCGTGGCTGGAGATCCTGCTCGCGATCTGCGTCGGCACCGCGATCGGCTGCATCACCGGCTTCCTCGTCTCGAAGATCGGCATGCCGTCCTTCGTCGTGACGCTGGCGCTGTTCATCGTCTGGCAGGGCGTCCTGCTGCAGTTCATCGGCGAGGGCGGCACGATCGGCATCAGCAACTCCGACGTCCTGTACAAGATCGCCAACGGCAACCTGGACATCCTCGGCAGCTGGATCTTCTTCCTCGTCGCCGCCGGCGGGTTCGCGGTGATCACGCTGGTCAGCCACTTCAAGCGGCTCCAGCGCGGCCTGGTCGTCCAGCCGACGGCGCTGGTCATGATCAAGGTCGGCGCGCTGGTCGTGCTGTCGGCGCTGGGCACCTGGCTGCTGACGATCAACCGCTCGCCGAACAAGGCGGTCGTCACGATCGAAGGCGTCCCGTACGTCATCCCGATCATGCTGGTGCTGCTGGTGGCCGGCACGTACGTGCTCAACCGGACCAAGTACGGCCGGTACGTCTACGCCGTCGGCGGCAACAAGGAAGCCGCCCGCCGCGCCGGTATCGACGTGCCGAAGATCCGGGCGAGCGTGTTCGTCATCGGCTCGGCGGTCGCGGCCGTCGGCGGCATCGTCGCCGCGTCGAAGGTCGGTTCGGTCAGCCCGCAGTCCGGTGGCCTGAACACGCTGCTGTTCGCGGTCGGCTCGGCCGTCATCGGCGGCACGTCGCTGTTCGGCGGCAAGGGCCGGATCTCCGACGCCGTGGTCGGCGGCCTGGTGATCGCCGTCGTCATCAACGGCCTCGGCCTGCTCAAGCAGCCGGCCGCGGTGGTCAACATCATCACCGGCCTGGTCCTGCTGCTCGCCGCCACGGTCGACGCGCTGTCCCGGCGCCGCGCGGCTGCGTCGGCGCGCTGAGCCAGCATGGGATGATAAAGCCCGTGACCAGCACGCCCGTTGCTCGACCGGACGAGGTGCGCCGGCACAACCGCACGACCCTGCTCCGCCTGCTGCACGTCGGCGGGCCGAGCACCCGGGCGACCCTGGCCGCCGAGCTGGGGCTCAACCGGAGCACGATCAAGACCCTCGTCGACGGGCTCGCCGAAGCCGGCGTCGTCGAGGAGAAGGTGCCGAGGCCGGGACGAGGGGCGGGCCGCCCCTCGCTCCTGGTCCTGCCCCAGCCGCACGCGGCGGTCGTGCTCGCGGTCGACCTGCAGGTCGAGCACGTCGCGATCGCCCTGGTCGGGCTGGGCGGGCAGATCCTGGGCCGCAACAGCTGGAACCTGCGCGGCCGGATGGGGCAGCCCGAGGAGGTCATCACCCACGTCGTCGAGTCGACGGCCATCCTGGCAGGCGACCTCGACGTGACCCCGGTGGCGGCCGGGGTGTCGGTGCCCGGCGTGGTCCGGCGGGCCGACGGGCACGTGCACGAGGCCCCGAACCTGCGCTGGACCGACGTCGCGCTCGGCGAACGGCTCGGCGGGGTGCTGCAGATCCCGATCCTGGTCGGCAACGACGCGGAGTTCGGCGCGGTCGCCGAGCACCTGCGCGGGGCGGCCCGCGGCGCGTCCGACGTGGTGTACATCTCGGCGGACGTCGGGGTCGGCGGCGGCGTGATCGCCGAGGGGTCGGCGCTGCGCGGCGGCTCCGGCTACGTCGGCGAGATCGGGCACATGGTCATCCGCCCGGACGGGCGGCCCTGCTACTGCGGCAGCAGCGGCTGCTGGGAGACCGAGGTCGGCGAGGCGGCGCTGTGCCGGGCCATGGGGCTGCCGGAGGACACCCCGCGTGGCGCGATCCTGTTCGAGCTGCGCGAGCTGGGCCGGGACCCGGAGGCGGCGCTGTCCCGGCTGGCGGAGTTCGCCGAGTGGCTGACGCTGGGGCTGATCAACGTCGTCAACCTGCTCGGCCCGCAGCTGGTGGTCCTCGGCGACCTGCTGACGGTGCTGCCGGAGGCGGTGCTGCGGCACGTCGGCGCCGAAGTGCGGCGGCGCAGCCTGGTGAGCCGCGCGGTCGGCGGCACCCGGATCGTCAGCTCGGCGCTGGGGGCCGACGGCAAGCTGCTGGGCGCCGCGGAAGTGGCGTTCGAGGTCGTCCTGGATTCTGTCTGATTCCTGTCCGGTTCCGTGTCCGGAATCACCATGATTCGCGTTCGGACCGTGACATTTCCCCGCGCACTTCGCAAGTTGCAGAAAGGCGGCCGGCGCCTGTGCGCACCGGCCGCCTTTCGCGGGTCTGCGGTTACCGCTGGATGTCGGCGGACAGTTCCTTGAGCTTGGCCTCGTGCTCGCGGGCGTGGTGCCCGCAGAAGAGCAGTTCGCCACCTCCGGCGAGGATGGCTCGTACCTGAGCTGCTGCTCCGCACCGGTCACAGCGGTCGGCGGCGGTCAGTTCGGGGCGGGTGAGCGTCGGCGATGTCATGGGGGTCTCCCTCCGTCCCGGCACCGGTCGCCCGGTGCCATCGATCCAGCTACGCCCACTTCGGGACTGCTGCCGGTGGCGGCGATCGCCTCCGGCTCCGCGGTGTTCGTGCTTCCACTGTTCCAGACGTTTCGCGGCTCGCAAGTGTTCCCGCGCCGGTGGGACCTGAGTCACGTCGATTTACCCCGGATGCCGTAACGCTCTTCGGCAATCCAGGAGAGGAATACCCGGAGAGTTACGTTTTCCGTGGTCAGGCACCATGGGGGCATGAGCACGGTGACGACCCGGCGACGGCTTTCCGCCCCGCCCGCCCCGCTCTTGTTCGTTCTCAGCGGAATTTCGATGTACGCGGGCGCGGCGGTGGCGGTCGGGCTTTTCGGCCACGCAACCCCGGCCGGCGTGGCCTGGCTGCGCTGCCTGGGAGCGGCAGTGGTCCTCCTGGCCTGGCGCCACCCACCCGGCCCATCCTGGCGCGGCCGCCGCCTGCTGCTGGCGATCGTGTTCGGCATCGTGACGGCGGGCATGAACGTGCTGTTCTACGAGGCGATCGCCCGCCTGCCCCTGGGCACGGCGGTGGCGCTGGAGTTCGCGGGCCCGGTGGTCGTGGCGGCCTTCGGTTCTCGTTCGCTGCGCGACATGCTGGCGGTGGCCCTGGTGGCGGCGGGGGTGGTGGCGATCGCGGACGTCCGCCTGGCGGGAAGCTTCTGGGGCGTGGCATTCGCCCTGGCGGCAGCGGCGGCCTGGGCGGGCTACATCCTCCTGGGCAAGCGAGTGGCAGCGAAGGGCTCGGGCATCGACAGCCTGGCCATCGGCTTCGCGGCGGCGACGGTGGCGCTGTCGCCATTGGCGTTCGGGACGGCGGAGGTGTGGTCTTCGCCACGTCTGGTGCTGCTGGGGATCGGCGTGGGGGTGTTCTCGACGGTGGTGCCGTACGCGCTGGACCAGGTGGTGTTGCGCCGGCTGGGACGCGCCCGGTTCGCGACGCTGCTGGCATTGCTCCCGGTGACGGCGGGGGTCATGGGGTTCGTGGTGCTGGGGCAGGTGCCGTCGGTCCCGGAGGCGCTGGGGACGCTGGCCGTCGTGGCGGGGGTGGCGCTGCGGAGCCGGGAGCCGGAGGTCGCGCCGGGGCGGGGGCCGGAGCCGCCTGGGTGACGTCGGCGGGTGGGCTACCTCGGGCGGGTGGCTGGCCGAGCGCTGCGGGGTGGGTAAGGGCGAACTTCCGCGCGCTCACCTCACCCACGGCGGCCCTCAGCGCAGCCAAACGCATCCAAAGTGCCCCCAACCAGCGCCAAAGGTGACGTTCCGTGCACTCACGCCGCCCAAGGCGGTCCCGGCGCAGCCAACGCGACCCAAAGTGTCCCCCCTGCCCCAGCCAACTTGCGCCAAAGATGACCTTCCGTGCACTCAGGCCGCCCAAGGCGTGAGGCAGGTTGGCTGGGGCCGCGGAGGGCCGCTTCGGATGCGTAGGCGCACGGGGCCATCGGGTGCGTCGGCGCCCCAAGATCGCCTTGGGGCGCATGGGTGCCCCAAGGCGATCCTGGGTGCGTTGGCTGCGCCGAGGGGCCCTTCCGGGTGAGTAGGGCACCCCAAGGCCGCTATAGCCGCGTTGAGCGCCCCAAAGCCACCTTCAAGCGCTCGCCCGGGTTGTCCACAGCCGTCCGGCAATGTGGACAACCCGGCTCAGGACAGCGCTCGGCCCGGCTTTTCGTCGGACACCCCCGATACGCTGGAGCGGGGTGGTCCCCCAGGGAGGGTGGGCCCTGCGGTGGCCGATTCGCGAGCCGATTCGTCAGCCGATTCGCGATACCGGCGGGTGTACGGATCGTGATGGCCTCCGCCGCGGGGGACCGGGATACTGGCCCCGGCGGCAGGAGGCTGGTGGTCATGACCAAGGCGGCGTCCGCGGCGGCGAAGGACTTTGCCGCCGCCGGGGTGGGTGGGGTGCACCTGGCCTGGGCGGACAACAACGGCATTCCCCGGTCGCGGATCGTTCCCGTGGCCGGCCTGGCCGAGGCCGCCACTCGCGGGGTCGGGGCCACCTCGCTCTTCGCCGTCTTCGACACTCACGACGCCATCACCTACGCCCACCCCGGCCTCGCCACGCCCTCCGGGGACATCCGGCTCGTGCCTGTCGTCGAGCGGCTGCGGCGGCTTGCCGGGCAGCCCGCGCTCGCCTGGGCGCCCGTGCGGCAGGTCGGCAAAGACGGCGGGCCGTGGCCGTACTGCCAGCGGACCGTCCTCGAAGCGCAGGTTGCCGAGGGTGCCCGGCGGGGGCTGGAGTTCCGGGCCGGGTACGAGCTGGAGTTCGCCGTCGCCGCCGCGGGGAGTGCCGATGTCGTGGCCAACCCCGGGCATCCCGGGCCCGCCTACAGCCCGCACGCCCTCGTGCGGCTCGACGGCTTCGTCGCCTCGCTGCTGCACGACTTCGCCGCCAACGGGCTGCGGATCGGCCAGCTGCACGCCGAGTACGGGCTCGCGCAGCTCGAGCTGTCGCTCGCCGCGACCGATCCCGTCTCCGCCGCCGACGACCAGCTGCTCGCCCGGCAGACCATCCACGCCGCCGCGCACACGCACGGTCTTGTCGTCAGCTTCGCGCCGATGGTCGGGCTGGGTGTCGCGGGCAACGGCTGGCACCTGCACACCTCCGTCCGCCGCAAAGGCCGGAACCTTCTCGAAAGCGACGAAACCGGCAAACCGGCCGAACAGGGGTATCTCGCCGGACTCCTGCGCGACCTGCCCGCGCTGAGCGCGATCACCGCGCCGAGCGTCCCGTCCACCCTGCGGCTGCGGCCCGGTTACTTCGCGGGCGCGTACGCCTTCTGGGGCGTCGAAAACCGCGAAGCGCCGCTGCGGTACGTCCCCGGCTCGCCGATGCTGGGTGCCGACCACGCGAACGTCGAGCTCAAGACGTCCGACGCCTCGGCGAACCCGTATCTCGCCCTCGCCGTGGTGCTGGCCGCCGGGATGGCCGGCCTGGAGGACGCGGCCGAGCTGCCCGAGCCGATCGGCGACGACCCGGGCAGCTGGACGGCGGAGGAGCGGGAGACGCGTGGCGTGCGACGGCTGCCGGCGGATCCGGCCGAGCAGGATGCCGCGCTGCTGGCGTCGCCGCGGATTTCCGGCGTGCTCGGCGAGGAACTGCTCGGTGCCTTCCGGGCCGTCCGCGCGTCCGACGCCGCGTGGGCGGCCGACCGCACGGCCGAGGAGATCGTCGCCGCACACCTGTGGCGCTACTGAAGGCTGAGGGGACCGATGTCTTCGGGGATCGACGGCGGGCAGCTCGACCTGTCCGGGGTGCGCTGGCTGCCGGGCGGGGCCCGGCTGGCCGCGGTGGCCCAGGCGGAACTGCCCCAGAAGGACGGCCTGGCCGCGGCGTTCTGCGGGCTCGCGGCACTGCGGGCGGCCGGGTTCGACGGGCCCGACCAGGACGCCGTCGCGGCGGCCGCGGGCACCGTCCGCGGTCCGGTGGTGCGGCCCGCGGGTGAGCCGGGCCGGACGGACTTCCGGCTGCCCCTGCCGGTCGTCGACGACCCGGCCGCGGCCGGGACGCGGGTGTCCGCGCTGGCGTCGGCCGTCGGCTCGCTCTCGGGCGGGGCGCTCACGGCGGTGCCGGTCACGGGCGCGTGGACCACCGAGTCGCTGTTCGACCTGCTGGCCGGGCTGTGGGACGTCCCGCGGGTCGCGGTGATCGCCCGGATCGACGGCGCCGAGCTCGGCGCCCACGACACCCCGGAACGCGCCCTGCTCGACTACCTCGACACCGGCGTCCCGCCACTGTGGACGTCGCGCTGGCGCCCGCCCGGCGGCCACTTCGTGCTTCTGGCGGGCATCCGCATCGGCGCCGAGGGCACGCTGGTGTCCGTTGTGGACACTTACCCGTCGTTGGGCGACAACGGGATCCACGACCAGCCGGTCGAATGGGTCACGGCGGCGCTGACCGGCCTCGGTGTACTGGTGGTCGTCGACGCCGATCAGGCCGCGGTGGTACGCGAAGCGGCCCGCGTCGCCCGGCTCACTCCGTCCTCTTGGGACTGACCGGCGTCCGGTCCGCGAACCGGGAGTGCTTGCGCCCGTAGGCGAAGTAGATCACCAGGCCGATCGCCAGCCACACGGCGAAGCGGATCCAGGTGAGCACGTTGAGGTTGAGCATCAGGTACAGGCACGCCAGCGCCGCGACGGCAGGCACGACCGGCGAGAACGGCACCGTGAACGGCCGGTCCAGGTCGGGACGGCGGCGGCGCAGCACCGGGACCGCCACCGCGACGATGATCATCGCCGACAGCGCGCCGATGCTCACCATGTCGGCCAGCTCCGAGATCGGCACGAAGGCGGCCAGCACGGCGATCAGCGCCGCGCCGCCGATGGTCATCCGGTGCGGCGTGCCCCAGCGCGGGTGTGCGGTGCCGAGCGCCTTCGGCAGCAGGCCGTCGCGGCCCATCGCGAAGCCGATGCGCCCGATCGTGACCAGCTCGACCATCATCACCGACGTCAGCCCGGTCACCGCGCCGAGCGCGATCAGCGCGCCCACCCAGTGCTGGCCGACCCGGTCGAACGCGTCGGCCAGCGGCGCGCCGGTGTCGATGTCGGTGAACGGGACCATGCCGGTCAGCACGATCGACACGCCGATGTAGAGCAGCGCGCAGACGCCCAGCGCGCCGAGAATGCCGACCCGGAGGTCCTTGCGCGGGTTGAGCGTCTCCTCGCCGAGGTTCGCGAGCGCCTCGAAGCCGGTGTAGGCGAAGAAGACCACGGCGGCCGCGGTCACCATCCCGGCCAGGCCGTACACCGACTGCTCGACGCCGAGCGCGGCCTGGACCACCGGTTGGGTCAGGACCGTCGACCCGGCGTCGGCGGGGTGCGCCGCCGGGATGAACGGCGTGAGGTTCGCGCCGCGGACGAAGAACAGCCCGACCGCCAGCACGAGCACGCAGACCGCGACCTTCACGCACACCAGCAGGTTCGTCACCCAGGCCGACTCCTTGATGCCGAGCACGGCGACCACGGTCAGCACGGCGATGATGAAGACCGCGCCGACGTTGACCGTCGCGTCCTCGCCGAACCACTCCGGCGACAGCCCGAGCAGGTTGGCCAGGTAACCCGACCAGCCGCGGGACACCACGGCGGCGCCGAGCGCGAACTCCAGCAGCAGGTCCCAGCCGATGATCCAGGCGAACACCTCGCCGAGGGTCGCGAAGGCGTAGGTGTAAGCGCTTCCGGCCGTCGGGACGCTGGAGGCCAGCTCGGCGTAGCACAGCGCCGCCAGCCCGGCGACGACCGCGCCGAGCACGAACGACAGCGTCACGGCCGGCCCGGCGTGGGTCTTCGCTTCGACACCCGCCAGGGTGAAGATGCCGGTCCCGATGATGATCCCGACGCCCATGCCGACCAGGTCGCGCCCGCGCAGCCGCCGCTTCAGCTCACCGGACTCCTGGCGCTCCAGCACCTCGTCCACGTTCAGCGTTCTCCGCACACCCATGAGGAGAAAGTTAGAAGGTCATGGGCCCTCCCGCAGATCGGCGGCCGTCAGGCCGTTCTCCCTGGCGAGGATCGCCGCCTGCACCCGGGAGTGCAGGCCGAGCTTGGCCAGCACGCGGGAGACGTGGGTCTTGACGGTCGTCTCGCCGATGTACAGCCGGGTGCCGATCTGGGCGTTCGTCAGGCCTTCGCCGAGGCAGGCGAAGACTTCGCGCTCGCGGTCGGTGAGCGTGGCCAGGCCGTCGGGCGGTGGCGGGGGCGGCCGTTCCGGGGTGGCCGCGGCGAAGGCGTTGATCAGCTTGCGCGTGACCTGCGGGGAGAGGACGCCTTCCCCGGCCGCGACGAGCTTCACCGCTTCGATCAGCCGCGGCGCTGGGACGGACTTGATGAGGAACCCGGCGGCGCCGGCCCGCAGCGCGCCTTCCACGTACTCCTGCAGGTCGAACGTCGTCAGCACGATCACCTGCGACAGCCCTTCCTCGACCAGTTCGCGGGTGGCGGTGATGCCGTCGACGCCGGGCATCCGGATGTCCATCAGGGTGACGTCCGGCCGGAACGCCCTGGCCAGCCGCACGGCGGCCGCGCCGTCACCGGCCTCGCCGACGACCTCGATGCCGTCGGCGTTGCCGAGGATGGTGCTGAGGCCGAACCGCACGGCGTCGTGGTCGTCGGCGATGAGGACCTTGATCGTCATCGGGGCTCGCTCACCGGTAGTTCCGCGTGGACCCGCCAGCCGTCGTCCGCCGGCCCCGCGGTCAGGGTGCCGCCGACCGCGTCGGCCCGTTCGCGCATGTTCAGCAGGCCGGTGCCGGTGGTGGCCGCGTCCCCCGGCGGGTGGAAGACGTCGTTGCGGATCTCGACTTCGAGGGTGCCGTCGAGCCAGCGGAAGTCGAGGTCGACGCGGCCGCCGGGAGCGTGCTTGACCGCGTTGGTCAGTGCTTCCTGGGCGATCCGGTACGCGGTCAGGTCCACCGCCGTCGGCAGCGGTACGCCGTCCACAGTGGACCCGACGCGGACCTCCAGCCCGGTCGCGCGCGCCGACTCGACGAGCTTGGCCAGGTCGGCCAGCCGGGCAGGCGCGGTCGTCTCCGCGGCCGCGCCTTCGGCCTTGAGCAGCCCGATCATCGCGCGCATCTCCTCCAGGGCGCTGACACTGTTCTCCCGTACCGATTCCAGGACCGTCTTCGCCAGCTTCGGATCCGCCAGTGACAGCGCGGCCTCCGACTGGATCGCGATGGCCGAGAGGTGCCCGGCGATCACGTCGTGCAGGTCGCGCGCCATCCGCCCGCGCTCGGCGGCGACCGCGGCCCGCCGGTCCAGCTCCGCGATCTTCGCCAGCTGGGCAGCGTTCGCCCGCTCGGCCTCGGCGATGTCGCGCTGCTGCCGGACGTTGGCCGCCCACCACACCGGCGTGACGACGAACGGCAGCACGCCCACCGCGGCGAGCACCGCAGTGCGCCACTGCTGCGCGAACACCAGCACCGCGGCGAACACGGCGAGGACCGCCAGCGCGGCCACGCCGATCATGACCCGGCTCGCGCGCCGCGAGCCGTACAAGGTGGCCGCGTACAGGAAGTCGGTGAAGACGATCATCACCGGCAGCGAAGGCCCGAGCCAGACGTCCACCGCGAGCACCGCCGTGGCCAGGAGAAGGGCGAGCGGTACGCGACGGCGGAGCAGTTCGAGCCCGCACAGCGCGGTCAGTTCGAGCAGCCGCACCCACAGTGGCGCGTGATCGGTCACGAGCACCAGCTCGTGGATGCCGGAGGCGTACACGAGGAAGCCGATCAGCCAGGTGGTCAGCGCGATCAGGGCGTCCTGCTGCCACACCGGGAGCGAGCGCAGGCGTGGGATGGGCATGTGATCATCCCAGCACATGGGGTGAGGAGTTCGCGTCCTACGAAGTGATGACAGGGGGGTCCTGCCTTCTGCCGACGCGCCCGGGGGCCCGCGTGCGCGAATGTGGAGACGTGGACGGAATCGGCAAGTTCTTCGCGGAGAACCCGATGGCGGCCGTCATCGCGGCGGGCGAAATCGCGTTCTGGGTGTTCATCGTGGCCGGGCTCGCGGTGCGCTACCTGCTGCGCGCCCGGCGGGCGTCGGCGGTGGTGCTGGCACTGGTGCCGCTGATCGACGTGGTGGTGATCGTGGCGACGGTCGTCGACTTGACCGGTGGGGCCAAGGCCAACTTCACGCACGGCCTCGCGGCGGTGTACCTGGGCTTCAGCGTGGTGTTCGGGCCGAGCATGGTCCGCTGGGCGGACGCGCGGTTCGCGCACCGGTTCGCCGGCGGGCCGGCACCACCGCCCAAGCGGCGCGGGAAGGAGAAGCTGCGCCACGAGTGGCGTGAGTTCTTCAAGTGCCTGCTGGCCTGCGGCCTGGCGGCGGTCGCCCTGCTGGCGGCGATCTTCGTGATCGGCACGCCCGAGCAGGTGGCACCGCTGTGGGCGTGGTTCCCGCGGCTGGGCACGGTGGCGACGATCTGGCTGTTCACCGGACCGGTGTGGGAGGAGCTGTTCGGCACGCGGGAGGAGGTGCCGTCGTGATCGAGCTGATCGGGATCCTGCTGGTGGTCCAGGGAGCTGGCGGCCTGCTCAACCGGCTGCTGGGTGCGCACTCGGCTAGCTGGTTCGTGCAGCTGCATCTGTTGCCGCCTTCGCTGCATGTTGTGGCGAGCGTGGTGATGGTGCTGGCGGGGGCGGGGGTGCTGGTCGCGGTGCGGGGGAGGAAGCGGCGGGGATGAAGGGGGGATGAGGGGTCCGGGACCGTCGGGGTTGGGGTGAGGCTCCGGCCCGCTGCTGGGGCCCAGGGGACGGCACGGCGGTGGTTTGGCGTGGGCAAGCGCCCGGCGGGCTGGTTTGGGCGTGGGCAAGTGGCCGCGCGGCTGGCTTGCGCACGTCCGATGCGAGCCCCGGCAAGGGCGGCCGCAAGGGCAGCCCGCGAGACCGGCGAGGGCGCGTCGAGCGGCCGGCGGGGTGACGTGCGTCCGTGTGGATGGCGGGAAGGGGCGGGCACCGGAATGCTGGTCCCCGTGCCCGAAGACATCCCCGCCCGCCGCGCCCTGCACCGGCTTGCCGATCGCTATGGGGTCGCCGTCCGGTACGAGAACTCCGATCATGTCTGGGTCGATGTGGACGACGACGTTGTCGTCGCCGTGCTCCGGCAGTTCGGGGTCGACGCCACCACCGACGATGCCATTGCCCGGGCGCTCGCCGAGGAACCCGAGGCCGCGTTGCCGCCGACCATTGTCCTCACCGCCGGCAGCAGCCGGCCGCTGGCGGGCGAGGGTGAGGTCGTCCTCGAAGACGGGACCCGGCGGCCGGTGAGTGGCTCGCTGCCCGGTGACCTGCCGCTCGGCTGGCACCGCCTGCGGACCGCCGGGCAGGACGTCGTGCTCGCCGTCGTGCCCGCGAAACTGCCCGCCGTCCCGGCCGCCTGGGGCTGGATGCTGCAGCTCTACTCGCTGCACTCCGCCGGGTCCTGGGGCATCGGCGACTACGCCGACCTCGCCACCTTCGCCGCCCGGTCGGCCGCCGAACTGGATGCCGGGGTGCTGCTGGTCAACCCCGTTCAGGCCGTCACTCCCGCTCACCCGATCGAACGCTCGCCCTACTCGCCCGCCAGCCGCCGGTTCGCCAATCCCGTCTACCTGCGGGTCACCGCCACCGAGACCTTCGCCAGGGCCGACGCGGCGACGCAGGCGGCCGTCGAATCACTCGCACCCGACCGCGAAGGCGAACTCGTCGACTACGACGCCGTCTGGACCGCCAAGCGCGCCGCCCTCGAACTGCTGTGGCCGCACCGTACCGAAGATGTCCCCGAGGACGACGATCTCCGCGACTTCGCCCTCTTCTGCGCCCTCGCCGAACAGCACGGCGCCGACTGGCGGGACTGGCCGGAACCCCTGCGCGACCCGCGCAGCCCCGAAGTCGAGAAGGCCCGCGACGAACTGAAGGACCGCGTCGGCTTCCACGCGTGGCTGCAGCACCTCTGCCGGGTCCAGCTGGAGGCCGCGCGGACGGCCGCGCGGGATGCCGGGATGACCGTCGGGATCGTGCACGACCTGCCCGTCGGCGTGCACCCCGGCGGGGCCGACACCTGGGCCGTGCGAGACGTCTTCGCCGCCGACGTGCGGGTCGGCGCGCCGCCGGATGCCTTCAACCAGCAGGGGCAGGACTGGAACCTGCCGCCGTGGCGGCCGGACAAGCTCGCCGAGGCCGGGTACGCGCCCTTCCGGGACGTCATCCGCGGCGTGCTGCGCTTCGCCGACGGCATCCGCGTCGACCACATCGCCGGCCTGTGGCGGCTCTGGTGGATCCCGCCGGGCGAGCCCGCGCACCGCGGCACGTACGTCCACTACGACGCCGAGGCCATGGTCGGCATCCTCGCGCTCGAAGCGCACCGCGCGGGCGCGGTCGTGGTGGGGGAGGACCTCGGCACCGTCGAGGAGACTGTCACCGAGACCATGCACGAGCGCGGCATGCTCAGCTCCGCCGTCCTGTGGTTCGAACGCGACTGGGACGCGCCGGGCAAGCCGTTCACGCGCCCGGCCGGCTGGGACCCGGACGCGATGGCCAGCATCTCGACGCACGACCTGCCGACGGTCTCCGGCTGGCTGCGGGGCGAGCACGTCCGCGTGCGCGCCGAGCTGGGCCTGCTGGACCGCGGCGTCGAAGCGGAGGAGAAAGCGGCCGCCGCCGAACGGGCAGCCCTGCGGGAACTCCTTGTGCGGGAAGGGATTCCGGACGACGACCCGGTCGTCGCGCTGCACACCCTGCTTGCCGGGGCCGCGTCGCGGCTCGTGCTGACCTCGCCCGCCGACGTCGCGGGCCAGGTGCGGCAGCCGAATCTGCCCGGAACCGTCGACCAGTACCCTAACTGGCGGATTCGCCTTCCCGTCAGCGTAGACGGCTTCTTCACCGCGAAGGGGGTCCGTGCCGCGGTCGCCCCGCTGGCGGCGGCTCGCCCGCTGCCCCGGTAACGACCGTCCCCCGGCGCGCGACCCCCGGTGACACCGGCACGACCCAAGCTCGAGGAGAACCCAGTGCGGCCCTGGCCCGGAACGCCCTACCCGCTCGGCGCCACCTACGACGGAGTGGGGACGAACTTCGCCCTGTTCTCCGAGGTGGCCGAGCGCGTCGAACTGTGCCTGTTCGACGCCGAGGGCAAGGAGGCGCGGTACGCGCTCGAAGAAGTCGACGGCTTCGTCCACCACGGCTACCTCCTCAACGTCGGGCCCGGGCAGCGGTACGGCTTCCGCGTGCACGGCCCGTACGACCCGAAGCGCGGCCTGCGCTGCAACCCGAACAAGCTGCTCATCGACCCGTACGCGAAGGCCGTCTCGCACGGCGTGAAGTGGGACGAGTCGCTGTTCGGCTACAAGTTCGCCAATCCGGACGAGCGCAACGACGACGATTCCGCGGGCCGCGTGCCGTATTCGCTGGTGGCGAACCCGTTCTTCGACTGGGGCAACGACCGCCAGCCGAAGCGGCCGTACAACGAGACGGTCATCTACGAAGCCCACGTCAAGGGCATGACCGTGAATCACCCGTTCGTGCCCGAAACCCTGCGGGGCACGTACGCCGGCCTCGCGCACCCCGCCGTCGTGGAACACCTGCAGAAGCTCGGCGTCACCGCCGTGGAGCTGCTGCCGGTGCACCAGTTCGTCACCGATCACGGCCTCGCCGAGAAGGGGCTGACGAACTACTGGGGCTATAACACGATCGGGTACTTCGCGCCGCACGACGCGTACGCGGCGATCCCCGGCGAGGGCGGTCAGGTCCAGGAGTTCAAGGGCATGGTGAAGGCCCTGCACGAAGCCGGGATCGAAGTCATCCTCGACGTGGTTTACAACCACACCGCCGAGGGCAACCACCTCGGGCCGACCCTGTCGATGCGCGGCATCGACAACGAGGCCTACTACCGCCTGGTCGAGGGGGAGCCCGAGTACTACATGGACTACACCGGCACCGGGAACTCGCTGAACGTGCGCAACCCGCACACCCTGCAGCTGATCATGGATTCGCTGCGCTACTGGGTGACGGAGATGCACGTCGACGGCTTCCGGTTCGACCTCGCCTCGGCGCTGGCGCGCGAGTTCTACGACGTCGACCGGCTGTCGACGTTCTTCGACCTGGTGCAGCAGGACCCGATCGTCAGCCAGGTCAAGCTGATCGCCGAACCGTGGGACGTCGGCCCGGGTGGCTACCAGGTCGGCAACTTCCCGCCGCTGTGGACGGAGTGGAACGGCCAGTTCCGCGACACCGTCCGCGACTTCTGGCGCGGCGAGCCGGCGACGCTGGGGGAGTTCGCCTCGCGCATCACCGGCTCGTCGGACCTCTACCAGGACGACGGCCGCCGCCCGTTCGCGTCGATCAACTTCGTCACCGCGCACGACGGCTTCACGCTGCGGGACCTGGTGTCCTACAACGAAAAGCACAACGAGGCCAACGGCGAGGACGGCCGCGACGGCGCCGACGACAACCGGTCGTGGAACTGCGGCGTCGAGGGCGAGACCGACGACCCCGAGGTCCTGGCGCTGCGGGTCCGGCAGCAGCGCAACATGCTCGCGACGCTGCTGCTGTCCCAGGGCGTGCCGATGATCCTGCACGGCGACGAGTTCGGCCGCACCCAGCAGGGCAACAACAACGTCTACTGCCAGGACTCCGAACTGTCCTGGATGGACTGGGAGCTGGCCAAGGAGAACGCGGGCCTGGTCAAGTTCACCGCCGGGCTGGGCGCGTTCCGGCACCGCCACCCGGTGTTCCGGCGCCGCCGGTTCTTCCAGGGCGGGCCGGTCGGCAAGGGCGAGAAGCTCGGCGACATCGCCTGGTTCACCCCGGCGGGCGAGGAGATGACCGAGCAGAACTGGGACGACGCCTTCGGCAAGGCCGTCGTGGTCTTCCTCAACGGCAAGGCCATCCCGGACCTGGACCAGCGCGGCATGAAGGTCGAGGACGACTCGTTCCTGCTCGCCTTCAACGCCCACTACGAAGACATCGACGCCACCCTCCCGGGCAACGGCTACGGGCAGAGCTGGACCGTCGTGGTCGACACCGCGACCGGCGAGGTGGAGCCCGCCGACGCGAAGCCGATCGAAGGCGGCGGCCGGTTCACCCTGCCCGCCCGGTCCCTGATCGTGCTGCAGCGGACGGAGCCCGAATGACGGTCCCCGAGTCGACCTACCGGGTGCAGCTGCGCCCGGAGTTCCCCTTCACCGAGGCCGCGGAGATCGCCGGCTACCTGCGTGACCTGGGCATCGGCGCGCTCTACGCGTCACCCGTGCTCGACGCGGCGCCCGGTTCGACGCACGGCTACGACGTCGTCGACCCGACGCGCGCCCGGCCCGAGCTGGGCGGCGAAAAGGCGCGGCAGGAACTCGGCAGGCGGCTGAAGGAGGCCGGGCTGGGCCTGGTCGTCGACATCGTGCCGAACCACATGTCGGTCGAGGTGCCGAAGGCGAACCGCTGGTGGTGGGACGTGCTGACGCACGGGCGTGACTCGGAGTTCGCGTCCTTCTTCGACATCGACTGGGACCGCGGCCCGCTCCTGCTGCCGGTGCTCGGCGACGACGCCGCCGTCGCGGAGCTGTCGGTCGAAGACGGCGAACTCGCCTACTACGACCACCGCTTCCCGATCGCCCCCGGCACGGAAGGCGGGACGCCGCAGGAGATCCACGAACGCCAGCACTACCGCCTGATCGGCTGGCGCCGCGGCAACGCCGAGCTGAACTACCGCCGGTTCTTCGACATCACGAACCTGGCCGCGGTCCGCGTCGAGGACCCGAAGGTGTTCGCCGAGACGCACGGCGAGGTGCTGCGCTGGGTCGCCGACGGCGACGTCACCGGCCTGCGTGTCGACCACCCCGACGGCCTCGCCGACCCGGGCGGCTACTTCCGGCGGCTGCGGGAGAACGCGCCCGACGCGTGGATCGTGGCCGAGAAGATCCTGCACCCCGGCGAGCCGCTGCCGCAGAGCTGGCCCGTCGACGGCACCACCGGCTACGACGCGCTGCGCGAGATCGCCGGCGTCTTCGTCGACCCGGCGGGCGAGCCCGGCTTCACCGAGCTGGCGAACGAGCTGGGCGTGAAGACCGGCTACCACCGCGTCGAGGCCGAGGCGCGGCGCCTGGTCACCGACCGCATCCTGGTCGCCGAGGTCCGGCGGATCGCGGCGCTGCTGCGGGACGTCGATCCCGAAGCCGCGCGGCAGGCCGTCGCCGAGACCATGATCGCCTTCCCCGTCTACCGCTCGTACCTGCCCGAAGGCACGGCGCACTGGGCGGCCGCGATCGCCGGGGCCCGGCAGGCCCGGCCCGACCTCGCCGGCGCGCTCGACGCCCTCGACGCGCAGGTCCGCGCCGAGCCCGGCGGCGAGCTGGCGACCCGCATCCAGCAGACGTCCGGCATGGTCGTGGCCAAGGGCACCGAGGACACGACGTTCTACCGCTACACCCGCTTCGCCGCGCTCAACGAGGTCGGCGGCAACCCAGACCGCTTCGGCCTGGACGTCGAGGAGTTCCACCGCCTGGCCGCCGAGCGGGAGGCCGGTCACCCGGCGGCGATGACGACGCTGACCACGCACGACACCAAGCGCTCGGAGGACACCCGCGCGCGGATGGCCGTGCTGGCCGAGATTCCCGGCGAGTTCGCCGACGCCGTCCGCCGGTGGACCGCCCGGCGGGGGATCGACGAGCCGTCGCTCAACCTCCTCGCCTGGCAGACGCTGGTCGCGACCTGGCCGATCGAGCCGTCGCGGCTGCGGGACTACCTGGACAAGGCGGCCAAGGAAGCCAAGCTGCGGACCAGCTGGACCGACCACGACGAGCAGTTCGAGGCCGACGTCGCCGCCTGGCCGGACGACGTCATGGGCGACGCCGAGCTGGCCGCCGACGTCGAGGCGTTCGTCCGGCGCATCGAAGGGCCGGGGTACGCGAACTCGCTCGGCCAGAAGCTGGTGCAGCTGACCGCGCCCGGCGTCCCGGACGTCTACCAGGGCACCGAGCTGTGGGACTTCTCCCTGGTCGACCCGGACAACCGCCGTCCGGTCGACTACGCCGCCCGCCGCGGGATCCTGGCCCGGATCACCGACGGCGAGCTGCCGGAGATCGACGCCTCGGGCGCGGCCAAGCTGCTGGTCGTGCACAAGGCACTGCGGCTGCGCCGGGAGCACCCCGGCCTCTTCCGCGGCTACCGGCCGCTGCGCGCCGAAGGAGCCGCGGCGGAGCACTGCCTGGCCTTCACGCGCAGCGCGGACCTCGCCGTGGCCGTCACCCGGCTGCCGATCGGCCTCGACGCCGCGGGCGGCTGGCGCGACACCGTGCTGCCGCTGCCCGGCGGCGTCTGGACCGACGTCCTGACCGGCCGCGAGGCCACCTCCGACCTGGCCACCCTGTTCGGCCGTTACCCCGTCGCGTTGCTGGTGCGAGGAGACGCATGAAGTTCAGCGTGTGGGCCCCGGCGGCCCGCCGGGTCCGGGTGAGCGTCGACGCGGACGTGCACGAGATGAGCGCGGGCGAGGGCGGCTGGTGGCACGCCGAGGCCGAGGGCGTCAACTACGCCTTCCTGCTCGACGACGACGAGAAGCCGCTGCCTGATCCCCGCTCACGGTGGCAGCCCCACGGCGTCCACGCCGAGTCCCGCGTCTACGACCACGGCGAGTTCGCCTGGACCGACGACGCGTGGACCGGGCGGCAGCTGCCCGGCGCGGTGCTCTACGAGCTGCACGTCGGCACGTTCACCGAGGGCGGCACCTTCGACGCGGCGATCGACCGGCTGGACCACCTCGTGGACCTCGGCGTCACGCACGTCGAGCTGCTGCCGGTCAACTCTTTCGACGGCACCGCGGGCTGGGGCTACGACGGCGTCCTCTGGGGCGCGGTCCACGAGCCCTACGGCGGGCCGGACGGGCTCAAGCGGTTCGTCGACGCCGCCCACGCGCGCGGCCTGGCCGTCGTGCTCGACGTCGTCTACAACCACCTCGGGCCGTCGGGGGCCTACCTCGACAAGTTCGGGCCGTACTTCGCCGGGCAGAACGACTGGGGGCCGGGCCTGAACCTCGACGGGCCGGGCTCCGACGAGGTCCGCCGGTACGTGATCGACAACGCGCTGAGCTGGTTCCGCGACTTCCACGTCGACGCCCTGCGCCTCGACGCCGTCCACGCGCTGCTCGACCGGCGCGCGGTCCACCTGCTCGAACAGCTCGCGACCGAGGTCGAGACGCTGTCGGCGGCGCTGAACCGGCCGCTGACCCTGATCGCCGAGTCCGACCTCAACGACCCGCGGCTGGTGACACCCCGTGAGCGCGGCGGCTACGGCCTGCACGCGCAGTGGTCGGACGACTTCCACCACGCACTGCACGTCAAGCTCACCGGCGAGACGTCCGGCTACTACACCGACTTCGCCGCGCCGGACGCGCTCGCGAAGGTGCTGCGCGAGGTGTTCTTCCACGCCGGGACCTGGTCGTCGTTCCGGGAGCGCACACACGGCCGCCCGGTCGACACCCGGACCGTGCCGGGCCACCGGTTCCTCGGCTACCTGCAGAACCACGACCAGATCGGCAACCGCGCGACCGGCGACCGGCTGTCCGCGACGGTGCCGTGCGACCGGCTGGCCTGCGGGGCGGCGATCCTGTTCTGCTCGCCGTTCACGCCGATGGTGTTCATGGGGGAGGAGTGGGCGGCGAGCACGCCGTGGCAGTTCTTCGCGTCCTTCCCGGACCCGGAGCTGGCCGAGGCGGTCCGCACGGGCCGCCGTCGCGAGTTCGCCCGGCACGGCTGGGGCGAGGCCGACGTGCCCGATCCGATGGACCCGGCCACGGTGGAGCGGTCGCGGCTCGACTGGGCCGAGGCGGAAAAGCCCGGTCACCGCGAGATGCTGGAGCTGTACCGGGCGTTGATCCGGCTCCGGCGCGACCGGTCCGAGCTGGCCGGACCGTGGGTCGCGGACCTGCGGGTCGACACCGCGCCCGACGGGTCGTGGCTGGTGCTGCACCGCGGCGGCCTGCGCCTGGCGGTCAACTTCGGGCCCGGGCCGGTGACGCTGCCGCTCGGGGCGTCGGGTGCGCTGCTGACCTGGGGGGAGGCCACCGTGGACGGTGGCGCCGCCCACCTGCCGCCCGACACTTTCGTCCTCGCCGAAACGACACCCTGACGGCGGTTGCCCGCCGTGACTCGGCTGTCATAGCGCGCACGGACCCCCACCGATCTGGGACGATTCAGGAATGGCCACACGACCCTCCGCCGACCACGTCCTCGCCGGCCGCCCGTTCCCGCTCGGGGCCCACCCCGAGGCGGGCGGCGTGCGGTTCGCGATCACGTCCGCCGTCGCGGACGCCGTCGACCTGTGCCTGATCGACGCCGACGGGTCGGAACGCCGGATCGCGCTCACCGAGCGCACCTTCGGCGTCTGGCACGGACTGGTGCCCGGGGTGACGCCGGGGCAGCGCTACGGCTACCGGATCCACGGCCCCTACGACCCGGCCCGCGGGCTGCGCTGCAACCCGCACAAGCTGCTGGTCGACCCGTACGCCCGGCAGATCACCGGCGGCCTCACCGACCTGACCGCCGCACAGGGCTTCACCGGCGACCCCGAACGCGGCCCGATGTCCACTGTGGACTCCCTGGGCAGCGTGCCGCTGTCGGTGGTCACCTCGCCCGGCGGGCCGGACACCGGGACCAAGCCGGAGGTGCCGTTCGAGGAGGCGGTGATCTACGAGCTGCACGTCAAGGGGTTCACCCAGCAGCATCCGTTCATCCCGGAGGCCCTGCGCGGCACCTACCTCGGCCTGGCCCACCCGGTGGCGATCGAGTACCTGACCCGGCTCGGCGTCACGTCGGTGGAGCTGCTGCCGGTGCACTCGTTCCTCGACGAGCCGTCGCTGATCCGGGCAGGCCGCCACAACTACTGGGGCTACTCGCCGCTCGGCTTCTTCGCGCCGCACGCCGCGTACGCCAGCGAACCGGGCCACGAGGTCGAGGAGTTCCGGCTGATGGTGGCCGCGCTGCACGCGGCGGGCATCGAGGTGATCCTCGACGTCGTGTTCAACCACACCTGCGAAGGCGGGCCGGACGGGCCCACGCTGAGCTTCCGCGGGCTGAACGCGCCGGTTTACTACCTGCACACCGAGCGCGGGCACATGGCCGACATCACCGGCTGCGGCAACACCCTGGAGGCGGGCTCGCCGACCGTGGTGCGGCTGGTGACCGACTCGCTGCGGTACTGGACGCAGGAGATGGGCGTCGACGGCTTCCGGTTCGACCTGGCCAGCACGCTCGGGCGGCCGCGCGGCGGCGCGTTCGACCACGCCTCGACGCTGCTCACCGCGATCACCACCGACCCGGTGCTCTCGCGCTGCAAGCTGATCGCCGAGCCGTGGGACGCGACCGGCGAGGGCTACCGCGTCGGCGGCTTCGGTGCCCAGTGGGCGGAGTGGAACGGCCGCTACCGCGACACCGTGCGTGACTTCTGGCGCGGCGCGACCGGCGTCCGCGACCTGGCCTACCGGCTGTCCGGCTCGTCGGACCTGTACGACCACAACCTGCGGCGGCCGTGGCAGTCGATCAACTTCGTCACCGCGCACGACGGCTTCACGCTGCGGGACCTGGTGTCCTACAACGAAAAGCACAACGAGGCCAACGGCGAGGACAACCGCGACGGCGGCAACGACAACCGCTCGTGGAACCACGGCGCCGAGGGCGAGACGGCCGACCCGGCGATCCGCGCGCTGCGGGCCCGGCAGGCCCGGAACATGTTCGCGACGCTGCTGCTGTCCACCGGCACCCCGATGATCACCGCCGGTGACGAGTTCTGGCGGACCCAGCACGGCAACAACAACGCCTACTGCCTCGACGACGAGACGTCCTGGTTCGACTGGACCCCGGACGACCCCGCGGCCGAGGCGATGCTCGCGTTCGCGCGCCGGGTCGTCCGGCTCCGCGCGAACAGCCCGGCGCTGCGCCAGCCGGAGTTCTTCGAAGGCCGGACGACTCCGACCGGCAAGCCGGACCTGGTCTGGTTCCGCCCGGACGGCGAGGAGTTCGGCGAGAGCGACTGGTTCGCCGACCGCCACACGCTCGGCATGTGGATCGACGGCTCGAACAGCCAGGCCCGCAACCGCGAGGGCGAGCTGGTCCCGGACCACTCGTGGCTGCTGTGGCTGCACGCGGGCGACGCCCCGGCCGAGGTCGTGCTGCCGGGCCGCGAGTACGGCGAGACGTTCAAGCCGACCCTGGACACGTCCACCGCGGACGGCAGCCCGGCCAACCCGGGTGTCCTGGAGGCCAAGAGCCGGGTGACCCTCCAGTCCCGCTCCCTCCTCCTGCTCCGCGCTCCCCGCCTGGCCGCCGAACCCGACCCCTCCTGACGCGTACTCCGACGGCCGGATGTCATGAAAGAGTCGCTCATGACGCCGGACGTCATGAACGACTCTTTCATGACATCACCGGCGGCGCGCGAGTCGTCCGTTCGGGTACGGCTCGTGGCCGTTCGGGTCCGCGTGTCGTCCGGGGCAGTCCGGGGTTCGGTGGCGGGTGGACGTAACCTGCCGGACATCCCGCGGAAATTCCTTGCGGGAACAGTGTTTCGGACGGCGCGGGCTGGGTACACAGCAAAAGAGCCCTGCCTCGTAGGCGCTTGATCGAGTCAGGCAGACTGTCGTCGCCTGCGTCCAACCGACACACCGAGGGGCGTTGCCCATGACCGGCCGGCTCGGCATCGACGACGTCTCCCCCAGCGTGAGCTGCGGCCGGTATCCGGCCAAAGCCGTTGTGGGGGAACACATCCCGGTCACCGCGACCGTCTGGCGGGAAGGCCACGACGCGGTCGCCGCCACCGTCGCGTGGCGCGGCCCCGACGATCGCCTCACGCGCCAGACGCGGATGGTGCCCCGCGGTCCCGATCACCCGGACGAGTTCGCCGCGGTGATCGTCCCGGACACCACCGGGATGTGGACCTACCGGATCGACGCCTGGGGCGATCCGTGGTCGACGTGGGAGCACAACGTCGAGGTGAAGATCGCCGCCGGGCAGGGGCCCGAGGACCTCGCCAACGACCTCGAGACCGGCGCCCGGCTGATCGAGCGCGTCTCCCGCCGTCCCGACCGCCGCGCGGAGAAGCCGCTGCTGGCCGGCGCGGTGAAGGCGTTGCGCGACGAGGAGCGCAGCCTCGCCGAGCGGGTCGGGCCGGCGCTCTCGCCCGAGGTCCGGCAGATCATGCACGAGTTCCCGGTGCGGGAGCTGATCACCAAGGGCAAGCCGCACAAGGTGTGGGTGGACCGCCGCCGCGCCGCGTACGGGTCCTGGTACGAGCTGTTCCCCCGCAGCACCGGCGGCCTCGACGCCGAGGGCAAGCCGGTGCACGGCACCTTCACCACCGCCGCGGCCGCGCTCGACCGGGTCGCGAAGATGGGCTTCGACGTCGTCTACCTCCCGCCGATCCACCCCATCGGGCGGGTCAACCGCAAGGGCCCCAACAACACCCTCGACGCCAAGCCCGAGGACGTCGGCTCGCCGTGGGCGATCGGCGCCGACGAGGGCGGCCACGACGCCATCCACCCCGAGCTGGGCACCTTCGAGGACTTCGACGCCTTCGTCGCCCGCGCCGGAGAACTCGGCATGGAGGTGGCGCTCGACTTCGCGCTGCAGGCCGCGCCCGACCACCCGTGGGTGCTCAAGCACCCCGAGTTCTTCACGACCCGCCCGGACGGCTCGATCGCGTACGCGGAGAACCCGCCGAAGAAGTACCAGGACATCTACCCGATCAACTTCGACAACGACCCCAAGGCCGTCTACGAAGAGATGCTGCGGGTCATCACCGTCTGGATCGACCACGGGGTGAAGATCTTCCGGGTCGACAACCCGCACACCAAGCCGCCGGACTTCTGGGCCTGGCTGATCCAGTCGGTCAAGGACGCCCACCCCGACGTGCTGTTCCTGGCCGAGGCGTTCACCCGCCCGGCGCGCCTGTGGGGACTGGCCCGGCTCGGCTTCACCCAGAGCTACACCTACTTCACCTGGCGGACCGGCAAGCAGGAACTGATCGACTTCGCCATCGACCTGCGCGAGCACTGGAACGAGGGCCGCCCGAACCTGTTCGTCAACACCCCGGACATCCTCCACGAGTCGCTGCAGCGCGGCGGTCCCGGCATGTTCGCGCTGCGGGCCGCGCTCGCCGCGACGATCTCGCCGACGTGGGGCGTCTACTCCGGGTACGAGCTGTTCGAGCACGTCCCGGTGCGCGAAGGCAGCGAGGAGTACCTCGACTCCGAGAAGTACCAGCTGCGCCCGCGCGACTTCGAGCGCGCGCTCGCCGAAGGGCGCTCGCTGGAGCCGTGGCTGGCGAAGCTGAACGCCGTCCGCAAGGCGCACCCCGCGCTGCAGCAGATGCGCACCCTGCACTTCCACCACGTCGACAACGACGCGCTGCTGGCCTACTCCAAACAGGACCCGGCCACCGGCGACACCGTGGTCACGGTCGTGACCCTCGATCCGTACGGGCCCCAAGAGGGCACGTTGTGGCTCGACACCGGCGCGCTCGGCTTCGAGGCGCACGAACGGCTCATCGCCCACGACGAGGTCACCGGCGACACCTGGGACTGGGGCCCGGCGAACTACGTCCGGCTCGAACCGTGGCGGGCGGTGGCCCACATCGTGTCGGTCAGACGACGGCTGGCCGGCTGAGCAGGGAAGGACAGGGACTCGAGGGACGAGGTGGAGCACATGGCGGATGAGGCCCGGCCCGACGCGGCACTGGGGCTGGAGGGCGTGCCGCACACGGGCGAGGCGATGACCGCGGACGGCATGCTCGTGGAACCCCAGGCCGGGGACTTCCGGTCGGCGCAGCAGGCGCCGAGCGATCCGTACTGGTTCAAGGGCGCGGTCTTCTACGAAGTGCTGGTGCGCGCGTTCGCCGACTCCAACGGCGACGGCACCGGCGACCTGCGCGGACTGGCCGGAAGACTCGACTACCTCGCCTGGCTGGGCATCGACTGCCTGTGGCTGCCGCCGTTCTACGCCTCGCCGCTGCGCGACGGCGGGTACGACATCAGCGACTTCCGCGCGGTGCTGCCGGAGTTCGGCAGCGTCGAGGACTTCGTCTTCCTGCTCAACGAGGCGCACCGGCGCGGCATCCGGGTGATCACCGACCTGGTGCTCAACCACACCTCCGACGCGCACCCGTGGTTCCAGCAGTCCCGCCACGATCCCGACGGCCCGTACGGCGACTACTACGTCTGGAGCGACGACGACTCCCGCTACGCCGACGCGCGGATCATCTTCGTCGACACCGAGACATCGAACTGGACCTACGACCCGGTCCGCGGCCAGTTCTACTGGCACCGCTTCTTCTCCCACCAGCCCGACCTGAACTACGAGAACGCCGACGTCCAGAACGCGATGATCGACGTCCTGCGGTTCTGGCTGGACCTGGGCATCGACGGGTTCCGCCTGGACGCCGTGCCGTACCTGTTCGAGCAGGAGGGCACCAACTGCGAGAACCTGCCGCGCACGCACGAGTTCCTCAAGCGCTGCCGCAAGGTCGTCGACGACGAGTACCCCGGCCGGATTCTGCTGGCGGAAGCCAACCAGTGGCCATCGGACGTCGTCGAGTACTTCGGCGACCCGGCCGTCGGCGGCGACGAGTGCCACATGGCGTTCCACTTTCCGCTGATGCCGCGGATCTTCATGGCCGTGCGCCGCGAGTCGCGCTTCCCGATCTCGGAGATCCTCACCCAGACCCCGGAGATCCCCAGCGGCACGCAGTGGGGGATCTTCCTGCGCAACCACGACGAGCTGACGCTCGAGATGGTCACCGACGAAGAGCGCGACTACATGTACGCGGAGTACGCCAAGGACCCGCGCATGAAGGCCAACATCGGCATCCGCCGCAGGCTCGCGCCGCTGCTGGACAACGACCGCAACCAGCAGGAGCTGTTCACGGCGATGCTGCTGTCCCTGCCGGGCTCGCCCGTTCTGTACTACGGTGACGAGATCGGCATGGGAGACAACATCTGGCTCGGCGACCGCGACGCGGTGCGCACGCCCATGCAGTGGACCCCGGACCGCAACGCCGGGTTCTCCTCCTGCGATCCGGGCCGGATCTACCTGCCGGTGATCATGGACCCGGTGTACGGCTACCAGGGCCTGAACGTCGAGGCGCAGTCGAACAACGCCTCCTCGCTGCTCAACTGGACCCGCCGGATGATCGAGGTGCGCAAGCAGCACCACGCGTTCGCCGAGGGCGACTTCATCGACCTCGGCGGGTCCAACCCGAGCGTGCTGGCCTACAAGCGCCAGTGGCGGCGCCCGGACGGCGGCGAGGACGTCGTGCTCTGCGTCAACAACCTCTCCCGGTTCCCGCAGCCGGTGGAACTGGATCTGTCCGCGCACCGCGGGTGCACGCCGGTGGAGCTCACCGGCGGCGTGCGGTTCCCCAGCATCGGGGAGCTGCCGTACCTGCTGACGCTGCCGGGCCACGGCTTCTACTGGTTCCAGCTGACGAACCCGGGAGACGAAGGCGAAACGAGGTGAGTCCCTTGTCCGACCCGCGTGAGCTGGTCGAGGACCTGACCGAGGACCTGCGGCGCTGGCTGCCCGGGCAACGCTGGTTCGCCGGCAAGGACCGGCCGGTGACCGGTGTCCGGCCACTCGGGGTGACCGAGCTGGTCGAAGGCGATCCGCAGCTGCTGCACGTGGTCGTCGAGGTCGCCCAGGGCGACCGGCGCGAGCCCTACCAGCTGCTCGTCGGACGGCGGACGCACCCTCCGGAGATCGCCTCGACCAGCTGGATCGGCGCCGGCGGCGACCTCAACGCCTACGAGGCCTCCGGCGACCTCGACCTCACCGGCGTGCTGCTGGACCTGATGGCCCGCGAGGAGACCGTGGGCTCGCTGGTCTTCGAGCACGAACCCGGCGTCGAGCTGGAGACCGGCCTGCGGGCCCGGCCGATCACCTCGGAGCAGAGCAACACGTCCCTGGTCTACGGCGGGCAGTACATCCTCAAGCTGTTCCGGAAACTGACCCCTGGCAAGAACAAGGACCTGCTGCTGCACCGCGCGCTGCAGGCGGTCGGCAGCAAGCACATCGCGCAGCCGCTCGGCTCGATCACCGGCGACCTCGGCGGCGAGCCGACCACGGTCGGCATGCTCCAGCAGTTCGTCCCGGACGCCGTCGACGGCTGGGCGATGGCCACCACCAGCGTCCGCGACCTGATGGCGGCGCCGGACCTGCACGCCGCGGAGGTCGGCGGCGACTTCGCCGGCGAGGCCGAACGGCTCGGGCGCGCGGTCGCCGAGGTACACGCGGACCTGGCCGAGGCACTCGGCACCGAGCCCGCCGACACCGCGGAGCTGGACCGCTCGGCGAAGGCGATGATCGCCCGGCTCGACGCGGTCGCCGCGCGGGTCCCGGAGCTGGCCCCGCACGCCCCGGCGCTGCGGGCGGCGTTCGAAACGCTGGGCGCGCTGCCCGCCGGGGCGATCGAGATGCAGTACATCCACGGCGACCTGCACCTCGGCCAGGTGCTGCGGACGGTCGGCGGCTGGCTGCTGATCGACTTCGAGGGCGAGCCCGCGGCCCCGGTCGAGGAACGGCACGCGCTCCGCTCGCCATTGCGGGACGTCGCGGGCATGCTGAGGTCGTTCGACTACGCGGCCCAGCAGATGCTGGTCGGCCAGCCGGACGACCCGGCGCTGGCCGAGAGCGCGCGCGAGTGGTCGGAGCGCAACCGGGCGGCGTTCTGCGAGGGCTACGCCGCGATCGCGGCGGACCCGCGCGAGCAGGGCGAGCTGCTGCGCGCCTTCGAACTGGACAAGGCGGTCTACGAAGTGGGTTACGAGCACGCGAACCGGCCGGACTGGCTGGGCGTGCCGCTCGCGTCGATCGCCCGGATCACGAGCTGAGAGGGAAGACACCGTGAACGCCGTTCCGGAAGGCCTCCCGGCCGCGGCCCCTTCGGCCGCGGACATCGACCGGCTGCTGGCCGGGTCCCACCACGACCCGCACTCGGTGCTGGGCGTGCACCCGGTGGGGAAGGGCTTCGCGGCCCGGGCGCTGCTGCCCGGCGCGAAGGCCGTCACGCTGTGCGCGGGCGGCGAGAAGTACCCGATGGAGCCGGTGATCGACGCGCTGTTCGCCGTCGCCGTCCCCGAGCACCCCGGCGACTACCGGCTGGAGGTCGACTACGACGGGCACACCGCCACCGCCGACGACCCCTACCGCTGGCTGCCCACGGTGGGTGAGCTGGACCTGCACCTGATCGGCGAGGGCAGGCACGAGCGGCTCTGGGAGGTACTCGGCGCGCACGTCCGGTCCTACGAGACGCCCGGCGGGGTCGTCGAGGGGACGTCGTTCGCGGTCTGGGCGCCGAACGCCCGGGGCATCCGGGTGATCGGCGACTTCAACGGCTGGGACGGGCGCGGGCACCCGATGCGCTCGCTCGGCTCGTCGGGCGTCTGGGAGCTGTTCGTGCCCGGCGTCGGCGCGGGCACCTGCTACAAGTTCCGGATCCTCGGCTCCGACGGGAACTGGCACGAGAAGGCCGACCCGCTGGCGTTCGCGACGGAGAAGCCGCCCGCGACGGCCTCGGTCGTCACCCGGTCCGCGCACGTGTGGGAAGACGACGAGTGGGTGGCCCGGCGCGAAGCCACCCAGTGGGCCGCGGCGCCGATGAGCGTCTACGAGGTCCACCTCGGGTCGTGGCGGCCCGGCCTGGACTATCGCGAGCTGGCCGACCAGCTCGGGGACTACCTCGTCGAAACCGGCTTCACGCACGTGGAGCTGCTGCCGGTGTCGGAGCACCCGTTCGGCGGCTCGTGGGGCTACCAGGTGACGTCGTACTACGCGCCGACGTCCCGCTTCGGCTCCCCGGACGACTTCCGCTACTTCATCGACCGTCTGCACCAGCGGGGGATCGGCGTGCTGGTGGACTGGGTGCCCGCCCACTTCCCGCGCGACAGCTGGGCGCTGGCCCGCTTCGACGGGACGCCGCTGTACGAGCACGCGGACCCGCGCCGCGGCGAGCAGCCCGACTGGGGCACGCTCGTGTTCGACTTCGGCCGCAACGAGGTCCGCAACTTCCTGGTCGCCAACGCGCTGTACTGGCTCGACGAGTTCCACCTCGACGGCCTGCGCGTCGACGCGGTGGCGTCGATGCTGTACCTGGACTACTCCCGCAAGGAAGGGGAGTGGCTGCCGAACCAGTACGGCGGCCGGGAAAACCTCGACGCGGTGCGGTTCCTGCAGGAGCTGAACGCGACCGTCTACAAGCGACACCCGGGTGTCGTGATGGTGGCGGAGGAGTCCACGGCGTGGCCGGGCGTCACGCGCCCGACGCACCTGGGCGGGCTCGGGTTCGGCTTCAAGTGGAACATGGGCTGGATGCACGACACGCTCCGGTACCTGTCGCATGAGCCGATCCACCGGGCCTACCACCACAACGAGATGACGTTCTCCCTCGTGTACGCGTGGAGCGAGAACTTCGTGCTCCCGCTGTCGCACGATGAAGTGGTGCACGGCAAGGGATCCCTGTGGGGCCGCATGCCGGGCGACGCGTGGAACAAGGCGGCCGGGCTGCGCTCGCTGCTGGCGTTCATGTGGGCCCACCCGGGCAAGCAGCTGCTGTTCATGGGCGGCGAGTTCGGCCAGCCGGCGGAGTGGTCGGAGTCGAAGTCGCTGGACTGGCACCTGCTGGACGAGCCGCTGCACCTCGGGGTCTGGGAGCTGCTGCGGTCGCTGAACACGATCTACCGGTCGACCCCGGCCCTGTACAGCCAGGACACCTCACCGGACGGTTTCCGCTGGATCGACGCGAACGACTCCAGCGGCAACGTCCTGAGCTTCCTGCGCATCGGCGCGGACGGCTCCCGCCTGGCCTGCGTGGCGAACTTCGCGGGCGTCCCGCACCACGACTACCGGGTCGGCCTCCCGTCGGCGGGCCGCTGGCGCGAGGTGGTCAACACCGACGCCGAAGCCTACGGCGGCTCGGGCGTCGGCAACCTCGGCGCGGTGGAGGCGACGGAGGAGCCCTGGCACGGCCAGCCCGCCTCGGCCGTCCTCCAGCTCCCGCCCGCCGGAGTCCTCTGGCTGGTCGAGGAGACCCCACCGGACCCGGACCTGACGTGATCGAAGCCGGAACTCGCGTGATTGAAGCCGTAACTCGCGAGTTCCGGCCCCAATCACGCGAGTTACGTGCTCGATCACGCGAGTTCCGGCTCTGCTCACGCGTGATGCCTCTCCAGACACGCGTGATACCCCTCCAGTCACGCGTGATGCCCGAAAAGGGCTCCGCCGGGCGGGTCTCGCGGGCTTACCATCGGAGGATGGACGGCTCCGGTGGTGTCGTCGCGAACCTGATTCTCTTCGCCGTGGTCTGCATTGCGCCGACGGTGTTGTTCTGGTGCGCGCTGCGCGTGCCGAACCTTCTCCGCTGGGTCCGCGCCAAATGCGCGAAACCTCAGCCGGAGGGTCCGCCGATCGAACGCGTCGCCGCCGACCTGCGGCGGGTGCACCGGCTGCTCGTCGAGTACCCGGCCGGGACCCCGGCCGCGCGGCGGTTCGGCACCCGCCAAGCCTACGACGAGCTGCTCGTCCAGGCCTGCCGCCAGGTCGGCGTGCCGCACCAGCTCGGTGAGCTGCCCGAGGGCATGGACCGCGAGATCGAACGCCTGCGTGTCGAGCAGTCGCTGCGGGAGCGCGGGCTGGCCGTGCCCTGACTTGTACAGGACGTGTACGCGCGCCCGGCACGCTGCCCGGCATGCGGAGACTCCTGATCGGCCTCGTGGCCTTACTCCTCCTCGGCCTCCCGTCGACGGCCCAGGCGGCAGCGACCTTCCCGCGTCTCGACGCGGCGACCGTCGACGGCTTCCGGCTCACCGCCGGCGGCTCCTTCGCCACCTACGGTTCGCGGATCGCCGCGCTGGACACGAAACTCGCGCCGCGCGGGCTGAGTGACGTCCTCGGCAGCGCCAACCGCAAGGCACGCCCGCTCTGCCATGCGACGTACCTCGCCACGGCGCTGAAGCCCGCCGGCTTCTGCTGGGAGGACGCCAACGACGACAAGACCAACGACTGGATCCCGCAGGGCCTCACCGGATCGGGCGACGCGAACCCGGCAGGCGGGACCGTCGGCGGCAAGCGCGTCGTCGTGACGACGTGGCACACGCCGGGCGACACCATGGTCCGGCTGTCCTTTGTGGACGCCTCCGGGCTCGGCTACCGGCACGTCCTGCTCGTGGAACCGACGTCCGACACGAACTTCGCGGTCGTCGCCGGCCACGGTCACGGCGTCACGTGGTCGGGCAACCTGCTGTTCGTCGCGACCACCGGCGGCCTGATCCGCGTCTTCGACACCACGCACTTCTGGAAGGTCGACGACAGCTCGGCGACCGTCGGCCTCGGCAGCGACGGCAAGTACCACGCCGCGTACTACGACTACGCGATGCCGCAGATCGGCGCGTACTGGTACCCCGGTGGCGGCGCGTGCACGGCGGCGCCCGGCACGCGGCCGTGCCTGTCGACGTTGTCCTTCGACCACACCGATTCCACGTTCGTGACGGCCGAGCACGTCCCGGGCGCGGCGGGCGGGCGGATCCTGCGCTGGCCGTTCGACGCGGCGACGGGCCGTCTGAAGACGGCGGCCGACGGACTGGTGCACGCCGTCGAGGGCTTCTCCTCACCGGTGTGGGGCATGCAGGGCGCGCTGTCCCGCGGCGGCTACTTCGTGCTCACCGGGGTGTGCCCGGAGTACGCGGGCGAGGCGGGCGACCACCCGTCGTGCCTGCACGGCGGAGTCGGCGGCGTCTCGACGTCGAGGCTGTCCGGGCAGGCCCCGGTCAACAGCCAGAACCTGTCCTACTGGCCGGCCACCGGCGAGTTGTGGCTGATCAACGAGCAGCTGCGGGAACGCGTGGTCGTGCACGTCCCGTGGACCACGCTCACCGGCCGGTCCTGAACAACGGGAAAGGCCCCGCCACCGGTTCCGGTGGCGGGGCCTTTCCCGTGTCAGCACTCAGTCGAGGTAGTCCCGCAGGACCTGCGACCGCGACGGGTGACGCAGCTTCGACATCGTCTTGGACTCGATCTGCCGGATGCGCTCGCGGGTCACCCCGTAGACCTGGCCGATCTCGTCGAGCGTGCGCGGCTGGCCGTCGGTGAGGCCGAAGCGCAGCCGGACCACGCCCGCCTCGCGCTCGGACAGCGTCTGCAGCACCGACTGGAGCTGGTCCTGCAGCAGCGTGAACGACACCGCGTCGACCGCGACGACCGCCTCGGAGTCCTCGATGAAGTCGCCGAGCTGGCTGTCGCCCTCGTCGCCGATCGTCTGGTCCAGCGAGATCGGCTCACGCGCGTACTGCTGGATCTCCAGGACCTTCTCCGGGGAGATGTCCATTTCCTTCGCGAGCTCTTCCGGGGTCGGCTCGCGGCCGAGGTCCTGGAGCAGCTCGCGCTGGATGCGGCCCAGCTTGTTGATGACCTCGACCATGTGCACCGGGATGCGGATGGTGCGGGCCTGGTCGGCCATCGCGCGGGTGATCGCCTGGCGGATCCACCACGTGGCGTACGTCGAGAACTTGTAGCCCTTGGTGTAGTCGAACTTCTCGACCGCGCGGATCAGGCCGAGGTTGCCCTCCTGGATGAGGTCCAGGAACGCCATGCCGCGGCCGGTGTAGCGCTTGGCCAGCGACACGACCAGGCGGAGGTTCGCCTCCAGCAGGTGGTTCTTGGCGCGCTCGCCGTCACGCACGATCCACTTGAGGTCGCGGCGCATCTGGGTGACGAGCTTCTCGCCCTCCTCCTCGGCGGTGCGCACGCGCTCGGCGGCGTAGAGCCCGGCCTCGATCCGCTTGGCCAGCTCCACCTCCTCCTCGGCGTTCAGCAGCGCGACCTTGCCGATCTGCTTGAGGTAGGCACGCACGGAGTCGGCGGACGCGGTCAGCTCGGCGTCCTTGCGCGCCTGGCGCAGCGCCTCGGACTCCTCCTCGTCCCAGACGAAGTCCGGGTTGTCGGAGCCCTTGCCCTTGTCCGACGCGGCACCGCGGCGGCGCGACGCCGGGGTCTCGTCGTCGGCTTCCTCGTCGTCGTCCTCGTCGTCGTCGGCCGAGTCGGTGTCCGGCTCGTCGTTGACCGTCTCGTCGACGACGTCGACCTCGACCTCTTCCAGGTCCGACAGGTCGGGCGAGTCGAGGTCGACGTCCTCGAGGTCGCCGGGACCGTCGGGCTCGCCGTCGTCGGTCTTCGGGGCCTTGGTCGCGGCCTTCTTCGCCGGGGCTTTCTTGGCCGGGGCCTTCTTGGCGGTGGTGGTCTTGCGCGCCGCTGGCTTCGCCGTCCCGGTGGCTGCCTCTTCGGCCGGCTCGCCGGCTGCGGTCGCTGTCTTCGTCCCGCCTCGGGTTGCGGTTCTTGCGGCTGCCACTTACGCCCTTTCGCAGCGGTCGATCATGACGAGCAACGGCCTGGCGGCCACTGCTGCCTCACATTCGGGGATCACGCCTCGGCCTGCGGTTTTGGCCTCCGCAGCCGTGGGCCGTGTTCCATTGTAACGACGGTACGCGCATGCGGTGCGAAGCGATCACCCTCGGCGCCGGATCGACGCCGGATCAGTGCTGGATCCCCTCCGCCGCGGCGGCCGCGGCGCCGACGATCCCGGCGTTGTTCTGCAGGCTCGCCACCAGCACCGGAGTGCGGATGTCCAGCAGCGGCACCCATTTTTCGGCCTTCTTGCTGACCCCGCCGCCGACGATGAACAGGTCCGGCCAGATGAGGTTCTCGAGCACGGTCAGATAACGGTGCACGCGCTTGGACCATTCGGGGTAGGACAGTCCCTCGTTGTCCTTGACCGAGGCGGCCGCGCGCTTCTCGGCGTCGTGCCCGTCGATCTCGAGGTGGCCGAACTCGGTGTTCGGCACGAGCTTGCCGTCCTGGAACACCGCGCTGCCGATGCCGGTGCCGAAGGTGAGCAGCGCCGTCACGCCCTTGCGCGCGACCGGGTCGCCGAAGCGGATCTCGGCCATGCCCGCCGCGTCGGCGTCGTTGAGCATCGCGATCTGGTCGACGCTGCGGCCGAGCCGCTTGGCGAACAGCGCGTCGGCGTCGGTGCCGATCCACTGCTTGTCGATGTTGGCCGCGGTGTGCGCGACGCCCTTCTTGACCACGGCGGGGAGCGTCACGCCGACCGGGCCGTCCCAGCCCGCCTGCGTCACGATGTCGTAGACGACGTCCGCCACCGCCGACGGGGTGGACTTCTTCGGCGTGTCGATCCGGATCCGGTCGCCGATGAGCTGCCCTTTCTCCAGGTCGACCAAGGCGCCCTTGATCCCGCTGCCGCCGATGTCGATGCCGAACCCTCGGGTCGCCTCCACCACGGACGTGGTCCCTTCTCGCACGATTCAGAAGCCTGCCTCGGAGACTTTAACCGGATGTGGTGACATGTCGGACGTGGGAGTTGACGAGTCGTTGCTGAAAAGCGTCGCGGTGCAGGTCGCGACGGAGGCCGCCGCGCTGGTGAAGGAGGCCTGGGAGGGCATGGCGGGCGGCCGCGAGGTCGCCGTCGGGACCAAGTCCGGCGACACCGACGTGGTGACCGCGGTGGACCACGAGTCGGAGCGGCTGGTGCGCTCGCGCCTGGCTGCGCTGCGGCCGGGCGAGCCGGTGCTGGGCGAGGAGGGCGGCGGCGCCGCGGGCGACGGGGTGACGTGGGTGGTCGACCCGATCGACGGCACGGTCAACTTCCTGTACGGCCTGCCGTGGTTCGCGGTGTCGGTGGCGGCCCAGGTCGGCGGCGAGTCGGTGGCGGGAGCGGTGGTGGAGCCGGCAAGCGGCCGGGTCTGGTCGGCGGCCCGCGGCCAGGGAGCCTTCCTGGACGGCCGCCGCCTGTCGGTGTCTTCACCGTCGCGCCTGGAGCTGACGCTGGTCGGAACCGGTTTCGCGTACTCGCCTTCGCGCCGGATGCGGCAGTCGCAGTTCGCGGCGTCACTGCTCGGGAGGGTCCGCGACATCCGCCGCAACGGGGCGGCGTCGCTGGATCTGTGCGCGGTGGCGGCGGGCTGGCTGGACGCGTACGTGGAGCACGGCCTCAACCGCTGGGACTGGGCGGCAGGAGCGCTGATCGCGGCCGAGGCGGGCGCGGAGGTACAGCTGGCGGGCACGGCACCGGACCTGGGCCAGGACGCGACGTACGCGGCGGCACCGTCGATCGCGGAGCCGCTCCGGAAGGTCCTGGCCGACTGCGGCGCGGCCGAGGTCTGAGGTTTCCGGGGCGCGGGCTCCCGGGAGTGTCCTGAATGACTCATTCAGGACCTCCGAAGCCCTGAATGAGTCATTCAGGGCAGCCACGTGGCCGCGGTTCGCTCGTGGGCGGGTGAGCCGGGCTCAGGCCCGGCGAGCCCGGCAAAGCGTCCAGCAGCACGGACAGCATCGACCAGCACCCACAGCACGGGCAGGACGGGCAGGACGGGCAGGGCCGGGGAAATGTCGGTGCCCTCCGGTAGCGTGGAAAACGGGGGGGCGCCCCCGCGGGCGCAGGTCAGCGCGCGGGCCGAGCCGGGCCGGTGCGCCGGATCAGCGCCGGGAAGTCAGTGCGCGCGGGCCGAGCCCGAAGTCAGCGCGAGGGAGTCAGGACGCCGGAGCAGCGCCGGATCGGCGCCGGGGAGTCAGGGCGCCGAACCGGTGCCGGTCAGCACTCGACGTTGCGCGCCGAGGCCAGCAGCGTCTGGTCGATCACCGGGGCCTTCGCGCCCGCCGACTGCTCGTTCGAGCCGCCGCCCTGGTGCGCCTTGGACCACTCCGCGAGCTGGCTGAGGATCTGCCGGGCCTCCGGGCGGGGCCGGATGTCGCCGAAGAGCGTGCCCGTCACCAGGTCGACGCTCGCGTCCTTGCGGTTGTCCTGGACCAGCTCCGCGCACGGCACCACCAGGCTGATCGTCCGGGCCGCCGTGACGCCGTTCTCGCCGAAGCGGATCTGGCCGCGGCACTTGGCCTCTCGCTTCTCGTACGCCGGGTCGTTGGCCGGGTCGGCCGCGCCCGAGAATCCCAGTTCCTTGAGTGCCGTGGTGGCGATGCCGCCCTGGCCGCGCGTGCTGGACGCGTTGAGGACCTTGACCGCCACCTTGTCCGGCGGCACCGGCGCGCGGTCGTCGAGGGCGTTGTGCGGAAGCGTCGTGTACGTGACGCCCGGTGGCGGGCTGGGTGGCGGGTCGCACTTGACCGCCTCGTCGATGTCGCCCTTGCCGATGGCGGCGTTGACCCAGACGACGATCGCGCCGAGTGCCAGCACGCCGATGACGATCAGCGCCGGCAGCGGCTTGTGCTTGCGATACGGCCGCGTCCCACGGTCCCCGATGCCGTTCCCCGACGCCACCTGTCCGTCCCTTCCCGAACACCGAACCCCGGCCGGTGCGGACCCGAGCACCGTCGTGGCCGCTCAGCCTAGGCGCTGCGCCCGGCGCGCGCCGTCCCGGGTCACCCGGCCGGTTCCGGTGCCCTGTCTGTGGTTGCGGGCGCAGCCCGGAACCGATCCCCGTGACCCCGATCGCACCACGGCGGGACCGGCCGGGGCAAGCGGGCGCGGGCCGCGCGTGAGGTTCTCCACCCGCGCGCAACCCGAACGGACGACAACGCGTCTTACCTGCGGCTTCCCCCTGTCGGGTGACGATTCACCGGCAATGTCTGACTCGTTGCAGAACCCGGATCGCGGTGAGCTACCCTTCCCGGGCTCCGGCCGCAGGAAGAGGCCCGAAAAGAAGAGACCTCGGTCACTTCGGCCGCCGGGCACAAACAGGGGCCCTGGAACGTTGACCAGCGGCACGGCGGACTCACGGGCGCATCCGGGGGTTCGGGAAAACGACTACACAAGCTGATCGCAGGGGTGAGGGACAACATGGCTACCGACTACGACGCTCCGCGCCGCAGCGAAGCCGACGAGCTGGCCGAAGACTCGTTGGAGGAGCTCAAGGCCCGGCGCAACGAGACCCAGTCCGGCGTCGTCGACGTCGACGAGGACGCCACCGCCGAGAACTTCGAGCTGCCGGGTGCCGACCTCTCCGGGCTTTCCGGTGAGGACATGACCGTGAAGGTGGTCCCGAAGCAGGCGGACGAGTTCACCTGCTCGGTGTGCTTCCTGGTGCACCACCGCAGCCGGCTGGCCGAGGACAACGGCGGGCGCCTGATCTGCCGCGACTGCGCCTGAGCACGCACAGGGGTTCTCGGACACAGGGGACGAACAGACGCGACGGAGAGCCTCAAGGGACCAGAGCGGGGGAGGCTCGAAGCGCGCTGGGGACAAGGGGGCCGGCCGATCAGGCCGGCCCCCTTCCCATGTCCGGGGTCAGGCGCTCTTGAGCAGCTCGGCGACCTTCTCGGGGTGCCGGGTGCTGAACAGCCAGTACGGCGTCGGGTCGTTCGCGTCGGTCAGGTGCACCTTGACGACCGGGCCGACCCAGCCGCGGTGCAGCACGTAGGCGGCCGGGTCGCCGTCGCGGCCCAGCGCCTTGCGCTTGGCGTCCTTGTCGAAGATCTCCACCTCGCCGGCGTACCGCAGCGGCAGGTGCGCGTCGCCGACCCACAGCTCCGGCTCGTCACCGCCGGTGATCCGGACCTTCGACCGGCCCAGCGACAGCAGCAGCGCCACGACGACCGGCAGCGCGATCACGTACGGCAGCCACGCCCGGATCCCCGGGTACCCGAGGTCGATCTCGGCGGCGAGCAGGACCGCGCCGAGCACCGGCAGCGGCCAGCCCCACCACGGGACGTACAGCCGTTCGGAGTGCCGGACGGCGGTGTTCGCGGCCGTCTTCGCTGATTCACGCACGGGAACAGAGTAATCTCGCCGCCCGTGTCCAGCGTTCAGGTACTCCTCTCCCGGCTCGACCCGGATGTCCCGCTGCCCGCCTACGCCCGACCGGGCGACGCGGGCGCCGATCTCGTCACGACCTCGGATATCGTGCTCGAACCCGGGGAGCGCGGGGTCGTCGGCACCGGTGTCGCGATCGCGCTCCCGACCGGGTACGCGGGGTTCGTCCACCCGCGGTCGGGCCTGGCCGCCCGGGTGGGCCTCTCGGTGGTGAACACCCCGGGCACGATCGACGCGGGCTACCGCGGGGAGATCAAGGTCTGCCTGATCAACCACGACCCGGTGCACCCGGTGAAGCTCACGCGCGGCGACCGCATCGCCCAGCTGGTCGTGCAGCGGGTCGAGCACGCCGAGTTCGTCGAGGTCGCCGAGCTCGACGCCACCGAGCGGGGCGACGGAGGCTACGGCTCCACGGGTGGACACGCCACACTGGGAGCACAGGCGCTCGCCACGAGCGCCGGCGCGGGGGAAGGAACGGAGAAGTAGTGGGGATTTTCGGACGCAAGCGGCGGACCGAGGGCGGGTCCGCCGGACGGCACGCCGCGCCCGAGGCCGAAGACACGATCGAGGACGAGGCGTACGAAGACGAGGACGAGGGCGCGGAGCTGTCGGACGTCACCGACGGGCCGTACGACGTCGCCGACTTCGAAGACGACGGCGTCCCGCGGATCGACCTCGGCTCGGTGAAGGTGCCGGTGCCCGACGGTTCCCAGGTCCAGGTCGAGATGGACCCGGAGACGCAGGGTGTGCGCGCCGTGCACGTCGTCACCGAGCAGGGTCAGATCACCGTCAGCGCGTACGCCGCGCCGCGCTCGGGCGGGCTGTGGCGGGAGGTCAGCGCCGAGCTGGCCGACCAGCTGCGGGCCGACGGCGCCAAGGTCACCCTCGGCCGCGGCAAGTGGGGCCTGGAGATCTCGGCCATCATCGGCGACGTCGCCCTGCGGTTCGTCGGCGTCGACCGGCCGCGCTGGATGCTGCGCGGCGTGATCGCCGGGCCGCAGTCGGAAGCCGCCGGGGCCGTCGAGGTGCTGCGCGAGATCGTCCGCCGGACGATCGTCGACCGCGGCGACGCGCCGATGCCGGTCCGCACCCCGCTGACCATCACGCTGCCCGACGCCGTCGCCGAGCACATCGCGGCCCAGCAGCAACAGGGCTGAGTCAACGCCTCCGAAGGCCACCATCAGGGCACTGGCTGCCCTGATGGTGGCCTTCAGCGCAGCCGCGCCCGCAGGAAGGCGAGCACGGTCGCCCGGCCGAGGGACTCGCGATCGGCGCCCAGCGCGGCGAGGGTGGTTTCGCCGACGGCCGCGCGGGGGAGTGCGCCTGCCCACTCCGATGCGACTTTCGTCGGGTGTATCGGGTCGTCGGTGCACGTGCCGATCCCGGCAGGGACGTCCAGCCGCGCGAGGTCCGCGAGCGTGGGCGACGGGCGGCCCGCGGCGGCGCGCAGGCTGCCGGCCAGGCCGTCGCCGTGCCGCCGCCACGCCCGGTCCAGTTCCGCCCGCAGCCAGTCCGGGCTGCCCGCCGTCTGCGCCAGTGCCGCGTCCACCCCGGATCCGGCCACCAGATCCGCCGTCAGCGTCGCGGCCAGCGATGCGGGTGCCGGGCCCGGGACGCCGTTCCAGGCCGGGAGCGCGGCCAGCAGGCCCCCGCAACGCCCCGGGTTGCGGACCGCCCACTCCGCGGCGAGGTGGGCGCCGAACGAGATGCCGCCGACGAGCAGCTCGCCGTGCTCGTCCGCCAGCGCGTCCAGGAGCGCCAGGTAGCCTTCGGCGAGCGCCGCGCCCGGGGGCGGCGGTGGCGCGGTGAGCGGGACACCGAGGGCCTGCAGCGGGCCGGCGAAGACGGCGCGGACGAACACCTCGTCCGAGCCGGTGCCGGGCAGCAGCACCGCGGCGGGAACTCTGATTGCGGACGTCACGTTGCAATCCTTGCGCAAAGGCGTTTCCCTGGCGGGGACCGCAGCTACGCTGGAATCGCACGGGCCGCACGAACCACGACGGCGGCCCCGGAGCACAGGAGCACCTATGTCCGCCAAAGACGGCGGCTACTTCAGCCGGTTGGTTCGCAAGCTGACCAGCGACGTCGAGGAACTCGACGCCGACGAGATGTCGATGAGGTCCGGCGCCGAGGGCGCACAGCGGGCCTGCGACTGCCGTTCGGGCGAAGAGGTCACCGTGATGGGGAGACTGCGCAGCGTGGAGCTGTGCCCGACCAACGAGGCCGCCACGCTGGAGGCCGAGCTGTTCGACGGGACACAGGGCGTGACGCTAATCTGGCTCGGCCGCCGCCGGATCCCGGGCATCGAGCCAGGCCGGACGATCAAGGTGCGCGGCCGGATGGCCGAGCGTGACGGCCAGAAGGTGCTGTACAACCCCTATTACGAGCTCCAGAGCCCAGTGAGTTGATCACCCATCGTGACTGAACCCGCCAAGACCGACGGCGACGAGCCGCAGCCGACCCTGCTCGAGCAGATGGGCGGCGTGTCCGGCCTGATCTACTCGTCGGTGCCGGTGATCGTGTTCGTGCTGGCCAACGCGTTCTTCGGGCTGACCGCGGCCATCTGGACGTCGGTGGGCAGTGCGGTGGCCATCACGGTGCTGCGGCTGGTCCGCAAGGAGCCGCTGCAGCCGGCGATCTCCGGGTTCTTCGGCGTCGCGATCGCGGCGTTCATCGCGTACCGGACGGGCTCGGCGAAGGGGTTCTTCCTCTTCGGGATCTACGCGAGCCTGATCTACTGCGGCATCTTCGTGCTGTCGGTGGTGGTCCGCTGGCCGATCGCGGGCGTGGTCTGGAACCTGCTCAACGGAACCGGCCAGGCCTGGCGCAAGGACAAGCCGTCCCGCTACGGCTACGACATCGCAACCCTGGCGATGGCACTCATCTTCGCGGCCCGGTTCGTGGTCCAGCGGTGGCTCTACCAGGAGGACTACACCGGCTGGCTGGCCTTCGCGAAGATCGCGATGGGCTACCCGCTGTACGCGCTGGGCCTGCTGGTGGTGGTCTGGGCGGTGCGCCGGTCGGACAAGCGCCTGAAGGCACTGGCCGAGGCGGAGCCCAAGCCGGAGACGGACGCGGAGATCGAAGCCCGGCTCCGCGAGAAGTACGCGGCCCCGGAGGCCTGAGCCCCGGCTCACGCCGCGTGATGCCTCTCCAGTCACGCGTGATGCCCGCCCGAGCACGCGAGATGCCCCTCCAGTCGCGCGAGAAGCCCGCCTGATCACGCGCGATGCCTCTCCAGTCACGCGAGGAGCCTGCCGGAGCACGCGAGATGCCCGCTTAGTCACGCAAGTTCCGTTTTCGAGCACGCGAGTTCCGGCTTGGATCACGCGACATCCGGATCCAGACACGCGAGATCGGGCCCGGATCACACGGGCCCCCGGGCGTTGGATGTTCCGCCCGTCGGCGGCCGGGGCATCGGCCGTGCCTGGAGGGGCATCGCTCGTGATCGGGCGGGCATCACGCGTGACTGGAGGGGCATCACGCGTGACTGGAGGGGCATCACTCGTGATCAGGCGGGCATCACGCGAGTTCCGCGTCGGATCGCGCGGGTCCCGTCTCCAGCCACGCGAAGCCCCGGAGCCCGCGGGGGCGCCCCCCGTCTGCCACGCTACCGGAGGGCACCGACAATTCCGGGTCCCGGAAGTCATGAACGACCCTTTCAGGCCGTCCGACGTCAGGAAAGAGTCGTTCAACCGGAGGCGGCCCCGCCTGAAGCCCGGCTCAGTAGCCCAGCGCGGTCCGGATTTCCGGCTCGACGTCCGCGGTGGCCACGAACAGCAGCTCGTCGCCCGGTTCCAGGGGGTCTTCCGGCTGCGGCACGATCACCCGGTCGCCGCGGAGGATTGTCACCAGCGCCGCATCGCGGGGGAGGGTCAGGTCGCTCACCGGCTTGCCCGCCAGGGGCGTCTCCGCCGGCAGTGTCAGCTCGACCAGGTTCGCGTTGCTCTGGCGGAACGTCATCAGCCGGACCAGGTCGCCGACGCTGACCGCCTCCTCGACCATCGCCGCCAGCATGCGCGGGGTCGAGACCGCCACGTCGACGCCCCAGGCGTCGGTGAACAGCCACTCGTTGGCCGGGTTGTTCACCCGGGCCACCACGCGCCGCACCGCGAACTCCGTCTTCGCCAGGAGCGAGACCACCAGGTTCGCCTTGTCGTCGCCGGTCGCGGCGATCACCACGTCGCACTGCTCGATCCCGGACTCCTCCAGGATCGACACCTCGCACGCGTCGCCGAGCACCCAGTCGGCCTGCTCGACCGCGTGCGGCTCGAACTGGTCGGCCTCGCGCTCGATGAGCATCACCTGGTGCCTGCCGTCGATCAGCTCGGCGGCGATGGAGCGGCCGACCGCGCCCGCGCCCGCAATCGCGACCCTCATGCCTCGTCCTCCGGTTCGCGGTGGGCCACACTCGTCACGTCGCTGACGGTGCCGGAGCGCGCCGCCACCCACACGACGTCGCCGTCCTGGACCATGGTCTTGCTGTCCGGCAGCACCGGGGTGCCGAAGCGCATGATGAACGCCACCCGCGCGCCGGTCGCCTCCTGCAGGGACCGGACCGAGTGCCCGACCCAGCCCTCGTGCAGCGGCAGCTGCAGCAGCGCGACGCTGCCCGACGGGTCCCGCCACGCCGACGCGACGCCGTCCGGCAGGAGGGTGCGCAGGAACCGGTCGGTCGTCCACGGCACGGTCGCGACCGTCGGGATGCCCAGCCGCTCGTACACGGCCGCGCGCTTGTGGTCGTAGATGCGGGCGACGACGTGCTCGACGCCGAAGTTCTCGCGGGCGACGCGGGCGGAAATGATGTTCGAGTTGTCGCCGCTGGACACCGCCGCGAACGCGCCGGCCCGCTCGATGCCCGCCTCGATCAGCACCCGGCGGTCGAATCCGACGCCGACGACCTGCTGGCCGTGGAAGTCGCTGCCCAGCCGGCGGAACGCCTGCTGGTTCTTGTCGATGACGGCCACCTCGTGGCCGAGCCGCTCCAGCGCAGCGGCCAGGGACGCGCCGACCCGGCCGCATCCCATGATCACCACGTGCACGCCCTGCCTCCTCGTTCGGTGGTTACCCGTCCGTTGCTACCCCTATCCACCAGCGCCGAACCTACCGTGCCCGCGTCCGGTTACGCTGCCAAGGTGTCGAAGTTCCCGACCGTGCTGAAACGCCTGGTCCTCGGACGTCCGTTCCGCAGTGACCGGCTGTCCCACACGCTGCTGCCCAAGCGCATCGCGCTGCCGATCTTCGCGTCCGACGCGCTCTCGTCCGTGGCCTACGCGCCGGAAGAAATCTTCCTGACGCTGAGCGTGGCGGGCCTGTCGGCGTACGCGCTGGCGCCGTGGATCGGCATCGCCGTCGCGCTGGTCATGCTCGTCGTCGTCGCCTCCTACCGGCAGAACGTGCACGCCTACCCCAGCGGCGGCGGCGACTACGAGGTCGCCACCACCAACCTGGGCGGCAAATTCGGCCTCACGGTGGCGAGCGCGCTGCTCGTCGACTACGTGCTCACCGTCGCAGTGTCCACTTCGTCCGGTGTGGCCAACATCGGGTCGGCGATCCCGTGGGTGGCCCAGCACAAGGTGCTGGCCTCGATCGTCATCGTCGTCGTGCTCACCTCGCTGAACCTGCGCGGCATCCGCGAGTCCGGCAAGGCCTTCGCGATCCCGACGTACGGGTTCATCGTGGGCATCCTGGTCATGGTCGCGTGGGGGCTGGTCCAGGCCGCGACCGGCACCGAGATGCGGGCCGAAAGCGCCGGGCTGACCCTCAACGCGGAGGGCACCTTCGCCGGCGCCGCCTACGCCTTCCTGGTCCTGCGGGCGTTCTCCTCCGGCGCCGCGGCACTGACCGGGGTCGAGGCGATCAGCAACGGCGTCCCGGCGTTCCAGAAGCCGAAGTCGAAGAACGCGGCGACGACGCTGCTCATGATGGGCCTGCTCGCGGTCATCATGCTGGTCGGCATCATCGCGCTGGCGATCATCACCAAGGTCACCTTCGCCGAGGACCCGGACCGCCAGCTCGTCGGCGCGCCGCCGGGGTACGAGCAGAAGACGATCCTCGCCCAGATCGCGCACGCGGTGTTCGCCGACTTCCCGCCCGCCTTCTACTACGTGTCGTTCTCCACCGGCATCATCCTGCTGCTGGCCGCCAACACCGCGTTCAACGGCTTCCCGGTGCTCGGCTCGATCCTGGCGCAGGACCGCTACCTGCCGCGCCAGCTGCACACCCGCGGCGACCGGCTGGCCTTCTCCAACGGGATCCTGTTCCTGGCGGCGTTCGCGCTGGTCCTGATCATCGCCTTCGACGCCGAGGTCACCCGGCTCATCCAGCTCTACATCGTGGGCGTGTTCGTGTCGTTCACGGTGAGCCAGGCGGGCATGATCCGGCACTGGAACCGGTTGCTGGCCAGGGAAACCGACCCGGGTGTGCGGCGGCGGATGCGGCGCTCGCAGACGGTGAACGCGATCGGCCTCACCTGCACCGGCACCGTGCTGGTGATCGTGCTGATCACCAAGTTCCTGCTCGGCGCGTGGATCGCGATCGCGGCGATGGTGGCGATCTTCGTGCTGATGACGGCGATCCGGCGGCACTACGACCGCGTCGCCGACGAGCTGAAGGACCTCGGCGACACCCCGACCGTGCTGCCGTCGCGCAACCACGCGATCGTCCTGGTGTCCAAACTGCACCGTCCGACGCTGCGCGCGCTGGCCTACGCCAAGGCGATGCGCCCGGACGTCCTCGAAGCCGTGACGGTCAATGTGGACGACGCGGACACCCGGCGGCTGACGCAGGAGTGGGACGCGCACAACTTCAAGGTGCCGCTGAAGGTCGTCGAGTCGCCCTACCGCGAGATCACCAAGCCGGTGCTCGACTACGTCAAGCGCGTGCGCGGCGACAACCCGCGCAACGTGGTCACCGTGTTCATCCCGGAGTACGTGGTCGGGCACTGGTGGGAGCAGGTGCTGCACAACCAGAGCGCGCTGCGGCTCAAGGGGCGCCTGCTGTTCCAGCCGGGCGTCATGGTGACGAGCGTGCCGTGGCAGCTGGAGTCCTCGGCCAAGGCGGCGGCGCGGGTCCGCACCGAGCGGCCGGCCGCCGGGGACGTCCGGCGCGGGTTCTCGCCCGGCGCCCAGCCCGCGGGCGTTCCCGCACCGAAGCCTAAGGAGCCCGCGGAATGACGAACTGGCTGGGCCGCGTCCTCGAGGTGGAGGTCGGCCCGGTGGCGCACGGCGGCCACTGCGTGGCCCGCGCCGAGGGCCGGGTCGTGTTCGTGCGGCACGCGCTGCCGGGCGAGCGGGTCCGCGTCGAGGTCACCGAGGACAACGGCGGCTCGTTCTGCCGCGCCGACGCGGTCGAGGTCCTGGCGGCGTCGGAGTTCCGGGTGACGCCGCCGTGCCCGCTCGCGGTGCCCGGCGGGTGCGGTGGCTGCGACTGGCAGCACGCGGCCCCGGCGTACCAGCGCGAGCTGAAGGCCGCGGTGGTGGCCGAGCAGCTGCGGCGGCTGGCCGGGATCGAGCGCGAGGTCGTTGTGGAAGCCCTCGACGGCGGCCCGCTCGACTGGCGCAGCCGCGTCCGGCTGGTCGCCGGGCCGGACGGGCGCGCGGGCCTGCGTGCCCACCACAGCCACCGCGTGGTGCCGCTGGAGAAGTGCCCGATCGCGGTGCCCGGTGCGCTGGACGACGTCCTGGCGCGGCGCTGGCGGCCGGGCAGCGAACTGGAGGTCACGAAGGACGGCGACGGGCAGGTCCACGTCCGCGAGCTGGCGACGGTTCGCGGCAAGGTCCGCGCGAAGCAGCTGTCCGGCGGCGTGGCGGTCCAGCACGCGGCGGGCCGCGACTGGCAGCTCGACGCGCACGGCTTCTGGCAGGTCCACCCGGCCGCGGCGGCGACGTTCGCGCAGGTCGTGGGGGAGTGGGCGGAGGCGCCCGCGGGCGGGTCCGCGTGGGACCTCTACGCGGGTGTCGGGCTCTTCGCGTCGGTGCTGGCCGGGCAGGTCGGCCCGGCGGGGCACGTACTGGCGGTCGAATCCGGGCGGCGCGCGGTCGCCGACGGCGAGCGCAACCTGGCGGATCTGCCGCAGGTGTCGTGGCAGGCCGGGCGGGTGGAGCACGTGCTGGCGTCGGCGGCGAAGCCGGTGGACGTGGTGGTGCTCGACCCGCCGCGCAAGGGCGCGGGACGGGCCGTGGTGGAGTCGATCGTGGCGGGCCAGCCGGACCGGATCGTGTATGTGGCGTGCGATCCGGCGGCGCTGGCGCGGGACGTGGCCTTCTTCGCCGCGAACGGGTATTCGCTGACCGACCTGCGGGCCTTCGACGCCTTCCCGATGACCCATCACGTGGAGTGCGTCGCGCTGCTGTCCTGAGACGGTCCTGGGGCTCCCGAAATTGTCGGTGGTGGGGTGCACACTCTCCGGCATGACCCCTCTCGACGATTTCGACAGAGCAGCTTCGACGGTGACCGGCCTGGTCGCGGCCTGTACGGAGTGGGACGCGCCCACGGCCTGCACGGGCTGGGACGTCCGCGCGGTGGTCAACCACCTGGCCCACGGCAACGCGAAGGTGGCGTTCTGGGCGGGCACAGGCCCACCGGCACCGGACGGCGACTACCTGGGTGCGTCGCCGGTGGCGGCGTTCGAGGCATCGGTCGCCCGCGCGCGGGCGGTGCTGGCCGAGCCGGGGTTGTTCACGCGGACGGTGACGACGCCGCTGGGCGAGGTGCCCGGGGTGTTCCTGGTGCACATGCGGGTGAACGAGTACGTGGTCCACGGCTGGGACATCGCGGACGCGACCGGGCAGCCGACGGACTTGGTCCCGGACCTGGCCACCCAGGCGCTGGAGCAGTGGCGCACCCGGTTCGGGGCGGCGCCACGGCAGCCGGGCGGCCCGTTCGACCCGGAGGTTCCGCCACCGGAAGACGCGACGGCGGCGGACCGGCTGGCGGCGTTCCTGGGAAGGAGGCCGGTCACCGTGCGGCGGTGAAGAAGGTTCTCGCCGTCGCCGGCGCCCACAGGAGGATGACCACGGCGAGCTGGGCGAGCGCGACGACCGGGACGACGGCGCGGAACATCGGCGAGGACGACCACGACACGGCACCGAAGACGACGGACAGCAGCTGCGAGACGGTGGCCAGCCGCCGCGTCCACGGGCGGCCACCGGCGAGCTTGACCACGAGGAGGAGGCAGAGCACCAGGAGGAGGCCGTGGAAGACGGCACCGGAGACGACGGCGAGATCGGCGGCGCGCGCGACCTCGGCCGCGGCGAAGTCCGGGTGCCCGGCGGCGATCGCGTCCCGCAGGGTGTCCCGGCGCGCGGTCATGACGACCGGGATCACCAGGTGGGCGAGCGCGACGAGGGCGAGCAGCACCTGCGCGGCCCGGACGGGCTTCGGGACGGCGGTCGTCATCGGTCGTCCGATTCGGACGTGGTGCGGGCTCGCCGCCACCGCGGACCGGCGTTGCCGGTGGTCCCGGGATGCTGGGCCCAGGCCTGGTTGAGCCGGGTGACGAGGCGGCGCGCGGTGGCGACGTCGTCGTCGGTCCAGTCGGCGATGACGTCGGCGAAGGCCGCGGCCCCGGCCTGCACGGCGGCGTCGGCCTCGGCCCGGCCCCGGTCGGTCTGCCGGACGAGGAACGTCCGCGAGTCGCCGGGATCGGTCTCGACCGCGATGTGCCCTTCGCGTTCGAGGGCCGTCAGGTGCCGGCTGGTGGCGGAGGCGGTAAGCCCGAGTTCGGCGGCGATGTCCCGCGGCCGAAGCGGCCCGCTCGCGGCGACCAGGCCCAGAATGCGGAGCCGGGTCAGGTCGAGGTGTCGCGAAATCCGCCGGTGCCCCTGATCGATGAGTTCCATGACGGCTCGTGCCAGCTCGGCCCGGTCATTTCGTTTCGGCATGAAACGAGTTTAGCGGAGGTGGGTAGCTTATGGATGGTTGAGCGCCGATCCCGAGGAGCATCCGCGCCCGGCGCGGGTCCGGAACGGCGAACTCGCGTGCCTGGAGGGCCGGTTCGCGTGCTTGGAGGGTCGGCTCGTGTGCCTGAGGGGTCGACTCGCGTGCTTGGAGGGTCGACTCGCGTACCTGGGCGGTCGACTCGTGTGCTGGGAGTGGCGGCTCGCGTGCCTGGAGGGGTCGACTCGTGTGCCTGAGGGGGCGGCTCGGGTGCCTGGAGGGGGCGACTCGCGTGCTTGAAGGGTCGGCTTGCGTGCTTGGAGGGTCGACACGCGTGCTTGGAGGGTCGACTCAGGCGGTCGGGGCTGGTCAGGCGGTCTTGCGCACCGCGAAAGCCGCTGCCAATCCCGCGGCCGTCATCACCACGCCCGATCCCAGCAGCACCCATGCCCCCGCCCCCGGCACGATGCGGGCCGCCGGGGAGATCCGTGCCGCTCCCGGCAGGGTTACCACCAGGTGGCGGAGGACCACGCCCGTCACCACCAGGCCCGGGAGGCACGTCATCGCCAGCGGCTCGTCCTGGCGCCGGGCGAAGGTCAGGTACGCCAGCGTGGCCGCGATCAGCACCGCCGCCGCGCAGACCAGGCGGAGGCCCAGGCCCAGCTCCGGGTCCGGCGTGCCCGCCGGCAGCATTCCCGGGTACTCCGCCGTGCGCAGCGTCAGGCCCGCGATCACCCCGGCCCCCGCCGCCACGGCCAGTGCCGCGCGCGGTCCTCGCCACTTCGCCACGTCACGCAGCATAAAACGCCGGGACCACCGAATTTCCGCGCTGGGCCGAACGGAGGATCCCGAACGGGGGACTCAGCCGGCGAACCAGCGCTGCGGTGCCGGGCGCAGATTCTGGTAGATGTGCTTGGTCTCGGTGTACTCGGCCAGGCCCGTCGGGCCCAGCTCGCGGCCGACGCCCGACTGCTTGTAGCCGCCCCACTCGGCCTGCGGCAGGTACGGGTGGAAGTCGTTGATCCACACCGTCCCGTGGCGCAGCCGCCCCGCCACCCGCTGCGCGCGGCCCGCGTCCTGGGTGAACACCGCGCCCGCCAGGCCGTAGTGCGTGTCGTTGGCGATGCGGACCGCGTCGTCCTCGTCGGTGAACGTCTCGACCGTCAGCACCGGCCCGAACGACTCCTCCACGACCGCCGACGACCCCTGCCGTACCTCGTCGAGGATGGTCGGCAGGTAGTAGAAGCCCTGCGCCAGCGCCGGGTCGTCCGGCCGCCTGCCGCCCGTGCGCAGCACCGCCCCGTCGGCCAGCGCGTTCGCCACGTACTGCTCGACCTTCGCCCGGTGCGCCGCGGAGATCAGCGGGCCCGTCTCGGCGTGGGCGTCGAACGGCCCGCCCAGGCGGATCCGCTCGGCCCGGCGCACCAGCTCGGCGACGAACTCGTCGTGCCACTCGCGCTGGACGATCAGCCGCGCACCCGCCGAGCAGACCTGGCCCGAGTGCAGGAACACCGCCGTCAGCGCGTAGTCGACCGCCGTCTCGAAGTCGGCGTCGGCGAAGACCACGTTCGGGTTCTTCCCGCCCAGCTCCAGCGCCACCTTCTTGATCGTCCCGGCCGCCGCCGCGGCGATCACCCTGCCGGTCGCCAGGCCGCCGGTGAACGACACCAGGTCGACGTCCGGGTGCGACGCCAGCGGCGCGCCGGCCTCGGCGCCCGCGCCCAGCACCAGGTTTCCCACACCCGGCGGCAGGCCGGCCTCGGTGAGCAGCTTGAGGAACAGGATCGCCGTGCTCGGGGTCAGCTCGCTGGGCTTGAGCACGAACGTGTTGCCCGCGGCCAGCGCGGGCGCGATCTTCCACACCGTCTGCAGCAGCGGGTAGTTCCACGGCGTGATCAGCCCGCACACGCCGACCGGCTCGTGCACGATCCGGCTGAACGCGTCCGGGTTGCCGGTGTCGACGACGCGCCCGGCGTCCTGCGCCGCCAGCTTGCCGAAGTAACGCAGGCAGGCGGCGATGTCGGCCATGTCGTAGCGGCTCTCGGCCAGGCGCTTGCCGGTGTCGAGGGACTCGGCGCGGGCGAACGCCTCCGCGTCGCGGTCCAGCAGGTCCGCGGTGCGCAGCAGCAGGTCACCGCGCAGGTGCGCGGGCGTGCCCGGCCACGGGCCGGTGTCGAACGCGCGCCGCGCCGCCGCGATCGCGGCCTCGGTGTCCTTGGCGGTGCCCTCCGCGACCGTCGCGACCAGGGAGCCGTCGGCCGGGCAGCGGATCTCCCGGCGTCCGCCGCCGATCGCGTCCACCCATTCGCCGCCGATGAAGAAGTCCGCCATGGGCCCCATTCTCGTGGCCACAGCGCGTGACCGCCACAGCGCGGGGAGGAGACGAGGTTCACCCCGCGTGCTGACCCGCGGTCGCGCTCCGGTTGTGACGCCGGACGCGGCGGGCGGAACCTCCGTGGCGGGTCTCCGTAGACTGGCCCGAACCGAGCGAGTGAGGTGGAGACTGGTGACGATGCTGGAGTCCGTCAGCGGGCCGGCGGACCTGAAGCGCATGAGTGCCGAGGACCTCGGCGAGCTGGCCGCCGAGATCCGGGACTTCCTCGTCGACAAGGTCCGCCGGGCGGGCGGGCACCTGGGGCCGAACCTCGGCGTCGTCGAGCTGACCCTGGCGTTGCACCGCGTGTTCGACTCGCCGCGCGACGCGATCGTCTGGGACGTCGGGCACCAGGCGTACGTCCACAAGATCGTCACCGGCCGCGCGGCCGGGTTCGACCTGCTGCGCCAGACCGGCGGCGTCACCGGCTACCCGTCGCGCGCGGAGAGCGAGCACGACTGGGTGGAGAGCAGCCACGCGTCGTCCGGATTGTCCTATGTGGACGGCCTGGCGAAGGCGTTCGAGCTGGCAGGCGGCGGGCGGCACGCGATCGCCGTCGTCGGCGACGGCGCGCTCACCGGCGGCATGTGCTGGGAGGCGCTCAACAACATCGCCGCGCACAAGAACCGCCCGGTCGTCATCGTGATCAACGACAACGGCCGGTCGTACTCGCCGACCATCGGCGGCCTGGCCGACCACCTCGCCGCGCTGCGCCTGCAGCCCGGCTACGAGCGCCTGCTCGACGGCGGCCGCGAGATCCTCAAGCACACCCCGGTCGTCGGCAAGCCGATCTACGCCGCGCTGCACGCGGCGAAGGCCGGGCTGAAGGACGCGCTGAGCCCGCAGGCGATGTTCTCCGACCTCGGCCTGAAGTACCTCGGCCCGGTCGACGGCCACGACCAGCTGGCCCTGGAGAAGGCGCTGCACAGCGCGAAGGCGTTCGGCGGCGCGGTGATCGTGCACGTGGTGACCGAGAAGGGCCACGGCTACGCGCCCGCGGTCAACAACCAGCACGACCAGATGCACCAGACCGACCCGATCGACCCGGAGACCGGCCTGCCGCCGGTGAAGGGCCCGAGCTGGACCGGCGTGTTCGGCGAGGAGCTGGCGAAGATCGGCGCCGAGCGGCCGGACGTCGTCGCGATCACCGCGGCGATGCTGCGCTCGACCGGGCTGGACAAGTTCGCCGAGTCCTTCCCGGACCGCTGGTACGACGTCGGCATCGCCGAGCAGCACGCGGTCACCTCGGCCGCGGGCCTGGCGATGGGCGGGCTGCACCCGGTGGTGGCGATCTACTCGACGTTCCTCAACCGCGCGTTCGACCAGGTGCTGATGGACGTCGCGCTGCACCGCCTGCCGGTGACGCTGGTGCTGGACCGCGCCGGGATCACCGGGCCGGACGGGCCCAGCCACCACGGCATGTGGGACCTGTCGCTGCTCGGCATGGTGCCGGGCATGCGCGTGGCCGCCCCGCGCGACCCGGCGACGCTGCGTGAGGAGCTGAACGAGGCCGTCGACGTCGCCGACGGGCCCACGGCGCTGCGGTTCTCCAAGGGCAAGGTCGGCACCGACGTCACCGCGGTCGAGCGGATCGGCACGGTCGACGTGCTGCGCCGCCCGACCGAGGGCGCGGACGTGCTGCTGGTGACCGTCGGCGCGTTCGCGACGCTCGGGCTGGCGGCCGCGGACCGGCTGGCCGACCAGGGCATCGGCGTCACGGTGGTGGACCCGCGCTGGGTGCTGCCGGTGCCGGCGGAGCTGGTCGCGCTGGCGGCGCAGCACAAGCTGGTGGTGACGGTCGAGGACAGCGGCCGCCACGGCGGCTTCGGCTCGGCACTGGCGGCGCTGTTCCGCGACGCCGAATGCGACGTCCCGCTGCGGGACCTGGCGGTGCCGCAGTCGTTCCACGACCACGGCAGCCGCGACGAGGTGCTGGCCCGCATCGGCCTGACGGCCCAGGACGTGGCCCGCCGCGTGACGGAGTGGGCTTCGGGCCGCTTGGGGTCGGCTGCGGAGCCGGCGCCGAAGGACGCGAATCGCAGCTGAGGCGGGGGTGCGTCGGGGAACCGGCTTCCTCGGGCGGGGGCGTCGGTAGCCTCGCGGAGTGGGTCTCGGGCTGCCTTGGGTCGGCTGCGGAGCCGGCGCCGAAGGACGCGAACCGCAGCTGAGGCGGGCCCGTCGCGGAAAACCGGCCTCCTCCGGCGGAGGGCGTCGGTAGCCTCGGCGAGGTGAATCCCGATCCTCTGCTCGACAGCCTGCGTGCCGCGGTCGCCGCCGCGCCCGCCGACGTTCCGCTGCGGCTGCATCTGGCCGGCCTGCTTCTCGAACGCGGCGCGCGGGACGAGGCCGTCGCGCACCTGGGCACGGTCCTCGGGCAGGACCCGGGCAACGCCGAAGCCGCGGCGCTGATGACGCGGGCGCTGGCCCCGGCCGGGCCCCCGCCCGGGTTCGACTGGGCGGCGGCCGAAAGCGAAGTGGCCGACATCGTGCCGCCGCGCTTCGTCGACGGCGCTGAAGCGGTGCCCGCTGACCGGGTGCCCGCCGGGCCGACCGCCGACGTCGAGCAGCCGCGGGTGACGCTGGCCGACGTCGGGGGCATGACCGACGTCAAGAAGCGGCTCGACGCGGCGTTCCTGGCGCCGATGCGCAATCCGGAGCTGCGGAAGCTGTACGGCAAGAGCCTGCGCGGCGGCCTGCTGCTCTACGGCCCGCCGGGCAACGGGAAGACGTTCCTCGCGAAGGCCGTCGCGGGCGAGCTGCGGGCGCGGTTCCTCGCCGTCGGGCTCGACGAGGTGCTGGACATGTGGCTCGGCAAGTCCGAGCGCAACCTGCACGAGCTGTTCCTCGCCGCCCGCCGCGCCGCGCCCTGCGTGCTGTTCTTCGACGAGCTGGACGCGATCGGGCAGAAACGCTCGCGCCTCGCCGGCGCCGCGGCCCGCAACGTCGTCGCGCAGCTGCTGGTCGAGCTCGACGGGATCGCCGACGGCAACGACGGGGTCTTCGTGCTCGCCGCGACGAACGCGCCGTGGGACGTCGACACCGCGCTGCGCCGCCCTGGCCGGTTCGACCGGACGCTGCTGGTGCTGCCGCCCGACGAGCAGGCCAGGACCGCCATCCTCGAATACCACCTGCGCGACCGGCCGGTCGCCGGGATCGACCTGCCGCAGCTGGCCCGGAAGACCGACGGCTGGTCGGGTGCCGACCTCGCGCACCTGTGCGAGACCGCGAGCGAGCGCGCGCTGCTGGCCTCGGCCGAAAGCGGCGTCGCGCGGATGATCGGGATGCCCGACCTGCTTGGCGCGCTCCCGGAGATCCGCCCGTCGTCGGCGGCGTGGTTCGCCGCGGCACGCAACGTCGTGCTGTACTCGAACGCCGACGGCACCTACGACGAGCTGGCCGCCTACCTCAAGCGGAAGAAGCTGCTGTGACGACGCGGCGCGTCGCCGCACTTGTGCAGGCCCGCCAGTTCGAGCGGGCGATCCGCGAGGCGACCGCGGCGCTGGCGACGGAGCCGGACTCGGCCGTCCTGTGGCACCTGCTCGCGCTGGCCCAGTACGGCGCGCACGACCACCCGGCGGCCCTGGAGTCGATCGGGCGCGCCCTCGCCGCCGGGGTGGCGACCGCGGACGTCTTCGTCCACCGCGGCTGGATCCTGACCGCGCTGGAACGTCCGGGAGAGGCGGTCTCGGCGTTCGAAGAGGCGCTGGCGGTGGACCCGGGACACGCCGAAGCCCACGCCTGCCTGGCCCGGCTGCTGGTGTCGGGCGGTGCCCTGACGACACCGGAGGTGCACGCCCGTGCCCTCGGCCACGCGCGGCGGGCGTGCGAGCTGGCGCCGTCCGCGGCCCGCTCCCACCTGGCCCTGGCGACGGTGCTGCTCGCCGAGCCGCACCGCGAGGCCGCGCGCCGCGCGGCGGAACCGGTCCGGGCGGCGATCGCCCTCGAACCGGACAACACCGAAGCCCTGCGGCTGCGAGCGCTGGTGGACCTGCGCCGCCGCAACGCCGTGCGGGCGGTCCGCGGGTACGCCGAGGTCCTGCGGCTGGACCCGCAGGACACGGTCGCCGCCCAGAACCTCGCGCTGGCGACGTGGATGCTGTTCGCGCGGGCACACCTGATCGTGCTGGCCATGCTGGCAACGGCGGCGCTCGCGGCCGCCGCCGGAGGCTGGGTGGTCCGCGCGCCGGCCGCGGCGGTGATCGCCGCGGCGGCCTGGTACGTGCTGGTGTCCCGGCCCCACCGGGCATTCCCGCCACCGATGCGCCCCGCGGCACGGCGGCTGCTGCGCCGGGACGCCCTCGTCCGCCCGTACCTGGCGGGCATCGTGTGGGCGGCGGCGTCGGCGCTGGCGGCCGTGGCGCCATGGGAGAGCCCGGCGATGGGGCGGGTGCTGGTCGTCGCGGGACTGTTCGGGTACGCGGTCGGCGTCGGGGCCGCGCACCGGCGGCTGCGGGAACTCCGGGACCGCAACGACCGGCAGCGCCGGGAATCCTGGCTGGAAGTAGCAGCAAGCCAGCGCGGCTGAGGCTGCAGCTGCGGCGGACCTCGGCGCTCCGGCTGAGCCCGGCCTCGCGGCTCCGACCGGGCCTGGAGCCGGGGCCGACCGAGCCCGGAACCGCTGCCGGACCCGGACTTCCGGCACCGAAACTGTCGGTGCCTCCCGGTAGAGTGGAAAACGGGGGGCGCCCCCGCGGGCCAAGTGGTCGGCCGCCAGGCGCCAGGCGCCAGGCGGTCAGGTGCCAGGAGGTCAGGCCTCGGCCGGGACCGCGCCGCCCACCCCGTCGCCCGCCGCGTCGGCCACCGTGTCGCCCGCCGCGTCGGCCACCGTGTCGCCCGCCGCGTCGGCGACTGTGTCGGCCACCGTGTCGCCCGCCGCCACCGGAACCGGTCCCAGCACCTCCGGTGGTTCCGGGAACACCTTCACCAGCACCGGATACGCCACCGCGGCCGTCAGCAACGTCACCAGCAGGCTGATGTCCACCCCGCCCGCCACGTCCCGCAGCGGGCCCGCGATCATCGGCGTGTTCGCGCACAGCAGCCCCAGTGTCGTTGCCGGGATCCAGGCCGCCATCGCGCGCCAGTTCACTCCGCGGGCGAACCAATACCGTCCGCCTCGACGGCCCTCGTTGAACACCTGGAGGTCCGCCACGTCGTAGAATCCCCGGCGCTGGACGAAGCCGATCATCATGATCACCATCCACGGTGATGTGCACAGCACGATCAGCGTCGCGAACGCGTTGATGCTCGACACCATGTCCAGCACGAAATTGCCGACGAAGACGAACGCCACGCTCAGGGTCCCGATCAGCAGCGTCGCCTGGACCCGGGACAGCCGGGGGAAGATCGAGCTGAAGTCCAGGCCCGTTCCGTACAGCGAGGTCGTTCCCGTCGACAGGCCGCCGATCAGGGCCACCACGATCAGCGGGATCGCGTACCACAGCGGGGAAATCGCCGTCAGGCCCGTGATGTAGTCGGCCGGGTCCGCGACCAGGGTTGCCGTCGCGATGCCGAAGCCGAACGGCAGCAGCGTGGCCACCTGGGCCAGGAACGGGGCCGCCAGCAGGGCACGCTTGCTGGACGACGCCGGGATGTAACGGGCCCAGTCGCCGAGGAACGCGCCGAACGAGATCGGGTTCGCCAGTGCCGTCAGGGCCGCCAACGTGAACGTCGGCCAGAACGTGCCCAGCGCGTACGTGCCCGTGCCCGCGTAGCCCGGGTCGAACGAGCCGCCGTAGGCGAACGCGCCCAGGAGCATGATCGCCGTGCCGAGGACCACCGCGATCCGGTTGACCAGCAGCATGAACCGGTAGCCGTAGACGCACACCACCAGCGTCGCGACCGCGATCACGCCGTAGGCGAAGCCGCGCAGCAGCGGGCCGCCGTCGAAGCCGAACAGCCGCTGCGCCGCCCCGGCCACCGCGTCGCCGCTGACCCAGACCGAGATCGCGAAGAACGTGATCGCCGTCAGCAGCGACAGGAACGACCCGACGCAGCGCCCGACCACCCCGAAGTGCGCGCCGGACGACACCGCGTTGTTGGTCCGCGTGCGCGGCCCGAACAACGCCATCGGCGCCAGCACCAGCCCGCCCACGACCACGCCGAGCGCGGTCGCCAGTACCGCGTCGCGGAAGCTCAGCCCGTACGCGATCGGCAGCGTGCCGAGGATGATCGTGGCGAACGTGTTCGCGCCGCCGAACGCCATCCGGAACAGGTCGCGCGGCCGCGACGTCTGGTCCGCCGGCGGGATGGGCGCGATGCCGTGCTGCTCGACCTCCGTCACGCGGGCGCTCATGCGAACCTCGTCATCACGTGCTTGACGCGGGTGTACTCGGCGAAGCTGTAGGCCGAAAGGTCCTTGCCGTTCCCGGAATGGCCGAACCCGCCGTGCGGCATCTCGGCCGTCAGCGGCCCGTGCGTGTTGACCCACACGCAGCCGAAGTCCAGCTCGGCCGACACCCGCGCGGCGACCGCCAGATCCCGCGTCCACACCGACGACGCCAGTCCATAAGGGACACCGTTGGCCAGCTCCACCGCCGACGCTTCGTCCGCAAAGGACTGGACGGTGATCACCGGCGCGAAGATCTCCTCCTGGACGATCTCGTCGTCCTGGCGTACCCCGGAGATCACCGTGGGGGAGAAGAAGAACCCGCGGGAACCGAACCGCGTCCCGCCCGTTTCGATCCGCGCGTGCGGCGGCAGCCGGTCGATCAGGCCCTCGACGCGCGCCAGCTGCGCCGCGCTGTTCAACGGTCCGAAGTGGACGCCCGGGGTATGCGCCGCCGCGGCCTTCGTCAGTTCCGAGACGACTTCGTCGTGGATCGACGCGTGCACGAGCACCCGGCTGCCCGCGGTGCAGTCCTGGCCCGCGTTGTAGAACGCCGCGCCCACGATGCCTTCGGCTGTCGAGGCGAGGTCCGCGTCGGGGAACACCAGCAGCGGCGCGTTGCCGCCCAGCTCCAGGTGGGTGCGCTTGAGGTCGGCCGCGGCCACGGTGGCGACGTCGATGCCCGCCCGGGTCGACCCGGTGATCGACACCAGCGCGGGAACCGGGTGCCGCACCAGCGCGCGGCCGGTGTCGCGGTCGCCGGTCAGCACGGTGAACGTCCCCGCCGGCAGGAACTCCGCCGCGACGCGGGCCAGCAGGGCCGCGGTCGACGGCGTCGTCTCGGCAGGCTTGAGCACGACGGTGTTGCCCGCCGCCAGTGCCGGGGCGATCTTCCAGACCGCCATCATCAGCGGGTAGTTCCACGGCGCTATCTGCGCGCAGACCCCGACCGGCTCGCGGCGGATCACCGACGTGTGGCCTGCCAGGTACTCCCCGGCCGCGGTGCCCTCCAGCTGCCGCGCGGCCCCGGCGAAGAACCGCAGCGCGCTGACGCACTCGGGGATCTCCTCCTCCAGCACGACCGACCGGATCTTGCCGGTCTCCCGCACCTCCAGGTCGGCGAACTCGGCGGCACGCGCTTCGAGGGCGTCGGCGATCTTCAGCAGCGCCAGCTGCCGCTGTGCCGGGGTGGTCCGCCGCCACACCTTGAACGCCGCCGCTGCGGCGGCCATCGCTTCGTCCACATCGGACGGGGACGCGACCGGGCTGGTGCCGGACACCTCGCCGGTCGCCGGGTCGGTCAGGTCGAGTTTCATGCCTTCTCCAGGTGGGTCGGCGCGAACATCTTCAGCAGAGCGGGCAGGACGACCACGGACGGGCCCGGCGTGCGCAGTGCCTCGGCCAAGTCCGCGCCAACAGTGTCCAAAGAGGACAGATGAGCCGGAACGCCGAAGGACGAAGCCAGCGCCACGAAGTCGGGCCGGGCCAGCTCGGTGGCCGTCGACTGGCCGAACGCGCCGGTGAGGTATTCGCGCAGGATGCCGTACCCGCCGTCGTCGACGATCAGCCACGTGACGTCGAGGCCGTGCTGCACCGCGGTGGCCAGCTCGGCGAGGCCGTACATCGCGCCGCCGTCGCCGGACACGGCGAGCGTGACCCCGCCGGCGGCCGCCCCGCCGAGCGCGCCCGGCAGGCCGTAGCCCAGCCCGCCCGCGCCCTGCGCGGTGTGGATCGGCGCGCTCTCGGGGTTCCACGCCGACCACGCCCAGTACGCGGCGATCGTCATGTCCCAGAACGTCTGGGTGCCCGCCGGGAGCGCCGCGCGGATGTCGTCGACCAGCTTCCGCTCGGCGGCCAGGTCCTGACCGTCCAAACGCGACTCGACGCGCGCCAGCAGCGCCGAGACCGCTTTCTCGGCGCGGCCGTCGGACTTCCGCATCGGCACCTGCTCCAGGAGGGCCTGCAGCGTGAACCGGACGTCGGCGTGGATGCCCAGGCCAGGGTAGTTCGCCTCCAGCTTGCCCAGGTCGGCCTCGACCTGGATGACCTGCCCGCGCGGGGCGAACTCCCGGTAGTTGCTGGACAGCTCGCCGAGCCCGGACCCGAGCACCAGCAGCACGTCGGCGGCGGCGAGGAACTCCGTGGTGTGCCAGTCCTCCAGCCACGACCGCCCGGACAGCTCGTGCTGCCAGGGAAAGACGCCCTTGCCGCCGAAGGTCGAGACCACCGGCGCGCGCAGGGCTTCGGCCAGCGCCAGCAGTTCCGCGTGCGCGCCCGAGCGCAGCGCCCCGCCGCCGGCGAGGATCACCGGGTTGGCCGCCGCGCCCAGCAGTCCGGCCGCCGCGTCGACCAGCTCCGGCAGGGGTTCCGGCACGCCGGGTGTGGCCGTCACCGACGTGATCGGCGGGACGCCGGCCGGGCCGAGCAGGACGTCCTGGGGGATCTCCACCCACACCGGGCCGTAGGGCGCGGTCGCGGCCGACGTCCACGCTTCCCGCAGCGCCGAGGGGATCTGGCTCGCCCGGCGCACGACGTGCACCGACTTCACCACGTCGCGGAAGCTCGCCTGCTGGTCGGGCAGCTCGTGGAGGTAGCCGTGCCGTCCGCCGCCGAGCCCGGCGACCGGGACCTGGCTGGAGATGCCGAGCACCGGTACCGAAGCCGCGCGGGACTCCTGCAGCGAAGCCAGCGTCAGCAGCGCGCCCGGCCCGGTGGAGACGATCAGCGGCGTCACCGGCACCGGCCCGTCCGGGTTCGCCGCCAGCCGCGCGCGGGCGTGCCCGTCGGCGGCGAAGGCGAGGTTGTTCTCGACGCGCCCGCTGATCACCCGGACGTCTCCGGCGCGACGCAGGGCCTCGAACAGGCCCAGCGCGTGCTGGCCCGGCAGCCCGAACACCGTGTCGGCCCCCAGCGCCCGCAGGGTCTCCACGACGACGTCGCCGCCGATGCGGGTCATGCGGTCTTCCCCAGTGCGAGCAGGCTCACCAGGTCGTAGGCGACGTGCGAGGCCGCGATCGCGGTGATCTCGGCGTGGTCGTAGGCCGGGGCCAGCTCGACGACGTCCGCGCCGACCAGGTTGAGGTCGCGCAGCCCGCGCAGGATCTCCAGCAGCTCGCGGCTGGTCAGCCCGCCCGCCTCCGGCGTGCCCGTGCCGGGCGCGTGGGCCGGGTCGAGCACGTCGATGTCGACCGAGACGTACAGCGGCCGGTCGCCGATGCGCTGCCGCAGCGCGTCGACGGTCTCGGCGACCCCGCGGCGCAGGACGTCGCCGGAGGTGACGATGCCGAAGCCGAGCCGCCGGTCCTCTTCGAGGTCGCGCTTGCCGTACAGCGGCCCGCGCGTGCCGACGTGCGACAGCGCGCTCGTGTCGAGAATGCCTTCTTCGGATGCCCGCCGGAACGGGGTGCCGTGGGTGTACGGCTCGCCGAAGTAGGTGTCCCAGGTGTCGAGGTGCGCGTCGAAGTGCAGCAGCGCCACGGGCCCGTGCTGTTTCGCCGCGGCCCGCAGCAGCGGCAGCGCGATGGTGTGGTCGCCGCCGACGGTCACCAGCCGCGTCCCGTCCGCCTGCAGCGCTTCGGCTTCCTGCTGCAGTGTCTCGATGGCTTCGCCGATGTTGAACGGGTTGACGGCGATGTCGCCCGCGTCCACGACCTGCTTCTCGACGAACGGCGAGACGTCCAGCTCCGGGTGGTACGGCCGCAGCAGCCGGCTCGCCTCGCGGACGGCGGCCGGGCCGAACCGCGCCCCGGGCCGGTAGGAGACGCCGGAGTCGAAGGGCACCCCGACGACGGCGACGTCGGCGCGGTCGACCTGGTCGATCCGCGGTAGCCGCGCGAAGGTCGCGAACCCGGCGAAGCGGGGGACGCGCGACGAGTCGAGGGGTCCGATGTTAGGCACTGGTGGGCTCCTGTTCCCGGTTCTCGATGGGTGTTTCCCGGCCGCTCAGGCGGCGGGTCCAGACGGTGAGGATCGCGTCGGACGTGCGGGGTGTCGCGAGGCTGACGGCCAGGTACACGACCAGGCTCGCGCCCAGGCCCCAGTAGATCGGGGTGTTGGCGTCGACGCCGTCGACGATCATGAAGGCGAGCACGGACACCGTGCCCGCGATCATCGAGGCGTACGCGCCCTGCCGGGTGCCGCGCTTCCAGAACAGCGCGCCGACGATCGCCACCAGCAGGCCGCCGACCAGGATGTCGTAGGCGATGGTCAGCGCGTTGACGACGTCGTCGACGAGCATGGCGATCCCGATCGCGGCCAGGCCGAGGACCAGCGTGGTGACGCGGTTGCGGCGGACCTCGCCGCCCTGCTTCAGGCCCAGCTTGGTCAGCAGGTCCGACGTCGTGGTGGTGGCGCACGCGATCAGCGCGCCGCTCGCGGTCGACATCATCGCCGAGAGCGCGGCGGCCAGCACCAGCCCGCGGACGCCGGTCGGCAGCAGCCGCTCGACGATGGTCGCGAAGGCGTCCTGCGCGCTGGCCAGGTCCGGGTAGAGCGTGTGCGCCGCGGTGCCGATGAGGGCGCCGGCCAGTCCGTAGACCAGGCAGTAGACGCCGGAGGTCAGGCCGCCGGACGTGGCGATCGCGGGCGTGCGGGCGGTGAAGACGCGCTGCCAGATGTCCTGGCCGATCAGCAGGCCGAAGGTGTAGATCACGAAGTAGGTGACGATCGTGTCGCCGCCGATCGCGGTGAAGCTGAAGAAGCTCGCGTCGAGCTTCGCGCTCATGCCGTCGAAGCCGCCCGCCGAGGTGATCGCCACCGGCAGCAGGATCGCCAGGATGCCGACGGTCTTGATGACGAACTGGGCGATGTCGGTGAGCGTGATCGACCACATGCCGCCGAGCACCGAGTAGAGCACCACGATCGAGCCGCCGACGGCGATGCCCGCCCAGTTCGGCAGGGCGAAGAGGACCTTGAAGATGGTGGCGAAGGCCAGCGTCGAGGTCACCGTGAGCATGAGGGTGTAGCCCCACATGACGACGCCGGACACCGCGCCGGTGCGGCCGCCGTAGCGCAGGTCGAGCATCTCGCCGACGGTGTAGACCTTCAGCCGCACCAGCCGCCGCGCGAACACCGCGTGCAGCACGAGGATGCCGGCGCCGATGCTGACCACCAGCCACATGCCGGAGATGCCGTAGGTGTAGCCGAGCTTCACACCGCCGACCGTCGACGCGCCGCCGAGGACGACCGCCGACATCGTGCCGGAGTACATGAACCAGCCCAGCCGCCGCCCGGCGACCAGGTAGTCGGACTTGGTCTTCGCGAGCCGGAGGCCGTACCAGCCGACCCCGATCATGCCCGCGATGTACAGCGCGATCACCGCGTAGTCGCCGGCCACGGTGTCCTCCTCACGTCGTTTCGGGTCACCGTAGGTTCGGCCGGGCCCGCTCCGGCATGGGATGATTCGTCTTCATGTCGACATCGGTGAGGACGAAATGACCTCGATCCCGGATTCGCTGTCCACGGACGTGAATGTCCCGTTACGAGCCGTTGTCGGCAACCGGGAGCTGGCCCTCGACGTCGTCCCCGAGACGCTGCGGCCGGGCGCGCTGGACGCGCCGGTCCGCTGGGCGCACGTCAGCGAGCTGCAGGACCCCGCGCCGTACCTGGTGGGCGGCGAGCTGATCCTCACCGCGGGCGTCAACCTGCCCGAGCGGATCGACCGGTACGTGCGCGGTCTGCGCGAGGCCGGCGTGACCGCGCTGGGGTTCGGGCTGACGCCGACGGTGTCCGAGACACTGCCGGAGTCGCTGCGCCGGGCGTGCGCGCGGCACGGGCTGCCGCTGCTGGTGGTGCCGCCCGCCACGCCGTTCCTGGCGATCAGCCGGGCGGTGTCGGTCGCGCTGGCCGAGGCCGGGCAGCGCGAGCAGCGGCGGATCACCGCGGCGCGGGAGACGCTGACCCGCGCCGCGGGCGGCGGGCTGGGCGAGCTGACGTCGTCGCTGGCGGCGCAGCTGCGGGCGTGGGTGGCGCTGGTCGGCGCCGGCGACGTCCTGGCGGCGGCGCACGACGCGCCCGCGCCGCTGCCGCTTCCGGTGCGCGAGCTGGTGGCGACGGTCCGGGCGGGCAGCGGCATCCGCAGCGCGACGACCGAGACCGGCGGCGGGTTCGTGGTGGCCCAGCCGGTGTACCCGCAGGCGACGGCGTCCCACGTGGTGGTGGTCGGCCGCGCCCGGCGCTTCGACGGCGCGGACCGGGCGATCCTCGCCGTCGGCGCGGCCCTGCTCGGCCTGGTCGGCCGCGCGGGCTCGGACGCGGCCGAGCTGGGCGCGGCGGCGACCGGCCTGCTGCTCGGCCGGACGTCGCCCGGGGAAGTGGCCAGTGCGCTGCTGGGCGTGGCCGACGTCCGGCTGATCGCGGGGACGGCGTACCGGCGCGGCCCGGACGAGGTGGCCCAGCGCCCGGACTGGCTGCGCGCCCGGCTGGACACGCCGCTGGTTTCGGTGTGGCCCGGGCGGTTCGTGGCCATCGCGGGTTCCGCGCCGGCGGACGGGCTGCTGGCGGACCTGCGTGCGTCCGGCTGGCTGACGGCGGTGGGGTCCCCGGCGCCTGCTTCCCGGCTGTCATCGGCCGAGGTGGAGCTGCTGCTGACCCGGGCCGCCGCGCTCGGCCGTCCGGTGGTGGCCGGGCGCGAGCCGCTGGACTTCGACGCGCTGCTCGACCCGGGCGTCTCCCGGGGATTCGCGGAGCGGGCCCTGGCACCGCTGGCGGAACTGGACCGGGCGGAGGACCGGGCGCTGGTGCGCACGCTGCGGACCTGGCTGGCCCACCACGGCGGCTGGGAGCCGACGGCCGCGGAGCTCGGCGTGCACCGCAACAGCGTCCGGCACCGGATCGCCCAGGTGGAACGGGTGCTGGGCGTGGACCTGGCCGACCCGGAGACCCGGATGCGGCTGTGGTTCGCCCTGCGCTGGGCGGGGGAACGCTAGCGCCCCGATGTGGCGCTCGGGGCCTCACCGGACGCATACCGTCCTTAAAGGGCACTCTCAGGAAAATATGCGATTGTGGGTTCGTGCGAGTTTTGGTAGTCGAGGACGAAGAACCCCTGGCCGACGCGATCGCCCGCGGCCTGCGCCGTGAGGGGATGGCGGTGGACGTCGCGCTCACCGGGGACGACGGGCACGAGAAGGCCGCCGTCACGCGGTACGACGTCGTGCTGCTGGACCGGGACCTGCCCGGGATGTCCGGGGACGAGCTGTGCCGGGAGATCGTCGCCTCCGGGGAGCTGACCCGGGTGCTCATGCTCACCGCCAGCAGCTCGGTGTCCGACCGCGTCGACGGGCTGTCGCTCGGCGCCGACGACTACCTCGCCAAGCCGTTCGCCTTCCCCGAGCTGGTCGCGCGGGTGCGGGCGCTGGGCCGCCGGGCCACGCCGGCCGCGCCGCCGCTGCTCACCGCCGGGGACGTCGAGCTGGACCCGGCCAAGCGCACCGTTCGGCGCGCGAGCGGGCCGGTCGAGCTGACCCGCAAGGAGTTCGGCGTCCTCGAGGTGCTGCTGCAGGCAGGCGGGTCCGTGGTCAGCAGCGAGGAGCTGCTCGAACGGGTGTGGGACGAGAACGCCGACCCGTTCACCACGACCGTTCGGGTCACCGTGATGACGCTGCGCAAGAAGCTCGGCGAGCCGGGGATCATCGAGACCGTCGTCGGCTCCGGGTACCGGGTGCCGGAGCCCGGCGCGCCGCGCGCGTGAACCTGCCGGGCACCCGCACCCTCCGCGCCCGGATCACCCTCCTGGCGACCGTGCTGGTCGCCGCCGTCAGCCTGCTGCTGCTGTGGCTGGCCTGGACGCTGGTCCGGGACTCGCTCGACACCGTCCCGCAGATGCCGCCGGGCAGCACGGTGGTCGTCGACGGCGTCCAGGTCGAGGCCTCGACGCTCGCCGAGCACCTGCGCGTGCACGCCCGCAACCGGATGCTGCTGTTCGGGTCGATCGCGTTCCTGCTGGTGGTGGCGGCCGCGGCGATCCTCGCGTGGACGTTCACCTCGCGGGTGCTGCTGCCGCTGCGCGAGATCACCGGCACCGCGCGGCGGCTGTCGGTCGAGTCGCTGGGGGAGCGGATCGGCGAGATCCGCTCCCGCGACGAGCTGGCCGAGCTGGCGAGCACGTTCGACGACATGCTCGACCGGCTCCAGGCCGCGTTCGACGCGCAACGCCACTTCGTCGCGAACGCGAGCCACGAGCTGCGGACGCCGTTGTCGGTGATCCGCACGGAACTCGACGTCACCCTCGCCGACGAGGCCGCCGACGAAGCCGAGCTGCGGCGCATGGCCGGCGTCGTCCGCGACGCCACCGAGCGCGCCGGGCAGCTGGTGAACTCGCTGCTGCTGCTGGCCCGCACGGACGGCGCCGGGCTCGCGGTCCGCGAACCTGCCGACCTCGCGGCGGTCGTCGACCGCGCCTGGCAGGCGGTCCGCCGCGAAGCCGGGAAACGCGGTATCCACGCGACGTTCGCGACGGCCCCCGCGCCCGCGTTCGGCGACCCGGCCCTGCTGGAACGCATCGCGGGCAACCTGCTGGAGAACGGCGTCCGCCACAACGTCGAGGGCGGCTGGCTGGAGGTGGTGACCCAGCCGGGACCGCAGTGGTCGACGCTGCGGGTCCGTTCGTCCGGCGGCCTGGTGGACCCGGCGACGGTGGCGGAGCTGTTCGAGCCGTTCCGCCGCGCCGGAGTCGCCCGCACGGCCCGGTCCGGCGCGGGCCTCGGCCTGTCGATCGTCCGCGCGGCGGTCCAGGCCCACGGCGGAACGGTCACGGCCGAGCCCATCGTGGGCGGCGGCCTCGCCGTGACGGTCCACCTCCCCGTCCGCTGACCGTGCGCCAACAGCCGACATGCGTGATTGCAGGGTCAACTCGCGTGATTGAGGGGACGACACACGGGATCGAGTGGGGTTCGCCGTGTCGACCCTTCAATCACGAGTGTCGACTCCTCGATCACGCGTGTCGGCTCTTCAGTCACGTCCGGGGCTGAGGGCGAGGCCGGCACGGAGGACTCCGGCGGCGTGGAGCATGGCCGCGCGGGCGTCCGGGTCGACGCCGACGCGGTTGGCGAACCCGTGCAGCTGACCCTCGTGGCGCCGGTGGACCACCGGGACGCCCGCCGCCGCCAGGCGGGCGGCGTAGGCCTCGCCTTCGTCGCGGAGCAGGTCGAAGCCGCAGGTGGCGACGTACGTCGGGGGGAGGCCGTCGAGGCTGTCGTCGTAGAGGACCGAGGCCCGGCGGTCGGTCAGGTGGGCCGGGTCGCGGACGTACTGGTCCCGGTACCAGGCCCACTCGTCGCGGTCGAGCCGGAAACCCGAGCCGAACTGCTTGTGGGACAACGAACCGCCCAGTGCGTCCGTTGCCGGGGTGAGCAGGAGGCTGAACGCCGGCCGCGGCACCTCGCCGCGGGCCGCCGCGTGGGCCACCACCGCCGCGAGGTTGCCGCCGCTGCTGTCGCCGCCCACCGCCAGGCGGTCCGTGTCGATGCCGAAGTCCGCCGCCTTCTCCGCCACGTGCCGGAACGCCGCGACCGCGTCCGAGACCGCCGCCGGGAACGGGTGTTCCGGGGCGAGCCGGTAGCCGACCGACACCACGCGGATCCCGGCCTCCTCGGCCAGCAGCCGGCACGCGCCTTCGTGCGTGTCGATGCTGCCGAGCACGAACCCGCCGCCGTGGAAGTACACCAGTGCCGCGCTCGGCGCCGGGACGCCCTCCGGTTCGTACAGCCGCAGCGGCAGTGGCCCGTCCGGTCCCGGCCAGGTGTGGTCGCTGGTCCGGACGCCCGGGCAGACCCCGGCGCCGGCCAGCGCGCCCGCCATGTTCAGCTCGCGCCGGGCCCTGGCGAGGTCGCCGTTGCGGTGCGGGGCGTCGAACGGCGCGAACCGGGCCACCTGGATCAGCATCCGCGCGGTGGGCACCGGCTGCTTCCCGTCGACCACGACCGGACGGCCCGCCAGCACCCGCTGCACCGGCGCGGGCAGCCGCAGCAGCCAGCGCAGCACCGTCATGACCGACCACACGAGCAGTTTTCTCACACCGTATACAGTGGACACCCGCCCGAGGATTATCAACAAATATCCGCGAAAATCGGATTCGCGTACAGCCACAGGTCCTCGAACGGGTTCGCCTGCCCGACGACGTCCGGCGTCGGCTCGGCGTCACCGTTCGAGCCCCGGACCCGCAGGTAGAACGGCTCGCGCACGTTCCGGAACGTGTGCCGGAAGACCACCTGCCGCCCCGGCGCCCAGCGTGGCTCGAACGACCGGACGACGCGGGTGCCGGGTGCGGTCGTCGTGTCGGGATCGGCCGCCGGGCCGGTGACAGGCCCCGCGATGACGTCCAGCCGGGCCAGCCGCGGCACCGAGCCGCCGCCGTTCGGCCGGTCGGCCAGCCGCGCGCTCACCACGATCGTGACGTCCGAACCACGCCGCACCCGCAGCCGCCCGCCCAGCGTCGCCGCGGACCCACCACTGTGGACACCGACGGCCAGATCCTGGACGAGGCCGCCGTGCGCCGCCCAGATCCGCCCGGCACGCAGTCCTTCCAGGACACCTTCGAGGCTGCGCCGCGTGACGCCGACGTAGGTGCGGCTGAACTCGCCGGGGTAGAAGTCCGCGTACGGCGCGAGCAGCTGCGGGACACCGGTGTCGACCGGGTCGGGGAACTTGCCGTGCGTGTCGTACCAGTCACCCGGCACGTCCGGGCGCACCAGCGTGTCGCCGCGGTTGTAGTGCGAGTCGGAGTTGCTGGTGACCCACCACGGCTTGCCCTCGGCCAGCAGCGAGTCCCACAGGCCGCCGACCTTCGCCGTGGCCCAGTCCCAGCCGCCGTGCGTCCGGTACGCCTCGGCGGGATACCCCGGCCAGGAGTTCGCGCCCGGGTTGTTGATGTAGCCGCCGCGGGCGCCGCCGTTGCCCAGTGGCTTCGGGAAGCCGTCGGCCTGCGCGCCGGGCGCGCCTTCCATGCCGATCACGATGCCCGGCGCGGTGTCGCGGTAGGCCCGCAGCTCGTGCGGGGCGACGCGGCCGTTGCGCAGCGGATGGTTGATCACCACGACCGGCGCGTGGATCTGCCGCGTGCGCTCCTGCTCGGCCAGCCAGCGCAACCCGCGCAGCGCGAGAGCCTCGTTCGCCAGGCTCGACGCCTCCGAGTTCGTCAGCCGCCAGTCGAAGGTCCGCTCGAACTCGCGCAGCTTCGCCGCCTGCCGGTCCCCGGCCTGGAAGAACACCGTCGCGTGCTCGGCGCCCGGGACGTTCCACTCCAGCCCGTGCCACAGCAGCAGGTCCGGATACTTCCGCCGCGCGGCGGCGAAGTCCGCCTCGGTCGGCTCGACCGACACCTTCTCGTGCTCGGCGTGGCCGTGGTCGGTGAAGACGATCCAGTTCGCGCCGTGCGCGCGGCCGCCGGCGGCGATCTGGTCGATGCGGTACATCGCGTCGTAGGAGTACTGGCTGTGCGTGTGGTGGTCGCCGGCCAGCCACTCGTAGCGGCCGCAGAGGCCGGGCAGATCTAAGGCGGGAGCGGGGAAGGGCAGGCCCGCGGCGGCGGCCGCGAGCCCGGCACCCTTGAGGAAACGGCGTCTGTCGGTGGTCACGGGCGGGCACGCTAAGCCGACCCGGTGAACGGCCGGTGTCGCGGCAGCCAACGGACGCTGTGCTGTGCTGTGATCTTCGCCGTGGAGGACAAGCCGCTGGCCCGCGTGCTGCCGCCGGTGATCGCGCTGGCCGCGGCCGCGGGTGCCGGGCTGGCGTTCTTCGTCGCGGCGCTGGTGCGGCCGCCGGACCTGCCGGTGGACACGAACCCGGCGCCACTGGCCGGGCACAACCTGTGCGCGGCGGTCGTTCTGTCCTTTTCGTCCGACGAGAAGATGTGGTCTGCCGCGCGGTCGTTCCACGACGACCCGAAGGCGCGGCGCGTGTTCGTCGAGACCGCGGCCGAGGCCTATCCGGCGTCGCCGTCGGTGTCGCTGCTCGCGGTTCCCGGCACGGATCTGCGCGCGTGGGCGCAGGAACTGCACGTCCGTTTCCGCGACGCGGAGACGGTCTCGGTCACCGACCTGGACGCGGCGGCGGCGCAGCTGAACCTCACTGCGCCGCCGCCGAAGTGCCCTCGCGAGGGCGAGTACTAGGCCACCGGGACCGAAGCGACACCCGGGGCCAGGAACGGCTTGCCGTTCACGCGTTCGGAGACGCCGGAGCGGTCCAGGTACGGCGTGATGCCGCCGTTCCAGAACGGCCAGCCCGCGCCGAGGATCAGGCACAGGTCGATGTCCTGCGCCTCGGCGACCACGCCCTCGTCGAGCATGATCCGGATCTCCTCGGCGATCGCGGACAGCGCCCGCTCGCGCACCTGCTCCGAAGTGGACGGTTTGTCACCCTGCGTCCAGAGCGAAGCGACCTCCGGGTCCACCGAGGCGTTGCCCTGCGCGTCCCAGATCCAGACGCCCTTCTTGCCCGCCTTGACGAACTTCGCGAGGTTCTCGGACGCGGTGAACCGGTCCGGGAACGCCTCGTGCAGCGTCTCGCCGACGTGCAGCGCGATGGCCGGGCCGACGAGCTGCATCAGCGTCAGCGGGGTCATCGGCAGGCCGAGCGGTTCGAGTGCCTTGTCGGCGACGTCGAACGGCGTGCCCTCGTCGACGGTGACCAGCACCTCGCCGAGGAAGCGCAGCAGCAGCCGGTTGACGACGAACGCCGCGGCGTCCTTCACCAGCACGCTGGACTTCTTCAGCTGCTTGCCGACCGAGAACGCCGTCGCCAGGGACGCGTCGTCGGTCTGCTCGCCGCGGACGATCTCCAGCAGCGGCAGCACGGCCACCGGGTTGAAGAAGTGGAAGCCGACCACGCGCTCGGGGTGCTGCAGCTTCGACGCCATCGCGGTGATCGACAGCGACGAGGTGTTGGTCGCGAGGATCGCCTCGGGGGAGACGTGCTGCTCCAGCTCGGCGAACACCTGCTGCTTGACGCCCAGCTCCTCGAAGACGGCTTCGATGACGAAGTCGGCGTCGGCGAAGGCGGCCTTGTCGAGCGAGCCGGTGACCAGCGCCTTGAGCCGGTTCGCGCCGTCCGGGGAGACGCGCTTCTTGCCCAGCAGCTTGTCGATCTCGGCGTGGACGTACCCGACGCCCTTGTCGACGCGCTCCTGGTCGACGTCGGTGAGCACGACCGGCACCTTCAGCCGCCGCACGAACAGCAGGGCGAGCTGGCTGGCCATCAGGCCGGCGCCGACGATGCCGACCTTGTTCACCTTGCGGGCCAGCGACTTGTCCGGCGCGCCCGCCGGGCGCTTGGCGCGCTTGTTGACCAGGTTGAACGAGTACAGCCCGGCGCGCAGGACGTCGGACATGAGCAGCTCGGCGAGCCCGTCGGTCTCGGCCGCGTAGCCGCGGTCGAGGTCGTTTTCCTTCGCGAGTTCAAGGAGTTCGACGGCCTTGGTCGCGCCCGGCGACGCGCCGTGCGTCCGGCCGTCCACAATGGACTTCGCGCGGGCGATGGCCGCGTCCCAGGCGGCCCCGCGGTCGATCTCGCGGCGGGCCGGGGTGATCTCGCCGTTGACCACCTTCGCCAGCCACAGCAGCGACTGCTCGAGGTAGTCGGCCGAGCCGAAGACCACGTCGACGATGCCGAGCTCGGCCGCCTGCTTGACGTTCAGCATCTTGTTCTGCGCCAGGGCGTTCTCGATGATCACCGTGACGGCCGCGTCCGCGCCGATGAGGTTCGGCAGCAGCTGCGTGCCGCCCCAGCCCGGGAACAGGCCGAGGAAGACCTCGGGGAAGGCGATCGCGGCGGTGTTCTCCGACAGCGTCCGGTAGTGGCAGGACAGCGCCAGCTCCAGGCCGCCGCCCATGACCGCGCCGTTGACGAACCCGAACGTCGGGATCTTCGACTCGGTCAGGCGGCGGAACACGTCGTGCCCGGTCTGGGCGATCTCGCGCGCCAGCTTCGGGTCGCTGACGGCCTCGACACCGGACAGGTCCGCGCCGACGGCGAAGATGAACGGCTTGCCGGTGACCGCGATCGCGGCGGGCTCGGCGGCGAACGCCTCGTCCAGCGCGGTGTTCAGCGACACCAGGCCCTGCGGGCCGAAGGTGTTCGGCCGGGTGTGGTCGTGGCCGTTGTCGAGCGTGATCAGCGCGACCGGCTTGGCCAGCCCGGGCACCTTGACCAGGCGGGTCTTCGCGTGGGTGACGACCTCGTCCGGGAACGCGGCCTTCGCCTCTTCAGCGGTGAAAGTCATTACTTCGCCCCCTCGAACGCCGGGTTCTCCCAGATCACGGTGCCGCCCATGCCGATGCCGATGCACATCGTGGTCATGCCGTAGCGGACGTCGGGCCGCTCGGCGAACTGGCGCGCCAGCTGCGTCATCAGCCGGACGCCGGACGAGGCCAGCGGGTGGCCGCAGGCGATCGCGCCGCCCCACGGGTTCACGCGCGGGTCGTCGTCGGCGATGCCGAAGTGGTCGAGGAAGGCCAGCACCTGCACGGCGAAGGCCTCGTTGATCTCGAACAGGCCGATGTCGTCGATGGTCAGGCCGGTGCGCTTGAACAGCTTCTCGGTGGCCGGCACCGGGCCGATGCCCATGACCTCCGGCTCGACGCCGGCGAAGGAGTAGCCGACCAGCCGCATCGCGACGGGCAGGCCCAGCTCGCGGGCGGTGTCCTCGTCGGCGAGCAGCGACGCGGTGGCGCCGTCGTTGAGGCCCGCGGCGTTGCCCGCGGTGATCCGGCCGTGCGGGCGGAACGGCGTCTTGAGGTTCGCCAGCTGCTCGACGGTGGTGCCCGGCCGCGGCGGCTCGTCCTCGGTGGCCAGGCCCCAGCCCAGTCCATCCATGCCCCCGCCGCCCCCCTCAACGGAGGAGCTTCGCTCCGCTGGTTTGATTCGGGACCGGGTGGCGACCGGGACCAGCTCCGGGCCGATCTTGCCGGTCTTGACGGCTTCGGCGTACTTCTCCTGGCTGCGCGCGGCGTAGGCGTCGGTGCGCTGCTTGGTGATCGCCGGGAAGCGGTCGTGCAGGTTCTCCGCGGTCTGGCCCATGACCAGCGCGGTCGGGTCGACGAGCTTGTCGGCGATGATCCGCGGGTTGGGGTCGACGCCCTCACCCATCGGGTGACGGCCCATGTGCTCGACGCCGCCGGCGATGGCGATGTCGTAGGCGCCGAAGCCGATGCCGGAGGCGACGCTGGTGACGGCGGTCATCGCGCCGGCACACATGCGGTCGATGGCGAAGCCGGGCACGGACTTGGGCAGCCCGGCCAGCAGCGCGGCGGTGCGGCCGATGGTCAGGCCCTGGTCGCCGATCTGCGTGGTGGCGGCGATGGCCACCTCGTCGACGCGCTCGGGCGGCAGCTCGGGGTGCCGCCGCAGCAGCTCGCGGATGGTGTTGACGACGAGGTCGTCGGCACGGGTCCCGGCGTACATGCCCTTGTCGCCGGCCTTGCCGAAGGGCGTGCGGACCCCCTCGACGAAGGCGACGTTGCGCACGCCTCGCGCGGTCGGCGCGAGCGGCGTTGCTGGTGCGGCCACGAATAGCTCCATAAGTAGACGTTGTTGACCGCACGATAGCCCTTGTTACCCATCGGTAACCAGTGGTGTGGCCCGGTCGAGTGGGCTACGGCACACTCCTGGGCTCCAGCGACCGTCCCTTCACGAGCCAGGCGACACCGAACGCTTCGACGGCGACGGCCTCCAGCCACAGCGCCGGGTGCAGGTCCGGGGTGAGGCCGAGGTACTTGGCCAGGGTGATGAGCACCAGGCAGGCGAGGATCACGCCGCCGCAGACGCGGTAGAGCACGCCGAACCGTTCCGGCTGCTCGCCGTCGTGCGGGAACAGCCGCAGGCAGAAGTAGGCGAGGGCGAGGAAGAACACGGCCGCGAACGTCAGGTGCAGCACCCCGGCGGTCCGGTCCCACGCCGTCACGTCGTGGTCGGGGGTGGTGGGGAACAGCGCGAGCCCGATCGCGCCCAGCCCGGCGACGGTGCTGGCGATGTTGTCGATCGAGTCGTGGCCGTAGTAGGCGAGCAGGAACACCCCGGCGGCGCACATCGCGCCGACCAGGACGTCGCGCAGGTCGGTGTAGTAGTAGGCGCTCAGCGAGCCGAGGAGGTCGCCGCCCTGGGCGAGCTGCTTGCCGAGGATCAGGACGACCGGCAGGGCCAGCCCGATCAGCCCGATGGCGCGACGCAGGAACAGGTACGAGTGGACGAGCGTGGTCTGCGGGGATGTGGTCGCCGTGGTCATGGCCGCCTCCGGGGGGTCACTGGAGTGCATCGGCGGCGAGGTGCCCACGGGTGAGGCTCGTTATCGCGGAGTTGTCCAAGTTCTCAGCTGATCGTTACGGAGTTCGGCGAAGGTGCCGGTCGCCGGGTCGTGGGCGGTGGGGCGGAATCCGGGGGCGAAGCCGACTCGGGCGCCTTCGGCGGGATCCCAGACCTCGAAGCCCGCCTCGGCGGCGACGTACAGCAGGCCGCCGTGACCCCACATCGGCCCGGCGGGCCCGGCGAACATCCCGGTGCGGCGCCCGGTCTCGGCGTCGTAGAGCTCGACGCCGTCGAGCATCCGCTGCCAGGAGGCGCCCATGCGCTGGATCGCGACGGTCCGGTCGTCCACCCAGGCGATCGGCTGGTCCCAGACGTTCTCGCGGCCGGGGGTGAGGCCGCGCGCGTGTTCGGCCGCGTGCAGGTCGCCGCCCAGCCAGGCGGCGAGGTCGATGGCCTCCGGGGCACCGATGGGGTGCCAGATCCAGCCGTCGGTGACGAGCCACCGCTCGGACGGGCTCAGGTGGAGCGCGCCCTGGAAGTAGTCGAGGTAGTGCTCGGGTTCCGGCTCCCCGCGCTGCGGTGCCGCGGTTTCCCGGTCGGTCAGCAGTTCTCCGCTGGGCAGGGCGAACACGTCGAGCCGGTTCCAGTCGGTCGCCGCAACGAACCGGCCCCCGTCGAGGAAGGCGAACGGGTACCGGGTGAACTCGTTGTCGACCCAGTCGCGGTCGAGGTCGACCACGGTGACCCACTCGTCGAGGTCGACGACCGTGGCGAACCGGCCGTAGTCGGAGACCACAGCGGCGAACCGGCCGTCGCGGGAGGTGTGCAGGCTGCGGCGGGGGCGGTCGGGGAAGTCACGCATGTCCACGGGGTTCTCTTCGGGCAGCTCGACCGGCCCGACGAGCCACTGGTCGTCGCCGGTGATCCGCACGAACCCGTCCGCGGTGAGCGCGAGCCAGTGGCCAGGCATCGGCGCCAGGCAGTCGTCGTTCAGCGGACGGACCGGGCAGGCGCGTGCCGACCACGTGCCGCCGAGTTCCCGGTCTCGCAGGAGGACTTCGGGCTCGCCGTGCCAACGCGAGGGGAAGCTCTTCTGGTCGGCCCGATCGGCGCAGCTTTCGCAGACCTCGATCAGGTCGGTCGGCGTGCACCCGGCGCAGACGAGGTCGTAGCGAGTGCCCACGCCGGTCAGGTGGCGGGTGGACGAGGGAGGTTCTTCGACAGCCAGGTGCGGACAGAGGCGCAAGCTGCCGGTGCGGCCCGGATGGCCGCAAGGCAGGGTGTTCACCACCTCAGTGTCACCCTGCCGCGCAACCGGTTTACCGGACGCCGAGGTGTGCCAGCCAGCCGCCCTTCGCCGAGATGTCCTCCGCGCCCTCGGTCGCTTCGGGCTCGCACAGGAAGCCCGGGACTCGCGTGCCGTCGGCCAGTTCGAGCTTGCCGATCGCCAGCGGCGCCGGGATACCGGCCACGAATGACCCGAACCCCTCCACCGGCAACTCCCACACCTCCGCGGCGATCGAGACGCCCCCGGAAGCCACCCGCACCAGGCCCGGCTTCGGCGGCACCGTGTCGAGTGCGTACAACCGGTAGGCAGGAGCCGTCGACACCGCCGAGACGAACCGTCCGCCGCGGGACGTGAGTTCGTGGTTCAGCGGCTGGCCCCTCAGGTGCGCGCCCACCACCACGATCGGGATGCGCTCGCGCCGCAGGCCCGCCAGGGCCGCCAGTTTCAGGTCATCGTGCGGGGCTCCCACGAACATCACCCCGAACGGCCGTCCGCTCACCGTGCCCGCCGGGACCGCCAAGGCCGAGAGCCCGAACAGGTTGGTGGAGTTGGTGAACCGACCCAGGCGCGCGTTGACCGCCACCGGGTCTGCGGCCACTTCGGACAGTGTAGGGTGCTCGGTCGTGGTCGGGAGCAGGAGCGCGTCCACCCCGGCCAGCGTCGCCAGTGCTTCGGCACGCAGCCCGGCCAGCGTTGCCTGGTCGGCGAACAGCCGGTGGGCCGGGATGTCACGGGCCGCGGTGATGATGCCGTGGACCACCGGGTCGCAGTCGTCCGGGTGGGCGTCCAGGAACTCGCCGACCGCCGTGTACCGCTCGGCGACGAACGCACCGCCGTACAACAGCTGGGCGGCCTCCAGGAACGCCGAAATGTCCACTGTGGTCACTTCGGCGCCCGCGGCAGCGTACTCCGCGACGGCCGCCTCGAACGCCTCGGCCCAGCCCGGCGCCAGTGGGCCCAGCTGCTCCGGGGCCGGGACGCCGAGGCGGAACCGTCCCGTGTGGACCTGCGCGGGCTCGGCCAGGCACGTCAACGCGAACGTTGCCTCCTCGACCGTCCGCGCGAACAGGGACACGCAGTCGATGCTCGCGCACGCGGGCACCACACCGAGCGTCGGCAGCAGGCCCGGGGTCGGCTTGAGCCCGACGATCCCGTTGAACGCCGCCGGAACCCGGCCGGAACCCGCGGTGTCGGTGCCCAGCGCCAGATCCGCGATGCCGAGGGCGACCGCCACCGCCGAGCCCGAGCTGGACCCGCCGGACACGTAGGCCGGGTCGACGGCGTTGCGCACCGCGCCATACGGGCTGCGCGTCCCGACCAGGCCGGTCGCGAACTGGTCCAGGTTGGTCGTGCCGAGCACCAGCGCTCCGGCCGCCCGCAGCCGCGCGACCACCGGGGCGTCGGCCTCCGGCTTGTACGCGTAGGCCGGGCAGCCCGCCGTCGTCGGCAGGCCCGCGACGTCGATGTTGCCCTTGACCGCCACGAGCTTGCCGTACAGCGGCAGTCCGCGTTCCGCCAGTGCCGCGGCCTCGGCCAGGACGTCGGCTTCCGGCCGGAGGTCGATCCAGATCTCCGGCCGGTCCACCTGCTCGATCCGCCGGTACGCGGCCCGGACCCGCTCTTCGGCGACGCTCATCCGAGCACCACCAGCGGTGTTCCGGGCGCCACCTGGTCACCGGGGGACACGAGCACTTCGACCACCTCACCGCCCGCCGGCGCGGGAATGCGCGCCTCCGTCTTCATCGCTTCCAGTGTCACCAGCGCCTGGGCGTCCTCGACGCGCTGGCCCGCCGTGACGTCGACCCGCCACACCGTCGCCGCGAACGGCGCCTCCACGACGTGCCCGCCCGGCGGTGCCTCGACCCGCGCGGGTGGCCGGGTCACCGGCTCCGGCTTCGGGTCGAACTCGCCCGCCGCCGCCCACGCCTGCCGTTCCGCCTCGAACGCGGCCGCCTGCGTCGCCCGGAACTCGGCGATGCTGCCGGCGTTCTCGGCGAGGAACTTCTGGTAGTCCGCCAGCGCGAAGGTGCCTTCGGTGGTGTCGAGTTCCAGCGTCCCGGACGCGCTCTGCGCCCGCAGGTCCAGCAGCTCGTCGGCCGACACCGGGTACCAGGAGATCCGGTCGAAGAACCGCAGGTTCCACGGCTGCTCGCCGCCACGCCAGCTGTTCCACACCTGGACCGTCCGCCCGACGAACTGGTAGCCGCCCGGGCCCTCCATGCCGTAGATGCACAGGTAGGCCCCGCCGATGCCGACGGAGTTCTCCGCCGTCCACGTCCGCGCCGGGTTGTACTTCGTCGTCACCAGGCGGTGGCGCGGGTCCAGCGGCGTCGCCACCGGCGCGCCGAGGTAGACGTCGCCGAGCCCGAGCACGAGGTATTCCGCGTCGAACACCGTGCGGTAGACGTCGTCCACACTGGACAGCCCGTTGACCCGCCGGATGAACTCGATGTTCCACGGGCACCACGGCGCGTCGTCGCGGACGCCGGTCATGTACCGCTCGATCGCCTCGCGCGTGGCCGGGTCGTCCCACGACAGCGGCAGCCGGACACTGCGGCTGGGCACCACGAGGTCGTGCGTCGGCGGCAGGTCCCGCTCCAGCTCGCGCACCAGCCCGAGCGCCTTGCCGACCGGCAGCGCGTCCGGGTCGACGTGCACCTGCAGCGACCGGATGCCCGGGGTGAGGTCGACGATCCCCGGCACGCCCTCGGCGGCGAGCCGCTCGGCCAGCGCGTGCACCCGCATCCGCAGGGCCAGGTCGAGCTTCATCTCGCCGTACTCGACGAGCAGGTTGTCGTCACCGCTGCGCCGGTAGGTCACCGACGGCTCCGCGTCCGAAGAGGACAGTCGCGCGAGGACACCGCCGTCGGTGCGCGTGGCCCGGCTCGGGGCGATCGCCGACGCGGGCCGCGTCCGCAGTGCCGCCGCGTGGTCGGTGCCGATCGGCACGAACCGCACGGTGTCGCCCGGCCGCAGCTGGCCGAGCTTCCAGCGTTCGCCGGTGGCGACCGTCGCCGGGCAGACGAACCCGCCGAGGCTGGGCCCGTCCGGGCCGAGCAGGATCGGCAGGTCGCCGGTGTAGTCGACGGCGCCGATCGCGTACGGCGTGTCGTGGATGTTCGACGGGTGCAGGCCCGCCTCGCCGCCGTCGGCCCTGGCCCACTGCGGCCGCGGCCCGACGAGCCGGACGCCGGTGCGCGCGGAGTTGAAGTGCACCTGCCAGTCGGTGGCGTAGAAGGTGTCGACGTCGTCCGGGGTGAAGAACTCCGGCGCCGCGTGGGGACCTTCGAGCGCGCCGATCGTCCAGTGTGGAGAAAACTCCGGCCGGTCGGCGGACGGCACCGGGCCCACGACGGGGTCGGCCGGGGCCGGCCCGGGCCGCAGGACGTCGCCCGCGGCCAGTGCGCGGCCGCCGTGGCCGCCGAACCTGCCGAGGGTGAACGTCGCCGCGCTGCCGAGGAACGCCGGGACGTCGATGCCGCCGCGGACGAGCACGTAACTGCGCAGCCCGGCCGTGCACGCCCGGACGTCCAAGGTGGCACCCGCGGGCACCTCGACGGGGGTCCACAACGGAATCTCGGCACCGTCGGCGAGCACGGTCGTCGGCGCGCCGGTGACGCACACCAGGGTGGCGTGCGAGAACCGCAGCGTGACACCGTCCACTGTGCACTCCAGGCCGGGCGCGCCCTCGGGGTTGCCCAGCGCGAGGTTGCCCAGGCGCAGCGAGAGGTCGTCCATCGGCCCGCTCGGCGGGACGCCGACGTGCCAGAAGCCGGTGCGGCCCGGCCAGTCCTGCACCGTCGTCATCGTCCCGCCGCGCACGACGTCGATCCGCGGTTCGGCGTCCTGAACACCGTCCAAAGTGGACGTGTCGTGCTTCGCCGCGCCGAACGCCGCGTCGGCGGCCGCCGCCCGCAGCTGGCCCAGGTTGGTCTGCACGCCGTCGAACCGGGTCGCGGCGAGTGCTGCCCGCAGGTTCCTCAGTGCGTCCTCGCGGTCGGTGCCGGTGCAGATCACCTTGGCCAGCAACGGGTCGTAGTGCGTGGTGACGGTGGTGCCCGGCTCGACCCAGGTGTCCACGCGCGTGTCCGCGGGCAGTGTGACCTGCGTGACGAGACCCGCGCTCGGCCGGTGCCCGGCCTCCGGGTCTTCGGCGTACACCCGGGCTTCGACGGCGTGCCCGCGCGCCACCGGCACCGCGCGGAACATCGCGCGGTCGCCCTGGGCCAGGCGCAGCATCCAGGCGACGAGGTCGACGCCGTACACCGCCTCGGTGACCGGGTGCTCGACCTGGAGCCGGGTGTTGACCTCCAGGAACGCGGCCTCGCCGCGCTCGGCGTCGTAGACGTACTCGACCGTGCCCGCCGAGCGGTAGCGCACCGACGAGCACAGCGCGACGGCCGAGTCCACCAGCTGCCTGCGGACGTCCTCGGGCAGGTCCGGGGCCGGGCACTCCTCGACGACCTTCTGGTTGCGCCGCTGCAGCGAGCAGTCACGCGTGCCCAGCGCGAGGACCTCGCCGAAGCCGTCGCCGAACACCTGGACCTCGACGTGCCGCGCGTGGCGCACGAGGCGTTCCAGGAAGACGCCGGAACTGGCGAAGCTCTTGGCCGCGACGCTGCGCACGGATTCCCAGGCCGCACGCAGCTCGACCGGGGACGCGCACGCGCGCATCCCGATCCCGCCCCCGCCGCCGGTCGCCTTGAGCATCACCGGGTAACCGATTTCCTCGGCACGCGCGAGCGCTTCGTCCACATCGGACAGCAGGCCGGTGCCCGCCAGCAGCGGCACGCCCGCCGCGATCGCCGCCCCGCGCGCGGTGTGCTTGCTGCCGAACACCTCCAGGTGCTCCGGCGACGGCCCGGCGAACGCGATCCCGGCGTCCTCGCAGGCCCGCGCGAACGCTGCGTCCTCCGAAAGGAACCCGTAGCCGGGGTGGACGGCGTCGCAGCTGGTGTCGAGCGCGGCGGCGATGATCGCGTCGGCCCGCAGGTAGCTTTCCGCCGCGGGCGCCGGGCCGAGCCGCACGGCCCGGTCGGCGAGCCGCACGTGCGGGGCGAGGCGGTCGGCGTCGGAGTACACCGCGACGGTCTCCAGGCCCAGTTCCCTGGCGCTGCGCAGGATCCGGACCGCGATCTCGCCCCGGTTGGCGACGAGCAGTCTCACGCGCCCGCTCCCGGGGAGATGACGACCATCCGCACCGGCGTCGGGTCGAAGCCGTTGCACGGGTTGTTGATCTGCGGGCAGTTCGACACGAGCACCAGCACGTCGGTCTCCGCGCGCAGCCGGACCTCCAGGCCCGGCGCGGAAATGCCGTCGACGATGCCGAGCGTGCCGTCTTCCTCGACCGGCACGTTCATGTACCAGTTGACGTTGCTGACCAGGTCGCGCTTGCCCAGCCCCCACTTCGCGCCCTCGATGAGGAAGTTCTCGACGCAGGCGTGCTGGTGGCGGGTGTGCTGGCCGTAGCGGAGGCTGTTGGACTCCTTGCTGCACGCGCCGCCGAGCGTGTCGTGGCGCCCGCAGGTGTCGGCGACGACGGTCAGCAGCGGCGCGCCCTCCTGCGTGCGCAGGACACTGCCGGTGGTCAGGAAGATGTTGCCCTGCGCGGCGATCGTCGCGGCCGCGCTGTAGCGCTTCGAGGTGTCGTTCGCGTCGTAGCAGAGGAAGTCGACGGCCTGGTTGCCGCCGAGGTCGATGATCGCCAGCTCCTGGCCCCGCTTCAGCACCGTCGAGTACGGCGCCCGCGCGGGCACGTCGACGCTGACTTCGAGCTGGGACTCGTAGGCGGTGCTCATGCGATCCCCCGTGCGGTCAGGTAGTCGGCGGTGTTCTCGAAGGCGCGCTGCGCCTCCGGGGTGTGTGTCCATTCCGGACTGTCCGGGGTGGACGGACGATCGCGCCAGGCGAGGATCTCCAGCTTGGACACGGTGTAGTCCGGGCGCGGGTCGACGGGGTGGGCGACGTTGGCGACCAGCACGATCGACGGGATCTCGATCCGCAGGTCGACGCTCTTGCCCGCACCCGCGGACCCGGTGAACTTCAGCCCGCCGTCCCGCTCGACCCGCACGCCCTGGAAGAACGACAGGCTCGGCGGGATGTCCCGCGGGCCGAGGCCGTTCTTGGCCGCGGCGAGGGTGAACAGCGCCAGCCCGGCCGGGGAGGGGCCCTGCGGGGAGCCGTCGCCGTAGCGCTCGGTGTTGCCGTCCACAGTGGACGTCCCGCACAGGGCGTCGTGCCGCCCGCTGGTGTCACCGGCGATGGTGGCCAGCACCCGGCCCTGGTCGGACAGCAGCGCGAGCCGCTCGCCGAGGTAGGCGTTCCACTGCACCTTCACCGTGTCGGCGACGTTGAGCCGCTCCCACGGCTGGTCGGCGTTGAACAGCAGCAGGTGCGCGCAGGCGTCGCCGTCGACGTCGGTCAGCCGCAGCCGCGTGCCGCGGGCCAGCACCTTGTGCGTGTACCCGCCGCCGGCCACGGTTTCGGCCCAGGTCAGGGCCTCGGGCGCGACGCCGGGAGGCGGCGACGGCCAGGTGCTGGCCGGGATCGACGGCATCGTGTCGACCACGGTGCCGGCCTGGGCGCGGGCGTGGTCCCGGGCGCCGTAGGTCGTCGCGGTGGTGCTCATCGGGCGTCCTCTCTCAGGTTGCGGGTTCGAGGGCGGCGGCGGGGCGCAGCCGCAGCCAGCAGAGCCGGCCGATCACCAGCGCGCCGCCGACGAACTCTATCGGGAACAGCAGCATCCAGGGGGCGCCCGAACCGGCGAGATCGTAGATCTCCGCGCGCGGCCAGCCGATGTTCACGATCATGCCGATCCCGTACACGACGGCCGCCACGTTCACCGCGACGCCCCAGCGGCCGAGGGAGAACCGGCCGGGTTCCGCGGGGAAGCCCCCGCGCAGCCGCTTGACCAGCAGCGGGCCCGTGACCAGCAGATAGGCCAGGTAGACGACGACCACCGACGTCCCGGTGATCGTGCTGAACAGCGTCGGGTTGCCGACGTTGAGCAGCAGCAGCCCGATGGCCAGCGCCCCGGACAGCAGCGCGGGGCCGACCGGAGTCCCGGTGCGCGCGCTGACCGACGACAGCCGTTTGGCCCCGGGCAGCGCGCCGTCGCGGGCCATCGCGTAGATCAGCCGGACCGTGCCGGTCTGGATCGTGAGGGTGCAGACGACCACCGCGACCGCGACGTCGGCGAGGAAGACCCGGCCGAGCGTGTCGCCGAAGACGGCGGTGATGACGTAGGGCAGGCCGTGGCCGGCGAGCTGCCCGTCGGTCAGGCTCGGCGCGGCCATCAGCGCGGCGACGACCACCGCGAGCCCGCCGATCCCGGACACGAGCACGGCCCGCAGCACCGCGCGCGGAGCCGCCCGGCGCGCGTCCTTCGTCTCCTCGGCGACCGACGCGGCGGTGTCGAAACCGTAGAGCACGTAGGCGGCCATGAGCGCCGAGGCGAGCACGCCGCCGATCCCGGCGCTGGTGCCGGGGGCATCGTGCAGCACGACCTGCGGGCCGCGGACGGCGAACAGCAGCAGCCCGGTGATCAGCACGACGACGCCGAGCAGCTCGGCGGCGACCCCGATGTCGTTGATCCGCGCCATCAGCCGCACGCCGCCGGCGTTGACGGCGGTGGTGAAGACGAGCAGCAGCGTGCCGAGCAGCACGGCGTTGGCCGCGCCGGAGGGCGAGGTCACCGAGGGATCGCCGCCGACGAGCTGGAAGCCGTCCCACACCGACGGCAGCACGACCTGCAGCGCGATCGCCGCGGCGGCGAGGGCGACGATGCAGCCGAGCAGCATCATCCAGCCGGCGAGCCAGCCCAGGAAGCCCTTGGCCAGCTGCTTCGCCCACTGGTACACGGATCCGGCCAGCGGGTAGCGCGCGGCCAGCTCGGCGAAGGTGAGGGCGACGAGCAGCTGGCCGCCCAGCACGACCGGCCAGGTCCAGAAGAACAGCGGCCCGCCGAAGCCGTAGCCGAAGCCGAAGAGCTGGAAGACGGTGGTGAGGATGGAGACGAAGGAGAAGCCGGCGGCGAAGGCGGAGAACCCGCCCAGTGACCGGCGGAGCTCCTGGCGGTAGCCGAAGGCGGCGAGATCGTCGGGTGGGCGCATGGGGACTCCAAGGGTTTCGATCGTTCGACAGAAATTAGGCTCCGCCCGCGTCGCGGCGATCTCCGCCGGGTTAGGGCCGTGTTAACGCCCGTGCCGACACCGCGTCAATGACGACATCCGGGCGTAACTGCACCTCCGTGCGCGTGTCGCGGCCGGTGACCTGGCAAGATCACGTCCGTGGTCAAAGGGTCGGGGGTCGGCAGGCCGAGGGCGAGCGGAGCGGCGGCGAACCGCCCCGACGCGCGCCAGGCCGTGCTCGAAGCGGCGGGAGAACTGTTCACCGGAGCCGGCTACGCGGCGACCACGACGCGGGCGATCGCGGAACGCGCGGGGCTACGCCAGGCATCGCTCTACTACCACTTCCCGGCCAAGGAGGACATCCTCGCGGCCCTGCTGGCCGAGACGGTCCGGCCGTCCCTGGACCTGGCGGCCCGCCTGGTGGCGGGCGAGTCTTCGCCGGCGGTCCGCCTGTGGGCCCTGGCGTACGCGGACATCGGCCTCCTCGGCGGAGCCCGTCACAACCTGGGCGCGCTGTACCTGCTCCCGGAGGTCGGCTCCCCGAACCTGGCCCGCTTCCGTGCCGAGCGAGCCGAGCTGAAGGCGGCGTACGGCAAGCTGGTCGCGTCCGCGGGCGTCGAGCCGTCGGCGGTCGCGATCCGGACGGACCTGGTGTTCGGCCTGGTGGAGAGCATCGCGGTGATCCGGCGGGACGACCCGGACCTGGACGTCGAGGCCCACGTCCGCGAAGGGGCCGACGGAGTGGTCCGGCTGGTGGGACTGCCGGAGCCGACGGACGAGCTGCGGGCCGAGGCACACACGCTGCTGGCGGCGCTCGCCGGGTGAGGTCCGGCTCGGCCGGCGGTGGCTCACCCTCGCCCGGCACAGCGCGGCACCAGCCCCGCGAGGGGAACGCTCAGGAAGCCGTCGTCTGCAGGGCCTTGCTCAGCGCCGCCGCCGTCAGCTCCACCTGCCACGGCCGGGCGCCGCCCGCGCGCAGCACCTCGGCCACCGCGTCCTCGTGCGTCTCCGCCGGGGGGCGCCAGCACGTGCGGCGGACCAGGTCCGGCAGGAGGAGGTTCTCCACCGGCAGCCTGCGGTCCTCCGCGATGGCCGCCAATGCCGTCCGTGCCGCCGACAGGCGCGCTGCCGCGTCCGGGTCCTTGTCCGCCCAGCGGTTCACCGGGGGCGGGCCGTCCGTCGGCTGGGAGGGCGATGGCAGCTCCGAAGCCGGGAGTGCCCGCGCCGCCTGGAGGTGACGCAGCCAGCTTGCCGTGTACTTGCGCTGGACCCGGCCGCTGAACACCGGGAGTGCCTGCAGCTCCTCGACCGTCTTCGGGTCGGCCGTCACCGCGTTGATGATCGCGCTGTCCGGGAGGATGCGGCTGGGTGCCCGGTCGCGTTTGCGGGCCAGCTCGTCGCGGGCCTGCCACAGCTCGCGGACCATCGCCAGGCCGCGCGGGTTGCGGATCTTGTGGACGCCGGACGTCCGGCGCCACGGCTCGGCCCGCGGGGGCGGCGGCGGGGCCGTCCGGACGAACTCGAACTCCTGGCGCGCCCACTCCAGCTTGCCCTGGGCGCCCAGCTCCGCCTCCAGCTTCTCGCGCAGCTGGATGAGCAGTTCGACGTCGAGGGCGGCGTAGTTCAGCCAGTCGACCGGCAGCGGCCGCTTCGACCAGTCGGCCGCGCTGTGCCCCTTCTCGAGCGTGTAGCCGAGCAGCAGCTCGACGAGCGTCCCGAGGGCCACGCGCTCGTAGCCGGCCAGCCGTCCGGCCAGCTCGGTGTCGAACAGCGCCGCCGGGCGCAGGTCCAGCTCGGCGAGGCAGGGGAGATCCTGGGAGGCCGCGTGCAGCACCCACTCCAGGGAGTTCAGGACGTCGCGCAGCGGCCCGAGCTCGCCGTCGAGGGCGATCGGGTCGATCAGCACCGTGCCGGAACCCTCACGGCGCAGCTGCACGAGGTAGGCCTTGGGCCAGTACCGGTAGCCGGACGCGCGTTCGGTGTCGACGGCGACCGCGCCGGTGCCCGCGGCGAGTTTCGCGCACGCCTCGGCGAGCGCGCTCGGGTCGGCGACCACCGGGGGTGTGCCCTCGGCGGGCTCGCGTAGCAGCACAGGGCCGCCCGTGGACTCGATCTCCATCCCGGTGTCCTCGGCCTCTGCACTTCCCATAACCGACGACCCTACGGGACGGGCATACCGCGCCTGGTCTGCCCGCCCCGCAGGGCTGTTCGCTTGCGTCAGCGGATCACGCCGGCCCGCATGGCCAGCGCCACCATCTGGGCCCGGTCGCCCGTGCCGAGCTTGCGCCCGATCCGGGACAGGTGGGACTTGACGGTGAGAGCGGAGAGCGAAAGCTCCTCGCCGATCTCCTTGTTGGACTGCCCGTCGGCGACCAGCTGGAGCACCTCCACCTCACGCGCCGACAGCTCGCGCGGGGTGTTGTCGGTGCCCGCGACGCGGGTCCCGGTGGCCAGCACCGGAGCCACGCTCGGGTCGGCGTAGACGCCGCCTTCGAGCACGCGCCGCACGCCGTCGGTCACCACGACCGGCGACGCGGACTTCAGCAGGTACGCCTGCGCCCCGGCCTGGAAGGCCGAGCGGACCGCGTACGGGTCGTCCGAGGACGCGAGCACCACCACGCGCGGCCAGCCGTGGGAACGGAGTTCCGTGACCAGCTCGATGCCGCTGCCGTCCGGCAGTCCGAGATCGAGGATCGCCAGGTCACAGGGCCCGGTGGCCTGTGCTCGCGCCCTCGCCTCGGCCACCGTGGCGGCCTCGTGGACGGTGCCCGCACCCATCTGTGCGAGTCTTGCTGCGATTGCCTCCCTCAACAGCGGGTGGTCATCGACCACCAACACGGAAAAGAGCTCTTCCCGCGGGTGCGGAACCATGCTCGCCGGCAACGCGCCGGCTGGCGTGGATCGGACGGCCTGAGATAAGCCGACGGTAGCCACGTCACTACCTCCCTGGAGTCGGTCGTGCCCCCCGACCGGCACCGGGACCTTCGGCCGTTCAGCCGCGCCAGCTTTAGACCGAAAGTGGTGTCGTCGAAGGCACTGTAGCCGCCCGGAGGCCGTTGCGGGGGGATCGAATGGGTATCTATCTCAAACGAACAGTCACTCAGTGGGTTCGTCGTAACACGATCGGGCTAGTACACGGCCGGTTGCTAACACATCGCCCAGCGAACACGATGCAAAGGAGTTACCGGCGTCCAAATGGCCGTGCAGATGAGGTGTGCAGCTTCCGGTGCGCCTAGTCGCGAGGGTCCGGATGGCCGTCCGCGGCGGCCGGAATGTGGCTCCGGCCGGGGCATGATCAACTCCGCGATCCGGCTCCCGCGAGTCGTCCCGGACGTCGTTCCGGTCACTGTGCGTACCCGTCGCCGTCCGCGCGCCGCCGAGTTGATCTTGTTGCGGTGCGTGATCGCGCGGGAGTCACGAACGGGGACCCCGGCGCGGGACGTGAAAGGGCCTCAGGAACGTCGGCGGGTAACCGGCGGGCTCCCTCTCTCAGGGGAGGCTCTGCGACGCTCCGGGCACGGTTTGGACACCGTTCAGCAGACGTGAAATTTGCTCACATTCGTACAAGGGCCGGGCATGCGCGGCGCGGCAGGTGTCTTGAATGAGTCATTCAGGACCTCCGAAGCCGGCGCTGCCCTGAATGAGTCATTCAGGGCAGCGCCGGCCGCCCGCAAGCCCGGGATCAGGAGCCCTGGCGCTGCCCGAAGAGCGTGACGCCCACCGGCGGCAGGCCCACGACACTGGCCATCACCTGGCAGAACGCCTGCCCGTGCGGCAGCAGCGCGGCGTCCGGCGGTGTCCACGACGCCCGCAGCTCCAGGTCGTCCGTCCGCGCCGGGCCGGAGATGTCGCCGAAGCGGGCCGAAGACGTCTCGGTCACCGTGCCGCCCAGTGCCTTCCACTCCGCGCCGGACGCTTCCAGTGCGTCGGTCAGCCACGACCAGCCCACCGCCGGCAGGAACGGGTCCGTCGCCAGCTCGCGGTCCAGCTCCGCGCGCACGTACATGACCAGCCGCAGCACGCCGTCCCAGCCGTCCTGGCCGTCCGGGTCGTGCAGCAGGACCAGCCGGCCCGACGCCAGCACGTCGGCCGGGCCGGAGACCTCGCAGCTGACCGCGTACGACCACGGCGCCAGCCGCTGCGGCGGGCGCATCGGCTCCAGCTGCACCTCCCGGCGGGGCCGGACGGACTGCAGCGCCGCGACTGCTTCGCGGAAGAGTTCGGGCACTGGCGTCATCGCGGTCACGCTCCGACTTTAGGGCGGACGCGGCCCGTTGCGGGGGCAGGCGCGCCGAGAGAACGGCCCTCCCGGGCTCGTGGCACGATTGACGGCGATGTCGCACACCACGCCCCTGCCGCGCCCGGCCGCTCCGGCCGCCCGCCGCGAGCTGCCCGAATCCCCGTTCCTGGCTGCCGCGCGCGGCGACCGCCCGGCCCGCACGCCCGTCTGGTTCATGCGCCAGGCGGGGCGGTCGCTGCCCGAGTACCGGGCGCTGCGCGAGGGCGTGCCGATGCTCGACGCCTGCTTCGACCCCGAGATGCTCGCCGAGATCACGCTGCAGCCGGTCCGCCGTCACGGCGTCGACGCGGCCATCCTCTTCAGCGACATCGTGGTCCCGCTCAAGGCCGCCGGCGTCGACATCGACATCGTGCCCGGCACCGGCCCGGTGGCCGCCGCGCCGGTGCGTGACCTCGCCGCGGTGAAAGCGCTGCCCGAGCTGGAAATCGACCAGGTCGCGAAGGTCGCCGACGGCGTCCGGCTGCTCGTCGAGCGGCTCGGCGGCACGGCGCTCATCGGCTTCGCCGGGGCGCCCTTCACCCTGGCCAGCTACCTCATCGAGGGTGGGCCGAGCCGCAACCACGAGCACACCAAGGCGCTGATGCACTCCGAGCCGGCGCTGTGGCACGAGCTGGCCGGGCGGCTGGCCGACGTCGCGCTGACGTTCCTGCGTGCCCAGCTGGAGGCCGGGGTCGACGCGATCCAGCTGTTCGACTCCTGGGCCGGTGCCCTGTCCGAACGCGACTACCGCGAGTTCGTCCTGCCGCACTCGGCGAAGGTCCTCGCGGGCGTGGCGGAGTACGGCGTGCCGCGGATCCACTTCGGCGTCGGCACCGGCGAGCTGCTGGCCGCGATGCGGGACGCGGGCGCCGACGTCGTCGGCGTCGACTGGCGGATCCCGCTCGACGAAGCCGTCCGGCGCCTCGGCGGCCGGGCGGTCGTGCAGGGCAACCTCGACCCGGCGCTGCTGCACGCGTCGTGGCCGGTGCTCGAAGCCGAGGTCCGGCGCATCGTCGAGGAGGGCCGCGCGGCCGACGGCCACATCTTCAACCTCGGCCACGGCGTGCTGCCGGGCGTCGACCCGGACGTGCTGACCCGCGTCGTCGGCCTGGTGCACGAGCTGTGACGCGGGTCGCGGTCGTCGGCGGCGGCATCTCCGGGCTGACCGCGGCCTACCGGCTGCGGCGGCTGCTCGGCCCCGACGCCGAGATCGTCGTGTTCGAGAAGACCAAGACGCCGGGCGGGAAGCTGCGCACGGCCGAGCTGGCAGGCGTGCCCTACGACGTCGGCGCCGAGGCGTTCCTCGTCCGCCGTCCCGAGATGCTCGCGCTGGTCCGCGAGCTGGGCTTGGACGTCGTCCACCCGACGAAGGCCCGCGCGAAGATCCACGCCGGCGGCACGGTCACCGGCCTGCCGCCGGGCACGGTGATGGGCGTGCCGGCGTCGCCGGAGTCGGTGGCCGGGGTGCTGTCGGAGGCCGGGCGCCGGGCGGTTGAGGCCGAGCCGTCGCTGCCGCCGCTGCGGCTACCGGGCGGCGACGTGCCGCTGGGCCCGCTGCTGCGCGAACGCTTCGGCGACGAGCTGGTCGACCGGCTGGTCGATCCGCTGCTCGGCGGCGTCTACGCGGGCGGGGCGGACGGTCTCGGCCTGCGGGCCACCATGCCGGGCCTGGCGTCGGCGCTGGCCGCGGGCGCGGGGTCGCTGACCGCGGCCGCCGCGGCCCAGCTGCCCGCGAACCCCTCGACGGCGCCGGTCTTCGGCACCGTCCCCGGCGGGCTGGGCACCGTCGTCGACCGGCTCACCGAACTGTCCGGCGCCCAGCTGCGGACCGGGCTGCCGGTCTGCGAGCTGACCCGGCACGGCACCGGCTGGCGGCTGCGCGTCGGCGCGCCGGCGGCCCCGGACGAGCCGCTGGGCAACACGGTCGACGCGGACGCGGTCGTGCTCGCGGTCCCCGCCCCCTCGGCGCGGCGGCTGCTGGCCGACCTGGCGCCGTCGGCTTCGGCGGCGTTCGGCGAGGTCGAGCTGGCTTCGATGGCCGTCGTCGCGCTGGCCCTGCCGCCGGGCACCCAGCTGCCCGACGCGTCGGGCATCCTGATCGGCCAGGGCGAGCGCGACTCCGCGGGCAAGCCGTACGCGTCGAAGGCGTTCACGTTCTCGTCGCGGAAGTGGGCCCACCTCGGCACCGGCCCGGTGCTGGTCCGCGGCTCGGTCGGGCGCTTCGGCGAGCCGGGCGCCCTGCGGGCCGACGACGTCGAGCTGGTCCGCGTGGTCCGCGACGACCTCGCCCGCCTGACCGGCGTGACGGCGGCACCGGTGGAGACACTGGTGACCCGCTGGGGCGGCGGGCTGCCGCAGTACGGTGCCGGGCATCTCGAGCGCGTCGAACGGATCGAGAAGGCAGTGGCGGAAGTGCCGGGGCTGGCGATCGCGGGCGCGACGCTGCACGGCGTCGGCCTGCCCGCGTGCGTGGCGACCGCCGAGGCGGCGGCGCAGCGGATCGCGGCCCAGCTCACCGCGTGAGTGCGCTCACCCGACCCGTGCAGGCGCCCGCGCCGCCGCGGTGACAGGATGGACTCATGGCGCGGGTCAACTTCAACGAGCTCAACGACACCATCCGCTACACCACCTGGTCGGTCTTCCGGATCGAGCCCGGCAGGCTGGGCGAGGACCGCGGGACCGCGGGCCGGGAGACGGCGGAGTACCTCGACGGCCTGGAGGCCAAGGGCGTCGTCGTCCGCGGTGTCTACGACCTCTCCGCGCTGCGCGCCGACGCCGACTTCATGATCTGGTGGCACGCCGAGGAGATCGAGCAGGTCCAGGCCGCCTACGCCGGGTTCCGGCGGACGCCGCTGGGCCGCGCGTCGACGCCGGTCTGGAGCCAGACCGCGCTGCACCGGCCCGCCGAGTTCAACAAGAGCCACATCCCCGCCTTCCTGGCCGGGGAAGAGCCGCGCAAGTACGTCTGCGTCTACCCGTTCGTGCGGTCCTACGAGTGGTATCTGCTGCCGGACGCCGAGCGCCGCAAGATGCTCGCCGACCACGGCAAGGAAGCCCGTGACTACCCGGACGTGCGCGCCAACACGGTCGCGTCGTTCGCCCTCGGCGACTACGAGTGGATCCTCGCCTTCGAGGCCGACGAGCTGCACCGGATCGTCGACCTGATGCGCCACCTGCGTGCCACCGAGGCGCGCCGCCACGTGCGCGAGGAGATCCCGTTCTACACCGGCACCCGCGTGCCGCCCGCCGAGCTCGTCGCGGCTCTGCCGTAGTGCGCGAGGTAGTGGAGGGCGTCTGGGACGCCCTGACCGGTTCTTCGCCGGGATCCTTCGAACTGACCGGCACCGAGGACGTGCTGCCCGGCCCGTACCGGGTGGCGGCGGCCGCTTCCGCGACGATCGCGGCGGCGACCCTGGCGGCCGGGGAGATGCTGAAGGTCCGCGGGATCGAGCCCGGCGTCGTCACGGCGGACACGCGGCACGCGGCGGCGGCCTTCCACAGCGAACAGCTGCTGCGGGTCGACGGCGTGGGCGCGGAATCGGTCTGGGCGCCGCTGTCGGGCAACTACCGCACGGCCGACGGCTGGATCCGGCTGCACTGCAACTACCCGTGGCACGAAGCCGCGGTGTGCTGGGGCCTCGGCGTGCCCGGCAGTCGCGACGCGGTCGCGAAGGCGGTCGCCGGGCGCAGCGCCCGGGAGGTCGAGCACGCCGTCGTCACCGCCGGGGGAGCGGCGGCCGAGCTGCGTTCGCCCGAGGCGTGGGCCGCCCATCCCCAGGGCGAGGCGGTGGCCGGGCTGCCGCTGGTGGACCTGACGCCGATCGGCGAGGCACCGAAGCGGACGTTGTTCTACTCGGACCGTCCGCTGGGCGGGGTCCGGGTGCTGGAGCTGACGCACGTGCTCGCCGGTCCGGTGGCCGGCCGGGTCCTGGCGGCGCACGGCGCGGACGTGCTGCACATCGGGGCGGCGCACCTGCCCCGCGTGGAAGCACTGGTGCGCGACACCGGGCAGGGCAAGCGATCGGCGTTCGTGGCCCTCGACACCGAGGGCGGCCGCGCGCGGCTGAAGAAGCTGATCAGCCGGGCCGACGTGCTGCTGCAGTCGTTCCGCCCGGGCGCGCTGGAGCGCATCGGCTTCGGGGCGGAGGAGCTGGCCCAGCTGAGGCCGGGACTGGTGATCGCGGACCTGAGCGCGTACGGCTGGGAAGGCCCGTGGGCGCGGCGCCGTGGTTTCGACAGCCTGGTCCAGATGGCGAACGGCATGGCGTGGGGCGAGGAAGAGCCGTCGCCGCTCCCGGTCCAGGCACTGGACCACGGAACGGGCTGGCTGGCGGCGGCGGCGATCATGACGGCCCTGCACCGCCAGGTGACCGACGGCGGGACATGGCGGGTCCGCCTGTCACTGGCGGGCACGGCCCACTGGCTGGATTCCCTGGGGTGCAAGGATCCCGCGGCGTCCGAAGTGGACTACACCGACCTGCTGGAGGACGCGGAGAGCGGCTACGGCAGGCTGACGCGGGTGCGCATGCCGGGTGGTCTGCCGGGCGCACCGCCGCACTGGGACTTCGGAACCCGGCTGCCGGGAGTCGACAAACCGACCTGGAACCCCTGAGTCAGGTCTGCCGCCGGAGCCGGGACAGCAGGCCCCGCTTCGGTTTCGGCAGATGCCCTTGTTCGATCAGCCAGGTCACGAAGGCGTCGGCGTAGGCGCCCGACCGCTCGGCCGCCTTCTTGGGCCGTGCGGACGCGAACTCCGTGAACAGCGGCCCGTACCGCTCGCCGAGTGCCTCCGCCAGCTCGGGTCGCTGGTAGGCCAGCACCCGCCCGTGCTTGCGGCGCAGGACGTTCGCCTCGACCCGCAGCCGCGAAGGGTCGAAGCCGCGCGGGGCCGGGCCGCCGGCCAGCAGGGCGTGCAGCAGTTCCGCCTGCTGGCGGGCCAGGTCGTCGCGGCTCACGCTGTCACCGCCGCGCGTAGGGCCGCCAGCTCGGCCGCCAGTTCCGCGTCGCTCGGGTAGTCGTCGTCGCGCTCCAGCAGTACTCCCGGTGGGTCCGTGCGGCGGCGGAGCTCCGTCAGCAGGGCCAGCACCTCCGGCAGCACCGGGTGCGCGTGCGTGTCGTGGTAGACGCCGTCGCGCTCGATGCCGCCCGCCATGTGCACGTACGCCAGGCGCTCCCACGGGATCCCGTCGAGGAACGCCTGCGGGTCCGTGCCGATGTTGCGGGCGTTGGCGTACAGGTTCGCGACGTCGACGATCAGCAGGCAGCCGGTCCGGTCGGTCAGCTCGGTGAGGAACTGCTCCTCGGTCAGCTCCGCGTCCGGCCACTCCAGCACCGCGGCGATGTTCTCCAGCGCCAGCGGGACGTCCACAATGGACTGGGCCAGCCGGACGTTCGCCACCAGCACGTCGAGGGCCTCGCGGGTACGGGGCAGCGGCATCAGGTGTCCCGAGTCGAGCCCGCCCGCGCGCACGAAGCACACGTGGTCGCTCACCAGCGGCGCGTCCACCGCGCGCGCGATCTCCGCCAGGTGCTGGACGCGCCCGGTGTCCAGCGGCTCGGCACCGCCCAGCGACAGCGAGACCGCGTGCGGCAGCACCGGCAGGCCGCGCCGCCGCAGCGCCAGCAGTGTCTCCGGGAGGTGGTCGGCGTGCAGGTTCTCGGCCACGACCTCGACCCAGTCGACGCCCGGGAGCCGCGCGATGGACAGGTCGAGCTCGTGCCGCCAGCCGATCCCGATGCCGAGTTCACCCACCGCAGCCCCCGCCACCGCACGACGAACCACACGAAGAGCCGCTGCTGCACGACGAACTGGAGCACGACGACCCGCTGCTGCAGGACGACCCCGACGACCCACCGCCACCGGACGAGACGACCGGCGGGGCCAGCGCCGCGCTCAGCTCCTCGTCCGGGTACATCGCCCAGCCGCCCAGTGCCACCGCGGCCGCGGCGCCGCCGAGCAGCACGCCGCCGGCCAGCGCACCCGCCGGGACCGGGCCGGACGCCGCCGCGCGCACCTGGCCGAGCACGCGGTGCCCCGCGGCCGACGGCTGCCGCGTCCCGGACTTGCGAAGCCGGACCGCGGCCAGCACCGTCAGCAGGGCCGCGACCGCCACCAGGAACACCAGGATCCCGACCGGGCGGTGCCGCTCGATGCCGTTGACCAGCCGCACGACCCCCAGCGCCAGCACGGCCGCCTGCAGGAGCAGACCGAACAGCCGGGCCTGCCGCTTCGCCGTCACCGACGCCAGGAGCCCGCGGGCGTCCAGGCTGTCCTCCAGCGCCCGCATCGCCGCCGACCCGCGGACCTGCGCCCGGATCGCCGTCGTCGTCCTCAGCTGCGCGGCTTCGGTGACCGCCCGCTCCAGCGGCTCGGCCGGGATCGTCCCGGTCCCGCTGATCTGCTGGTAGCTGTTCACGCGCAGCTGCCCGCGCTCGACCAGCGCCGCGATCGCCGCGTCGACCGCCCGGTCCGGCCCGCCCGCCAGGTAGGCGAGCTGGTACACCGTCGGCGGCAGGCCCGGCTGCGCGGGATCGGCCCGCCGGGCGCGGGCGCCGGCGATCCCGGACAGCACGACCCGGACCAGCAGGACCGCGCCGAGCAGCACGATGTAGAGGACCACGAAATCCGGTCCGGAGATGCCCCACGGGTCGCCCATCGCCCGTCTCCCCTCAGTGAGTTGCGGTTACCGTAGCTGTGAGACGTGGTGGCTCGCGTCGGCGTTTCAACCGCCGCAGCCTCCGCCGCCACCCCCGCCGCCGCCTCCGCACGAGCTGCCGCCGCCACCGCAGGAGCTGCCCCCGCCGGTGAAGCCGCCGAAGGCCGCGCCGCCGCTGCCGGCCCAGCCCGGCCGGGGACGGCGGGACACCTGCGCGGCCGCGCGGGTCTGCGCCCGGCCGACGGCCAGCCGGACGTCCTTGTCGGGGTGGGCGACGAAGCCGCCGGAGGCGACGGCACCGGCCGGGCCGGCGGTGAGCATCCGGGAACGGCGTGCTTCCGCCGCGGCCGCCCGCCCGGCAGCCGTGGTCCTGACCGGCGGCCGGTTGGCGGCGCCGACGGTGGCGGCGATGGCCGCGACGGTGTTCAGCACCAGCAGAAGGATGAGATAGCCGACCGGGTGCCCGGTCGCCGTGCCGGCGACGAGCCGGAGCACGCCGACGACCGCCAGCGCCCAGTAGGCGGTCGCCGCGAACACCCAGGTCAAGCGGAGCGCGCGGACGTCGGTGAGCAGGCCGCGGGCGACCAGGCCGTCCTCCAGCGCGGTCACCGCCGGGTGCTGCCGCACCTCGGCGCGCACCCCGTCGACCGAGGCGCCGGTCCGGCCGACGCGCACAAGCGCGGCGCGGCCGAGTTCGTCCGGCGCGGTGCCGCCGGCAGGGTGCAGCCGTCCGCCGCTGTCGATGCGGACGTTCTGCCGGTCCAGCAGCCGCGCGGCGACGAACTCGCCGAGCCGGTCGCGCCCGCCGGTCAGCAGGGCGAGTTCTTCCGGGGATTCCGGCGCGCCGCCGGAGGTCCCGCGGGCCAGCCGCTTGGCGCGCAGCACCGCCAGCGCCGCCGTGAGCAGCAGGAAGCCCAGGTAGAGGCCCGCGAATACCGGTCCGGGGATGCCCCAGGTGTCGGTCATGAGTCCGCCCTCCCTCGTCCGTGTGCGGAGACTACGTTCGAGGAAGGGCGGCCGGTTGCTCCCTTAAGGAGGATTTAGGACTGCGGTACCAGTTTGAGCGAGATCGAGTTGATGCAGTACCGCTGGTCGGTCGGGGTCGGGTAGCCCTCGCCCTCGAAGACGTGCCCGAGGTGGCTGTGGCAGGAGGCGCAGAGCACCTCGATCCGCTTCATGCCCATGGACCGGTCTTCGCGCAGCAGCACGGCGTCGGAATCGGCGGGGTCGTAGAACGACGGCCACCCGCAGTGGCTGTCGAACTTCGTGTCGCTGCGGAACAGCTCGGCACCGCAGGCGCGGCACTCGTAGACGCCGGTGGTCTTGGTGTCGGTGTACTCACCGGTGAACGGCCGTTCGGTGCCCGCCTGGCGGAGCACGGCGTACTCGTCGGGACTGAGCTGCGCCCGCCATTCCTGCTCGGACTTCACGACGCGCGGGGTCGCGCCGACAACGGGTTTCATACCTTTCACCCGATCCACGTTACGCCGCGAGCCAGGCGAGGGCGTGCACCACGATGTCCCATGCGGTCACGATCACGCCGAGCACGATGAGCACGACGACGAGGGCGGCAACCCAGTACCGCAGGCCACCGAGCCGGTTGCTGGAGTCGGCGAAGTCGGCCACACCGTCGAGGGCGGCCTCGATGGTGAAGTTCGGACCGCACCGTTCGATGCGGTCGAGGTGCTCGGCGAACGCGCGCGCCTCCGGGTCGTACGGGTCCAGGCCGACCAGGTCCTCGTGGAAGCGAGGATGCTGGCCCGGCAGCGAAGCTCCGTCGTCGGCCATACCTCCACGGTAGGCCATCGGAGCCGCTCAGCCCACCAGCGGCGCGTTAAGTCTCACTGCCCGACGTCGGCCTGTCCCTTGGTCTGGGCATCGATGAGCAGCTGGCCACCGGAGTTCACGATCCGGAACGAGTGCTGTTCTTCGTGGTCGGGGAAGACCACCGTGGCGGTGATGGTCACCGAGCCGTCGTCGTTGAACGCACCGCTCGCGCGCTTGGCGCTGACCGACTTGAACTTGCTCCAGTATTCGTTGAACGCTTCCTGGCTGCCGTAGACCTGCTGGGCCGCAGGCGTGAGCATCGCCCAAGAAGCCGCCGCCCCTTCGGGGAAGCTGTAGAACGCGATGACTCGCAGTCCGGCGGGGGTGAAGTCGATCTTGCCCGAAGTCGGTGCCTTGCCCAGCTCGGCGGGCACGGCCGAGGTGCTCGGGCTGTTCGTCTTGGACGACGACTGGCCCATGGTCGGCTGGTTGCCAGGCGACTGCGCGTTCGTGGTGCCGCCCGTTCCGCCGCCGCCGGAGTTGAGGACCAGGAACACGATCACCGCGACCACCACGACCGCCGCGCCTGCTCCGGCGAACAGGGCGAACTTGCGCTTGGTGTCCGGCTTTGCCGTGTTCGTCGAGTACTGGGGCGCCCTGGCCGTCGGGGCGGCCGCGGGCATCGGTCTGGGCGGGGTGTTCGGCGGGGCCGCCGGGGAGCGCATCGGCATGAACGCCGCCGTCGGGCGGGGCGGCTCCGAAGGGGCCTTGTTCGCCGGGACCGGTGTCCCCACCGGGGGTGACGACGGTGCCGGGGAGTCCGTGCGCTGCCACGGCGGGCGCTCGCCGCCGTCCGCGGGGGCCGCCGGCTTGCGGCCCGCGCCGCCGGACAGCAGGGGCGGGGACGCCGTCATGCCGCCGGGCTCGGTCCTGGCCAGTGCCGCCAGCCGCTCGCGGGCCTCGGCCATGCTCGGGCGCTCGCCCGGCTCGCTGCGCAGCAGGCTCATCAGCAGCGCCGTGGCCGCGCCCGCCTGGACCGGCGGGTTGATCTGGCCGTTCGCCGCCGCGTACAGCAGCGCGAGCTGGTTGGTCGTGTTGCCGTACGGCGTCGTGCCCTCGATCGCCTGGTAGAGGGTCGCGCCGAGAGCGAAGACGTCGGAGCTGGGCACCGGGTCGGCGCCGCGGGCCAGTTCCGGCGCCAGGTAGGCGGGCGTGCCGCCGATCAGGCCGGTGGCCGTCAGCGTCATGTCGCCCGCCGCGCGCGAGATGCCGAAGTCGGTGATCTTCGCGGTGCCGGTCTTGTCGATCAGGATGTTGCCCGGCTTGACGTCGCGGTGGACGATCCCGGCGCGATGGGCGGCCACCAGCGCGGACGCCACCTGCTCGCCGATCCGGGCCACCCGCCCGAGCGGCAGCGTGCCCTCCTCGGCGAGGATCGTCGAGAGGCTGGGGCCGTCGAGGTACTCCATCACCAGGCACGGGTCGCCGTTGTGCTCGGCGATGTCGAACACCACGATCGCGTTCGGGTGCTGGAAACGGGCCGCGTTCTTCGCCTCGCGCATGGCGCGCTGGCGCATGTTGTCGCGTTCGGTCTCGGAGACACCCGGTTGCGGGAGGATCTGCTTGATCGCGACGGTGCGTTCGAGGCGCACGTCGGTCGCGCGCCACACCACTCCCATGGCACCGCTACCAATGTGCTCGACGAGGCGGTAGTGCCCCGCGATCAGCTGACCGGTGTCGATGGCGACTGCTCCTGACGAAATTCCCGGTGATGGTGGCCCTGCTCAGCGCGTTTCCGCTTCGCGCACCCGATCGAGTGTAGCGGTCGGCCGCGTGCTCTTCGCGTCAGCCAGCCGGTCCGGCAGGCTCCGCTTCGGCCGGTGCCCGCTTCTTGAACACCGTGACCAGCCCGATCGCCCCGGCCAGCGCGAACACCGCGTAACAGGCGAGCAGCGCGGGCGGCGTGTTGCCGGTCAGCGCGTCGCCGAGGACGACCACCGCGACCGTACCGGGCACGCTGCCGAGCAGGGTACCGGCCAGGTACGGGCCCAGCCGGACCGACGACACGCCGCAGAGATAGCTGAACGGCGCGAACGGTACCACCGGGATCAGGCGCAGCGAGGTGATCGCGAGCGTCCCGCCGCCGGCGAGCCGGTCGTTGACCGTCCGGACGGCCGACCGGTGCAGGTGCCGGGTGACCAGGTCCCGCCCGAGCAGCCGGGCCAGCCCGAAGGACAGTCCCGCGGCGATCGTGGTGGCGACCAGGCCGATCGCGATCCCGGCGGCGGTGCCGACGAGCAGGCCGGCGGCCAGGTTGAACACGGTCCGCGGAATCGGCGCCACGGTGAGCAGCGAATAGGCGACGAGCAGGACCAGCGGCGTGGCGGGGCCGGTGGCGGCGGCCCAGGCCCGCAGGTCGGCAGGCCCGGGGATCGGCAGCAGCACCGCGGCCGCCGCGAAGACGGCGAGCACGGCGAGCGCGACGATCAGTTTGCTGCGGCCGGACACTTGTTCGAGCCTACAGGCGTCACTTTCACGTGAAAGTGACGCCTCGGGGTGCCCCGCGCACCGCTAGCGTGGCGGCATGCCCAAGCACGGAGATCCGGTCGAGTACGAGGTGGGCGGGCGCACGGTCCGCGTCTCCAGCCCGGACAAGGTGTACTTCCCGCAGCGTGGCATCACGAAGCGGCAGGTCGTGGAGCACTACATCACCGTCGGCGGGCCGCTGCTGCGCGCGGTCGGTGAGCGGCCGACCACGCTGAAGCGCTACGTCGACGGCGTCGAGGGCGAATGGTTCTACGCCAAGCGCGTCCCGAAGGGCGCTCCGGAGTGGGTCGAGACGGCCGAGATCACGTTCCCGTCGGGCCGGAAGGCCGCCGAGGTGTGCCCGACCGAGCCTGCGGTGTTCGCCTGGGCGGCCAACCTGGGCACGTTCGACTTCCACCCGTGGCCGGTCCGCCGCCCGGACGTCGACCACCCGGACGAGCTGCGCATCGACGTCGACCCGCCGGACCGCGCGGGCTTCGCCGACGCGGTCGAGGTGGCGCTGGTCGTCCGCGACGTGCTGGCCGACGCGGGCCTGACGGGCTACCCCAAGACGTCCGGCGGGCGCGGGGTGCACGTGCTGGTACGCATCCGGCCGGAGTGGGACTTCGTGGCGGTCCGCCACGCGGTGATCGCCCTCGGCCGCGAGGTGGCGCGCCGCATCCCGGACAAGGCGACAATCGCCTGGTGGAAGGAGGAACGCGGCGGCCGCGTGTTCCTCGACTACAACCAGGCGGCCCGCGACCGGACGGTGGCGTCGAGCTGGTCGGTCCGCGGCACCCCGCGCGCAACGGTGTCGACCCCCCTGACGTGGGACCTCCTGCCGGAGGTGGACGCGGACGACTTCGACGTGCTGACGATCCCTTCGTTCCTCGCCGAGCACGGCGACCTCCACGCCCCGATGGACGCCGAGCCGTTCGGCCTGGAGACGGCACTGGAGTGGTACGCCCGCGACGAGCGGGACCACGGGCTGGGGGAGCTGCCGTACCCGCCGGACTACCCGAAGATGCCGGGGGAGCCGAAGCGGGTCCAGCCGAGCAAGGCCCGCCCGGACTGACCGTCACGGCTTGCGGCAGCTGACTGCGGTGACGGTCGCCTTGGGCATGCACCCGCCGAGCCGAAGCGCTGCTTGGACACCACGGCGGCCAGGGCCGGGAGGACGGCGAGAACGCCGACGACCCAAGGCCATTTCCTGCGGCTGGGCCGCGGCGCATCCGGGAGAACGTACGGCACCTGCGGGCCGGGTGCGGCCGCACCGCCGCGCGTTACGCACCGGCACGAACCGTAACCATCGCCACAGCGTGCCGCCCGTCACCGAATCTGCTCGGGAAATCCGGGAAATCGATCGTGGCAAATGGACCAACCGGAACCGCCTGTGATCGTGCGGACGCCCGCTGTCGCCTTTCGGGTCACAAATGTTGCACGGCCGCGTTCGATGTCACGATCTTGGTTGGTGACGGCGTAACGTGCGGTCCCGGATCGACGACACCCCGGGCACGGCCGGGAGCGGGTTCGAGGAGGGAGGTCCTTCGTGGACGACCTGATCGCATTCCTTGCCGCGCGCGTGGGCGCGCGGCAGGCGTTGATCATGCAGGCCGTCAACAAGGCGAAGGCCGGCGAGCCGATGAACCGCGGGGAGACGAAGGTTCTCGTCGAGCAGCGGATCCGCGGGCTGTCCGATCTCGAGCTCGACGTGGTCAACCAGATGATCAACGAAGTCGAGGCCACCCGGCGCATCCTGCTCGCCCACCGCACCACGGTGTCGGAGAAGGTCCCCGGTTTTCCGCTCTACGGCAGCGAATACTGGTGTGAGACCTGCCACGTGCCCGCCGACGAGGCCGGCTCCAACTGGTGCCTCACGCTGCGCCTGCTGGCCCTGCCCTACGCCGACCACCCGGAGTACAGCGAACGCTGGCGTCCCTGACGGGAATCTCCGTCCGCGCCGGGCGTTGCACCGCGTGTGAAGTTCTCCGTGCTCGATCGCTCGCCCGTCCGGCGGGACGGCGGGGCCGCGCGGGCGCTGCGGGACACCGTGGCCTTCGCCGCCGACGTCGAACGGCTGGGCTACCACCGGTTCTGGGTGTCCGAACACCACAGCGTGCCCGGGATCGCCGGCTCCGCGCCGACCGTGCTGGCCGCCGCCGTCGCCGGGGCGACGGCGCGCATCCGCGTCGGCACCGGCGGGGTGATGCTGCCGAACCACCGGCCGATGGTCGTCGCCGAGCAGTTCGGTGTCCTGGAAGCGCTTCACCCCGGCCGGATCGACATGGGACTCGGCCGGTCGGTCGGGTTCACCGCGGGCGTCCGCGCCGCACTGGGACAGGGCAGGGAAGCCGCCGCCGACTTCGGCGCGCAGGTGCGTGAACTGCTCGGGTTCTTCACCGGGGAACACGCTTACCGTGGCGTGCACGCCCAGCCGGCCGAAGGGCTGCGCGTGTCGCCGTTCCTGCTGGCTACCGGGTCCGGCGCCGACCTGGCCGCGGAACTGGGGCTGCCGCTGGTGATCGCGCCGGTGCGCGGGCGGCAGGCGCTCGTCGAAGCCGTGACGCGCTACCGCGAAGGATTCCGGCCGTCGGAGTGGGCGCGCGAGCCGTATGTCGTGGTGTCGACGGCGATCGCGGTGGCGGACTCGGCGGCGGACGCGCGGCGGCTGCTGGTGCCGGAGGCGTGGGCGACGGTGTATTCGCGCTCCCACGGCGTTTTCCCGCCACTCGCGCCGCCCGCGGAGATCCTCGCCCTGCCGATGACCGACCGCGAGCGTCAGAGGCTGGAGGAAACCCTGGACGGCCAGATCTGGGGAACGCCCGCGGAGGTGGCGGACCGCCTGGGCGGTTTGGTCACGGCCGCGGCCGCCGACGAAGTCCTTGTCACGACGGCCACCTATGACCAGTCCGCGCGCCTCGATTCCTTCGCCGCGCTTGCCGAGCTGGCGGGTCTGCGCATTTCCGCGTGATTTCGTTTCCCGATATCGGGATATCGCGTCGAAATGTTTCCGGTGGTAAAATTGCCGCTGTGACTGCCGGGTCGGCCTCGAGCCGTGAGCAGACGGGTTTCCCGGCTGTGCCGTGACCTCCGGGCGGGCCCGTGGCCCGCCGCTTTCCCCGCGTTCTCGCTCCGGAATCGGAACGTGCGCGGGAAGGAGGTGAATCGCATGTCCCCCTGGTCGGAGTTCGTCACGGCCCACGCCGAAGGCGGAGTGCTCGACGGCGTCGTGGCCCGTGTGCTGCCGTTCGGCGCGTTCGTCGAGGTCGCGGACGGAATCGAGGGTCTACTGGTGACCAACCCGGTGCCGGCAGCCGGAACGCGGCTGCCGGTCCGCATCGAGTCCATCGACGTCGAGCGGCGCCGGTTCAGCCTGGTGAAGGCCTAGCCGGAAACGGTTGGGGCAGGGCGCCCTGCCCCAACCGCGCGGCGATCTCCGTGGCCACCTCGGCCGGGGACTTCGCCGTCGTGTCCACGAACATCGCCGAGCGGCGCAGCCACGGCAGGGCTTCGGCGTAGCGCTCGAGGTGGTCGAGCCGCCACTGGCGAGCCTGCGTGTCGGCGGAGTCCTCGATGCGGCGGCGCAGCTCGGCCGGCTCCGCGTGCAGCACGAAGTGCGCGACCGGGACGCCGCGTCCGGCGAGCCCGCCGAAGATTTCCCGCGCATACGCCTCGACGAGGAGCGTCTGCGGGACGACGAGCGGGCCCGCGTGCTCGTGCACCCGCGCGGTGTTCTCCACGACCAGCGGCCGCCACAGCGGCAGGTGCTGGAAGTCGCCCGCCGGCTCGGGGAACGCCGTGCGCAGCAGGTAGCCGACGAACTCCGTGTCGAACGTGCGGGCGCCGAGCAGCGCGGCCAGTTCGCGCGCGGTCGTCGTCTTGCCCGCGCCGAACGTCCCGTTGAGCCAGGCGATCACCCGAGCACGAACGGCAACCGTGCCGCCAGGGCGCCCAGCTCCGCCTTCTCCGCCTCCGTCGGCTCCCGCCGTCCGGTCGCCACCAGCAGCACGTCCGTGTCCGAGAACGATGCCGGGAACTTCTCTCCCGCGATCTTCTCCAGCATCGACCGGGTCCGCGCCAGGCCCTCCGGCGGGGGTGGCTCGGCCGCGGGGAGGTGGGCCACCAGGTCCAGGTGGTGCAACGTCCACTCCAGCACGTACGCCGACAGGTAGTCGCCCGCTGTGAGGACCATTTCCTGGGTCGAGACCCGCAGGCCCGGGTCCGCCAGGTCCGCCGCCCGGCCTGCCGCCGAGCCCACGTCGTCGAGGTGGAACTTCAGCAGTGCCGGGTCCTCGTACGCCGCCGCCAGGCGGACGATCAGTGCGTCCAGCGGGTCTTCGCCCGTCGGCGGGGTGGAACCGACCGACCAGTACGACACCGCGTCGTGGGTCGGCTCGGCTTCCGCCGGCGTCACCAGCGTGATCAGCACGTCCTGTGCGTCGATCACCAGGTGGCACACCAGGTCCCGGACCAGCCAGCCGCGGCAGCCGGACGGTTGCCCGAATGCCTCATCCGGAAGATTGGCGACTGCGGCGCGCAACGCCGCCCACGTGCGCGAGAAGAGATCCACCGGCCGAAGCTAGCAGGATCACAACCGCAGCTGCAGCTGAGTTAACAGCCGCTGGGCCGGGTCCCGGAAGTCCACTCCGGACATTTCCGCCGCGCGCCGGACGCGGTAGCGGACCGTGTTCGGGTGGAGGTTCAGCGCCTGGGCCGCTGCACGGACGTCGCCGAACGCGTCGAGCCACGCCAGGACCGCCGGGACCAGGATGCCGCCGTGGGCCGCGTCGTGCTCGGCCAGTGCCGTCAGACGCGGGTCGCGGATGCGGGGCCGGTCGCCCAGGAACGCCAGCACCTCCGACAGCAGCACCTCCGCGCGGACGTCGGCCAGCGACGCGACGTCGGCGGCCCAGTTCCCGCGGGCCATCGCCGCCAGGACGCGGTCGGCGTCGCCGCGGGAGGCCGCCGCCTCCGACAGGCGGGGCACCACGCCGCCGAGGGCCGCGCGGACCGGGACGTCCAGGTGACGGCGGGCCGTGGCCGTGATCTCGCGGGCCAGCGCCAGCACCGCCGCGTCCGAATGCTCGGGCAGGTCCGGCAGCAGCGCGTACACGCGGCCGCCGATCACGCTCACCAGCGCGCTGCGCCGGTAGGCCGCCGTGTGCACGGCGATCAGGTGTACCAGCTCCGCACGCCTCAGCTGCCGGTTGTCCGAACGCTCCAAGGAAAACGCCAGGACCTGCGCCGGGCGTGCCGGGTCGGCGCCGATGTCGTCGGCAACGGACTCCGCGTCCAGCCGGCCTTCCAGCAGGCTCGCCAGGAGGTCTTCGCGCAGGCGCAGCTCCGGGCTCGGCAGCGTGCGGGCGCGGATCAGCTGCGGCGCGAGCGTGCGGCTCGCGCCGAGCAGCGCCAGCTCGGCCCGTTCGGTCAGCGGCTGGGCACCCTCCTGGACCCAGATCGTGCCGAGCGGCTGCTTGCCCGCGTGGATGCCCGCCGCGATGCGCCGCCGGATGCCCAGCTCCGGGCGCTCGTCGATGCGGACGATCCCCTCGCCGGCGCGCAGCCGCTGGTAGACGCCCCATTCGCGGAGCATCGCGAGGTAGCGTTCCGGGCCTTCGCGGCCGAGGATCGACAGCCGCCGCAGCTCGTCGACCTCGTCGCCCGCCCGCGAGTACGCGAGCACGCGGTTGGCCGTGTCCTCGATGCTGACCAGGCCGCCGGTGAGCGTCGCGATCGTCTGGGCCAGCGCGAACAGGTCGCCGAGCACCTCGCCGCTGGCCGCCTCGCCGCCCGCGCGCGCCGCCTCGACGACCCCGCGGGCCAGCGACTCGACCTGCTCCCAGCGCGCCTCGGCGCCGACGGTCAGCAGTGCGACGCCCGCGTCGGCGGCGACGTCGGCGCCCGTCGCGCCCTTGACCGCCACCGCGGCCGCCCCGCCGCGCCCGGCCGCGCGGATCGCCGGGGCCGCCGCCCGGCCACGCGCGCCGATCACCAGCACCAGGTCGCCGGGGGAGGCCTCCAGCGGGTCCTCGGGATCGAGGATCACGACGTCGGTGACCGGGACGCCCAGACCGTGCGGCGCCACGACGACCTCGACGAGCGGCTCGCCGAGGGTGGCCAGCACGTGCCGCAGCGACGTCACCGCGGGGTTGTCCGGACCGACAAGATCATGCGGGCGATTTTAGCCGATCGGACAAGCCGCCGGAGTGTGTCCGGAGTTACCGTTCGGGGCATCCAGACGTACGTCACCAGCGAAGGAGCCGCCGTGGACGCCGTGACCCAGACCCCCGCCCCGACGAACGAGCCGGTGCTCACCTACGCGCCGGGCAGCGCTGAGCGCGCCGAACTCGAGGGTGCGCTCAAGCGGCTGGGCCAGGCGGAACCGGTCGACCTGACCGTCACCATCGGCGGCGAGCAGCGCCCCGGCGGCGGCGAGAAGATCGACGTCGTCCAGCCGCACCACCACGCGCACGTGCTCGGCACCATCCACAGCGCGACGCAGCAGGACGCGGCCGACGCCATCGAGGCCGCCGCCAAGGCCGCGCCGGAGTGGCGCTCGCTGTCCTATGACGACCGCGCCGCCATCCTGCTGCGCGCCGCCGACCTGCTGACCGGCAAGTGGCGCGCCACGCTCAACGCCGCCACCATGCTCGGCCAGTCCAAGACCGCCACCCAGGCCGAGATCGACTCCGCCTGCGAGCTGGCCGACTTCTGGCGCTTCAACGTCGAGTTCGGCCGCCGCATCCTCGCCGAGCAGCCGATCAGCTCGCCGGGCATGTGGAACCGGATGGAGCACCGGCCCCTGGAAGGCTTCGTCTACGCGATCACGCCGTTCAACTTCACCGCGATCGCCGGCAACCTGCCGACCGCGCCCGCGCTGATGGGCAACACCGTGCTGTGGAAGCCGTCGCCGACACAGTCGTTCGCCGCGCACCTGACCATGCGGCTGCTGGAAGAGGCGGGCATGCCGCCGGGCGTGATCAACCTGCTGCCGGGTGACGGCAAGGCCGTCTCCGAGGTCGCCCTGACCCACCGCGACCTGGCAGGCATCCACTTCACCGGCTCGACCGCGACCTTCCAGCACCTGTGGGGCACGGTCGGCGCGAACATCGCGGGCTACCGCAGCTACCCGCGGCTGGTCGGCGAGACCGGCGGCAAGGACTTCGTCCTCGCGCACCCCTCCGCCGACCTCGACGTGCTCCGCACGGCCCTGGTCCGCGGCGCCTTCGAGTACCAGGGCCAGAAGTGCTCCGCCGCTTCGCGCGCGTACATCCCGCGCAGCGTCTGGAACGAGCTGAAGGACGGCCTGGTCGCCGAGACCGAGGCCCTGACCTACGGCGACGTCACCGACCTGTCGCACTTCGGCGGCGCGGTGATCGACCGGCGGGCGTTCACCAAGCACTCCGAGCTGTTCGACCGGGTGAAGAACGACGCCTCCGTTGAGGTCCTGACCGGCGGCACCGCCGACGACAGCGTCGGCTACTTCGTGCAGCCGACGATCCTCGTGTCGGACAACCCGAAGCACGAGATCTTCACGACCGAGTACTTCGGCCCGATCCTGTCGGTGTACGTCTACGAGGACGGCGGCTTCGACGACGTCCTGAAGCTGATCGACGAGACCGCCGCGTACGCGCTGACCGGCGCGGTCATCGCCAACGACCGCCTCGCCGTCGCGAAGGCGTCCGAGGCGCTGAAGTTCACCGCCGGCAACTTCTACGTCAACGACAAGCCGACCGGCGCCGTCGTCGGCCAGCAGCCGTTCGGCGGCGGGCGTGCCTCGGGCACCAACGACAAGGCGGGCTCGATCTTCAACCTGCTCCGCTGGACGAGCCCCCGCTCGGTCAAGGAGACGTTCGTGCCGCCGACCAGCGTCCGTTACCCGCACCAGGGCTGAGGAGGTCTGTCATGCTGCGTGCCCCGTTGCTCGCCGCCGCCCGGTCGCGGCGGATGCGGGCCCTGGTGGAAGCCGTGCCCGCCACGCGATCCGTGGTGCGGCGGTTCGTCGCCGGGTCCGAGACCGCCGACGCCGTCCGCGTGGCCAGGGAACTGGCCGCCGACGGGCTGCGGATCACCCTCGACCACCTGGGCGAGGACACCACCGACGCGGCGCAGGCCGCGGCGACCGTCCGGGCCTACGAGGCGGTGCTGACCGCGCTGGCCGCGGAAGGCCTCGCCGAGGGCGCCGACGTCTCGGTGAAGCTGTCGGCGGTCGGGCAGTTCCTGCCGTCGGAGGGCGAGGACGTCGCGCTGGAGAACGCGCGGAAGATCTGCGCGGCCGCCGAGGCGGTCGGGGCCACCGTGACGCTGGACATGGAGGACCACACCACCACGGATTCGACGCTCGGCATCCTGAAGGAACTGCGCGCCGAGTACCCGTGGGTCGGGGCGGTTCTGCAGGCCTACCTGCGGCGTACCGAACAGGACTGCCACGACCTGGCCGGTCCGGGCTCGCGGGTGCGGCTGTGCAAGGGCGCGTATGCCGAGCCCGAATCGGTGGCGTTCGCGGACAAGTCCGAAGTGGACAAGTCCTACGTCCGCTGCCTGCGGGTCCTGATGGCGGGCCAGGGGTACCCGATGGTGGCCTCGCACGACCCGCGGATGATCGAGATCGCCGCCGCGCTGGCGGAGGAGCACGGCCGCACCGACGACGACCACGAGTTCCAGATGCTCTACGGCATCCGCCCGGAGGAGCAGCGGCGGATCGCGGCCTCGGGCGCCCGGATGCGCGTCTACGTGCCCTACGGCGACGAGTGGTACGGCTACTTCATGCGCCGCCTGGCCGAGCGCCCCGCCAACCTGGCGTTCTTCCTGCGCGGGCTGGCGACCCGGTCCTGAAACGCCGTGAAGGCCTCCTCACCGGCTCTTGCGGCCGGTGAGGAGGCCTTCACGGACTTCGGGCTCAGGCCTGCTCGGCCTCGGCTTCGGCGGCCTTGCGCTTGACCTCGTCCATGTCGACCTCGCGGGCCTGCCGGATCAGGTCTTCGAGGGCGGCTTCGGGCAGCGCGCCGGGCTGGGCGTAGATCAGGGTCTTGTCCCGGATGATGGCCAGTGTCGGGATGGAGCGGACGTCGAAGGCGGCGGCGAGCTGCTGCTGCGCTTCGGTGTCGACGCTCCCGAAGACGATGTCCTCGTGCTTTTCGGAGGCCTTCTCGTAGACCGGCGCGAACTGGCGGCACGGTCCGCACCAGCTCGCCCAGAAGTCGATCAGGACGAACTCGTTGTCGGTTACCGTCTGGTCGAAGTTCTCGGCGGTCAGCTCAACGGTGCTCATGCCCTGGTCAACGACGCAGGCGCGGCGGGAATTCCCGGGACCGGGGTAGCGTCTGGGACGAGTACCCGTGAACGAGGAGGAACACGATGGCCGACGGCGAGATCCTGGGCCGGATCGACGAGCTGATCGCGGAGGAGCACGAGCTGCGGTCGCGCTCGGTCGGCGTGGGACTGAGCGGCGGCGACCGCGACCGGCTCACGGCGATCGAGCAGCAGCTCGACCAGTGCTGGGACCTGCTCCGGCAGCGGCGCGCGAAGACGGAGTTCCACGAGAACCCCGACGAAGCCGCGGCCCGCCCGGTCTCCGAAGTGGAGTCCTACCGCCAGTAAAAATTTTCTCCGCCGGGATGTCGAGAACCCGCAACCGGCTCCGTCCCCGGGGTGGCTGCGGCCAGAATGGGCCGCGACGACCTGGAGGAGAACGACGATGGCGAAGTACCTGCTGCTGAAGCACTACCGCGGCGCCCCGGCCCCGGCGAACTGCGACGCACCCATCGACCAGTGGAAGCCGGAGGAGATCTCCGCGCACGTCCAGTACATGCAGGACTTCGCGGTCAAGCTGCAGAAGACCGGCGAGTTCGTCGAGCACCAGGCCCTCGCGCCGGAGGGGACGTGGGTCCGCTACGACGGCGAGGGGCGCCCGCCGGTCACCGACGGCCCGTTCCCGGAGACCAAGGACCTCATCGCCGGCTGGACGGTCATCGACGTCGACAGCTACGAGCGGGCGCTCGAACTGGCCGCGGAGCTGTCGGCGGCGCCCGGGCCGGGCGGGGAGCCGATCCACGAGTGGCTCGAGCTGCGGCCGTTCTACGGCGTGCCGCCGACCATCACCGAGTGACGCCGCCGATGGACGAGGTCCTGCTCCGCAGCCTCACGCCGAAGGTGCTCTGGATCCTCGTCCGCCGCGGAGCCGATTTCGCGGCGGCCGAGGACGCCGTGCAGGAGGCGCTGGTCGAGGCGATCCGCGGCTGGCCCGTCGACCCGCCGCGGGATCCGCAGGGCTGGCTGGTCACCGTCGCGTGGCGGAAATTCCTCGATGCGACCAGAGCCGACGCCGCCCGCCGCCGTCGCGAGGACGTCGTCGACGCCGAGGTGGCGCCCGGGCCGGCGGCCGCGGTGGACGACACGCTCCAGCTGTACTTCCTGTGCGCGCACCCGTCGCTGACGCCGTCGTCGGCGGTCGCGCTCACGCTGCGGGCGGTCGGCGGGCTGACCACCAGGCAGATCGCGCAGGCCTACCTGGTGCCCGAGGCGACCATGGCGCAGCGGATCAGCCGGGCCAAGAAGACCGTGTCGGGCGTGCGGTTCGACCGGCCCGGCGACGTCGCCACCGTGCTGCGCGTGCTGTACCTGGTGTTCAACGAGGGCTACTCCGGCGACGTCGACCTCGCGGCCGAGGCGATCCGGCTGACCCGGCAGCTCGCGGCGGCCTACGACCACCCGGAGGTGGCGGGGCTGCTCGCGCTGATGCTGCTGCACCACGCCCGCCGCGCGAGCCGGACGGCCGCTGACGGCAGCCTGGTCCCGCTGGCCGAGCAGGACCGCTCCCGGTGGGACACCACGCTGATCGCGGAGGGCGTCGAGATCCTGCAGGCGGCGCTGGCCCGCGACCGGCTGGGCGAGTTCCAGGCCCAGGCGGCGATCGCGGCCCTGCACGCCGACGCGCCGGAGCAGAGCGAGACCGACTGGGTCCAGATCGTCGAGTGGTACGACGAGCTGGTCCGCCTCACCGGCAGCCCGGTCGTGCGGCTCAACCGCGCGGTCGCCGTCGGCGAAGCGGACGGGCCGCGTGCGGGCCTGGCGGCACTGGCGGAGCTGGACGCCTCGGTGCCGCGCTACACGGCGGTCTCGGCATACCTCCACGAACGCGACGGCGACCTCGAGACGGCGGCGAAGCTGTACGTCGAGGCGGCGGACCAGGCCCCGAGCCTGGCCGAGCGCAACCACCTGACCCGCCAGGCCGCCCGCCTCCACAACCGCCACTGACGTAACCCGCGTGATTGAAGCCGTATCTCGCGTGATTGAAGCCGTAACTCGCGTGATTGAAGCCGGATCTCGCGTGATTGAAGCCGTAACTCGCGAGTTCCGGCCCCGATCACGCGAGTTACGGCTCTGATCACGTGAGTTACGGGCGGGATCACGTGAGTTGCGGGGTCAGGCGGGGCAGAGGGTTCCGTTGGCCGGGACCTTGCCGTCCACCAGGAAGGCGCGGACCGCGTCGGTGACGCAGGGGGAGGCGCCGACCGCGCCGTGGCCCGCGCCCTGCCAGGTGATCGTCACCGCGGACGGCATGCGGTCGGCCGCGCGGGTGCTGCCTACCTGGGGGGTCACCGGGTCCGCCGCCGTCGCCGTCACCAGGATCGGCGGGGCGCCCGGCGCGCCCGGCGGCGGCAGCGGCTCGGTGCGCACCGGCCACGGGCCGCACCAGGCCAGCTGCTGGGCGACGACCGTGCCGAACTGCGGGTACTTCGCGCGCATCCCGGCCGCGACCTGGTCGAGCTGGTCGGCCGAGAGCCGGGTCTGGCTGTCGTTGCAGCGGGTGGCGATCGTGACGTCGATGCGCGACGGCTGGGCCCGCGTGTCGTGCAGCACCGGGGCGGCGAACGCGCTCAGCGGCCCGATGTTCCCGCCGCGGGCCGCGGTGATCGCGTCGGCCAGCTCCGGCCAGCGTGCCCGCTGCGAGAGTCCCGAGTAGACGGCGAACATCGCGACGCCCGGGCCGAAGGCGGCGCCTTCGTCGGTCGACGGCGGGGTGCGCCGCAGCTGGTCGGTGAGCGCGGCGAGCGCCGCCTTCGGGTCGCCCATGGCGCAGTGGCGGGCCGCGCAGTCCGCGCCGAAGGCGTCCAATGTGGACTGCGCGCCTGCGGCGACGGCGTCGAGCACCGCCGCGGTGTCCGCGCCGGGGTCGGGCACGCCGTCGAGCACCATGCGCCCGACCTGGCCGGGGAACCGGACCGCGTAGTCGGCCAGCACCTTCGAACCGTCGCCGCGGCCGAGCGCGGTCAGCCGGTCCATGCCCAGCTGGCGGCGCAGCTCGTCGAGGTCGCCCGCGGTGCGCCAGCTGTCGAGCGCGGTCTGGGAGTCGTCCAGCTCGATCGCGCACTGCTGACCGGCCTTGCGGGCCGCGTCCAGCACGTCGCCCAAGCCGCCCTCGGCCGGGTCGGCGTCGATGAGGTCGTGCCGGATGTCGGGCGGCACGCACTGGGCGGCACCGGACATCCCGGTGCCGCGCCGGTCGACGCCGATCAGCGAGAACTTCTCCAGGAACGCAGGCGGCAGCGTCGCGGCCAGCCGCGCGGCGTACACGGTGCCGGGATCGCCGTCGACGTCGTTGACCACGACCAGCGGCACCGGGCCGGTGCCCACCTTGAGCGCCAGCAGCCGCACCACCGACCGCCGCGGCTCGCCGGGCGCGTCGAGCGGCGCGGTGACGCGGGCGCAGCTGAAGTGCAGGCTGTCCGGGACGCCGGGGGTGCCGATCCGCTGCCGGGTGTCGTCGTCGCAGTCGGCCCACTTCAGCGACGGCGACTGCGGTTCGCCCAGCGGCGGCAGCGGCACCGCCGGGGTGCCGGACGGCGTGGCGGCCGTGGTCTTCCCGTCGTTCTCCACCAGCGGGGGCCGGACCGACGGCCCCGCGGCACAGCCCGCGGCGGAGGCCAGGGCCAGCAGCGCGACCAGGAGACGGGAACGGCGGCGGCGCACGGGCGGGGTCCTCACGTCGATCAAGGGTCGGGGTACCGCCGAGCTTCGCACGGCCGGTGTGGGACGCGGGTTAGCGGGTCCGCACCACCTGGCCGCGGAACACCGCGTCGAGGTCGTACCGGGCCGGTTCGTCGAGCTGGCTGTAGTCGCACGAGGCGGCTTCGCGATCGGGCCGCCACCGCACGAACCGCGCGTTGTGCCGGAACCGCGACGGCATCCCGCCTTCGGTGTTCTCGTAGGCGACCTCGACGACGCGCTCGGGCCGCAGCGGCACCCATTCGTGCTCGGTGGCCCGCCAGCGCGAGATGCCGCCGGGGACGCGCTGCGCCTCGCCGGTGGCCCGCCCGCCCCACGGGTGGTCCTCGCCGTCGGTGATCAGCGGCGCCAGCTCCGCGGCCAGCTCGCGGCGGCGATCCTTCGGGAACGACCCGACGGTGCCGACGTGGTGCAGCACGCCCTGCTCGTCGTGCAGGCCCAGCAGGAACGAACCGACCAGCTCGCCGGGGCCGCCGTCGACGTGCCAGCGCAGCCCGGCCAGCACGCAGTCCGCGGTCCGCAGGTGCTTGTACTTGACCATCACGCGCTTGCCGGGCGTGTAGGGCTCGTCGAGCGGCTTGCCGATGACGCCGTCGAGACCGGCGCCTTCGAACAGCTCGAACCAGTGCCGGGCGGTGGCCGGGTCGGTGGTGGCCGGGGTGAGCGGGAACTTCTCGCCCGCCAGCTCGACGAGCCGTTCGCGCCGTACCGACGTCGGCTCGTCGAGCAGGACGTCGTCGCCGAGGGCGAGCACGTCGAAGGCGACGAACTCGGCGGGCTGCTCGGCCGCCAGCAGCGTGATCCGGCTTTCGGCAGGGTGGATCCGCTGGGTGAGCGCGTCGAAGTCGAGCCGCCCGCCGCGCGCGACGACGAGTTCGCCGTCCAGCACCACCCGCGGCGGCAGGATCTCCAGCAGCCGCGCGACCGCCTCCGGGAAGTACCGGTTGAGCGGCTTCTCCGCGCGGGACTGCAGGGTCAGCTCGTCGCCGTCGCGGAAGACGACGCAGCGGAAGCCGTCCCACTTCGGTTCGAACAGCAGGCCGCCGGAGTCCGGGATGGTCTTCGCGGGCTTGGCGAGCATCGGCTTCAGCGGCGGCTGCAGGGGGAGGGCCATGCCCCGCATTCTGCGGAAGATCCCGGTTCAGCGCACGCGTTTCGCCGGGCTCGTGTCGAGTTCCAGCCGGACGGCGGCCGGCAGCGACGCCAGGCCGAGCGACTCCCGCGCCCTGGTCAGCACGCCGGTGTCCAGGCCGGCCCAGACGTCCTTGAGATCCGTGCCTTCGCGCAGCCACAGCGTGATGCGCAACGCCGGAGAAGTCCGCGACCCCACCGCCCGGACCCGGGCCCGGGTGACGCCGCCGAGCCGTTCGGCGTCCGCCTGCACCGCACCGGCGATCGCGCCCGCGGTGACCACCAGCTCGGCACCCTCGGTGCGGTCGAGCTCCAGGTCCGGCCGCGGTTCCGGGCGCAGCGCGCGCAGTGCCTGCCACAGCCCGAGCACGCACAGCAGGACGCCGAGCACGATGGCGGCGATCCGCGCGGCGGTCGCGTGCCCGGCCAGCCAGTCGAGCGCGATCGGGTCCAGCAGGCTCCGCCGTCCGCGGAACTCGCCGAGCAGGCCGTAGCCGACCACCACGGCCAGTGCGCCGCCGAGCAGAGCCAGCAGCCCGACGACGAACGTCAGCGTGCGTTCGCCCGCGTACGACCGGGAAAGCGCCTTGGCGGCGATCGGCTTGCTCATCGGCGGTCCTTCGGCGAGTCGACGACGACCGAGACCTTCGGCCGCCGGGCCAGCGGGACCTCGTCGAGCAGCGCGGACACGGTCTGCAGCAGCCGTGGCCGCAGCTCGCCTTCGGTCTCCAGGGTGCTCTTCGCGCGGACGCGGATCCGGCGGGCGCTCGCGGTGACCGTCGCGCCCGCGACGTTGTCCTGCGCGCACGGTGAGCCCGACCAGCCTGGCCAGCGACCGCGGCGACGTCGCCACGCTGACCTCCTCGGCCGGATCGGCCAGCCGTACCGCGCGGCTGCGGGCGGCCAGGGCGCACACCAGCAGCACCAGGCCCGCCGCGGCGACCACGCCCGCGCCGATCCGGACGGCGTAGGCGTCCCAGCCCAGCGCGGCGAGTCCGGCCCGCCAGCGCGGCCACGGCACCACCAGGGGCGCCGCGCCCGGGCGCGCCCAGTGCCAGCCGACCTCCAGGGCCAGCAGGGCCCCGGCGGCCGCGAACGCCAGGCCGAGCAGGGTGGCGACGATGCGGACGAACGGGCGCACGGCTACCGCACCCTCGGCGCGACGTCCGGCAGCAGCGCGGACACCGTCACGGCCAGCGTCTTCACGCGGTAGCCGGTGAGCAGCTCGACCTCTTCGGTGACCTTCGCCCGCACGTCGCCGACGACCGCGCGCACCGGCGCCGGGTACCGCAGGGCGAGGTCGAGCGCGAGGTCGACGTCGTTGTCCAGGCCGCCCACCTTCGCCTTCGCGCCCTTCCGGCCGTCGCGGGCGGTCCCGGGCACCTGGTCGGCGGCGTGCTGCGCGATCTTGCGCACCACCGCGTGCCCGACGGTGAGGGTGCCGCGCTCGGCCGGTTCGGCGAGCTGCCGCGGCACGTCGAGGACGGGGCTCATCGGTCGCGGCCCTTGCCGAACAGCTCGCCGAGGTCGAGTTCGCCGTCGAGCACCCGGCCGGTGACCAGGCCGATGATGCCGACGGCCAGTGTCACCAGGAACGCGGTGAACCCCTGGGTCGCGGCGAGGCCGAGGATGAGCCCGGCCAGTAGCCCGGTCTGCGTGGCGTTCACATGTCCTCCTTGGACTGGTTCATTCGACCCGGCTCGTTTCGGGCTCGTCGTCGCCCGGCAGGAAGATGTCGTTGACCGCGATGTTGACCTCGATCACCTCGAGGCCGGTGATCTGCTCGACCGCGGTGATGACGTTGCGCCGCACCGCGCGGGCGACGTCGGCGATGCGGGCGCCGTACTCGACGACGACGTCGAGGTCGATCGCCGTCTGCTTCTCGCCGACCTCCACCGACACCCCGGTGGTGGTGACCGTGCCGGAGCCGGGGATCCGCTCGCGCAGCGCGCCGATCGCGCGCGACACCCCGCCCCCGCCGAGGGTGTGCACGCCGGTCACCTCGCGGGCGGCCAGGCCCGCGACCTTCTGCACGACCAGCGACGCGATGGTGGTGCGCCCGGCGGCGCCTTCCTCGTTCAGCGGGGTGGCCGGGCCCTGCTCGGTCAGCGGCGTGACGCGGCCGGGGCTCTCTATCCGTTCCGGGTGCATGCGGGCGGGCTCCTCTCGCCGGGACTTGTCGCCCTTACGATGCCCGCGACCGCCAAACCCTCACGCAAGGTCGCCCGATCGGGGGAACCCTTACCCGGGGTGGACGTCCACGACGTGCACGTTCACCGTGGTGGCGGTGCCGACCTGGCGGGACAGCTCGGCGGTCAGCTCCCGCCGCAGCGCCTCGGCGGCCGCTTCGGCGACGACGCCGAAGCGGACCGACACGAGCACCTGCACGACGTCGTCCTCGACCGCGACGGCCGACACCCGCACGCCGTCGGGCGCCCGGTCCGCGGCGATCGTCTCGGCCAGCCGGACGACGACGGCCTCGGTGACGCTCAGCCGTCCCGTCTCCAGCGGGACCTCCACGGCGGTCCGGCGGTTGCGTGCGACGGCCCGCAGCACGCGTTCGACCAGGCCGGGCGGGGTCGGCACCCGGCGGGCGGCCGCCCGGCGCACGGCGTCCCAGCGGGGATCCCGCTCGGGATCGGGGGTCTCGGCCATCACCGCTCCCTCAGTTCGGCGAGCAGCGCCACCCTGGCCCGGTGCAGCCGGGAACGCAAGGCACTGACGTTGACGTCGAGGACGTCGGCGACCTCTTCGTAGCTGAGTCCCTCCAGTTCGCGCAGCACGAGCGGCACGCGCTGGGACACTTCGAGCCTGCCGATCGCGCGCAGCACTGCGTCCACCTCTTCGGCCCGCACGACCCGGCCTTCGGGCCCCGGTTCCGCGGCGGCGAGCAACGCGCTGTCCACTGTGGACTGCGGAGTGGGGTCGTCGAGCGACACCGTGGGACGGCGGCGGCGCAGCACGGCGAGCGCGCTGTTGGTGACGACCCGGTAGAGCCAGGTCGACACCGCGGACTCCCGCCGGAAGGCGGCGAGCGAGCGCCACGCGGCCAGCCAGGCCTCCTGCACGACGTCCTCGGCCTCGGCCGCGCTGCCGGTGATCCGCAGCGCGACGCGGTACATGCGGGGCGTGTGCCGCCGCACGAGCGCGCCGAACGCGGTGTCGTCGCCGCCCGCGGCGCGGGCGAGCAGGTCGGCGTCGTCGGTCATCCGGCGTCCCGGCGGTAGCGCAGGAACGTGAAGCCGTCCTCGACCAGGATCGAGGCCAGTGCCAGCTCGCGGGGGACACTGGCCATCCCGGTGGCGATGCGCGACGCTGTCCCGGCCACGAGCAGCGGCGCGACGGTCAGGCACAGCTGGTCGACGAGGTCGGCGGCGATCATCCGGGCGAACAGCTGCGGCCCGCCCTCGCACGCGACGCGGCGCAGACCCTTTCCGGCCAGCAGGTCCAGGGCGCGGGGCAGGTCGACGTCGTCCTGCCCGGCCCGCAGGATCTCCGCGCCGGCGGCCTCCAGCGCGCGCGTGTCGGCGGTGCCGGTGGTGACCACGATCGGGGGCACGGCGGTCTCGGTGAACAGCCGGGACGCCGGGTCGAGGTCCGCGGTGCGCGTGACGACGGCGATCGGCGGCACCCCGGTGAAGCCCAGACGGCGGCGGCGCTCCAGGCGCCTGCGGCTCGGGACGACGCCGCGGTAGTTCTCGGCGCGTGCGGTGCCGGCCCCGACCAGGACGACGTCGGCGAGGTCGCGGCCGAGCAGGAAGATCTCGCGGTCGGCGGCGTGCGAGAGCCCGGCGGAGGTGGTGCCGATCTCGACGGCGCCGTCGGCGGACGCGACGAAGTTCACCTGCACCCACGGGCGGTCCGGCGCCGCCGGGTAGGCGTAGATCTCCTCCAGGTCCGTCCCGGTCAGCTCGCCGGTCGCCAGGGGCCACACACTCCGCACGTGATCATCCCAGCACGGGCGTGAACTGCGTCTCGACCGGGGGACATCCCCGCCCGCCGTCGTGCGCGGCGTGGCTAGGCTCTGCGACCATGCCCGCGCACCTGGTGGACCGCCGACCCGAGCTCGGCGCCGACGAGCTGATCACCGCGCTGGTGCCGCCGCCGCGCTTCGACGCCGTCCGGTTCGAGACGTACATCCCGAACCCGGACGAGCCGAGCCAGTCCGCCGCGGTCGAGGCCTGCTCGGCGTTCGCCGCGAAGGTGGGGGCACGCCGCGAGAAGAAGCGGTTCCGGCTCTTCGGCGGGACCGCCGGGCCGTCCGGGCCGATGGGGCTCTACCTCGACGGCGGGTTCGGTGTCGGCAAGACCCACCTGCTGGCCTCGACGTGGCACGCGGCGCCGTCGCCCAAGGCGTACGGCACGTTCGTCGAGCTGACCCACCTGGTCGGCGCGCTGGGCTTCGCCGAGGCCGTCCGGCGGCTGTCGGAGCACCGGATCCTGGCCATCGACGAGTTCGAGCTGGACGACCCGGGCGACACGACGCTGGTGACGCGGCTGCTGCAGGAGGTCATGGACGCGGGCGTGTACGTCGCGGCGACGTCGAACACGCTGCCGGAGAAGCTGGGCGAGGGCCGGTTCGCCGCGGAGGACTTCCTGCGCGAGATCCAGTCGCTGTCGGCCCGCTTCGGCGTGGTCCGCGTGGACGGCCCGGACTACCGCCACCGCGGCCTGCCGGAGGCCCCGCCGCCGGTTCCGCCAGCTTCGCTGGAAGAGTCGGCGGCCGCGCACGAAGGGTCCACTGTGGACGACTTCGACGCGTTCTGCGAGCACCTGGCGTCACTGCACCCGTCGCGCTACGGGCGGCTGCTGGACGGCGTGACACGAGTCCACCTGCGCGGCATCCACCCGGCACCGGACCAGAACGTGGCGCTGCGGCTGGTGGCGTTCGCCGACCGCCTCTACGACCGGGCGATCCCGGTGGTCGTGTCGGGCGACCCGCTGCCGTCGCTGTTCACCGACGAGATGGTCAACGGCGGCTACCGCAAGAAGTACCTGCGCGCGGTCAGCCGCCTGACGGCGCTGGCGCGCGACGCGGCACCGGCCAGGTAGCCAGCACGACCGCCACGGCGAACAGCGTCCCGCCCGCGACGTCGGTGAGGTAGTGGTAGCCCATCCCGACCAGCCCGGCCGCGGCCGCCAGCAGCGCGACGGCCGCCAGCACCACCACGATCACCCGGCGCGTCACCAGGACGAGCACGGTCAGCACGGCGACCAGGCTCACCGTGTGGCCGCTCGGGTAGACGAGGGTGCCGTTCTTCCAGCGGTCGTAGAGCGGCTTGAGCAGCCACCCGGTCAGCAGGATCGCCAGCAGCGGCGCGCCGAGCGCGAGCGCGGCCTCCAGCCGCCGTCCGGCGCGCAGGCAGAGCGCGACGGCCAGCAGGCCCAGCGCCAGGACCACGAACGGCTCGGTCGGCAGGAGCAGCACGCGGACGACGCCGGGACTCAGGTGCGCGACGGCGGCCGCGGCGGCGGCGTCGACCGAGCCGGGGGTGGTGCCGCCCGCGAAGGGCAGGCCCAGCAGCAGGGCGAGAGCGCCGCAGACCGCGGCCGGTGCCCACATCGTCCTCACCTGCGCGAGCGTAGCCGCGGCCGACGGGCGTCTTCCCGGCATGCGGCCTGGAGCCCCCGGCCGGCGCGTGCCGAAAGGGACGTTCCTGGCGTCCGATGCGAGGAAAGTCCCTTTCGCTGCGCCAGATGAGACGAAAGCGTCTTTCAGCGCGCAGGCTTCGGTTCGGTGACCTCCGGCTCACCCGGGCGAGGGCCCCCGGGGCGCGCCCGGGACCGTGGGTGCGCCACCATGCGGGGAGATCACTCGGGAGGAGCGCATGCGGGTCACAGTCGTCGGGGCCGGGATCGTCGGGCTGAGCAGCGCGTACCGGCTGGCCGAAGCGGGGCACGAGGTCACGGTCGCCGCCGCGGCGCCGCCGGAGGCGTCCACCTCGGCGGTCGCCGGCGGGGTGCTCTACCCGCCGGTGCGCCGCCCGGACGAGCGGATCGTGCGCTGGACCGCCACGACGCTCGAAGTGCTGCGCGAGCAGGACGCCCCGGGCGTGCGGTTCCGCCGCGGCCGCGTCCTCCTCGCGGCGGGCGAGGACGACCCGCAGTGGCTCACGGCGATGACCGACCCGGTCCGCGACGGCGACCGCCTGGAGTTCACCACGGCACTGGTCGACACGCCGGTGTACCTGGCCTGGCTGCTGGACCGCGTCACCGCGCTGGGCGTGCGCGTCGAGTACCGGCCGGTGACGTCGCTGGCGGGCCAGGGCGTGGTGGTCAACGCGGCGGGCCTCGGCGCGGGCCGCCTGGCGGGCGACGACTCGATGGTCCCGGTCGGCGGCCAGGTCGTGCACCTGACCGACCCGGGCCTGCCGGGGTTCGCGGTGGACGAGACGGGCCCGGGCGTCACGTACGTCATCCCGCACGGCAAGCACGTGGTGTGCGGCGGCACGGAGGAGCCGGGCCGCGGCGACACCGAGCCGAACCCCGGCGTGACGGCGGACATCCTCCGCCGCTGCCGCGAGCTGGAGCCCCGCCTGGCGGAGGCGAAGGTGCTGCGGTCCCTGGTGGGCCTGCGCCCGTTCCGCCGCGAGGTCCGCCTGGAGCGCGTGGACGACGTCGTCCACTGCTACGGCCACGGCGGCGCGGGAATCACCCTCGCCTGGGGCTGCGCCGCGGACGTCGCCGCCCTGGTGGGCTGAGGCACGCGACACCGGAGGTGACCGCGGACCCGGGCGGTCAGCTTCGCGCGAAGGCGGCGTGGTCGGCTTCCGTCCGGTCCGCGTACCGGACCGCGTAGGCGCCCAAAACCTCGTCCAGTTCCGAATCCTCCGCGAAGTACCCCGACAGCAGCTTCGGGTGCAGTGAGCGCGTGTGGGCGCGGGCCAGCAGCGCGCCGGCGAGCCTGCCGTAGTCGTCGAGGTGGTTCTTGTCCAGCTCCGCCGGGTTCAGGTCGCCCTTGAGGTTGCGGAACTGGCGGACGATGAACGGCACGCCGCCGATGGTGGTCCAGCCCAGGAGGATGTCCGTTTCCGCCTGGACCAGGCGGGCGCCGTCGACGATGCGGCGGCCTTCGTGGGCGGCCGGGGGCAGGCCCAGGTACGGCGCCAGTGCGGCGGGCTGGGCCTGTTTCACCTGCAGCACCAGGTCTTCGTCGTCGTTGCCGTGCAGCAGGGCGACGTAGCTGCGCAGCCCGACGCTGCCCATGCCGACGACGCGGAACGCCACGTCGGCGAGGCGGTAGCGGGTGATCAGCGTCCGGCGCGACTCGCGCAGGGTGTCCACATAGGACGTCAGGCCGGTCGCGACGGCTTCGGCCGTTTCCTCGCTGACGTGCGTCAGCACCGGCGGGTCCTCGACGAACCGGTGCCGTGACAGGCCGGTCTCGTGGTCGTCGACGCGCTCGGTCCACTTCGCCGCGACCTTCGCGCTGGTGTTCTTGCGGGCCTTCCCGGCCGCGTCGGCGAAGTCGTCGATCAGCTCGTCCGCCCGCGCCTTCGACAGCACCGACGAGTCCGGCAGCGCGTTCCACGACCGCAGGAACGGCAGCTCGGCCAGCGCGCGGATGGTCCGGCGGTAGGACTTAACGGCGTCTTCGGCGGCCTCGCGGCAGCCGGACTCGCCGATGCCGCCCTCACGGCCGGCGAGCACCAGGCTGGCCGCGAGCCGCTTGAGGTCCCACTCCCACGGGCCCGGGACGGTCTCGTCGAAGTCGTTGATGTCCATCACGATCTTGCCCTCGGGCGTGCCGTAGAGCCCGAAGTTCGCCGCGTGCGCGTCCCCGCACAGCTGCGCGGTGACCCCGGACGACGGCGTGCCGGCGAGGTCGGCGCCCATCAGCCCGGCCGCGCCGCGGAAGAACGTGAACGGCGAGGCGAGCATCCGCTCCCGGCGCAGCTGCACCAGTTCCGGCAGCCGCCCGGCGTTGGTCGCCGCGAAGTACTGCTCCGGCGTCGGCCGGTCCGCGGCCGCGACGGCGTGGTCGTGCAGCGTCACCGGGGTCTTCTCCCGCAGCCGCTTCCCCTGTTCGTACAGCTCCGCCGGGGTCACGCTCTCGGTGCCCGCCAGCGGCCGCTCCACCCATCCCATACCGGGCACAACGCGCGAACCCGGCGTTGTGCTCCCGGATGCCGCCGGGGCGGGAGGCTCACCCGGCGGCATCCGGTGGTTTCAGGGGCGGACGACCTCGGCGATCGCGTCGATGCCGCGGTCCAGTTCCTCGCGGGTGATCACCAGCGGCGGCGCGACCCGCAGCGTGCGCTCGTGCGTCTCCTTGCACAGCACGCCCCGCGCCGACAGCGCCTCGGACGCCTCGCGGCCGGACGGGCCGCCGGGAGCGATGTCGATGCCCGCCCACAGCCCGCGGCCGCGGACCTCGGACAGGCCGTTGCCGATCAGCGCGGTCAGCCGGTCGTGCAGGTGGGCGCCCAGCTCGGCCGAGCGCTGCTGGAACTCGCCCGTCGAGAGCAGCTTGATCACCGCGCGGCCGACCGCGCAGGCCAGCGGGTTGCCGCCGAAGGTCGAGCCGTGCTCGCCCGGCTTGAGCACGCCGAGGACGTCCCGGCGGCCGACGACCGCCGACACCGGCAGGATGCCGCCGCCGAGCGCCTTGCCCAGGGTGTAGACGTCGGCGCGGACACCCTCGTGGTCCAGCGCCAGCACGGTGCCGGTGCGGGCCAGCCCGGACTGGATCTCGTCGGCGATCAGCAGCACGTTGTGCTCGTCGCAGGCGGAGCGGACTTCGGCGAAGTAGCCATCCGGCGGCACGATCACGCCGGCCTCGCCCTGCACCGGCTCCAGCAGGACCGCCGCCGTGCGCGGGGTGATCGCGTCGCGCAGCGCGGCCGCGTCGCCGTACTTCACGGTGACGAAGCCCGGGGTGAACGGGCCGAAGTCGGCGCGGGCGGTCTCGTCGGTGGAGAAGGAGACGATCGTGGTGGTGCGGCCGTGGAAGTTCGAGCCGGCCACGATGATCTCGGCGGTGCCGTCCGGCACGCCCTTGACCTGGTGGGCCCACTTGCGCGCGACCTTGACCGCGGACTCGACGGCCTCGGCGCCGGAGTTCATCGGCAGCACCAGCTCGGTGCCGGTCAGCTCGGCCAGCTCGCGGCAGAACAGCCCGAGCTGGTCGTGGTGGAACGCCCGCGACGTCAGCGTGACGCGCCCGAGCTGCTCGACGGCGGCGGCGATCAGGGCGGGGTGGCGGTGGCCGAAGTTCAGCGCCGAGTACCCGGACAGGAAGTCGAGGTAGGACCGGCCCTCGACGTCGGTCACGGAGGCGCCGGCGGCTTCGGCGATCACGACGGGCAGCGGGTGGTAGTTGTGCGTGCTCCATTGCTCGTCGAGCTGGATGAAGCTCGCAGCGGTGGTGGCGGCGGTCTCCCGGCCGGCGAACGTCGTCATGCGTTCAGGTTAGAGGCAGGAGACGCAGAGTTCAGCCGGGAATCGTTGCTTTCACCCGTTGTTCGTTGCGCAATCTCCGGACACGACCCTCGATTCGCTGCGCCGCGCGCTCGACAGGAAAACCGGCGGGGGAGTCGTTATCGTCGCGAGATGGCGAAGAAGGATGCAGGCAGCCGGGTCCGGGACGCGTTGCGCATCGACGGGGAGCTGCCGGACCCCGGGTCGATCCCGGTCGGGCCCGGCAAGAAGGCCAAGGCTCTCGCCAAGCTCGGCGACGCGGCCGACCGGCTGTCCGCGCTGCAGGAGGCCCTCTTCGCCGAGGGCGTCGGCGGAGGACGGCGCAGCGTCCTGCTGGTGCTGCAGGGCATGGACACCTCCGGCAAGGGCGGCACGGTGTCGCACGTGCTCGGCCTGGTCAACCCGATGGGCGTCCGCTACGCCGCGTTCAAGAAGCCGACGGCGGCCGAGCAGCGGCACCACTACCTGTGGCGGATCCGCAAGCAGCTGCCCGCGCCCGGCCAGATCGGCGTCTTCGACCGCTCGCACTACGAGGACATCCTCGTCCCGCGGGTCAACGGCCTGCTCACCGCGGCCGAACGGCGCCGCCGCTACGCCGAACTCAACGCCTTCGAGAAGGAGCTGACCGAAGCGGGCACGACCGTCGTCAAGGTGTTCCTGCACATCTCGCCGGAAGAGCAGCTCAAGCGGCTCAAGGCCCGGCTCGTCACGCCGGAGAAGCGCTGGAAGTACAACCCCGGTGACCTCGAGGCACGCGGGCACTGGCCCGCCTACCAGCAGGCCTACGCCGACATCTTCGAGAAGACGTCGACCGCGCACGCGCCGTGGTACGCGGTGCCCGCCGACCACAAGTGGTACCGCAACTGGGCGGTCGCCGAGCTGCTCGTGGAGACCCTCGCCGAGCTGGCGCCGCGGTTCCCCGAACCGGGCTTCGACGCCGGCGCGGAACTCGCGAGACTGAAGGGTGTTGGCGTACCGGCATGAGCGTCTGAAAGAGTGCGGGCGTGACCGATGTCGACGACCTCCCGTTCCTCCGCAAGCAGGCCCGGACCCAGCGCTTCACCCTCGGCGCGCCGAAGGAGTTCCGGGTCGCCCCGGACGGCTCCCGCGTGCTGTTCCTGCGCGCGGAGTCGGGCACCGATCCCCGGCACAGCCTCTGGTCGGCCGACCTGGCGACCGGCGCCGAGACCAAGCTGGTCGACGCCGCCGAGCTGCTGCCCGGTGAAGAGGAGCTGCCCGCCGAGGAGCGGGCGCGGCGCGAGCGGGCCCGCGAGACCGGTGGCGGGGTCGTCCACTACGGCGTCGACGCGGGCTTCACCGTCGCGGTGTTCACGCTCTCGGGCAAGCTCTACACCCTGGATCTCGCCTCCGGCGAGGTGACGCTGCGCGTGGACGGCGCGGTCATCGACCCGCGGCCCAACCCCACCGGCACGCACGTCGCCTACGTCCAGAACCGGCGGCTGCACGTGCTGGAGCTGGCCACCGGCGACGACCGCGTGCTGGCCGGTGAAGACAGCGAAGACGTCGCCTGGGGCCTGTCCGAGTTCATCGCCGCGGAGGAGATGGACCGCACCCGCGGCTACTGGTGGTCCCCGGACGGGCACAGCCTGCTGGCCGAGCGCGCCGACCGCGGCCCGGTGCCGCGCTGGACCATCGCCGACTCGGCCAACCCGCAGAATCCCGCCAACGTCGTCGCCTACCCGGCCGCGGGCACCACGAACGCGGTCGTGACGCTGGCGATCCTCGGCCTCGACGGCTCCCGCGTGGACGTCGACGGCGGCGACTGGGAGTACCTGGCCTCGGTGCACTGGTCGGCGGGCGGCCCGCCGCTGCTGGCCGTGCAGCCGCGCGACCAGAAGCGGATGGACGTGCTCGCCGTGGACGTCGCCGACGGCTCGACGTCGGTCGTGCACACGGCCACCGACCAGCACTGGATCGACATCGTCGGCGGCGTCCCGGCGTGGACGCCCGACGGCCGCCTGGTCACCGAGGGCATGGTCGACGGGGACCACCGGCTGTTCGTCGGCGGCGAGGCCGTCACCCCGGCCGGGCTGCAGCTGCGGTCCGTGCTCGACGTCGGCGACGAGATCCTCTTCAGTGCGTCCGAAGCGGACCCGACGCAGATCCACGTCTTCCGCACCGAGGGTTCGTCGATCCGCCGTCTGTCCACTGTGGATGGCGTGCACCACGGTGCCGGGACCGCCGCGCTCACCGTGCTTTCGTCGTGGAGCCTGGAGTACAGCGGCCCGCGCGTTTCGGTGCTGCGGGACGGCGAGCCGGTCGCGGCGATCAAGTCGTCCACTGTGGACCCGGACATCGTGCCGAACCTGACCTGGCTGACGCTGGGGGAGCGCGGCCTGCGTGCGGCGCTGCTGCTGCCCCGCGGGTACGAGCCCAGCGAGGGCAGGCTGCCGGTGCTGCTCGACCCGTACGGCGGGCCGCACGCGCAGCGCGTCCTGCAGAGCCGCAACGCCTTCCTGACCTCGCAGTGGCTGGCCGACCAGGGCTTCGCGGTGCTGGTGGCGGACGGCCGCGGCACCCCCGGCCGCGGCGCGGTGTGGGAGCGCGAGATCCACGGGCGCCTCGCCGACGTAACCCTCCAGGACCAGGTCGACGCGCTGCAGGCGGCCGCCGCGCAGTTCCCGGAGCTGGACACCGAACGCGTGGCGATCCGCGGCTGGTCCTACGGCGGCTACCTGTCGGCGCTGGCGGTGCTGCGGCGGCCGGACGTCTTCCACGCGGCGGTCGCGGGCGCGCCGGTGACCGACTGGTCGCTGTACGACACCCACTACACCGAGCGTTACCTCGGGAAACCGCAGGACGAACCGGAAAGCTACGCGCACAACTCCCTGATCGAGAGTGCCGGCGAGCTGAGCCGGGCGCTGCTGATCGTGCACGGGCTGGCCGACGACAACGTGTTCGTCGCGCACGCGCTGCGGCTGTCGTCGGCGTTGCTGGCGAAGGGCCGCCCGCACGTGTTCCTGCCGCTGGCGGGCGCCACCCACATGACGCCGCAGGCCGAAGAGGTCGCGGAGAACCTGATGCGCACGCAGGTGGACTGGCTGCTGCGCGAGCTGTCCAGCGTCGAGAAGGAGAGCGCATGAGCCGCTGGGGCCTGACGATTCCGCTGACCGGGGTGCCGCTGACGGCGCACCGCGAGCTGGTCGAGCAGCTGCCGGACCTGGGCTACACCGACGCGTGGACGGCCGAGACGGCGGGCACGGACGCGTTCACGCCGCTGGTGCTGGCCTCGCAGTGGGCGCCGCAGCTGCGGCTGGGCACGGCGATCGTCCCGGTGTACACGCGCGGGCCGGGCCTGCTGGCGATGCAGGCGGCGACGCTGGCGGAGCTGGCGCCGGGCCGGTTCGTCCTCGGCATCGGCGCGTCGTCCCCGGTGATCGTGTCGAACTGGAACGCGGCGGCCTTCGAGGCACCGTTCGCGCGCTCGCGGGACACGCTGCGGTTCCTGCGTGCGGCGCTGACGGGGGAGAAGGTCACCGAGAAGTACGAGACGTTCGCGGTCTCGAAGTTCCGCCTGGAGCGCCCGGCCGACCCGCCGCCGTCGATCATGCTGGCGGCGTTGCGCCCGGGCATGCTCCGCCTGGCGGCCCGCGAAGCCGACGGCGCGATCACGAACTGGCTGGCGGCCTCGGACGTGCCGCGCGTGCGGGCCGAGGTCGGGCCGGACGTCGAGCTGGCGGCCCGGATCTTCGTGTGCCCGACCGAGGACGCGGAGGCGGCCCGCGGCCTGGGCCGGATGCTGATCTCCAGCTACCTGACGGTCCCGGTGTACGCGGCGTTCCACGAGTGGCTCGGCCGCGGCGAGGCACTGGCCCCGATGCACGAGGCCTGGGCGGCGGGCGACCGGCAGAAGGCCAACCAGGTGATCCCGGATTCGGTGGTCGACGAGCTGGTGATCCACGGCAGCGTGGAGTCGTGCCGCGAGCAGGTCCAGTCCTATGTGGACAACGGGCTGACGACCCCGGTGATCGCGCTGCTGCCGACGGGCGAGGACCCGTTCGAGCAGGTGCGCGGGCTGGCGCCGCGCCGGTGAGGCGGAAGACGCCGCAGGAGAAGAAGCGGCTCAGCTACCTGAAGGACCGTCGCGACACGTACGGCGAGAACGACAAGTCGTCGCGCAAGAACCTCCCCCGCAGCAAGGCTTTCGCGCGCCGCAGCAACCGGGCACGCGAAAGCCTCGCCCTGCGTGCGGCGACGGGACTCCCGGACGAGGCCCGCGCCGAAGCGGCCGAGCAGCGGATCCTGCGCGAACGCCGCCGGGTGAAGCGCAAGTGGCGGGACAGCACCCTCGCCGAGTACGTGGAGTGGAAGCTCGAACGCCGCGCCGCCAGGGAAGGCGGCGCGGCCGGACGGCTGACGGAAGCGCTCGGCCGGGTGCAGCGGCGGCTGGGCCGCCCGGACCGGTCCTGATCCGGGTCAGGACCAGAGCGCGGCGGCCAGCAGCAGGCCGAGGCCGCCGGAGAGCAGGCCCGCCAGTACCGTCGCCACGACGTTGAGCACCGCGTACAGCCGCGTCTTCTCCAGGAACAGCCGGACCGTCTCGTAGCCGAACGTCGAGAACGTCGTCAGCCCGCCGCAGAATCCCACCGCCACCAGCGAGCGCACCGGGGACGGCAGGCCGCCGTACAGGGCCCAGCCGCTGAGGAAGCCCAGGACGAACGAGCCCGCGATGTTCACCGTCAGCGTCCCGAATGGGAACGGCGAATCGCGCCACGCCTGGACGCGGCGGTCGGTCAGGTAGCGCAGCACCGAGCCCGCCGCGCCGCCGAGAGCCACCAGGACCAGGGTCACTCCGGCCGTCCCACGTGCCGGACCACCTCGACCTTGTCGAGGGTCACCAGTCCCTCGCCGATCAGCTCGTCCAGTTGCGGCAGGAACGCGCGCAGCTTCCGCTCCTCGTCGATGATCACGATCACCACCGGCAGGTCCTCCGACAGCGACAGGATCCGTGTCGTGTGGATCATCGACGAAGCGCCGTAGCCCTCCACGCCGCGCAGCACCGACGCGCCCGCCAGGCCGGCGTCGCGCGCCCGCCGGACGATCTCGTGGTAGAGCGGCTTGTGGTGCCAGTGGTCGTCCTCGCCGATGTAGATCGTCAGCCGGGTTGCGGGTCCCTCCATCAGCGTCCCTTCCTCGCCGCGCGTGTCGCCGTCAGCCCGGCCGTCACCGCCGTCAGGCACAGCACCACCGACGCGGCCAGGTACGCCAAGGATCCCAGGAGCCGCCCGGTCGTCGCCGCGTCGAGCGTGTCGGTCACGAACGTCGAGAACGTCGTGAACCCGCCGAGGACGCCGACGCCGAGGAACGGCCGCAGCAGCGGGTGCGGCCGGGCGGTGGTCGTCAGTATCGCCATCAGGACGCCGATGAGCAGGCAGCCGAGCACGTTGGTCAGCAGCGTCGCGACGGCGAACTCGCCCCGCGCGTGCGGCAGCGCCACCGACATGCCGTACCGGGCGAGGCTGCCCAGCGCGCCGCCGGCGCCGATCGCGAGCAGGACGTCCCAGCGGGTCGCGGGCACGGTGGTCACCTCCTCGCGGTGAACCTACTCCCGATGGCCGACGCGTCCCCGCCACCCGGTCGAGCATGCTGGACGGGGCCGGATGACAGGCAGCCGTCGGTCGCCGTACTGTTGCGCAGCGTAGGCAAGGCAACCCTAAGAAAGGCAGGGGTCGATGCGGGGAGACGGGCTGGCCGGAGGCAACGGCGGCGCAGAACGGCTCGGCAAGCTGATTCCGGCGGCGTTACGCGGGATGGCGGCGGGGGTCGCGGAGCGCGGTGGCCCGGTGCCGGCCGGTGGACCGGCGGCGGTGGCGGCGGCTCTGGTGGCCGAGCACGGTGAGCCCGCGGCGTTGGTGGCTGAGCCTGCGGCGCCCGCCGCGCTGGCGGTCGAGCGCGGCGGCCCGGTTCCGGCAGGCGGCCCGGCTGCGGTGGCCGCGGCTCTGGTGGCCGAGCCCGCGGCGCCCGCCGCGCTGGTGGCCGAGCGCGGCGGTCCGGTTCCGGCAGGCGGCCCGGCTGCGCCGCCCGCGGCCTTGGTGGCCGAGCGCAGCGGCCCGGTTCCGGCAGGCGGTCCGGCCGCGCTCGTAGCCGATCCCGCGCCGCCCGCCGCACTGCCCCGCCATGGCGTCGGTGCCGAAGCCGCCCTCGAAGAACTCTGCCGCCTGCTGGCCGCGGGCTCGGCCGATCCCGCCGACCCGGCCTGCGCCGCCCACCTGCACTGCCCGCCGCTCGCCGTGTCCGTTGCCGCGGATGTCGTTGCCAGTGCGCTCAACCCCTCGATGGACTCCTGGGACCAGGCTCCCGTCGCGAGCGAACTCGAACGCGAATTCACCGCCGGAATCGCCCGGTTGTGTTACCCCGGCGCCGCGTCCCCCGATGCCGTCGTCACCACCGGCGGCACCGAGTCCAACCTCCTCGGCCTGCTCCTCGCCCGCGAAACCGGCATCGTGCAGTCCTTCTGCGGGGCCAACGCCCACCACAGCGTGGCCCGCGCGGCCTGGCTGCTCGGCCTGCCCGCCCCCGTCGTCGTCCCCTGCGAAGGCGACCGGATGCTCCCGGACGCCCTCGCCGCCGTCCTCACCCCGGGCAGCGTCGTCGTCGCCACCGCCGGGACCACCAACACCGGGACGCTCGATCCGCTGCCGGAGATCGCCGCCGTCTGCCGCCGTGCCGGGGCCCGCCTTCACGTCGACGCCGCCTACGGGGGCACCGCCCTGTGCAGCGACGTCCTGCGGCCGAAGCTGGCCGGGCTGGACCTGGCCGACTCCGTCGCCCTCGACCTGCACAAGTTCGGCTGGCAGCCGGTCGCCGCGGGCCTCTTCGCCGCCCGGGAAGCCGCCGATCTCGCCTCGCTCACCGTCCGCGCGGAGTACCTCAACGCCGACGACGACACCGAAGCCGGCCTGCCCGACCTGCTCGGCCGCTCGATCCGCACGTCCCGGCGGCCGGACGCGTTCCGGATGGCCGTCACCGTGCGCGCGCTCGGCACCGACGGCCTCGGCGCCCTCGTCGAACGCTGCTGCGCCACCGCGGCCGAGGTCGCCCGGCGCGTCGAGGCGCACCCCGGCCTGCGGCTCTGGGGCGTGCCGGAGCTGTCCACCGTGGTGCTGCGGCCGGTCGTCGCCGACGAGACCGGCGACGACGACCTCGTCGCGCGCGTGCGCCGCGCCCTCCTCGAAGCCGGCACCGCGGTCGTCGGCCGCGCCACGCTCCCGACCGGGCCCGGCGGCGCCGCCCAGCTGTGGCTCAAGCTGACGCTGCTGCACCCGCACACGACCGCGGACGACTACGCGCCGCTGCTCGACCACATCGCCGCCACCGCGGGTGCCGAGCTGGTGGCCGGCCGGGAAAGCCCGGTCGCTTCGTGAGGCGCCACCACCTCGCCGGTGTCGGGATCGGGCCGTTCAACCTGTCCCTGGCCGCGCTGGCCGCCCCGGTCGCCGGGCTCGACGCCGTCTTCTTCGACGCCCGCCCGGAGTTCCGCTGGCACCCGGGCCTGCTGATCGACGGCGCGACGCTGCAGGTGCCGTTCCTGGCCGACCTGGTCACGCTCGTCGACCCGACCAGCCCGTTCTCCTTCCTCAGCTATCTGCGCGACCGCGGACGGCTGCTGCCGTTCTACTTCGCCGAGCGGTTCCACATCCCGCGTGCCGAGTACGACGACTACGGCCGCTGGGCCGCCGCGCGGCTGCCTTCGTGCCGGTTCGGCCACGAGGTGGCCGGCATCCGGTGGGCAGGCGACGCGTTCGAGCTGACCGTCACCGGGACCGAGCCGGTGCTCGCCGACCACGTCGTGCTCGGCATCGGCTCGGTGCCGTCGATCCCAGAGCCGCTGCGGGCGCTGGTGCACGATCCCGGCGTCCTGGCCCTGCACTCGGCCGACTACCTCGCGCACCGGCAGGAGCTGCTCGACGCCGGCCGCGTCACGGTCGTCGGGTCCGGCCAGTCGGGCGCGGAGGTGGTGCTGGACCTGCTGCGCAGCCGATCCACTGTGGACGGTCTGCGCTGGCTCGCCCGCACCCCCGCGTTCGCGCCGATGGAGTACTCCAAGCTCGGGCTGGAACAGTTCACCCCGGACTACACGGCCTACTTCCACGGCCTGCCCGAGCCGGTCCGCGACCGGCTGCTACCGAGCCAGTGGCAGCTGTACAAGGGAATCGACACCGAGACGATCGGCGCGATCCACGACGAGCTGTACCGCCGCAGCATCACCGGCCCGCCCGGCGCCGTGCTCACCCCCGGCGTCGAGGTCGTCTCGGCGTCCCTTGTGGACGGTGAGATCGAACTCGGGCTGCGGCACGCCCAGCAGGACCGGACCGCGGCCGTCCGCACCGACGCCGTCGTCGCGGCCACCGGGTACACCGAAGCGCCGGCCGGGAAGCTGCTGGCCGGGCTCGGCGACGCCGTCCGCCGCGACCGGCAGGGCCGCCTGGTCGTCGGCGCCGACTACCGCGTCGCCCTCGACGTGCCGGGGTCGCTGTTCGTGCAGAACGCCGAACGGCACACCCACGGGCCCGGCGCGCCCGACCTCGGCCTCGGCGCGTGGCGGGCGGCCGTGATCCTCAACGCCGTGTGCGGCAAGACCGTGCACGAGCTGCCCGACCGCACCGCGTTCACCACGTTCGGCCTGGAGGAGAAGTGAGCATCGACGAGGCGGCCGCCTGGCGGGCGGCCGGTGCCCTGATCGTGCACAAGATGCTCGGGGAGCTGTCCTACGAGCACATGCTGGAACCCGTGGCCGACGGCGACGGCTACCGGCTGGACCTCCCGGACGGCGTCACCTACACGTTCCGGGCCCGCCGCGGCGCCTTCGAGGCGTGGACGGTCGAGCCCGGCAGCGCCCGCCGCAACGGCGAGCCGGTCACCGACCCGCGCACCCTCGTCGCCGACGCGCGGAAAACGCTGGGGCTGACCGGGTTGCGGCTGGCCGACGTCCTGGCCGAGCTGACCGCGACGGTCGCCAACGAGGCTGCCCGACTGCGCCGCGCGCCGTCCGCTGCGGAACTGTCCACGATGGACTACAACGTCGCCGACGGGCACCTCACCGGGCACCCGCGGCTGGTGCTCAACAAGGGCCGCGTCGGGTTCTCCGCCGCCGACCGCGCCCGCTACGCGCCGGAGTCCGGGGCCGATGTCCGGCTGCGTTGGTTCGCCGTCCACCCCGCGCACGCCGAGTTCCGCTGCGTCGGCGAGCTGAGCCGGGATGCGTTGCTGGACCACGAACTCGGCGGTCTGCGGGAGGAGTTCTCGCGGCGGGCGCCCGAGGACTACGTCTGGGTGCCGGTCCATCCTTGGCAGGCCGACGAAATCCTCGGCACGCTCTACGCCGCCGAACTCGCCACCGGCGTCGTCGTCGACCTGGGGGAGAGCACCGACGCCTACCGGCCGCACCAGACGGTCCGGACCCTGGCGAACGTGAGCACCCCGCATCGCCACGACGTCAAGACCGCCGTGTCGGTGCGCAACACCCTCGTCTACCGCGGCCTGAACTCCGCTGCCACGCTTGCCGGGCCGTCGGTGACGTCGTGGCTGCGGCGGATCGGCGCGGAAGACCCGCTGCTGACCGAGAAGTACCGGTTCGGGCTGCTCGGCGAGGTCGCGAGCGTGTCGGTCAGGCATCCGCTGTTCGGGCACCTGGAAGAACTCCCGTACCGGTTCCACGAAACCCTCGGCGCCCTGTGGCGCGAGCCGCTCGTCGCGCAGCTCGCCGAGGGGGAGCGCGCGCTCTCGTTCGCCGCGCTGCCCTACCGCGGCCCCGACGGCGTTTCGGTACTGGCTCACCTGATCGGCGACCGCGATCCCGTGGGGTGGCTGACGCGGCTGTTCGACCTGCTGCTCACGCCGTTGCTGCAGTGGCTGCTGCGGCACGGGGTCGGGTTCTGCCCGCACGGCCAGAACCTGGTCCTGGTCACCGACGCCACCGGGTTCCCGCAGCGCGTGCTGATCAAGGACTTCGCCCAGGGCGTCGACCTGCTCGACGAACAGCTCGCCAGCTACGAGAGCCTGCCGCCCGAGGCCGCGGCGGACATGCTGCGCTGGCCCGCGCACCTGCTCGCCCAGTCGCTGTTCAGCTCGGTGTTCTCCGGCCAGTTCCGGTTCTGGGCCGAGGTCCTGCTCGACGAGCTGGGCCTGCCGCGCGCGGCGTTCTGGGCGCCGGTACGGGAGATCGTCGGCCGCTACCGCGACGAGAACCCGGACCTGGCCGCGCGGTTCGACGCGTGCCGCCTGTTCGCCCCGGACGTCGAGCGCGTGACGCTCAACCGCGAGCACTTCGCCGGCCAGGGCTTCGACAAGGTGGAGCGCGACGACGAGTTCGACGTCCGGTGGGGCCGGGTGCCGAACCCGCTGCACGCCCCGGACCCGGGCGGCGCCTGGTGACGGCCTTCGCGCGGCCCGCCGGCCCGCGGTCGCTGGCCGCCCGGCGCGCGGCGGCCGCGGCGGGGGAGGCGGTGCTGCGCGGCGTGCTCGCCGAAGACGGCACGCGGCTGCTCCTGCTGGTGCCCGACCCGCACGCCCGGTTCGCCGCGGTCGAGCTGGCCGCGCCGTTCGCCGCCGAAGTCCTCGACGACGGGTACGGCGTCTGCAGCTACGTCTTCGCGTGGACGCCGTCCCGCGATCCGCTGCCTGCCGCCGGTGTGCTGGGCGGCTACCTCGACGGCTTCGGCGACCTGCGGATGCGGCCCGACGCGGCGAGCGCGATCCCGCTGGGCGAGCGGACCTGGGCGGTGGTGTGCGATGCGGAGTGGCCGTCCGGCCAGGCCGCGGAGCTGGCGCCGCGCGAAGTGCTGCGTGGCCAGCTGGCGGCGCTGGAAGGGCTCGGCCTGGTCCCGTCGGTCGGCATCGAGCACGAGGTCGTGTTCCGGGACGCGCAGGGCCAGCCACTCACCGGCCATGGCGTCGACTACGCGGTGGGCGGCACCGAACGCCTGGCGCCGCTGCTGCGCGACCTCCGGACGGCGCTGGAGGAGGCCGGGCTGGGCGTCGAGTCGGCGCGCGCGGAGTGTCACCCGGGGCAGTACGAAATCGTGCTGCGCCACCGGGACGCGCTGGCCGCCTGCGACGACGTCCTGCTGCAGCAGCTGATCGTGCGCCGGGTCGCCGCGCGGCACGGCGTCACCGCGGACTACCTGGCGGCGCCGGAGCCGGGACAGGGCAACTCCGGGCACGTGCACCTCTCGCTGTCCACAATGGATGGCTCGGAAACCCCGCTGCTGGGCGGATTCCTGGCCGGGGTGCTCCGCGACGCGCGGGCGCTGACGGCGGTGTGGGCCCCGACGTGGAACGGCTACGTCCGGCTGCGCACGGCGCCGTTCTCCCCGCGCGAGGTCCGCTGGGGGCACGACGACCGGACCGCGTCGGTGCGGGTCGCCGGTGCCGGGGAGAACCGTCGGCTGGAGTTCCGCTTCGCCGGGGCCGACGCGCAGCCGCACCTCGTAGTCGCGGCGTTGCTGGCCGCCGGGCGGTTCGGGCTGGAGGAGGGGCTGACGCCGCCCGATCCAGGCGTGACGGTGGACTCGCTGGCGACGTCACCGTGGGAAGCGCTGTCGTTGCTGGACCGCGCGGGGGAGCTGCTCGGCGCGGACGTCGCCGCGCAGCTGACGGCGTTGCTCACCGAGGAGATCGAAGCCGGGCTGGGTGTGGTCACCGAATGGCAGCGGCGCCGGGGCGCGCTGCGCTCCTGAGTACGGTTGGGTAACGGTTGGTGCCCGCGCTGTCACGCGCCGCATGATCACGGCGACTCCCTGCACAGCCGAGCGCAGGGGTGGAGCCGCAGTGGGCAAACCGGACGAGTACTTCCCGTTCGAACTCGACCATGACCCGGCGGTCTTCGGGCTGGTCCGGGCCCACCGCGACGGACCGTTCGGCAGGCTGCACTACCTGCACAGCCCGGACCCGTCCGGCGGCACGGTCACGGTGTTCCTGCACGGCGTCGCCAACGACTGGACGACGTGGACGCCGATCCTGCGGGTCGCCCGCAAGCGCGGCGACGACCTCGGCGAGCTGCTGCTGGTCGACCTGCCCGGGTTCGGGGCGTCGGAGAACACGAAGGACCACCTGGACATGGGGCAGGTGGGGGACCTGGTGCTCGACGTGGCCGCGGAGCTGGGCTACCGGTCGGTGCGGCTGGCCGGGCATTCGATGGGCGGGTTCCTCGCACTCGACATGGCCGGCCGCAATCCCGGTGTCGTCACGTCGGTCCACCTGGTCGCGGGCGCGTACTTTTCGGTGATCCGGACGGTGCAGAACCCGTGGACCAGCCTGGTCCGGCGGCCCAGGGTGGCGGCGGCCTACTTCTCGCAGAGCGCGCTGGCGACGCTCGGGCCCGCCGGGCTGCGCGGGATGGCGTTGCTGCGCCGTGCCCGTCTCCTTCCGTTGACACTGCGGGGATTCCTGGCGTATCCGTGGCGGGCGAACCGGACGTTCCTCGACCGGCTCACGGTGGGCATGCGCCCGCGGTCGTTCCTGCTCGCCGCCCAGAACGGCGCCGACTACCGCCCGGAGGTGCGGTGGCGGCGGATCCGCTGCCCGCTGGTCGCCGTGTTCGGGGTGAAGGACAAGCTGGTCCCGGTGGCCGACATGGTCGACCTGCGGCGCGTGTGCGAGCACGCCGAGACGCACCTGCTCGACAGCTGTGCCCACTTCCCGCACGTCGAGATGCCCGAGCGTACGTATGCGTTCCTGTTCGGCGGGACCGCGCGGTGAGCGCCCGCCCGTTCGCCCCGGGCCGCCCGGCCGCGGAGCTGCTGCTGGTGCTCGGCGTGCCCGCCGCCATGGTGTACATGGCGGTTTCGTCGGCGGTCCACGGAACGCTGACGGCGCCGGGCTGCAGCCCGGGCCGCATCCTGGCGTTGATGTTCTTCGGGCCGGACAACCAGGGCCTGACGTGTGTCCGGCTGCCGTTCACGGCCGACCTGCCCAGCCTGGGCCTCGGCGTGACGTCGGAGATGGCGGTGGTGCTGTATCTGCTGCTGGTGCGGCGCCTGCGCAACCTCGACCGCGTGCTGTCCGGCGGCAGCACGGCGATCTTCGACCGCGGCCAGCTGGAACAGGAGCCGATGAAGAAGCGCTACGACGACTTCTTCGCGAAGCTGCGCGTGTCCAAGCGGCGCCAGCTCCTGCTGCTGGCGGGCGTCCTCGCCGTGGGAATCTGGTTCTACGTCAATGTTTCCGGCAGCAGCCACCTGTTCAAGGCACTGCCCGACATCCAGGGCGTCCACCACCCGGCCCCGGCGCTGCAGGAGGCCTACCGGCTGTCGTGGTGGGCCCGCTGGCAGACCGACCCGGCCATGGCCGCCCTGTGGATCGTCGTCGGCTCGATCGGCACGTATTTCGCGTGCCGGCAGGCATATTTGTACTACCACCTGGCCCGCCTGTTCCGCGACGCCCCGAAACTGATGGTGTTCCACCACGTCCCGGCCCGCGTCGACCGCGACCACGGCTGGCGCCCGGTCGGCGGTCTCGTGGCGGTGGCGTATTTTTCGTCGCTGTCGTTCGTGTGCTCCCTGATCGTGCTGATCTACATCATGCGCGACCCGGAGGCGGCGCCCGCCTACCGCCTGTTCGTCAACATCCTGCTGGCCACGGTGGCTTTCGTGGGCATGGTGCTCAACGTGGCCATGCTGACGACGCTCCGCCGCGGTATCGCCAAGGCCTACGAAACGACGTTGCGCGACAAGATCCTGGCGTTGAACGCGGACAGCGACGCGGCCGAGGAGGAGGGCGACCACTTGGCGGCCCGCACGATCCGCCTCGAAGCCGACCACCTCGTCGGCGACGCGGGCTACCCGGTACGCGGTCGCGCGGTGCGGTTCGCATCGCTGGCGTCGGGACTGATTCCGGTGCTGAAGCTGAGTCATGACGTGATCAACCTGTATTTCTGAGGATCGGCGGCCGGAAAGTGGCCGGCTCGGCTGGATGCAGGGCGAAGGTCCTGTTCATGACGTCGACGTTACCGACCATCGAACAGAAGTTCGACTACACGATCGAGTGGACCAACGGGCTCAGCCGGGCGGAAACACGGTGCGCGTCGGCAATCCGGTTCTGCGACTCGAACATGGTCAGCGCGGTGCGCCACGCGTGTTCCGCCTCGCGGGTGTTCCCCATCGCCGCGTGGACTTCCGCGATGTCCTCCCACGCATTGGCTTCGGCGAACTCGTCGCCGATCTCTTCGTACAGCGGGATGGATCGCCGGAGATGCCACAGCGCTTCGGCGTACTGGCCCGTCTTCTTCGCGATGTACCCGAGGCTGTGGAGCACCGCGCACACTTCCTTGCCGCGGCCCCTGCCTTCGCCCAGCATGCCGAGCGCCCTCGTGCACAGCTCTCTCGCCGTGTCGAACTCTCCGAGCATGACCTGGTGCCAGCCCATGGCGTTGAGGGCGTTGGCCTCGTCGTCCGGCTTGCCCAGAGAACGGAACAGCCGCGCGGACTTGAGTGCGTACCCCACTGCCGTCCGGTGGTCGTTGCCGCGCTCCGCCAGGTGGGTCAGGACGCCGTAGGTGTGCGCGAGCGCCTCGGTGAACCCGTGCTCTTCGTTGATCAGCCGGGCCCGTTCCAGGTAGCCGGCCGCCTCGGCGTGGCGGCCGAGCTTCAGGTGGTCGTAGCCCAGGTTCCGGGCGGTGATCGCGATGGCCTCCGGCTCGTTCAGTGCCTCCGCGGCGGCGAGTGCCCGCTGCGAGGAGACCAGGTTCTCTTCGAACATGCCGCGTCGCCAGTGGAAGATGCCCAGTCCCTGAGCCAGCCGCCAGACCCGGGCGTGCCAGCCCTGCGCCGCTGCCAGTGCCTGGATCTCCAGCAGGATGTCGTGTTCGGTGGCCAGCCACGTCATCGCCGCACCGATGTCCCGCGGCACTTCCGGGACGCAGCCCGGCCCGGGGGCGCCGAGTTCGAGCACGGCGGGCCGGTCGCGCAGCATCCGGTCCGCGGCGATCGTGGTGTGCACGTAGTGGTCGACCAGGCGTTCCAGCGCCGCGGCGCGGTCGTGCGCCGGGAGGACGGCGCGGGCCCGTTCGGCCGCGTAGAGCGCGGTCAGGTCGTGCATCCGGTACCGGCCGGGCTGCGGCTGGTGGACGAGGTGGGCGTGCTCGAGCGCGCGCAGCAGCCGCCGGGCCGCGGGCACGGGCCGCGCCGCGAGGCTGGCCACCACCGGCACGCCGACGTCCGGCGACGGCAGCAGCCCGAGCAACCCGAAAAGCCGGGCGGCTCCGGCGTCCAATGCGCTGTAGGACGCGGAAAAGACAGCCCTCAGATTGGCGGTGAACTCACCGGCGTCGAAGCCGTCGAGCCGCGCGGCCGTGTTCCGCAGCTCCTCCGCCAGCGCGTGCAGGGGAAAGCCGGGATGGCCGGTGACGCGCGCCGCGACGATGCCCAGCGCCAGTGGCAGGCCCGAACAGTGGTCCAGCAGCTCCGCGACGGAGCCCGGCTCGCCGTCCGCGCGGTGGCGGCCGACGTGACCGACCAGGAGCTGCCGCGCGTCGTCGCGGTTCAGGACGTCGAGCTCCACCGCGGTCGCGCCGTGCGTGGCGACCAGCCCGGTGAGCCGGTTCCTGCTGGTCACCAGCACCGCGGAGGCCGACCGGCCGGGCAGCAGCGGGACGACCTGCTCGGTGTCGCGCGCGTTGTCGAGGACGACCAGCAGGCGGCGTCCCTCGGTGAGGCTGCGGAACAACCCGTGCAGCGCCCCGGCCTCCAGGGGCAGCGACGCCGAGGGAACACCCAGGGCCTCCAGGAAAGCGCGGAGCACCACCTCGGGCCGCACCGGGGAGCTGCTCACGTCGAATCCGCGGAGGTTCGCGTACAGCTGGCCGTCCGGGAAGTCGTCCGCGTGCCGGTGCGCCCAGTGCAACGCCAGCCAGGTCTTCCCGATCCCGCCCGCACCCCCGACGGCGGAGACGGCGACCGCGTCGCCGTCGGCGGCCCGCACCGCATCGGTCAGCTCGGCCAGCTCACGGTGCCGTCCGGTGAACCGGCGCGGAGGCGGCGGCAGCTGCCGCGGGACCACCTTGGCACTCGCCTGCTCCGCGGACATCAGCTCGGCGCGGTCGCCGTCCGGCAGTTCCAGCGCGTCGGCCAGCTGCCGCAACGAACTGCGCTGCGGATTGCGCCGGTTCCCGGTCTCCAGCCCGCGGATCGTGCGAACCGACACCCCCGAGCGCTCGGCCAGTGCCTCCTGGGTCAGCCCCGCCCGGAGCCTGAAGCGCCTGAGCGCCGCGCATTGATCACCCACGCCGATCTCCCCCTCCCGATCCCCTGGTGACGACGATAACCACGGGGCAGAAGGGAAACCAGCCACCGGCCGGTCACAGGTGGCCGGTTCGTGACCTGGTTCCGCGCTCGCGGTGAATGTCACGATGAATCCGCCGGTATCGCCGGTGGGGAATTCTCCGCGGAACGTTCTTTCCGCGCATTATCCGAGGGCATCCTGGAAGGATCGACGATGAAAAGAGTATTCGGCGCGCTTGCCGGACTGGCGCTCGGCGGCGCCCTGCTGACCGCCGGGACGGGGGTGGCCGCGGCCTCGCCGCTCCGGGCGGAAGGGACGTATCCCTACGACGCCGCGCCGGTCCGGAGCACTGCGGCCGCCCCCGGTAAGCCGGGCCCGATGCCGTCGGTGAGCTCGGCCGCGGCTGCCGAACGGCCCGCCGAACCGGCCGCTGCGAAGGCGTATTCCGCGAAGATCCGCAGTTTCGCGAGTGGCCGGGTGCTGGACGCCGACACGAACACTCTCGGCGGCAACGGGACCAAGGTGCAGCTGTGGGACGACTACGGCGACGGCCAGGTCAACCAGTGGTGGAGCTTCGGCGCCACCACCGTGACCGGGGTGTACAAGATCTACAACAACGCGAGTGGCCGCGTCCTCGACGCCGACACCAACACCCTCGGCGGCAACGGCACCTTCGTGCAGCTGTGGGACGACTACGGCAACGGGCAGCTCAACCAGTTCTGGAAGCTGGTCGACACCGGTTATCACGACGGCCGGACCGGCAACGAGCTGTACAAGTGGGTCAACTACGCCAGCGGCCGGGTGCTGGACGCCGACACCAACACTCTCGGGGGCAACGGGACCAAGGTGCAGCTGTGGGACGACTACGGACCCGGTCAGGGCAACCAGGACTGGGAGTTCTAGCCGCCCGGCCGTAACCGGGAAGGGGGAGGCGCGGCCGCCGCAGCGACCCTGCGGCGGCCGCGTTCGTCCCGGCAGTCACACCAGCACCACGACTGCGCAGAACCGGTTTGACACCTCTCTAGAACGTATGTTCGACTGGCGCGGTGCGATGGGATCGGCAGCGGACAGGGGAGGGTGAGCCGGCACTGCCCGGGCTGGAGGGCCTGGTGCGGTCGGTGCGGTCACCGGAATTCGACGGCGTCACCTTTCACGAGGTGCACGCCCGCTCGGTGCTGAACAAGGTGCCCACCGGCTCCGGGGTGCCGTTCCGCTGGACCGTCAACCCCTACCGGGGCTGCTCGCACGCCTGCACCTACTGCCTCGAAGGCGGCACCCGGATCCTGATGGCCGACGGCCGGACGAAGGCGCTCGCCGAGCTGAAGGTCGGCGACGAGATCTACGGCACCCGCGGCCACGGTGCGTCCCGGCGGCTGGTGCCCACCCGGGTCGAAGCGCACTGGACCACCCTGCGCGCCGCCTACCGGGTCACCCTCGACGACGGCACCCGGCTCGTCGCGGGCGGGGATCACCGGTTCCTCACCTCGAAGGGGTGGAAGCACGTCACCGGCAGCAAGTTCGGTGCCGCGCAGCGGCCGCACCTGGAGCCCGGCACCGAGCTGATCGGGGTCGGCCGGTTCGAGCCGACGCCGGACGAGACGCTCGGGTACCGGGCCGGCTACCTGTGCGGGATGCTGCGCTCCGGCGGGTTCGCCGCCGAGCCCGACGCCGCCGCACGGGCACTGACCTACCTGCCGGACTTCGGGGCGTCCGTCGGGTTCCTCCAGGTGCCGCCGGACCCGGACGCGCACTGGCAGCGCGGCTTCCTCGCCGGCGTCTTCGACCTCGCGGGCGACTTCGCGCGCGGTGTCCTGGCCGTCGCGCACGACGAGCCCGAGATCGCCGACGCCTTCGCCGCCGCGCTCGCCCGCTTCGGCTTCACCGCCCAGCTCGACGAGGTGCCGAAGTTCCCGACGCGGCAGGAGATCCGGCTGCTCGGCGGGGTCGGGGAGGTGCTGCGGTTCCTGCACGTGAGCAACCCGGCCGTGGTGTGGAAGCGGTCGCTCGACGGCGCCGTGATCGGCGCGAGCCGCCGCTGTGTCGAGGCGATCGAGCCGCTCGGCCTGCAGCTGCCGCTGTTCGACATCACCACCGGCACCGGCGACTTCATCGCCGACGGCATGGTGTCGCACAACTGCTTCGCCCGGAACACCCACACCTACCTCGACTTCGACGCGGGCCGCGACTTCGACACCCAGGTGATCGTCAAGGTCAACGCCCCGCAGGTGCTGGCCGCGCAGCTGAAGAAGCCGTCGTGGCGTCGCGAGCACGTCGCGATGGGCACCAACACCGACCCGTACCAGCGCGCCGAGGGCCGCTACCGGCTGATGCCGGGGATCATCACGGCGCTGGCCCGCTCCGGGACGCCGTTGTCGGTGCTGACCAAGGGCACCGTGCTGGCGCGCGACCTGCCGCTGCTGCGGGACGCCGCGGCGGACGTCCCGGTCTCCCTCGCGGTGTCGCTCGCCCTGCTCGACGGCGAGCTGCAGCACCGCCTCGAACCGGGGACGCCGAGCCCGCGGGCGCGGCTGGAGCTGATCCGCAAGGCGCGGGACGCCGGGCTGCCGTGCTCGGTGCTGGTGGCGCCGGTCCTGCCGTACCTGACCGACTCCGCCGACGCCCTCGACGCGCTGTTCGCGCAGCTCGCCGACGCGGGCGCGACGAGTGTGACGGCGTTCCCGCTGCACCTGCGGCCCGGCTCCCGCGAGTGGTTCGGCCGGTGGCTGGCCGGGACGTACCCGGCGCTCGTGCCGCGGTACCGGGAGCTGTACGCGCGCGGCAGCTATGTCGACAAGGCGTACCGGGAGCGGCTCGCCCAGCGGGTCGCGCCGTTGCTGCGGCGGCACGGCCTGGCCCCCAAGACCGGCTACGACCCGCGGGAGGAGCCGCCGCCGTCGCCGGTGGCCGGGCCCGCCGAGCAGCTCCGCCTGCTGTGAGTCCTTTGTGGACTGACCGGGTGACACGCTGCGCCGTTCGGTTGTCGTCCCGTGTCACCGGCGCCTACCGTCGAAGGGATCGATGGCGGAAGGAGCCGGACGGTGACGACCTCGCAGACCGACCGGGTCGCGGCGGCGCGGCTCGCCTGGGCGGCGCTCAAGCTGACCCGGGCCGGGCGGCACCCCGTGGGGGTCGACCGGCTGGCCGCGACGGTCGGCGTCGCCCCCGCCGAAGCCCGGCGGCTGGTCGAGCTGATCGGGTTCACGCTGCGCCACGACCTGGTCTCGACGGGCCCGGCCCCGCGCGGCGCCCACCACCGCCTGGCCCCGGCCGAGGGCACGCTCGGCGCGGGCCCGGACGGCTCGGTGGACATGTTCCTGCTGGCCATCGCGACGGGCGAGCGCGTGCACGCGGCCGCGACCTGCCCGGTCACCGGCACCCGCATCCGCATCGACCTCAACCCGCAGGCAATCCTCCAGGTCGACCCACCCGCGGCGGTGGTCGCGGCGGTCGACCTCGGGTTCGGCCTGGACAACGTCGACGCGGTGGCCTGCGCGGGCCAGCCGTTCTTCGCTTCGGCAGCCGCGGCGGCAAGCTGGCTGGTGGCGCACCCGGGCGGGCGGATCTACCAGGTCGCGGCCTACCTGGCCCAGGCACATCGCCTGGTGGCGGCGCTGGAGGCCCGGCCGCGCTTCGTGCTTTGAAGTGACGGGGTCGCGGCGCGTTGGCCCGGCCCGGGGCGGCTGCTCGGCGGTGGCGGCGGCTTGGTGATGGTGGCCTTGGCGGCGGGGCTCGCCGGTGGTGGCCGGGCGGCTTTGGCGGCGGGGCTCGCCGGTGGCGGCTCGGTGGTACCGGTCAGGCGGTGGCGACCGGTGGTGCGGGCCGCCGGTGGCGGCCTTGGCGGTGGGGCTTGGTGGCGGCCGCTTGGCGCTGGCGGCCCGGTGGTGGCGGCTTGGCGTTGGCCGCGCGCCGCCTGCCGGTGGAGGCCCGGTGGTGGTGGGCCGGTGGCGGCCCGGTCGTGGCGGCTGTGGGGGCCTGGCGGCTCTCGGCGGTCGGGCCTTGGTGGCGGCCCCTTGGCGGCCTCCGCGCAAGCCCGGCCTGCCGAAGCCGTACGCTGGGAGGTTCGTTAGCCTTCCCTGGCAGCGAGAACCCCATGTCGAAGGAGAGCAGTCGCAGTGCTCCGCACTCATCGAGCCGGCACCCTGCGTGCCGGGCAGGCCGGCCAGACCGTCACCCTCACCGGATGGGTGGCCCGGCGGCGGGATCACGGCGGCGTCATCTTCATCGACCTGCGTGACGCCAGCGGGGTGGTCCAGGTCGTCTTCCGCGAGGGCGAGATGGCCGAGCGTGCGCACCAGCTGCGCTCCGAATACTGCGTCAAGGTCGTCGGCGAGGTGGCGAAGCGGCCCGAGGGCAACGTCAACGCCGACATCCCCACCGGGGAGATCGAGATCCTGACCACCGGGCTGGAGGTCCTGTCCGAGTCGGCGCCGCTGCCGTTCCCGATCGACGACCGGGTCGACGTCGGCGAGGAGGTCCGGCTCAAGCACCGCTACCTCGACCTGCGCCGCAGCGGGCCGGCCGCCGCCATGCGGCTGCGCAGCGAGGTCAGCCGGGTTGCGCGTGAGGTGCTGCACGCGCAGGACTTCGTCGAGGTCGAGACCCCGACCATGACCCGCTCCACCCCCGAAGGCGCCCGCGACTTCCTCGTGCCCGCCCGGCTCAAGCCCGGCTCCTGGTACGCGCTGCCGCAGTCGCCGCAGCTGTTCAAGCAGCTGCTCATGGTCGGCGGCATCGAGCGGTATTACCAGATCGCCCGCTGCTACCGCGACGAGGACTTCCGCGCCGACCGGCAGCCGGAGTTCACCCAGCTCGACATCGAGATGAGCTTCGTCGAGCAGGACGACGTCATCGCGCTCGGCGAGGACATCGTCTCCGCGCTGTGGAAGCTGATCGGGCACGAGATCCCGCGGCCCATCCCGCGCATCACCTACCACGAGGCGATGGCCAAGTACGGCTCGGACAAGCCGGACCTGCGCTTCGACCTCGAGATCACCGACATGACGGAGTTCTTCGCCGACACGCCCTTCCGCGTGTTCCAGGCCCCGTACGTCGGTGCGGTCGTGATGGCGGGCGGCGCCGACCAGCCGCGCCGCCAGCTCGACGCGTGGCAGGAGTGGGCGAAGCAGCGCGGCGCGCGCGGCCTCGCGTACATCCTCGTGAACGAAGACGGCACGCTCGGCGGCCCGGTCGCCAAGAACCTGTCCGAGCACGAGCGCGAGAACGTCGCCGCGGCGGCGGGCGCGAAGCCGGGCGACTGCATCTTCTTCTCCGCCGGCAAGGCCGCGTCGACGCAGCCGCTGCTGGGCGCCGCGCGCGACGAGATCGGCAAGCGCCTCGGCTTGATCGACGAGAACGCCTGGTCGTTCGTGTGGGTTGTCGACGCGCCGCTGTTCGCGCCGGTCGAGGACATCGGCGACGACGTCGCCGTCGGCTCCGGCAAGTGGACCGCGGTGCACCACGCCTTCACCTCGCCGACCCCGGAGTGGATCGACAAGTTCGAGCAGGACCCGGGCAACGCGCTCGCCTACGCCTACGACATCGTCTGCAACGGCAACGAGATCGGCGGCGGCTCGATCCGTATCCACCGCGGCGACGTCCAGAAGCGCGTCTTCTCGCTGATGGGTCTCGGCGAGGAGGAGGCGCAGGAGAAGTTCGGCTTCCTGCTCGACGCCTTCGCCTTCGGCCCTCCGCCGCACGGCGGCATCGCGTTCGGCTGGGACCGGATCGTCATGCTGCTGGCCAAGGCCGACTCGCTGCGTGACGTGATCGCGTTCCCGAAGACCGGCGGCGGGTACGACCCGCTGACCGCGGCGCCCGCGCCGATCACCGCGCAGCAGCGCAAGGAGGCCGGCATCGACGCGAAACCGGCCGCCACCCCGCAGAACTAGTGCTGCACCTGAGGGCCGTGTGCCCGCCGGAGAAGACCGCCGAGGCGCTCGGCATCCTGCGGGCACACGCCGGGACGGCGCACCTGATCGTGCACCGCGGCGCCGCCGTGGAGCCCGCCGGTGACCTGGTCGAGGCCGACATCGCCCGCGAGGCCGCGGACGAGATCATCGGCGAGCTGTGCGCGCTCGACCTCGACCACTCCGGCGGGATCACGCTCGAAGCACTCGACACCGCGCTGTCCGACGCCGCCGACCGGGCGGAGGAGGCCGCGCCGGGCGAGGCCGCGGACGCGGTCGTGTGGCAGGAACTGCTGGGCCGCACGGGTGAAGAGTCGCGGCTCAACGTGACGTTCCTGGCGTTCCTCACCATCGCGTGCCTGCTCGCCGCGGTCGGGGTGCTCACCGACTCCGCCGTGACGATCGTCGGCGCGATGGTCGTCGGGCCGGAGTTCGGGCCGCTGGCCGCGCTCGCCGTGGGCGTGGTGCTGCGGCACGGGCAGCTGGTCCGGCAGGCCGCGGCCGCGCTGGGTGCCGGGTTCCCGCTGGCCATGGTGGTCACGCTGGGTGGCGCGCTGCTGGTCCGGGCGACCGGTGTCTTCGGCGAGAAGGCGTTCCAGCTGCAGCAGCACAGCGAGGTCGACTTCGTCTTCTCCGTCGGCGTGCCGTCGCTGGTCGTGGCGATGCTCGCCGGGGCAGCCGGGATGCTGGCCATGACGTCGGCGAAGTCGGCCGCGCTGGTGGGCGTGTTCATCTCCGTGACGACGGTGCCCGCCGCGGGCTACGCGGTCGTCGCCGCCGTGGCGGGGGAGTGGAGCCGGTGTCTCCAGTCGGTCGGCCAGCTGCTGGTCAACCTCCTCGGAATCGTTGCAGCAGCGGCCATTGTGTTGATCGTGCGCCGGAATGGGCAACGTTCCCCGGTGGGAATGCGTCCGCTTTCACGCGGGTGACCCCGTCCGGGCGGGATACGCTCTCCTGTCCGGATGTCAATAGTCATGGTTGCTCAGTCACGAGTAGGGTCGGTGACAATGACAGTCGACACCTCCTCCGCCGGCGACGCTGGGGTCGGGGCAGGAGCCGAGCAGCTCGCCGTGGCCGCGGCGGTCGCGGCAGGCGAGTCGGTTCTCTCGCGCCGGTTCGGCAGCGCGATCACCCTGGTCTCCCCCGAGGACCTCGCGGGGAGCGGGCCGGCGACGGTGGTGCGGGCCAGGGTCGTGTCGTCGTCGTTCGCGTTGCCGCGGACGCTGGTGATCAAGCACTACCCGGACCGGCCGGAGTCGGGTGCCGACCCGTTCGCCCAGGAGGCGGTCAGCTACCAGCTGTTCACCGCGCTGGCGCCGGACGAGCGGATGTGCCCGGAACTGATCGCCCACGACGGCCGTGACCGCGTGCTGGTGCTGGAGGACCTCGGCCGCACGCCGACGCTGGAGGACAAGCTCTACGCCCGCGACTCCCGGGCGGCCGAGCGGGCGCTGCTGTCGTGGGCCCGGTCGCTGGGCAGGCTGCACGCGAGCACGGCCGGGCGCGAAGCGGACTTCAACGCGCTGCTGCGCCGCCTCGGCGGCCCGGCGAAGCGCGACTCGGCCGACCTCGACGAGCGGTGCGCCGAGGTGCCGTCGCTGATCCAGGAGCGGCTGGGCATCCCGGTGCCGGACGCGGTCCGCGTTGCGGTGACGGCGGCGGTGGAGCAGTCCCGGTCGGCGGGATTCCGCGCGTTCAGCCCGGTGGAGCTGAGCCCGGACAACAACCTCGTGACGGTCGAGGGTGTCCGCTTCCTCGACTTCGAGTACGGCTGCGTCCGCTCGGCCCTGATCGACGCGGCCCACCTGCGGCTGCCGTTCGCGAGCTGGCCGGACGCGCTGGCCCTGCCGGCAGGCATGAGCGAGGCGATGATCGCGGCGTGGCGCGCGGAGATCGTGGGCGTGTGGCCCGCGTTCGCCGACGACGACGTGCTGGCCGGTCACCTGACGACGAGCGAGCTGCTGCGCGTCTGGCTGATCACGGGGGAGGAGCTGGGCGCACTGGACCTCTCCCGGCACGCGGCCCCGGTCAGCCGCGAGGCGGCGTTCGTGACGTGGTGGCGCGACCTGGCCAAGCACGCGGGCTACGTGCGGATGACCGAGGTGTCGGAGTTCGCGGCGAAGGTCGCGGCGGCACTGGCGGCCCGGCTGGGCCCGCACGCGGACCTGGCGTTCTACCCGGCTTTCCGCTGAGCGGGTGAAGCGCGCGTCAAGAATTAGGCACGCCGTCCCAGGCGCGTTACCTCCACCTCACCGGGTGTGAGTCTCGGTGGCCGATGGTCGTCAGCGTGACCGTGATCGGTGTCGAAGTCACTCCCGAATCCTCCTTCCCCGCCCCGGCGGCGCCCCGGCGGGCGCAGCGGCTCGCCGTGCTCGGGGACTCGACCGCCGTCGGCCTCGGGGATCCCCTGCCGCGGCGGGGTGGCTGGCGGGGTGTCGGCCCGCTCGTCGCCGACGCACTCGGGGTCGCGCCCGGCGGCTACCTCAATCCCGCCTTCGCCGGCGCGCGGATGCGGTGCGTGCTCACCGAGCAGGTGCCCGCCGCCGTCGCGCACCGGCCCGATGTCGCGCTGCTCGTCGCCGGCATGAACGACACCCTGCGGCCCGACTTCGACGCCGCCCGGATCGCCGCCGACCTCACCGAGGTCATCGGCAGGCTCCGGGCGGTCGGCACCACCGTCGTGCCGGTCCGGTTCCACGACCACAGCCGGGTCTTCCGCCTCCCGCCGTCGCTCAAGCGCGCCCTCAGCGCCCGTGTCGCCGAACTCAACGCGGCCATCGACGAGGTCGTCACCCGCGAACGCGTGCCCTGCCTCGACCTCGCGCGGCTGCCCGGTGCGTACGACCTGACGTCGTGGAGCGTCGACCGGCTGCACCCCTCCGAACTCGGTCACCGCATGCTCGCCGACGGCTTCACCGGCCTGCTCGCCGAAGCCGGGTTCGCCGTGCCCGCACCGGTCAGCCTGACGTGCGGCGGCGGCGCCGAGCCGGGCGCGGCCGCGCACCTCGGCTGGCTGGTGCTGAAGGGCATCCCGTGGCTGTGCCGCCGCGGCCGCGAGTTCCTGCCCTACGCCGCGGCCATCATGTGGAACTCGTTCCGCGCCCGCTGAACACCCGCAGCGCTTCGGCGTCCGAGACCGGGTTGCGGACGAAGAAGTCCGCCCACTCCTCGATGTCCGGATAGCCGCTGTGCGCCACGAGGAACCGGCACGCCGCCTCGGCGTCGTACGGCGTGCGCCGCAGCTGGACGCCGTCGCCGAGCAACGCCCAGTGCGCACCCGGTGTCCCGTACGGCATTCCGACGCTGCCGGGGTTGACGACCAGCCGCCGGTCGGCCAGCCGCGTGAACGGCATGTGCGTGTGCCCGCAGACGATCGTCGGCTGCGGGACACCGTCGAGGACCTCGGCCCAGCGTGACAGCGGGCTGTCGACGAGGACGATTTCGCTGTCGTCGCGCGGGGTTGCGTGGCAGAACAGCACGTCGTCCAGGGTCACCGTGAGCGGCAGCCCGGCCAGCATGGCCAGGTCCGCCGGGCTCAGCTGCCGGGCCGCCCAGCCGCCGATCGGGTCCGGGATGTCCGGGACGGCTTCGGTCAGCTCGCGGTCGGCGTTGCCGCGCACCCAGACCGCGCGCGGGCCCAGAGCCCTCAGCCGGGCCAGCGTCTCCACCGGCATCGGGCCCGCCAGCAGGTCGCCGAGCAGCACGATCCGGTCCGCCGCCGCGACGTCGGGCTCGGCCAGTACCGCCTCCAGCGCCGGGAGCACACCGTGGATGTCGGAAAGCACCGCGATCGTCACCGGTCCACCCTGACGCAGGAAAGCGCCCCGGGCGAGGGATTTCGCCCAGGGCGCACGCCGTTCACGCCGTCGTGAGCGGCAGCTCCCGCACCCCCGTCATGTTCGGGTTCACCTGGAACTTCGGCGGTTCACCCGGGATCGTGCGCAGCGCCGGGTAGCGGTCGAACAGGATGTTCGTCGCCACCCGGCCCTCCAGCCGGGCCAGCGGGGCGCCGATGCAGAAGTGGATTCCGCGGCCGAACGCCAGGTGCGGGTTCGGGTCGCGCAGCGGGTCGAACCGGTCCGGATCGGCGAACACGCGCTCGTCCCGGTTGGCCGCCGCGATCCAGGCCATCAGCATCCGGTCGGCGGGAATCGTCACCCCGCCGACCTCCGTCTCGCGGGTCGTCGTGCGGGCCACCGCCGCGAACGGCGTCAGGTACCGCAGCGACTCCTCGATCACCGCGGGCACCAGCGTCCGGTCGGCGCGGGCGCGCTCGTCCCACGCGGGGTGGGTGTCCAGGCACAGGACGGTGTTGCCCAGCAGCATCGTGGTGGTGATGTGCCCGGCCAGCAGCAGGATGTTGGCGAAGTTGACGACCTCGGCGCGCGAGAGCCGTTCGCCGTCCAGCTCCGCCTCGACCAGCTTCGTCAGCAGGTCCTCGCGGGGCTGCTTCCGCCGCTCGTCGACGTGCTCGCCGAGGTAGTCCAGGAGCGCCTTCTGGCCCGCCATGGACTTCTTGATCGCTTCGTCCTGCTTTTCGTCGTTCTTGACCAGCGAAATCTGCTCGGAGGACTCGAACATGCTGTCCACCCAGCCCTTGAACAGGTACCGGTCGCCCGCGGGCACGCCCAGCAGCTCGGCGATCACGATCACCGGCAGCGGATAGGCCAGGTCCTCCACCAGCTCCAGCCGTCCTTGCGTGCCGACGGCGTCGAGCAGCTCGTGGGTGATCGCGGCGATCCGCGGCTCGAGGTCCGCCACCACCTTCGGCGTGAAGGCGCGGCTGACGAGCTTGCGCATCTTGTTGTGCAGCGGCGGGTCCAGCTGCAGGAGGTTGCCCGCCGAGGTGACCTCGTAGTCGGCGTTCTTCAGCATCTCCTCCGGCACCAGGCGGGTGGTGTCGGAGGAGAACGTCGCCGGGTCGCGGAGGATCTGCTCGATCTCCGGGTGCCCGTAGACGCTCCACATCCCCAGTTCTTCGGCGAACTCGACCCGCTTCTCCGGCTGCCTGCCCCGCAGCCAGAACTGCGAGGCGTGCAGTCCCCAGGTGTCCGCCAGTGTGGTCGTCATTTCCGCCCCTTTCCCCTGTGTGGCCCCGGGGTCAGCCGGGTGCCCTGGTGGGATCGTGTGCGTAGATCCCGTTCCGGTAGCCCGAGACGAGTGCCTCGAGCGCGGTGCTCAGTTCGTCCGCCACGGCCGCGACCGCCAGGGGATCGGGCTCCCCGGCGGGCTCGAACGCGCTGCGGATCAGGTGCGCGAGGGCGGCCGCCTTCTCCTCGAGCGGAATGCCCGCGAACTCGCCGGACATCGAGTCGCCGAGGTAGAAGCCGAGCGTCGCGGACTGCAGCGCGTAGCTGATGTTCGGGACGTCCGGCCGGATGAGCCCGTGTCGCAGCATCGCGTCCTCGAACTGCCCGCGCAGCTCGTCCTGCTGCTTGCGCAGGGCGAGGTCGCCGAGCGAGCCGAACATCTCGGCGTTGCCGCGCAGCATCGCCATCACCAGCGGACGGCGGTGCGTCACGAGGAACGACGCCGAGATCATCCGGTGCGGCAGGATCATCGCCGGATCGGCCTTGATCCCGGCCAGTATCTCGTCGGTCAGGTCGGCCGACTCGCGCATCATCAGCGCCTGGAACAGCAGTTCCTTGTTGCGCCAGTGCAGGTAGACGGTGCCCTTGCCGATGCCGACCGCGCGCGCGATGTCGTCGATCGCCACCTTGCGGTAGCCCATGCGCAGCAGCAGTTCACCCGCCGCGTCCAGGATGCGGTCGGCGCGCTCACGGTTCGGATGGCTCATGCGTCTCCACCTGGTGGTTCGTTGAAGATTTGACTTGTTGACCAGAATCGCACTTTCGGTCAACCGGTCATCACGACGGTAGCGCGGTGCCGGGCACCTCGGCAACCGGTCTTGTCGGTGGGGTCGGTTAACGTCAACGGTGTGGCACAGGACGAGCTCTTCACCGTGAACGCCGACATCGCGCCTCCGCCGGAGCGCACGACGTCGAACGCGGCCGAACCGCAGGCGGATCCGGCCAGTTCCCCGCTGGCCGTGCGGATGCGGCCGCGCTCGCTCGGCGAGGTCGTCGGCCAGCAGCACCTGCTGCGCGAAGGTGCCCCGCTGCGGCGGCTGGTCGAGGGCGCCGCGCCGGCGTCCGTGCTGCTCTACGGCCCGCCCGGCACGGGCAAGACGACGCTGGCCAACCTGGTCTCGATTGCCACCGGCCGCCGGTTCGTCGCGATGTCCGCGCTTTCGGCGGGCGTCAAGGAGGTCCGCGGGGTCATCGAGGAGGCGCGGCGGCGGCGTCAGTACAACGCCGAGAACACCGTGCTGTTCATCGACGAGGTGCACCGGTTCTCCAAGACCCAGCAGGACGCGCTGCTCGGCGCGGTCGAGGACCGCACGGTGCTGCTGGTCGCGGCGACCACGGAGAACCCGTCGTTCTCGGTGGTGTCGCCGCTGCTGTCGCGGTCGCTGGTGCTGCAGCTGCGTCCGCTGACCGACGACGACATCACCGAGCTGATCGAGCGGGCACTGACCGACGAACGCGGCCTCGGCGGCGAGCTGACGCTGACCGAGGACGCCCGCGCCCACCTGGTCCGGCTCGCGGGCGGGGACGCGCGCCGCGCGCTGACCGCGCTGGAGGCGGCGGCGGACGCGGCCTCGGCCACCGAGGCGAAGACGATCGACCTCGCCATCGTCGAGTCCACAGTGGACAAGGCGGCCGTGCGCTACGACCGCGACGGCGACCAGCACTACGACGTGATCAGCGCGTTCATCAAGTCGATCCGCGGGTCCGATGTGGACGCGGCACTGCACTACCTTGCCCGGATGATCGAGGCGGGCGAGGACCCGCGCTTCCTCGCCCGGCGGCTGGTGGTGCACGCCAGCGAGGACATCGGGCTGGCCGACCCGACGGCCCTGCAGGCAGCGGTCGCGGCGGCGCACGCGGTGCAGTTCATCGGCATGCCGGAGGGCAGGCTGGCGCTGGCCCAGGCCACGATCCACCTGGCAACGGCCCCGAAATCGAACGCGGTGGTGACCAGCATCGACGCGGCACTGGCCGACGTCCGCGCCGGCCTGGCCGGAGCGGTGCCACCCCACCTGCGCGACGGGCACTACGCGGGCGCGAAGAAACTCGGCAACGCGCAGGGCTACCGCTACCCGCACGACGTCCCGGAAGCCGTGCTGGCGCAGCAGTATCCGCCGGACGAGCTGGTGGGGCGGGACTACTACGAGCCGAGTCAGCGGGGGGCCGAGCGGACGCTGGCCGAGCGGGTGCCGAAGCTGCGCCGGACGATCCGCGGGCGGTGACCGGCCCGAGTGTGCAAGATCATCCGGTTTCGGTAGCTTCGCCCTTCGAGGCGGCCCGGACGCCGGCGGGCCCGTGACGGCAAGGGGGATCCTGTGCCCGCAACGCTGCAGTGCATCGTCCTGGACTGCCCGGAACCCGGGGTGCTCGCCCGGTTCTACCAGGCCCTGCTCGGCGGCGAGGTCGACCGGCCGGACCCGCGGTGGCGCGTCGACGAGGACTGGTCGACGCTGCACGTGGACGGCATGGTCCTGGGATTCCAGCGCGTGCCGGACCACCGGCCGCCACGGTGGCCGGATCCGGCGTACCCGCAGCAGTTCCACCTCGACTTCGAGGTCGACGACTTCCGGGAGTCGCACGACGTCGTCCTGGCCAACGGCGGCCGCCTGCTCGATCCCGATCTCGGCGGCCGCGGCTGGCGGGTCTACGCCGATCCGGCCGGGCATCCGTTCTGCCTGCTGGGCGATTACTGATTCGTTTTCGCGGCACCGGAAAGCCGGTGAACAACGGCCTGACACCTCCGGTTGCGGCTGGGCACGCCATGATGGCGGCATGACTGTCGCATTTCTCGGAACCGGAACGATGGGCGCCCCGATGGCGGCCAACATCGCGAAGGCGGGCCTCGACGTCCGCGTGTGGAACCGGAGCCGGGCCAAGGCCGAGCCCCTCGCGGACGTCGCCACCGTCGCCGATTCGGCGGCGTCGGCGGCGGAGGGCGCGGACATCCTCGTGACGATGCTCGCGGACGGCCCCGCCGTCGCTTCGGCGTTCGAAGCCGCTTCGCCCGCTTCGGGGACGTTGTGGCTGCAGATGAGCACGGTCGGTCTCGACTGGACGGACCGGCTCGCCGCGCTGGCGGAGAAGGCGGGCGTGGTGTTCGTCGACGCGCCGGTGCTCGGCACCCGGCAGCCCGCCGAGCAGGCGCAGCTGCAGGTGCTGGCGTCCGGCCCGGAGGAGGCCCGCCCGAAGGCCACGCCGGTGTTCGACGCGGTCGCGGTCAAGACGCAGTGGCTCGGCCCGGCGGGCCGGGGCAGCCGCCTGAAGCTGGTGATGAACGCGTGGGTGCTCGCCCTGACCAACGCGACGGCCGAGAGCCTCGCCCTGGCCGGCGCCCTGGACCTGGACCCGGCCCAGTTCCTGGAGACGATCAAGGGCGGCGGCCTCGACGTGGGCTACGCGCACCTCAAGGGCGGCGCGATGCTGGCGGGCGAGTTCCCGCCGGCGTTCCCGGCGAACCTGGCGGCCAAGGACGCCCGCCTGGTGGTGGAGGCCGCGGGCGACGCGGTCGACGTGGCCGGAGCCCGCGCGGTCCTCGCCCACCTGGAGGCGGCGGTGGCCGCGGGCCACGGCGAGGAGGACATGGCCGCGCTCTACCGGGCCGTCGTCAAGGGTTCCTGACCGCAGGTCCCCGAACGCCGCTTTGGGGCGCTTCAGCCCGGGAGGAGCGTCGCCAGGCGGTCGACGCCCAGGCCGCTGGTCATCAACCGCTCCTTCGCGTTGCCCAGCAGCGTGCGCGTCCACGGTGTGAAGCCGCCATCACCGACATCGGCGAGCGGACCCCCGAAGGACGCGTACACCTTGAAGCACAACCCCTCGTAGTACCCGCCCCGGCCGCCTTCGCGGTCCGGGAACGGGTGGACCGGCACGTCCACCTCGTCGAGCAGGCCTTCGAACCGCGGGTCCAGCACCGTCACCCCGAGCGAGACCTCCGACGCCCCCAGCGCCCGGCACCCCGCCACCATCAGGCGGGCGTGCTCGGCCAGGTGCTGCCGCTCGAAGCCGAGGTTGCCGGTGTCGCGGCCCGCCGTCACCGCGCCGAACAGCGAGAAGTGCGCGAACAGCCCGGCCGGGACCGGCTGGGTGCGCACCACCCGCTGGACCGTCGCCAGGCGCACGACACCCCCGGCCGCGCGCCGGACCGCCGCCTCCAGGGCCAGGCCCGTCGTGGGGTCCGCCGCGACCTCGGTGCCGCGGCCGGTCGGGACGACCCGGTGCTGGGCCAGTCCCGTCACCACCGAGTGCGTCCCGAGCGGCGTCAACGGCGAGAGCGTCACCAGGTCGAACGACGGCGCCGCGGCCAGCAGCGCGTCCTCGACCCGGCGCAGCAGGGGGACCGGCAGCGGGCTCGGGCCGGTGAACCGGTCGTCCCGGTGCCGCCGCAGCACGTCCGGCCCGGACAGCCGGGCCGCGCGGCGGCGGGCCACCTCCAGCTGGACCGTCGTCAGGTCCGCGCCGGGCAGCCCGGCCAGCACGTCGGCCGCGGTGCCGCCCGGTCCGGCGAGCACCCGGCGGGCCGGTCCGTCGTCGTGTCCCATCGCCCAGGTCTACCGCCCCGCCGCGCTCGCGGCGAGGTGTTTTCCGGGCGCGGCGGGGTGACACGGTCGGGGACCCGGCCAGGCGGTAACCTCAGTCGGCATCCCGACCCCTGAACCGAGGAGGGCCCGTGTCGGCAGGGCAGATCGCCGCGCTGATCGCCGCAGGAGCATTCGTGGTGCTGGTCGTCCTGCTGGCGATCCCGCTGATCAAGCTCGGCAAGACGCTGGACGCGGCCACCGAGGCGATCGAGCGCACCAACAACAACACCGATCCGCTGCTGATCGGCGCGAACGAGACGATCACCCACGTCAACACCCAGCTGGAACGGGTCGACGGGATCACCGCGAACGCGCAGGCGGTCACCGGCAACGTCTCCGCGCTGACGTCGGTGTTCACCGCGACACTGGGCGGCCCGCTCGTCAAGACCGCGGCGCTGTCCTACGGGATCAGCAAGGCGATCAGGGCGCGCAAGAAGAAGAGCGCGCTGAAGGCCGCGAGGAAGGCCGGCAAATGAGGCGGCTGTTCTGGCTCGGCGTCGGCGTGGTCGCCGGCGTCGCCCTGTCCCGCAAGGCCGCCGAAACCGCTCGTCAGGCCACTCCCGCCGGGTTAGCATCGAACCTGGGAGACGCCGTGCGCGAGCTGGCGGGTGCCGTGGGTTCGTTCGGTGCCGAGGTGCGCGCGGGCATGAACGAGCGGGAGCAGGAGCTGCACGACATGGTCGAGGAGCGGACGGGCGTGACCGCGCCCCGCGCCGAGGGACGGCACGCCGCCCGGCGCCCGGTCCGGCGAGCTCGCCGGGCGGAGGGCTGATCCGGGCCTGCCCGGAAACCCTTCGCCGTCGCCGCCGACCCCGTTCCGAACCACCCCGCTACGAGGACTGACCCGTGGACACTCACGAAATCACCGACCGTTTCCTGCGCCATTTCGAGGGGCGCGGCCACACTCGCGTGCCCAGCGCGCCGCTGATCCTCGACGACCCGAACCTGCTGTTCGTCAACGCAGGCATGGTGCAGTTCAAGCCGTACTTCCTCGGTGAGGCGCCGCCGCCGTACCCGCGCGCGACCTCCGTGCAGAAGTGCGTGCGCACGCCGGACATCGACGAGGTCGGCAAGACCACCCGGCACAACACGTTCTTCCAGATGGCCGGGAACTTCTCGTTCGGCGACTACTTCAAGGAAGGCGCCATCGAGTTCGCCTGGGAGCTGATCACCAAGCCCCAGAGCGAAGGCGGCTACGGCCTCGACCCGAACCGCCTGTGGGCAACCGTCTACGAGGACGACGCCGAAGCGGCCGGGCTGTGGAAGAAGATCACCGGCCTGCCCGGCGAGCGCATCCAGGCGCGCGACATGGTCGACAACTTCTGGTCGATGGGCATCCCCGGCCCGTGCGGCCCGTGCTCGGAGATCTACTACGACCGCGGCCCCGACTACGGCCGCGAGGGCGGCCCGGTCGCGGACGAGGACCGCTACATCGAGATCTGGAACCTGGTGTTCATGCAGAACATCCGGGGCGAGGGCAGCGGCAAGAAGGACTTCCCGATCCTCGGTGAGCTGCCCGCCAAGAACATCGACACCGGCATGGGCGTCGAGCGCGTCGCGACGATCCTGCAGGGCGTCGAGAACGTCTACGAGACCGACCTCGTGCGCCCGGTCATCGGCCGCGCCGAGGAGTTCTCGGGTCGCCGCTACGGCAGCAACCACGCCGACGACGTCCGCTTCCGCGTCATCGCCGACCACGCCCGCACCGGCGTCATGCTGATCGGCGACGGCGTCACCCCGGGCAACGACGGCCGCGGCTACGTGCTGCGCCGCCTGCTGCGCCGCATCGTCCGCTCCGCGCGCCTGCTGGGCGTGCACGAGCCGGTGCTGCAGGAGTTCGCCGCCGTCGTCCGCGACACGATGGGCCCGACCTACCCCGAGCTGGTCGACGGCTTCGACCGCATCAACGAGGTCGTCCGGATCGAGGAGGAGGCGTTCCTCTCGACCCTGACGAGTGGTTCGCGCATCTTCGACCTCGCGGCCGAGGAGACCAAGCGCGGCGGCGGCGACGTGCTGGCCGGCGACAAGGCGTTCCAGCTGCACGACACCTACGGCTTCCCGATCGACCTCACCCTGGAGATGGCGGCCGAGCAGGGCCTGACCGTCGACGAAGCGGGCTTCCGCACGCTCATGGAGGAGCAGCGCAAGCGCGCGAAGGCGGACGCGGCGGCCCGCAAGACCGGCCACGGCGACCTCTCGGAGTACCGGAAGGTCCTGGAGCAGCACGGCGAGACCGAGTTCCTCGGCTACACCGACCTGCAGGCCGACGCGAAGGTCGTCGCGCTGCTCGAAGACGGGCAGCCGGTCCGCAGCGTCGCCGCGGGCAAGAAGGCCGAGCTGGTCCTCGACCGGACGCCGTTCTACGCCGAGAGCGGTGGCCAGGTCGCCGACACCGGCGTCCTCGTCGGCGACGGCGTCGAGCTGAAGGTCCTGGACGTCCAGAAGATCGTCCCCGGCCTGTTCGTCCACCGCGTCGAGGTGGCGCAGGGCGAGGTCGGCCTGGACACCAGGCTCACCGGCTCGGTCGACGCGCACCGCCGTCTGTCCATCGAGCGCTCGCACTCCGCGACGCACCTGGTGCACGCGGCCGTCCGCGGTGCGTACGGCAAGCGCGCGGCGCAGGCCGGTTCGCTGAACTCGCCGGGCCGCATGCGCTTCGACTTCACCACGCCCGGGTCGGTCTCCTCGGACGTGCTGACCGAGGTCGAGGAGGAGGTCAACGACTACCTCCAGACCAACGTCGAGGTCCAGAGCTACGTCACGACCAAGGACAAGGCGCTGGAACTGGGCGCGGTCGCGCTGTTCGGCGAGAAGTACGGCAACGACGTCCGCGTGGTCGACATGGGCGACTACTCCCGCGAGCTGTGCGGCGGCACGCACGTCGACCGGATCGGCCAGCTCGGCCTGGTCAAGCTGGTCTCCGACGCGTCCATCGGCTCGGGCGTGCACCGCGTCGAGGCGCTGGTCGGCACGGACGCGCTGAAGTACACGCGCAAGGAGCAGCTGCTGGTCTCGCAGCTGGCGAACACCTTCAAGGTGCCCGCCGACCAGCTGCCCGGGCGCATCGAGGACGTCCTGACCCGGCTGAAGAACGCCGAGAAGGAGATCGCGCAGCTGAAGACCCAGCAGGTGCTGGGCTCGGCGGGCGCGCTGGCGGCCAAGGCCGAGGAGATCGGCGGGTTCTCCGTCGTCGCCGAGGTCGTCCCGGACGTCGACGGCAACGGCCTGCGCGCGCTGGCGTCGGACATCCGCGGCCGCCTCGGCGCGCGGCCGGGTGTCGTGGCGCTGTTCTCGCCGTCCGGCGAGAAGCTCAGCTTCGTCGTCGCGACGACCGAGGCGGCCCGCGACAAGGGTGTCGCCGCGGGCAAGCTGGTGCCCTCGTTCGCCGAGAAGATCGGCGGCCGCGGCGGCGGCAAGCCCGACATGGCCCAGGGCGGCGGCACGAACCCGGCCGGTGCGGCCGACGCGGTCGCGGCCCTGCGCACGGCGATTGCGGGCATTGGTTAACCGCGGTCAGCGTGGCCCGGACCGTCCCGGCGTGGACGATCCGGGCCGCGGCCGCCGGCTCGGCGTCGATGTCGGATCCGTCCGGGTCGGGGTGGCGCTGAGCGATCCGGCCCCCCTGCTGGCATCGCCATTGGTTACCCTCTCCCGCGATGCGACCGACGACAGTGATCTGGACCGGCTGGCCGCCCTCGTCACCGAGCACGAGGTGGTCGAGGTGATCGTGGGCCTGCCGAGAACGCTCGCCAACCGCCAGGGACCGGCGGCCGAGCTGGCGATCGCGTATTCTGAACGCCTGGCCGGGCGGATAGCGCCCGTGCCGGTCCGGCTGGGCGACGAGCGGCTGACCACGGTCACCGCATCCCGCATCCTCTCCCAGCGCGGGGTCAAGGGCCGCAAGCAGCGTGCGGTGGTCGACCAGGCCGCCGCCGTCGAGATCCTGCAGGCCTGGATCGACGCCGCCGCAGCGCACCGCGCCCGGGAGGGAGACCGATGAACGAGCAGCCACCCCGCGGCCGCAGAAGGCTGCGCGAACCGGGCTACGAGGAGCTGCCGCAGCCGTCCCGCCGCGGCCAGGACGCCCCGCAGGGAGGCCGACGCCGCCTCCAGCCCCCGGGCACGCTCCCCCCGGCCGACGACCTCGACCCCCAGAGCCACCAGGCGGCCCCGGCCCGCGCGGCCCGCGCCCGCCACGGCCTCGACCAGGGTTCCGAGATCGAGCCCCCGGCCCCGCGCCGCCGCCGCGCGGCCCCGGAGGACCCCCCGCCCCACCGGCGCGCGGCACCCGAGCGAATCGAGCCAGTGTCGGGCCGACGCCGCCGCCGCGCCGAGCCGGAGGCCGCCCCCCGCCGCGACCCGGCTCCCGCACCGGAGGCCGACCAGCCCCCGGCGAGGCGCCGGGGAGACTCGGGGGAGTTCGCTGCTCCGCCGCGTGGTCGCCGGAGTGCACCTGAGCCGAGCGAGTTTGCTGAGCCGCCGCGTGGTCGCCGGGGTGCGCCGGACTCGGGTGAGTTCGCCGAGCCGCCGCCGGGCCGTCGGGGAGCGCCCGACCCTGGTGAGTTTGCCGAACCGGCGGGTGGCCGCCGGGGAATGTCCGATTCGGGCCAGTTCGCTCAGCCGCCGCGTGGTCGCCGGGGAGCGCCTGATCCGGACGGGTTCGCCGAGCCGTCCCCGGGCCGCCGGGGCATGCCCGATGCGGACGAGTTCGCTGAGCCGCCGCGTGGTCGCCGGGCCGCGCCTGAGCCGAGTGAGTTTGCCGAGCCGCCGGTGCGCGGTGGTGCGCCTGATGCGGCTGAGTACGCCGAGCCGCCGCGTGGCCGCCGGGCCGCGCCCGACTCGGGTGACTTCGCCGAGCCGCCGCCCGGTCGCCGGAGCCCTGACCCGCGTCGCGAACCGCCGCGGAGGGGCGCCCAGCCGGGTGACCGCTCTGTCGGCGTGCCCGAACCCGGTGCCGAAGCGTCGCGGCGTCGTCGTCCCGTGCCTCCGCCGGTGCGGGAAGAACCGCCCACCGATGTCCTGCCCGCGCTGGCGTCGCCGCCTCCGGCCGAGCCGCCGCACGAAGAATCCGACTTCTTCGCCGACGACGAGTACGACGACTACGACGAGTACGAAGGCGACTACGAAGACTACGACGACTACGAGGACGAGCCGGAGAAGCCCCGCAAAAAGAAGAAGGGCAAGCGCGCCCTCGGCTGGGTTGCCGCGATCGCCGTCATCGCCCTGCTCGCCGGGGGTGCCTGGTACGGCTTCAACGCGATCTTCGGCTACGAGGACTTCGACGGCGCCGGCGACAGCGACGTGCTGTTCCAGGTCGACGACGGGGACTCCACCTCGGCGATCGGCGCGAAGCTCGCCACCGCGGGCGTCGTCGCCAGCGGCAAGGCGTTCGTCAAGGCCGGTGAGGACAACCCGAAGCTCGCCAAGATCCAGCACGGCTTCTACGTGATGAAGACGCACATGTCCGGCGCCAGCGCGGTCGACCTGATCACGTCGCCGTCGGCGCGGGTCGGGCAGCTGGAAATCCGGCCGTACACCCAGTTCGACGACATCACCCAGCCCGACGGCAAGGTGACGCCCGGCATCTTCAGCCTGATGGCGAAGGCGTCGTGCGCGAAACTCAACGGCAAGAGCACCTGCATCACCGCCGACGACCTGCGCAAGGCCGTCGACGCGGCGGACCTCAAGCAGCTCGGCGTGCCGGACTGGGCGATCGAGCCCGCCAACAAGGCCGACCGCAAGGACCGCAGGCTCGAAGGCCTCATCGCGCCCGGGCTCTACGACGTCCGGCCCGGCTCGAGCGCGCAGGAAATCCTCGGCCAGGTCGTGCGCAGCTCGACTGAGGCGATCCAGAACGCCGGGCTGAGCCCGCAGTCGACCGGCCCGGGCATGACGCCGTACCAGACGCTGATCATCGCGTCGATCATCGAGCGCGAGGCGGTGAAGGCCGACTTCGGCAAGCTCTCGCGGGTCATCTACAACCGGCTGGCGATCAACATGCGGCTGCAGATGGACTCCACCGTCAACTACGTGCTCGACCGGCCGACGCTGCTGACCGACGAAGCCGAGCGCCAGAAGTCCGGCGCCTACAACACCTACAAGAACGCCGGGCTGCCGCCGACGCCGATCTCGGTGCCGAGCCCGGACGCGATCCAGGCCGCGGTGAAGCCGCCCGAGGGCGACTGGGTGTACTTCGTCAAGTGCGAGAAGAACGGCCTGTCCTGCTTCGCGGTCACCAACGACGAACACAACCGGAACCGGGAACTCGCAAGGCAACGTGGTGTCATCTGAACCTCGCAAGGCTGCTGTGCTGGGCAAGCCGGTGGCGCACTCGCTGTCCCCGGTGCTGCACGGCGCCGCGTTCGCCGCGCTCGGCCTGACCGGCTGGACCTACGAGCGGATCGAGACCAGCGCCGAGGAACTGCCCGGCCTGGTCGACGGCCTCGGCCCGGAGTGGGCCGGCTTGTCGGTGACCATGCCGGGCAAGCGCGCGGCACTGGACCACGCCGACGAGGTGACGCCGCGCGCGGCGGCCGTCGGCGCGGCGAACACCCTGGTCCGCACCGCGTCCGGCTGGCTCGCGGACTGCACCGACGTCGACGGCGTCACCGGCGCGCTGCGCGCCGCGGGCGGGTACGAGCCGTCGCCGGGGGACACCGCGGTCGTGCTCGGCGCGGGCGGGACCGCGGCGGCCGCCGTCGTCGGGCTCGCGGCGCTGGGCGTGCGGCAGGTGCGCCTGGTCGTGCGTGAACCCGCCCGGGCCGGCGAAACGCTCGACGCGGCGAAGCGGGCTTCGCTGGACGTCGACGTCCTGCGCTGGGCCGACACCGACTTCGCGGCACTGGCGTCGGCGGCGGTGCTGGTGAACACCGTCCCGCCGGAGGCGGTCGTGCCGCACGTGGCCGAGCTGGCCGCGGTGGCGCACGTCCTCGACGTCATCTACCACCCGTGGCCGACCCCGCTCGCCGAGGCCGTCGCGGCCCGCGGCGGACGGCTGGCCACCGGGCTGGACATGCTGCTGCACCAGGCTTTCGGGCAGGCCGAGCACTTCACCGGCCGCCCGGCGCCCCGCGCGGCGATGCGGGACGCGCTGCGCGCGGCGACCGGGAACATGCTTCCGCTGCCGATCGGCTGAAGATCCGATATTCTGGTGGACTGCCCAAGTGAAGGGGGTTTTCACCGGATGACCAGTCAGGAAGCGCTGAGCGAGGACGAGATCCAGGGTGCTTGGGTCGGCGAGGCGCCGCAGCTCAACTCGACCGTCACGCTGGCCGACTACGACCCGCAGTGGCCGCTGATCTTCGAGCGCGAGGCCGAGCGGATCCGGCGGGTGCTGGGCGAGCGGGTGCTCGTCCTCGAACACGTCGGCTCGACGTCGGTGCCGGGCCTGTGCGCCAAGCCGATCGTCGACATCCTCCTGGAAGTGCCGGACTCCGGCGACGAGGACGCCTACGTCCCGGACCTGGAGGCGGCAGGGTACCGGCTCGTCATCCGCGAGCCGGACTGGGAGAAGCACCGCTGCTTCAAGGGCCCGGACACGAACATCAACCTGCACGTGTACTCGCCCGGCAACGGCCAGACGCCGCGCTACCGCCTCTTCCGCGACCGCCTGCGGGCCCACCCGGAGGAACGGGAGCTGTACGCGGCGAAGAAGCGGGAACTCGCCGCGAAGACGTGGAAGTACATCCAGGGCTACGCCGAGGCCAAGACCGGCGTGATCGACGAGATCATCGGCCGGGCGCGCGCCGCCCAGTACGACGGCCACAGCGAGGCCTACGCCGAGCACGCGGAGAAGTCCGTCACCAACGCCCACTACGACCGGCCCGCGATCCTCGACCTCGCCGGCGACGTCGAGGGGCGGCGCGTGCTGGACGTCGGCTGCGCGGCCGGCCACCTGAGCGCCCTGCTGGCCGGGCGCGGCGCCCGGGTGCTCGGCGTCGACTCCAGCGAAGGCATGATCGCCGTGGCGCGCGAGAAGTTCGGCGACGTCGCGCAGTTCGAGGTCGCCGACATCGCCCGCCCGCTCGGCCTGCCGGACGCCTCGATCGACGTGATCACGGCGTCGCTCGTGCTGCACTACCTGCCGGACTGGGGGCCGACGCTGGCCGAGTTCCGCCGGGTGCTGAAGCCCGGCGGCGTGCTGGTGTTCTCGGTGCACCACCCTGGCGAGGACTGGCGCTGGTTCGACAAGGACAACTACTTCGAGCTGGAGCTGCTGGAGGACGAGTTCCCGCCCGGCCAGCTGGTGCGCTTCTACCGGCGCCCGCTGAGCTGGACGTTCCAGGCGGTGCGTGACGCGGGCTTCGCGGTGGACCGCCTGGTCGAGCCGATGCCGGCGCCCGAAGCCGACGCGGCCGACCCGAAGTGGGCGGCGAACCTGCGGACCAAGCCACGGTTCCTGTACTTCCGGGCGGTCAGTCCCGCGGCCTGAGCCGGAGTCGCAGGGGACTTCGTCAGGAGTCCCCTGCGACCTCGGCGGCTGCCTCCGGTTCGTGGGTGTCGATCTCCAGGTCGACCAAGGCGGTCATCAGGATCTCGAAGAGGGCGACCCGGGTCATCGGCGACAGGATCAGCGCGGTGGGAATCGGAACGAGAAGCCGGCTCCAGAACGAACTGTGCTCGGCGCGCTGAGCACGTCCGATCCGGCGGACCTGCCGCGCGATTTCGGAAGTGGGTGTCCGCGGATTCGAAACCACCATGTCGAGCAGCCGGCGGACAGGTGCGGAAGATGGCTCCATTTCGATGGCGTACCTTGCTTCACGTAACAGTGGATCCAGGCGCCGGAATTTTCGGAACAGCTGGATTGCGATTTCGGTTGTCAAAATGCCCGCGGCGAACGCGCCGACCAGTAGTGGATCAATTGTTCCGGGGATCAACAGTAATATGAGCGGTGTCGCCGCGACAAGGATCATCCTTGTCAGGGTGAGCAGGGAAAGAGCGTTGCTCGCCTTTACTTGCAGTGAAGAGCGGTAAACCGGCAAGGTGTCGAAAAAGCGGAGGCTTGGCGATGGTCCGGGCCAGCGACAGGCGGCTTCGAGAACGACGCCGATGATGGAATTCCGAAAGACATAACTGTCGTACCAGCACGCTTTTTTGCCTGGTCGCGGTGGGAGCCACTCGGATACCGGAACGGCGTATGTGCTCGTCGTCCGAAGACGGCTGTTCACGCTCTGGTGGTAGAAAGCTCCGACCGCCAGGATATGGGCCCAGTCCCGCATGCCTGCTTCGCTCGCCTGGAACTTGGCCAGTGCCTGCGCCAGTACGGCGGGCTCGTCCAGGACCTTGATGAGCAGCTCCGGCCGGCTCTCGGCAATCTCGAGGCCGATCGATCCGGCCAGTTCGAGAGCGGCGCCAGGGTCGAGCCGCAGGTAGGAGAGGAGGAGTGAGTCGAATCCGTCCTTGGCATTGGCTGTCGCGTTCAGGAAGAACGGTTCAAGATGGGCGGACCTGCGTCCGGTGAGCGAGCTTTCCGCCAGTTCGCGGTCGCGCAGAGCGACCGCCGCCAGGCGGAAGAGATGGAACCAGTTCTCGTCGCGATCCGTCCCGCGGGCGATGGCGTCCGTGATCTCACCGAGCTTCGCCATCACGATCTCGTCGTCGTAGGGCTGGCAGTCCGCGATGGCCCGCAGGCCGAGTTCGACCCCGGTGCGGATGGCCCACAGCAGGCGTTCCCGCCGGAGCCGGTCGTTCTTCTGGAGCGCAACGGAAAAGACGATCACCTCGGCCAGCCGTTCGCCGAACCGCCTGCCAGGGTTTTCGCTGGTGTCCTCGTCGACCGCGCCGGTGATCCGGCCCCAGGCTCGTTCGTCACCACGATCCACCGCGTCGGCGGCGAGGAACTCGCAGAACGTCAGGTGGACGAACCGGAGGGTCTCTTCCGGTCTTTCCTCGGTGAACAGGCCGGTGTCCCGGGACAGTTCGCGCAGGCGCCTGCCGGCCGCGGCCTCCGAAAGTGCTTCCTCCTCCTGGACGATGGCCACGCACCTGGACCAGTCCAGCGCGTTCCGGGACTGCGTGCCGTCGAGCAGGTGCTCGAGGGCGATCCGGCCCAGGACCTGGCTGCGGGTCCGGCGCAGGACGTTGAGCCCGGTGGTCAGTCCGAGCTGACGTCCCCGGCGTCGCACGAGCAGCTCGTCGACCACGGCCCGGTAGAAGTCGGGCCGGGTCTCGGGCAGCCCGTCGCCACCGGTGATCTGGTCGGTCGCGACGTACATCGCGAGGATCAGCGGTGTCTCGCACATGCTGCGGATGTTCGGCTGGGCGGCGAGGTTGCCGAAGATGCGGGACAGCTGCCGCTCCGGGGCGGATCGGTAGGGCCACTTGCGCAGAAACTCGTACATGTCGTCGGCGGTGAAGGGTTCGAGCGTCAGGTGTGCGTCGAAGGCGTCGGTGAAGGAGGGCGGAAGGTTGACGTAGAGCTGGCGGCGGGTGGTGACGATGACCTGGTTGCCCGGGTGGCGGTTCGCCAGGTGATCGCAGAGCTGCATGATCTCGGCCGAGACGGCTTCGAACTCGCTGGTGTTGACCTCGTCGAGGCCGTCCAGCAGGACGGTGACCCGGCCGGTGTCGGCGAACGAGTCGTACAGGTCCCGGCTCGCGTAGGTGTTGATCGAAGTGACCTGGTGCTCCACGGAGCCGATCAGGCCGGTGTCGCCTGCCTTCGCCGGGGTGAGGTTCTTGAGCTCGACGAGGACGGGAATGCGGGCCGAGCGGGGGTCGGTGGTGGCGATGGCCGCCCGGCAGATGTCGCGATAGATCCGCTTGACGAGGGTCGACTTGCCCGAGCCGGGATCCCCGACGAGCAGGATCCGGTGGTGATCGCCGTGCCGGATCTCGTCCGCGGAGAGCCTGCTGCGATCCGAAGCGGTGGCGGTCAGCGGGACGAACATGTCGTCCAGCACGAGTTCGACCGGCACCGCAGCCGGCACGAGGAGCCGGTTCGAGCTTGCGGAGAGCCGGTTGAGGGCGAAGTCCCGCAGGCTGAGCCGGGCGGCGACGCGGGGGCGGAGCCGCCGGACCATGCGCGAGCCGATTCCCCGGACGATGTACTGCGGGAACGTCTCCAGGCCGAGGTCACGGGTGAGTGACTTCAGGTACTTGCGCCGCTGGTACAGGAAGCCCGTTACGGCGACGACCAGCCCCGACGCGACGCTGATGAGCTGGGTGAGACTGAGCGGCACCCCGAGCCACCTCTCCGCAGGTGTACAGGCTGTGGAAAGGGTCGCGTGCCGAGCGCGGAGCGTTACGGATCAGTCCCGTTTGGCCAGGTCCTGGATCAGGTCGGCGATCTCCCGGCTGACGGGCCGGAACACCCGCAGCCGGGAGAGCGCGGCCAGCCTGGCCAGCAGGGGGACGCTGCGCTCGACCAGCATGCGGCTGCGTTTCGTGCCTGCCGAGCGGTCGTGGACCCAGAACAGCACCACGCCCATCTGGTAGAGCCACAGCAGCTGCGGCAGCTGGGCCCGCAGTTCCGGGTCGAGCTTGACGTCGGAGCCGTCGACGACCTCGCGCATGAGGCCGATCGAGGCCTCGCGGGCGGCCGAGGAGTCGTCGCTGAACGGGCTCAGCGGCGACTCCGGGTCGGCCGCGTTGACGAAGAACTGCGTGCCGAAGCGGTGGTAGGGCTCGGCGATGTCGAGCCAGCACAGCAGGACGGCCTTCAGCCGCGCCGCGAAGCCGGGCTCGCCCTCCAGCAGCGGGCGGGCCGCGGCCAGGTGCCGGCGGGCGATCTCGTCGTAGAAGCCCTGGACGAGCTGTTCCTTCGACGAGAAGTAGTAGTAGGCGTTCCCGACGGAGACCCCCGCTTCGGCCGCGATCGCGCGCATGGTCGTGCGGTCGTAGCCGTTCTCGGTGAACAGCCGCATCGCGGTCGCGACGATCAGGGACCGCGTTTCCTCGCTCTTGGCCACGGACTGCACGTTAGCCGGGGCGGGGCGCGGGTTCCGGCTGGGGCGGCCGCGCGCACCCACTACGGTGAGCACATGCGGATCGCCATTCTCGACGACTACCAGAACGTCGCCCTCACCTTCGGGGACTGGGACTCGCTCAAGGCCGACATAACGGTCTTCACCGAGCCCCTGGCCGACGTCGTCAAGCAGCTGCAGGGGTTCGAGTGCGTGGTCGCGATGCGCGAGCGCACGCGGTTCCCGGCCGAGGTGCTCGACCGGCTGCCCGACCTGAAGCTGCTGGTCAGCACCGGCAGGCGGAACGCGGCCATCGACGTGGCGGCCGCGCGGCGCAACGGCGTCGTCGTGTCCGCCACCGGCTACATCGGCGAGCCGACGACCGAGCACACCTGGGCGCTGATCCTCGCCGCGTCGCGGAACCTGCCGCAGGAGTTCGCGTCCATGCGCGACGGTGGCTGGCAGACGAGCGTCGGCACCATGCTGCACGGCAAGACGCTCGGCCTGCTCGGCCTCGGCAGGCTCGGTGCCGCCGCGGCGAAGGTCGGGCAGGTCTTCGGGATGGAGACGATCGCCTGGAGCCAGAACCTCACCCAGGAGAAGGCGGACCCGCACGGCGTCACCGCGGTGTCCAAGGAGGAGCTGTTCGCCCGCTCGGACGTGCTGTCGATCCACCTGGTGCTCAGCGAGCGCACCCGCGGCCTGGTCGGGGCGGCCGAGCTCGCGGCGATGAAGCCGGACGCGCTGCTGGTGAACACCTCCCGCGGCCCGATCGTCGACGAGGCCGCGCTGGTGGACGCGTTGCGGCGCAAGGAAATCCGCGCGGCGGCGCTGGACGTCTACGACACCGAGCCGTTTCCCGCCGACCATCCACTGAGGACACTCGACAACGCCGTGCTGACCCCGCACATCGGCTTCGTCACGCGGGACACCTACGAGATCTTCTACGGCGACGCGGTCGAGGACATCGCGGCGTTCCAGGCGGGGACGCCGATCCGCGTCATGGAATGAGGTGTGCGGCCCGCCGGGGCCCAATGGTCCCCGCACCGGCCCTGCGGCGGGCCTGCACACCTACCATGACACCACCGCGGAAAGGCGCCCGGCAGGGTCTTTGGACCCTGCCCGCGCGTCCGTTCGGCTGAACGGCCTGCCGCACCTGGTCGTGAGTGCGTAACAGCGTTCTAACACTGTTACGCACTCACGAGCACGGGTCAGGGAAAGGGCACCGCGTCCGGGGGACAGGTCGTGCCCGGCGCGGGGGCTGCCAGCTCCGTCAGGTAGCGCACCACCGCCGCCGACGCGCACGCGCTGGGCGCGTCCAGGGACGTGTGCCCGTAACCGTCCACGACGAGCACCCGGCCGTCGCCCAGTTCCGCAGCCGTCGCTTCCGCGTTGTGCAGTGGCGTCGCCGGGTCGAACCGGTTGTTCAGCACCAGGATCGGATTGCGGCGCGGCCGGTTCCACGGTCCGGTGTACCGGTCCTCGTCGCGGGCGGGCCAGCCGACGCACTGCGCCATCGAAAACACCGCACTCAGCCCGAAATACGGCTGCCGCGCGCTTTCCGGGCCCGCGAGCGCGGTGTAGTCCGCCGGAGACTGCGGATTGTCGCTGTCGACGCACTGGACGGCGAGGAAGCCGGGGGAGTGCGTCGGCACGTACGGGTCGAGCACCGGTGACGCGGCTCCCGCGTCGGACGGCAGCGCCGCCAGCGTCGAGGCGAGCCGCTTCCAGCGGCCCGACTGGTACAGCGCGCTGTCCACCGTCTTCATCAGCGAAGCCACGCCCGTGGTGCGGGACGCGTGCGCGAAGACCCCGGCGAACCGCTGTTTCGGATCGCCTGCCGAGAACGCGCACTTCGGCCCGGCCGCGGCGCAGGCGGCGAAGAACCGGTCCAGTTCCTTCTGCTGCGCCCCGGCGACGTCGGCCCGCACGTCCACCGGCTGCTTCTCCTGGCCGGGCTTGCCGGTGGCGTTGGCGACGAGGTCGAGCGTGCCGTCGAGGGTCATCGCGCGGACCTTGTCCGGAAACAGGTTCGCGTAGGTGCCGCCCAGGTACGTGCCGTAGGAGTAGCCGTAGAAGTTCAGCGCGGGATCGCCGACGGCCTGGCGCAGCAGCTCCAGATCCCGCGCGACGTTCGCCGTCGACAGGTGGCTGAGCAGGGCGCCGGAGGCGGCGCACGCCTTGCCGGTCGCGGCACTCGCGGCGAAGAACGCCTCCGGCTGCCGCAGCGGCGACCCGGCAGGCGGCAGGTGGTCCGCGCCGGGACAGCTGATCGGCGCCGAGCCGCCGATCCCGCGCGGGTCGAAGCTCACCAGGTCGAAGCGGGCCCGCAGCTCGGCGGGGTACCGCGCGGCGAAGCGCGTCAGCTCGCCGACGCCGTCCGCGCCCGGCCCGCCGAAGTTGAAGAACAGCGAGCCGAGCCGCCGTCCGGGATCGCTTGCGGGCAGCCGGATCACCGACAGCGAGATCGTGGCGCCCTTCGGCTGCCGGTAGCTCAGCGGCACGGCCGCGGCCGCGCACTGGAACGTCCCGTGACACGGCGTCCAGTGCAGCGACGGCACCGCGGCGCCGTTCGTGCCCAGCGCCGGGGGAGCTTCGGCGGACGGCGTCGGGGACGGCGGCGCGGGCTCGGCCGCCGGGGCGGTGCAGGCGGACAGCAGCAGGAGCGCGGCGAGGAGAACCCGCTTCACGCGCCCAGATCCGCCAGGACGGCGTCGGTGAAGCGCGGCCAGACCTCGGCGGCCCACGGGCCGAACGCGCGGTCGGTCAGCGCGACGCAGGCCGCGCCCGCGTCCGGGTCGACCCAGAGGAACGTGCCCGACTGGCCGAAGTGGCCGAACGTCCGCGGCGAGCTGTTCGCGCCGGTCCAGTGCGGGCTCTTGTGGTCGCGGATCTCGAAGCCGAGGCCCCAGTCGTTGGGCTTCTGGTGGCCGAACCCGGGCAGCACCCCGGACAGGCCGGGGAAGACGACGTTCGTCGCCTCGGCGACGGTGGCCGGGTCGAGCAGCTTGGGCGACTGCAGCTCGGCGGCGAAGGCCACCAGGTCGTCCACAGTGGACACCGCGCCGGAGGCGGGGGAGCCCTCCAGCGTGGTCGACGTCATGCCGAGCGGCCCGAACAGCGCTTCGGTCTGGTACTGCGCGAAGGGAATACCCGAGTGCTCGGCCAGCGCGTCGGCCAGCTGCTCGAAACCGGCGTTGGAGTACAGCCGCCGGGTGCCCGGCTCGGCCATCGCCTTGTGCGCGTCGAAGGCGAGCCCGGAGGTGTGGGCCAGCAGGTGCCGCACGGTCGAGCCCGCGGGCCCGGCCGGGGTGTCCAGCTCGACGACGCCCTCCTCGACCGCGATGAGCGCGGCGTAGGCGGTCAGCGGCTTCGTGACCGAGGCCAGCCGGAACTTCCGCGCGGTGTCGCCGTGGCGGCCCGGCACGGTCCCGTCGGCGGACACCACGGCCGTCGCGGCGTTGTCCACCGGCCACTCGTCGATCAGGCGCAGGCTCTCCATGCGCCCACCCTACGAAACGAAGGCCCCCGCACCGGTGCCGGGGACCGGTGCGGAGGCCTTCGCCGGGGTGTTCCGTCAGGCGTCGAGGTCGGTGGCGACGAGCTGGGCGACCGCTTCCACGGCCTCCTCGGCACCCTCGCCCTCGGCGCTGATGACGACCTCGTCGCCGTACGCGGCGGCGAGCGTCATCAGGTTGAGCACGCTGCCGGCGGCCACCGGGCTCCCGCCGGCCTTGGCGATCTGCACCGCGACGGGCTGCGCCGCGGCCGCCTTCGCCACCAGCGCGGCCGGCCGGGCGTGCAGCCCCACCTTGCTGGCCACGGTGACGCGTTTCTCCGGCATGTTCGTCCTCTCGCTACAAGGGGTGTACGTCGGTGGTGATGTTACTTCGCGGCGGTGCGGTCGAGGTCCGCTTCGATCGAGTCGTCCTCGCGGCCCGGGGTCTTCAGGTTGAACTTGGTGATCGCGAACCGGAAGACCACGTAGTAGATCCCCGCGTAGACCAGGCCGATCGGCACGAGCAGCCACGGCTTCTGCGCCGCCGGGGCGCCCAGGTTCAGCAGGAAGTCGATGCCACCCGCGGAGAAGTTGAAGCTCTGGTGGATGCCCAGCGCGTTGCAGATCGCCAGCGACGTGCCGGTCATGATCGCGTGGAACAGGTAGAGCGGCCACGCCACGAACATGAACGAGAACTCGATCGGCTCGGTGACGCCGGTGATGAACGAGGTCAGCGCCGCGGAGATCATCACACCGCCGACGACCTTCTTCTGCGCCGGGCGGGCCGTCTGCCAGATCGCCAGCGCCGCCGCGGGCAGCGCGAACATGAAGATCGGGAAGAAGCCCGTGGTGAACGCGCCCGCGCTGGTCTTGCCCGCGATGAAGTTGTTGATGTCACCGCCGTCGAAGATGAACCAGACCGGGACGTTCAGCAGCTGGTGCAGACCGACCGGGATGAGCAGCCGGTTCAGCGCGCCGTAGATGCCGCCACCCGCGACCGGGGACGCGGTGACGGCGTCGCCGACGGCCTCGATGCCGTTGTTGACCCAGTGGAACACCAGCCCGAAGATCACCCCGAGGATCAGCAGCGTGAAGGCGGTGATGATCGGGACGAACCGGCGGCCGCCGAAGAACGCCAGGTAGGCGGGCAGCTTGATCCGGTGGTAGCGCTGCCACAGCAGCGCCGACACGATGCCGACCACGACACCCGCGAGCACCGAGTACGGCCAGTTGATCGGCTGGAGCTCGGTCACCCCCGGCTTGTACTTCGGCACGTCGGTCAGCGGCGCGAACACCTGGATGACGCTGGTGAAGACGAAGAAGCCGACGACCGCGGCCACGGCGGTCGAGCCGTCGCCCTTGCGGGCGAAGCCGACCGCGATGCCGACCGCGAACAGCAGCGGCAGCCAGTTGAACAGCGTGCCGCCGGCGGCGCCGAGGACGCTGGCGACCTTGTTCCAGCCGAGGCCCTTCGCTCCGAGCATGTCGTCCTGGCCGAACCGGACCAGGATGCCCGCCGCCGGGAGCACGGCGATGGGGAGCATGAGGCTACGGCCGAAGCGCTGAAGACCGGCGAGGCCGCCGCCGCTCTTCTTCGCCCCCTCCGCGGTGGTGGAGCTCATCTGGATCCTCCATAGTGGGGTGGTTGACCGGGTTCCGGGGTGTTCCGGTCCAACTGCATGGTCACCTGGTAGTGATCTCCCCGGTACCAGGACGTGATGTCTTCGATGGGGTCGCCGTTCGCGCTGGAGACCCGCCGGAACACGAGCAGCGGGCTGCCGGGGCGCATGCCCAGCAGCCGGGCCGTCTCGCGGTCCGCGCCTTCGGCCCAGACCGTCTGCCACGCCCGGTCGGGACGCACACCGTACGTCTCGGCCAGCTGCGCGTAAACGGACTGGGTCAGGTCGAGCCCGAGCAGGCCGGGTGCCCGGCCCGCGTGGTACCAGCCGCGCTCGACGGCCAGTGGCACGCCGTCGGCGTGGCGCAGCCGCACCAGGTGGTGGGCGGGGGTGCCCTCGGCCAGGCCGAGTGCGTGCGCGGTGGCGGCGGGCGGCACCTCGGTGGCCGCCGAGACCACCTCGGTCGTCGGGGTCAGCCCGCGCCGTCGCATGTCGTCGGTGAACGACATCAGGTAGAGCTGCAGCTCCATCCGCCGGGCGGCGGTGAACGTGCCCTTGCCGCGGACCCTGGCGAGCAGGCCCTCCTCGACCAGCTTGCCGATCGCCGACCGGACCGTGAGCCGCGACACGCCGTAGCGCTGCGCCAGCTCGCGTTCCGACGGGATCGGCGCGCCCGGCGGCAGCTCGCGCTCCACCGTGCGGCGGAGGATTTCCCGCAGCTGGGCGTGCTTGGGCGTGGGCCCGTTGACGACCCGGTCGGGTGGCGGGACGTGCGCGGCCGCGCTCATCGGCGTCACCCTCCTCGTTCTCCTCGCACCGGGGGACCGGTGCTCGCGTCCGGCACGGAACATTGGTACGTTCCGGTCTAGACCAATGATCCGATGGGGCAGGATGCTCCGCCGTGCGGACGGGTGTCAACCACCGTTATCCGTTCGTGGCCCGCGGTGGGGTGCATGCCGACGAACGGCGTAGTACAGGTGGACACGCGGTTCGCGTCAGGTTGGGAACAAACAGTGAGCAAGGAGACCGCGATGGCGGATGACAGGCCCGAAAAGATCCTCGCGGCGCTCGGCGGCGCGGACAATCTCACCGAGGTCGAGGGCTGCATCACGCGGCTGCGCTGCGAGGTCGAGGACATGAGCCTCGTCGACGAGGCGGCGCTGAAGAAGGCAGGCGCGATGGGCGTGGTGAAGATGGGGTCGACGGCCCTGCAGGTGATCGTCGGGCCGGAGGCGGACACGATCGCCAGCGACATCGAGGACCTCCTGTGAGCCTGGAGATCCTCAGCCCGGTCGCCGGGCACGTGGTGCCGATCACCGAGGTCCCGGACCCGGTGTTCGCGCAGGCCATGGTCGGCCCCGGCATCGCGGTCCAGCCCTCGGGCGGGCGCTCGGACGCCGTCGCGCCGGTCGACGGGACGGTCGCGACGCTGCACCCGCACGCCTACGTCGTCGCCACCGAGGACGGCAAGGCCGTGCTGGTCCACCTGGGCATCGACACGGTCAAGGAGAAGGGCGAGGGCTTCACGCTGCACGTCGTCAAGGGCGAGCAGGTGCGGGCAGGCCAGCCGGTCGTCAGCTGGGACCCGGAAGCGGTGACCGCGGCGGGCTACTCCGCGATCGTCCCGGTGGTCGCGCTCGACGCGTCCGCGGACGTCCTGTCCGGTTTGGACACCGGACGCGACGTCGCCGCCGGCGACCGCCTGTTCGGCTGGGACGCCTGAGTACCGGCGCGCGAAGGGCCCTTGTGGACGGTGACCGTCCACAAGGGCCCTTCGGCGTCCACCGGTTCGTCAGCCGGTGACGACCTTCCCGTTCTCCACCTTGACCGGCACCGACGGCAGCGGCTTGCTCGCCGGGCCCTGCTTGACCTCGCCGGTGAGCGCGTTGAACACCGAGCCGTGGCACGGGCAGACCAGGTCGGCGCCCTTCGGGGCGACCGTGCAGCCCTGGTGGGTGCAGATCGCGCTGAACGCCGCGGCGGCCGACTCCGACGGCCGGGACACGATCACGTCGGTGCCGTCCGGGGCCTTCGCCGCCTTGGCCTGCCCGACCGGGACGTCGGCGAGCGCCACCAGCGGCGTCCCGGCGGCGATCGGGGCCTGCGCGGTACCCGGCTTGGGGCTGTCCCCCGACGAGCACGCGGAGAGCGCGACGGCGCCGACGGCGGCACCGGCGACGGCGGCACCCGTGGTCAGGACGGTGCGGCGGGAGTGCAGTTCGGCTGTCATGCCCTACCTTACGAAGCAGCACCCCGATGGGTTCAATCCGCGATCGGCCAGGCCTGCCCCCACGTCGGCGTGAACCTCGGGCACACGGTGAACCGGATCGGCCCCGGTTCCGTGTATTAGCCGGAGTGGGTGTGAAGGTGGAGGAAACGATCATGGTGAATTGGGTTCTGCGCATCGTCGTGGCGGCCGCGCTGCTGGGCTCGGCGGGCGTGCACTTCTTCCTGTGGACTCAGGGCTATCCGGGCATCACCGGCCCGCTGTTCCTGCTGGACGCGATTGCCGGGTTCGTCCTCGCGATCGCCGTCCTGGCCTGGCGGCACTGGCTGCCCGCGCTGGGTGCCGTCGGGTTCGGGGCGCTGACGCTGGGCGCGTACGTCCTCGCCGCGACGGTCGGGTTCATGGGCAACCACGACCAGTTCAACAGCCAGCCGGAGTACTGGGGCGTCATCACCGAGGCGGTCTGCATCGTGGGTGGCCTTGCCCTGATGTTCGTCAAGGACCGCCGCCGCACGACGGTCTAGGACCCGCCGGTGAAGGACGCCGCCGAAGAGGCGCTGATGCGCGCGCTGCACGAGGAGCACGCGGCCGCGCTGTGGTCCTACGCCCTGCACCTGACCTCCGGCGACCGCGTCCGGGCCGAGGACGTCGTCCAGGAGACGCTGCTGCGGGCCTGGCGGTCGACGACGGTGCTGGACCAGTCGCAGGGCTCGGCGCGGGCGTGGCTGTTCACGGTCGCGCGGCGGATCGCCATCGACGGCTGGCGCTCGGCGTCGGCCCGGTCGGAGGTGACCACGGACCGGCCGCCGGACCGCCCGGTCGCCGACGGCACCGATCGCGCGGTGCAGGGCTGGCTGGTCGCCGAGGCGCTCGGCGAGCTGTCGGAGCGGCACCGGGAGGTCCTGGTGCTGTGCTACTTCCAGGGCTACTCCGTCGCCGACGCGGCGACCAAGCTCGGAGTGGCCGAAGGGACGGTGAAGTCGCGGACGCACTACGCGTTGCGCGCGCTTCGCCTGGCGTTGGAGGAAAGGGGGGTGACCCAGTGAGCGAAGACCCGTTCGCGACGTTCGACGCGGCGTACGTGCTCGGGGCGCTCGCCCCCGAGGACCGGCAGCGGTTCGAGCAGCACCTGCGCACGTGCGACCGCTGCGCGGCCTCGGTCCGCGAGCTGGCCGGCCTGCCGGGCCTGCTGGCCCGCGTCGACGCGCCCGCGGCGGTCCCGGACGCCGGCCCGCCCCCGCCGGACCTGCTCCCGGCGGTGCTCCGCCGCGTCCGGCGCGGCCGCCGCCTCCGCTGGGCACTGACCACGGTGTCGGCCGCGGCGGCGGTGGCACTGGGCGTGGTGGTGGCGTGGCCCGCGCCGTCGCCCCCGCCGGCGGTCCCGCTGACGGCACTGGGCGCGTTCCCGGTCCGCGCGGACGCCCGCCTGGCGGCGTTCGACTGGGGCACCCAGGTGGACATGTCGTGCAGCTACACGGGCGGCCGCAGCGGCGGCGAGTACGTCCTGGTGGCGATCTCCCGCTCGGGCACGCAGACCCAGCTGGCGACCTGGAAGGCCATCCCGGACAACACGGCCCGCCTCTCGATCGGCACGGCATTGCGCCAGTCGGACCTGGCGGCCTTGGAAATCCGCCTCGGCGACGGCCTCCCCCTCCTCCGCCTCACCCTGTGAGGGGGTAGGTGGCTGATCCGGGCCGCAGGGGGCCCCGGATCAGCCACCCCAGCCTCCGATGCCCGCCCAATCACGCGTGATGCCCGCTCAATCACGCGAGATGCCCGCCCAGTCACGCGAGTCGACCCTTCAATCACGCGAGTCGACCCTCCAATCACGCGAGTCGACCCTTCAATCACCCGTGTCGACCCTTCCGGACCGCCGACCCGACCCGCCAGGCACGCAAGCCGACACCCGCAAACCCCGCCGAACCGTCGCCCACAGGAGTGAAATCCACCCCGGAGCGCAGCGAACGGTCCTTTCGTAACGCCCGGCATTTGCCCTGGTCAACCCCGCCGCAGCAGGCTGGGGCCATGACCTTCCCGATCCTCGTCACCGCCACGGCGGTGCGCACGCTCTGGTTCACCGGCTCGCGCCGGACAAGTCCCGGCGCGGACGACCTGAAACTCGGCGCGCTCCTGGGCGCCGCCGTCGTGGTGGCCGCGCTGTTCAGCTCGGCCGTCGCCGTCGCGCGGAAGAACTCGCTGGTCCGGGGCTGCTCGCTGCCGCCTGGACAGCTGCCGTCTTCCCCGGTGCGCCATGACCGGAGGCACGTCCCGGCCCGCCATCCGCCCGTGACAGGATTGAGCCCATGTTGCGCTGGATCACCGCAGGTGAATCGCACGGACCCGCGCTGGCCGCCGTGCTCGAAGGCATGCCCGCGGGCGTTGCCGTCACCACCGCCGACGTCACCGAACAGCTGGCCCGGCGCCGACTCGGCTTCGGCCGCAGCCCGCGGATGGGCTTCGAGACCGACCACATCGAGTTCCTCGGCGGCGTCCGCCACGGCCTCACCCAGGGCGGCCCGATCGCGGTGCAGATCGAGAACGCCGAGTGGCCCAAGTGGGAGCAGGTCATGGCGGCCGACCCGGTCGACCCGCAGGTCCTCGAGGGCCTCGCGCGCAACGAACCGCTCACCCGGCCCCGCCCTGGCCACGCCGACCTGCCGGGCATGCAGAAGTACGGCTTCGAGGAGGCGCGCCCGGTGCTGGAGCGGGCGAGTGCCCGCGAGACGGCGTCGCGGACCGCGCTCGGCACCGTCGCCCGCAACTTCCTCAAGCAGCTGCTCGGCGTCGAGATCCTCAGCCACGTCGTCTCGATCGGCGGCGCGGAGGCGCCCGAAGGCCCCCTGCCGGTCGCCGCCGACCTGCCCGCCATCGACGAGAGCCCGGTGCGCGCCTTCAGCAAGGAGGGCACCGACGCGATGGTCGCCGAGGTCGACGCCGTGCGGAAGGCGGGTGACACCGTCGGCGGCGTGATCGAGGTCCTCGCCTACGGCCTCCCGCCGGGCCTCGGCTCCCACGTGCACTGGGACCGCCGGCTCGACGCGCGGCTGGCCGGCGCGCTGATGGGCGTCCAGGCGATGAAGGGCGTCGAGGTCGGCGACGGCTTCACCACCGCACGCCGCTGGGGCAGCCAGGCCCACGACGAGATCGACCGCGGCTCCGGCCCGGTCGGCGTCACCCGCCGGTCCAACCGCGCGGGCGGCCTCGAAGGCGGCATCACCAATGGCGAGCCGCTGCGCGTGCGGGTGGCGATGAAGCCGATCTCGACCGTCCCCAAAGCACTGTCCACAGTGGACGTCAAGACCGGGGAGCCCGCGGTCGCCATCCACCAGCGGTCCGACGTCTGCGCCGTGCCCCGCGCCGGGGTCGTGCTGGAGTCGGTGGTGGCGCTCGTCCTCGCCGACGCCGCGCTGGAGAAGTTCGGCGGCGACTCGCTCGCCGAGAGCAAGCGCAACGCCGACGCCTACCTCAAGGCCCTCGAGGAGCGGTGGTGAGTCCCCGTGCGGTGATCGTCGGGCCGCCCGGCTCGGGCAAGACCACGATCGGGCGGCTGCTGGCGAAGACGCTCGGCGTCGGGTTCCGCGACAGCGACGACGACATCGTCGCGCGGGCCGGGCGCAGCATCGCCGACATCTTCGCCGAAGACGGGGAACCCGCTTTCCGTGCGCTGGAAGAAGAAACGGTCGCCACCGCGCTGGCGGAGCACGACGGCGTGCTCTCCCTCGGCGGCGGCGCGCCGCTCGCCAAGGGCACGCGGGCGCGGCTGGCCGGACACACCGTCGTGTTCCTCAACGTCGGCCTCGCCGCGGGGGTGCAGCGCACCGGCCTGTCCTCCGCGCGGCCGCTGCTGGCCGGGGTGAACCCCCGGGCCACCTTCAAGAAACTGCTCGACGAACGGCTGCCCGTCTATCGCGAGGTCGCCACCGTCGAGGTCGTCACCGACGAGCGGACCCCGGCCGAGATCGTCGCGGACCTCGCCGCGCGGCTCGCCCCCGCCGAAGCCAAGGAGTGAACGTCCCCGTGTCCGTTCCGGTGCAGTCCGACCCGGTCCGCATCCCGGTCGCCACCGCCCATCCCTACGACGTCGTGGTGGGGCGTGGCCTGCTCGGCGACCTCACCGCGCAGCTGGCCGGCGCCTCGAAGATCGCGCTGATCCACCCGCCGACGCTGACCACCACGGCCGAGGCCCTCCGCGACGAGCTGAACGCCGCGGGCCTCGACGCGCACCGCGTCGAAATCCCCGACGCCGAGGACGGCAAGGCGCTGACCGTCGCGAGCTTCTGCTGGGAGGTGCTCGGCCGGATCGGGCTGGACCGCCGCGGTGTTGTGGTCGGGCTCGGCGGCGGCGCCGTCACCGACCTCGCCGGGTTCGTCGCGGGCACCTGGATGCGCGGGGTCCGGCTGGTCAACGTGCCGACCACGCTGCTGGGCATGGTCGACGCCGCGGTCGGCGGCAAGACCGGCATCAACACCGAGGCGGGCAAGAACCTGGTCGGGGTGTTCCACGAGCCGGACGCGGTGTTCGCCGACCTCGCAACGCTGGAGACGCTCCCGCCGAACGAGCTCGTCGCCGGGATGGCCGAGGTCGTGAAGACGGGCTTCATCGCCGACCCGCGGATTCTCGAGCTGATCGAGGCCGACCCGGCCGCCGCCGTCGACGCGACCGGGGACGTGCTGGCCGAACTGGTCCGCCGGTCCATCCGGGTCAAGGCCGACGTCGTGGCCGCCGACCTGCGCGAGTCCGACCTGCGGGAGATCCTCAACTACGGCCACACCCTCGGCCACGCCATCGAGCGCCGCGAGCGGTACCGGTGGCGGCACGGCGCCGCGGTCAGCGTCGGCCTGGTGTTCGCCGCCGAGCTGGCCCGGCTGGCCGGACGGCTCGACGACGCCACCGCCGAACGGCACCGGGCCGTGCTGCAGCTGCTCGGCCTGCCCACGACGTACGACGCCGACGCGCTGCCGCAGCTGCTGGAAACCATGCACGGCGACAAGAAGACCCGCTCCGGCGTGCTGCGGTTCGTCGTCCTCGACGGGCTCGCCAAGCCCGGCAGGCTCGAAGGGCCGGACCCGGCGCTGCTCGCGGCCGCGTACTCGGCGATCGCGGCCGACGCCCCCGCGAGCGGCGGGAGCGTGCTGCTGTGAAGGCGTTCGTGTTCAACGGCCCCAACCTCGGCCGCCTCGGCAAGCGCGAGCCCTCGGTGTACGGCTCGACCACGCACGACGACCTTGCGGCGCTGTGCGTCAAGACCGGCGCCGAGCTGGGGATCGAGGTCGAGGTCCGGCAAACCGACCATGAAGGCGAGCTGGTCGGCTGGCTGCACGAGGCCGCCGATGGCGGGAACCCGGTGGTGCTCAACGCCGGCGCGTGGACGCACTATTCGATCGCGGTGCGCGACGCCGCCGCGCAGCTGACGGCGCCGCTGATCGAGCTGCACATCTCGAACGTGCACAAGCGGGAGGCGTTCCGGCACCACAGCGTGCTGTCGGACGTCGCGACCGCGGTGATCGCCGGCCTCGGCGTCGACGGCTACCCGCTCGCCCTGCGCTGGCTGGCCGCGCACCCGGGATGACCCTGCCCGCGCTGACCACGGCGCGGCTCCGGCTGCGGCAGCTCGCCGAGGCCGACCGCGACGCCGTGGTGAAGGTGTTCTCCGACCCGGAGATGAGCCGGTTCTTCGCGGCGGACTTCTCCGACCCGGCGGCGGCGAGCGCGATGGTGGACCGGCGGCTGGAGTATCGCGGACCGGCGGGTCAGGGCCACTGGGTGATCGAGCGGGACGGCGACGTGATCGGCGTCGCGCACCTGCGCCCGTCCTGGGAGCTGCCCGGCGGAGTGGCCGAGCTGGGTTACTACGTGGCGACCCCGCACGCCGGCCAGGGCCTGGCGACCGAGGCGGCCCAGGCGGTGCTGGACCACGGGTTCGGCGCGCTCGGGCTCCCGGCGATCTGGGCGCTGGTCCACGAGCGGAACGCGGCGAGCCGGAAAGTGGCCGCCCACCTGGGTTTCCTGGACGTGGGCAGCGGCGTCCACTACGGCGACCTGCATCGCGTGCTGGTGGCGCAGGCGCCGGTGCACGGGCGGCCGCACCACATCGAGCTGTGGGTGCCGGACCTCGCTGAGGCCGAGCGGAGCTGGGGCTGGCTGCTCGGCGAACTCGGCTGGCGGGAGTTCCAGCGCTGGCCCGCGGGAGTCAGCTGGCGCCGCGGCGGAACGTACGTGGTCGTGGAGGAGTCACCGGCCCTGAGCGCGCGGGAGCACGAGCGCACACGCCCGGGCCTGAACCACCTGGCGCTGCAGGTGGCCACCCGCGCGGAGGTCGACGACCTGGCCGCGCGGGCCGGAGAGCACGGCTGGCGGCCGCTGTTCGCGGACCGCTACCCGCACGCGGGCGGCGACGCGCACTACGCGGCCTACCTGGAGAACGAGGCGGGCTTCGAGGTCGAGCTGGTGGCGGCGGAAGGCCCGGCCGGGAGGTGACGCGCGGCTTGTCGTGAGTGAGAAACAGGGTTAGAACACTGTTTCTCACTCACGACCAGCCGCGGCAGACCGCCCAGCCCGCGCTTCACAGGGCGCGGTCGGGTGTCACTCGACCGGCGCTCCGCCACTCGGACGAGTCCGGGCCTCGCTACACTCCGATGCCGTGCGCCCGTTTCGTCGTGGGGGTCGGCGACCCGCTCGTGCCTTCTTCGCCAGTGTCCTGGTGGGGCTCCTCGCTGCGGCGTGCACCCAGGGTTACGCCCAGCCCCAGGCGGCGGGTACCGATCCGGCCATTGCGGGCGGGCAGACCACCGTTCCGCGGCCGGTGAACGTCAAGCTCGGTTCGGGTGACCCCCGGCAGAGTGGTGGTGTGATCGCCGCCGGTGGGGCGGATGCCGTCTACAACTACGGTCCGTCCGTCATGCTCGACCACGGGCAGACCCGGATGTGGTGGTGCAGCCAGTACGGCGGCGCCGGCCCGGCCGGGGACGACATCCTCTACGCCCAGGCGCAGTCCCTCGACGGGCCCTTCACCGGGCCGGGCGGCGGGATTCCCGCGGCCGTCTTCTCCGGCGCGCCCGGGAACTTCGACGGCATGCACACCTGCGATCCGTCCGTGCTGCGCGTCGGCTCGACCTACTACCTCTACTACACCGGGGCGGCCGGGGACCACGCGCTCGGCAACGCCATCGGGCTCGCCACCAGCCCGGACGGCGTGCACTGGACGCGCGCGGCAGGCGGGCGGCCGATCCTCGGGCCGTCGCACGACGTGCACCGCGCGAACGTCTACGGGGCGGGCCAGCCCTCCGTCGTCTACCTCGACGGCTGGTTCTACCTGATGTTCACCGACACCACCGGCCGCGCCGCGGGGTGGAACGGCGCCGGGCAGTTCGTGCTGCGCTCGCCCGATCCGGCGTTCGGGTCGGCGGTGCAGGCGCTGGACGTCGGCGGGTTCGTGCCGGTGGCCTCGACGTCGGCGCCGCGGGCGCGGTCGATCGTCGACGGCTTCAGCGCGGACCTGATGTGGGTGGGCGCGCTCGGCGCGTTCGTCGTCGCGCACGAAACCGACACCGGGACGACGCTCACCTTCTGGACCGCGGACTTCACCGAGAACCCCTACCAGCCGGTCGTGATCCCCGGGCCGTGGAAGGAAGGGCCGGGGCTGGTCCGCCGCGCGGACGGGCACGCGCCGCTGTCGTCGGCCGACCCGTGCGACCGGGTGCCGTTCGACGTCGTGCGCGCGACGGTGATCGGCGGGGCGGGCGCCCCGACGGACCTGCGGCACTTCGGGCTCGACCTGCTCGGCAGCCAGGCCTGCGCGAACCCCGGCCGGGTGGCCGCGACGTTCGACGGGGTCACCATGCCGTCGCCGGAGCGGACGATGGACCTGGTCCGGGCCGGGCAGCGGGTGCGCGTCGACCGCCGGACGGTCGCGACGGCGCTGGCGGGCGAGGTGCTCGACAAGGCACCGCCCGCGATCGCGGCCCTGCCCCTGGCGGCGCGGCTGCGGTCGGGCGCGGAGGCGGTGCAGGCCCCGGGCCGCTGGTTCGGCCTGCTGCTCGACGACCGCCGCCTGTGGCGCCTGCCCGAAGGCGGCATCGTGGGCGCGAACGGCTCATCGGCGCGCCCGGTGACGGCGGCCCAGTGGGACGCCTATCCGCAGGGTCCCTCGCTGGTGGGCTGAGCGGCAGCTACCCCCGCGACTCCTCGCGGTCCGCGCTCGACGAGCGCCCGATCCGGCCGCCGACGAACAGCCCCAGCCCGGCCGGGACGGCTGCGGCGCCGTGGCCGCCTGGCCGCGGGGGAGAAATGGGAACGCGCTCGGGCTTCCTGGAGCACCCGGGTGCTGTCGGCGCGGGGCCGCAGCAGTGCCCGGTGCACGCCGCCGTGCGGCAGTGCCTGGCTCGCGCGGCCCGCGGCAGCGCCCGGCTCACGCCGCCCCGCAGCGGCACCCCCCCCGGGGCATCGCTACCTCCGCGACTCCTCGCGGTCCGCGCTCGACGAGCGCCCGATCCGGCCGCCGACGAACAGCCCCAGCCCGGCCGGGACCAGCACCAACAGGGCCGAGAACGCCGCCCCGCCCGTCAACGCTCCACCCAGTTCCGACACGCCCGTCTGGTCGACGAACACCGCCCGGCCGATCACGTACAGGATCCCCGCCACCGGGCCCGCCACCAGTGCCGCGATGAACCACACGCGGCCGCGGTCGGGGAGGCCGCGCCAGGCGTCCAGGGCGCTCCACAGGGCCGCCGCTCCCACCAGGACCGCCAGGGCCAGCGATACCACCAGCGTCTGGTCGGTCGGGTGGTAGACGGCGTACTTGGCCAGCAGGGTGATGGCCGCGCCGTGTAGCACCGCCATGCCCAGTCCGCGAATCACCCAGGCGCTCATCCTGCGGAGTGTAGGCCGCCTGCCCGAAGAACTAGGGTGGACGGGTGCCTGAAACCCATGGACGCCGTCGTGCCGCTCTGCGCGGGCTGCTGACCGCAGCCGGTGTGGACGCGCTGCTGGTCACCGATCTGCTCAACATCCGCTACCTCACCGGGTTCACCGGCTCGAACGCCGCGGTCCTGCTGCACGCCGGCGGGGACGAGAAGACCCTCTTCTGCACCGACGGGCGCTACACCACCCAGTCGGCCGCCGAGGTGCCCGACCTGGACAAGGTCGTCGACCGCGCCAGCGCCGCCGCCCTGGTCGCGAAGGCCGCGAAGGACCCCAAGACCTACGGGCGGGTCGGGTTCGAAAGCCAGCACGTCAGCGTCGAGGAGTACGAAACCTTCAGCGAGCAGCTGGCGCTGACCCGGACGCCGGGCCTGGTCGAGCAGCTGCGCGTCGTGAAGGACGAAGCCGAGGTCGAGGCGCTGCGCCAGGCGTGCGCGGCTGCCGACCGGGCGCTGGACGACCTGCTCGCCGCCGGTGGGCTGCGGCCCGGGCGGACCGAGCTGGAAGTCGCCCGCGACCTGGAGAACCGGATGCTGGAGCACGGCTCCTCCGGGCCCAGTTTCGCGTCCATCATCGCCGCCGGCGCGCACTCGGCCATCCCGCACCACCGGCCCTCGCACGCCGAGCTGAAGCGCGGCGACTTCGTGAAGCTGGACTTCGGCGCGACCGTCGACGGCTACCACTCCGACATGACGCGCACCTTCGTCCTCGGCGAGCCCGCCGACTGGCAGCGCGAGGTGTACGACCTCGTCCACGCCGCACAGGCCGCGGGTGTGCGGGCCGTCGCGCCGGGCGCCGAGGTGTCCGAAGTGGACGCCGCCGCACGGAAGGTGATCACCGGCGCCGGGCACGGCGAGCACTTCGCGCACGGTCTCGGGCACGGCGTCGGCCTGCAGATCCACGAGGCACCGAGCCTGGCCGCGACGGGCGTCGGTACACTGTCCGCCGGTATGGCGGTCACCGTCGAGCCCGGCGTCTACCTCGCGGGGCGCGGTGGCGTGCGCATCGAGGACACGCTCGTCGTGCGGGCGGGGGAGCCCGAACTCCTCACCCTGAGCACCAAGAACCTCGTGGTCGTCTGACGACGGCCGCGGAACCGAAGTCGACACAGGAGACAGCAAGCTCGTGGCCACGACCAACGACCTGAAGAACGGTCTCGTCCTCAACCTGGACGGCCAGCTGTGGACCGTCACCGCGTTCCAGCACGTCAAGCCGGGCAAGGGCGGCGCCTTCGTGCGCACGACGCTCAAGCACGTGCTCACCGGCAAGGTGGTCGACAAGACGTTCAACGCGGGCACGAAGGTCGAGACGGCCACGGTGGACCGCCGGAACATGACCTACCTCTACAAGGAGGGCCAGGACTTCGTGTTCATGGACGGCGACACCTACGACCAGATCACGGTCACGGCCGAGGTCGTCGGCGACAACGCCAACTACATGCTCGAGAACACCGAGGTCCAGGTCGCGGTGCACGACAACGAGCCGCTGTACGTCGAGCTGCCGACGTCGGTCGAGCTGGTCATCCAGCACACCGACCCGGGCCTGCAGGGCGACCGCTCCACCGGCGGCACCAAGCCGGCGACGCTGGAGACCGGCGCGGAGATCCAGGTCCCGCTGTTCCTGTCCACCGGCGAGAAGATCAAGGTCGACACCCGCGACGGCCGCTACCTGGGCCGCGTTTCCAGCTGATGCCGACGTCGAAACCCCACCCGAACCGCGGCGGCGCGATCAGCCGCAGGCAGGCGCGCCGTCGCGCGGTGGAAATGCTGTACGAGGCCGCGCAGCGGGACACCGACGCGGTGACGCTGCTGGCCGACCGGGTCGGCGCGACCGACGTCGACCCGATCGCGGACTACACGATCAGCCTGGTCGAGGGCGTGACCGGCCGGAAGGCGCAGATCGACGAGCTGCTGGCCGAGCACGCGCAGGGCTGGACACTGGACCGGATGCCGAAGGTCGACCTCGCGGTGCTGCGGGTCGGGGTCTACGAGCTGCTCTGGGCCGAGGACGTGCCGGACCCGGTCGCGATCGACGAGGCCGTCGGCCTGGCGAAGGAACTGTCCACGGACGACTCGCCGCGGTTCGTCAACGGCGTACTGGGCCGGATCGGCACGATCGCCGACCGTCTCCGCGCGGTTCTCTAGCTGCTGCGAGCCCCCCGACGAGTCAGTGAGCGTCTCCGGTGCCCCACCAGGGGACGCTCACTGCGTCGGCACAGCACACGTCGCGCTCAGTCCTCCTTGGAAGGACGCGCCTCCGGCGGCAGGACGCCCCAGTCGATGAGCTGCTCGGTCAGCTCGCCCGGGGTCATGTCGTAGATGATGGCCAGGGACCGCAGGTCCTCGGTGCGGATCGAGAGCACCTTGCCGTTGTAGTCGCCGCGCTGGCTCTGGATCGTCGCGGCGTAGCGGGCCAGCGGGCCCACCTTCTCGGCCGGCAGTTGCTGCAGGCGCTCGAGGTTGATCACGATCTTGGTGGCGGGCTCCGCGCCGGAGGGGACCCGGCCCTCGGGCAGCAGCTCGACCACCGGCACGCCGTAGAAGTCGGCCAGCTCGGCCAGCTTCTGGACGGTGACGGCACGGTCGCCACGCTCGTACGAGCCGACGACGACGGCCTTCCAGCGCCCACCGGACTTCTGCTCGACCCCGTGCAGGGACAGGCCCTGCTGCTGGCGGATCCCGCGGAGCTTGGCCCCGAGCGCCTTGGCGTAATCGCCCATCTGGTCGTTCTCCGTTCTTCACCCCCTCCCGGTCGGGGTGACCGGTCCAGGGGACTCTGTGAGTCGAATACTCAGAGTAATGGTTACGCATTGTTGTCACCAGGTCAAGCAGGAGCTTGCCGCGAATCACGCCACACCACCCGTAAGGCTGAGCAAAGTGCCTGCTACTGTCGGTGGGAAAGCCCCGACCAGCAGGGGAACAGACGTCCTTTAAGGACCCGTCCGGTGAGGCGGGGAAGGAGTCCGGTTTGTCGTCACGCCCGCGTGGCGCGGCTGGTTCGGCCGGGGAGCGCGAGCTCCTGTCGGCCGGCGATGTCGCGCGCACGATCGCCCGGATGGCCCATCAGGTCATCGAAAAAACCGCGAACGGTGCGGAGAGCACTACCCCGCCCGTGTTGCTCGGCATCCCGTCCCGCGGCACGCCGCTGGCCGCCCGGCTGGCCGACAAGATCGGCGAGTTCTCCGGGGTCCGGCCGCCCGTCGGTGCCCTCGACGTCACCCTCTACCGGGACGACCTCCGCCGCCGCCCGCCGCGCGCGCTCGAACAGACGCAGCTGCCCGCCGACGGCATCGACGACCGGGTGGTGATCCTGGTCGACGACGTCCTCTTCTCCGGCCGGACCATCCGGGCCGCCCTCGATGCCCTCCGTGATCATGGCCGCCCCCGTGCGGTCCAGCTGGCCGTGCTGGTCGACCGCGGTCACCGCGAGCTGCCGATCCGCGCCGACTACGTGGGCAAGAACGTGCCGACCGCGCGCGCCGAGGGTGTCTCCGTCCTGCTGGCCGAGATCGACGGCCGCGACGCGGTCCTGCTGCGCCCTGCAGATGCCGGGGACACGGAAAAGCGTGGAGAGGACTCGTGAAGCACCTGCTCGCCACCGACGGCCTCGACCCGGCGGTCGCCACGGCCGTGCTGGACACCGCCGACGAGCTGAAGCACACCCTGCTCGGCCGCGAGGTCAAGAAGCTGCCGACGCTGCGCGGCCGCACGGTGATCACCCTGTTCTACGAGAACTCGACGCGCACGCGGGTGTCGTTCGAGATCGCCGGGAAGTGGATGAGCGCCGACGTGATCAACGTCTCCGCGTCCAGCTCCTCGGTGAACAAGGGCGAGTCCCTGCGGGACACCGCGCTGACGCTGGCCGCCGCGGGCGCCGACTGCGTGATCGTCCGGCACCCCGCCAGCGGCGCCGCCCAGCGCCTCGCGGGCTGGCTGGCCGAGCCGGGCACCTCGGTGGTCAACGCCGGCGACGGCACCCACGAGCACCCGACGCAGGCCCTGCTCGACGCGGCCACGCTGCGGGAGCGGCTCGGGTCGCTCAAGGACCGCCGGATCGCCATCGTCGGCGACGTCCTGCACAGCCGCGTCGCCCGCTCGAACATCCACCTGCTCGCCGCGCTGGGCGCCGAAGTGGTGCTGGTCGCGCCGCCGACGCTGCTGCCCTACGGCGTCGAGAGCCTCCCGGTCACCGTCTCGCACGACCTCGACGCCGAGCTGCCCGCGGTCGACGCGGTGATGATGCTGCGCGTGCAGGCCGAGCGGATGCACGGCGGGTTCTTCCCGAGCGCGCGCGAGTACTCGATCGCCTACGGCCTGTCGGAACGGCGGCTGAAGCTGCTGCCGGACCACGCGGTCGTGCTGCACCCCGGCCCGATGCTGCGCGGGATGGAGATCGCGAGCGCGGTCGCCGACTCCCCGGCCTCGGCCATCACCGAACAGGTCCGCAACGGCGTGCACGTCCGCATGGCGGTCCTCTACCACCTGCTGGCCAGTGAAGGAGCCGCCGCGTGAGCACCGTGATCAAGGGCGCCCGCCCGTACGGCGAGGGTGACCCGGTCGACGTCCTGATCGAGGACGGGGTGATCACCGCGATCGGCACCGTCCGGGTCCCCGAAGACGCCGAAGTCCTCGAAGCGAACGGCCAGGTCCTGCTCCCCGGCTTCGTCGACCTGCACACCCACCTGCGCGAACCCGGCCGCGAGGACACCGAGACGATCGACACCGGTTCGGCCGCGGCGGCGCTCGGCGGGTACACCGCGGTGTTCGCCATGGCCAACACCGACCCGGTCGCCGACAACGCCGTGATCGTCGAGCACGTCTGGCGGCGCGGGCAGGAGGTCGGCCTGGTCGACGTCCACCCGGTCGGCGCGGTCACCGTCGGGCTCAAGGGCGAGAAGCTCGCCGAGCTGGGCACGATGGCGAACTCGCAGGCCCGGGTGAAGGTCTTCTCCGACGACGGCCTCTGCGTCGCCGACCCGCTGATCATGCGCCGCGCGCTGGAGTACTCGACCGCGCTGGACGTCGTCATCGCCCAGCACGCCGAGGAGCCGCGGCTGACCGTCGGCGCCCAGGCCCACGAGGGCGAGCGCGCGGCCCGGCTCGGCTACACCGGCTGGCCCGCCTCCGCCGAGGAGTCGATCGTGGCCCGCGACTGCCTGCTCGCGCTGCACGCGAACGCGCGGCTGCACGTCTGCCACGTCTCGACGTCGGGCACCGCCGACGTGCTGCGCTGGGCGAAGGACCGCGGCACGAAGGTGTCGGCCGAGGTCACCCCGCACCACCTGCTGCTCACCGACGAGCGCCTGGCCACCTACGACCCGGTGAACAAGGTGAACCCGCCGCTGCGCACCGAGTCCGACGCCGAGAAACTCCGCGCCGCGCTGGCCGACGGGACGATCGACTGCGTTGCCACCGACCACGCGCCGCACGCGGTGCAGGACAAGGACGTCGAGTGGAGCGCGGCCCGGCCGGGCATGCTCGGCCTGCAGACGGCGCTGTCCATCGTCACCGAGACGATGGTCCGCACCGGGCTGCTCGACTGGCGCGGCGTCGCCCGGGTGATGAGCGAGCGGCCCGCCGAGATCGGCAACCTCGCCGACCAGGGCCGCCCGATCGCCGTCGGCGAGCCGGCGAACCTGGCACTGGTCGACCCGGACGCCGAGTGGACCGTCCGGGGCGGGGAGCTGGCCAGCATCGCGGCCAACACCCCGTACGAGGGAATGCGGCTGCCCGGCGTGGTGACCGCGACGCTGCTGCGCGGGCGGATCACCGCGCGGGACGGGAAGATCGGCTGATGGAGCGCTTCTGGCTCGTGCTGGCGATCGCCGCCTTCTTCCTGCTCTGCCTGTGGGGCATGTACGTCGGCTGGCGGCGCAAGTCCCGGTCGCAGAGTGCCCAGCTGCCGCCGTTCCCGGCGATCCCGTCGCAGCCGGGTGACGTCCTGCTCGAATCGACCGGCGTCTACCTCGCCACGACGATCGCGGGGGAGTGGCAGAACCGCGTCGTCACCCGCGGCGCGGGGCTGCGCACCGGCGCGGTTTGGCGCCTGCACGACGGGGGTATCGCGGTCGAGCGCGGGGGAGCGCCCGACTTCTGGATCCCGCGGGAGGCCGTCGCCGGCGTCCGGCGGGACACCAAGATCGCCGGGAAGGTGATGGGCACCGACGCGTTGCTCGTCGTGACCTGGCGGCTCGGCGACGCGGAGCTGGACACCGGCTTCCGCGGCGACGACCTCGACGACTATCCACAGTGGATCGAACAGCTCAAGATCAAGGGAGGTGCCCAGTGAACGCGCGCGCTCAGGCCGCACTGGTGCTCGAAGACGGCCGGGTGTTCCGCGGCGCGGCGTACGGCGCGCAGGGGCGAACCCTCGGCGAGGCGGTCTTCTGCACCGGCATGACCGGCTACCAGGAGACGCTGACCGACCCGTCGTACCACGGGCAGATCGTGGTGCAGACCGCGCCGCAGATCGGCAACACCGGCTGGAACGACGAAGACGACGAGTCCTCGAAGATCTGGGTCAACGGCTACGTCGTCCGCGACCCGGCACGCACGCCGTCCAACTGGCGCTCGAAGCGCTCGCTCGACGAAGAACTGGTGCGCCAGGGCATCGTCGGCATCGCCGAGGTCGACACCCGGTCGCTGACGCGGTACCTGCGCGAGCGCGGCGCGATGCGCGCCGGGGTGTTCTCCGGCGACGCGCTGGGCACGGTCGACGACATGGTCGCTTCCGTGCTCGCGAGCCCGAAGATGGAGGGCGCGGACCTGGCAGGCCAGGTGTCGACGCCGAAGCCGTACGTCGTCTCGCCTTCCGGGGAGGTCCGCTTCCGCGTCGCCGCGCTGGACCTGGGCATCAAGTCCAACACCCCGCGGCAGATGGTCAAGCGCGGCATCGAGGTGCACGTCCTGCCCTCGACGTCGACCCTGGACGACCTGCTGGCGATCGAGCCGCACGGCGTGTTCCTCTCCAACGGCCCCGGCGACCCGGCCACCACGACCCACGCCACCGAGCTGACCAAGCAGGTGCTGGGCCGCGAGATCCCGCTGTTCGGCATCTGCTTCGGCAACCAGGTCCTCGGCCGCGCGCTCGGCCTCGGCACGTACAAGATGCGCTACGGCCACCGCGGCATCAACATCCCGGTGATCGATGTGGCGACGCAGCGGGTCGCGATCACGGCGCAGAACCACGGCTTCGCCCTCGAAGGCGAGCCGGGCCAGCGCTTCGAGTCCCCGTTCGGCGCGGCCCAGATCAGCCACTACTGCCCCAACGACGACACGGTCGAGGGCGTCCGGGCACTGGACGTCCCGGCGTTCTCGGTCCAGTACCACCCCGAAGCCGCGGCCGGCCCGCACGACGCGGCACCCCTGTTCGACGAATTCGTTTCGCTCATGGAGAAGAAGGCCTGATGCCGAAGAGGACGGACATCCAGCACGTGCTGGTGATCGGCTCCGGGCCGATCGTGATCGGGCAGGCCGCGGAGTTCGACTACTCCGGTACCCAGGCCTGCCGGGTGCTGCGCAGCGAAGGCCTGCGCGTGTCACTGGTGAACTCGAACCCGGCCACCATCATGACCGACCCCGAGTTCGCCGACGCCACCTACATCGAGCCGGTGACGCCGGACTTCGTCGAGAAGGTCATCGCCGAAGAGCGTCCTGACGCGCTGCTGGCGACCCTCGGCGGGCAGACCGCGCTCAACTGCGCCGTCGCGCTGCACGAGCGGGGCGTCCTGGACAAGTACGGCGTCGAGCTGATCGGTGCCGACATCGACGCCATCCAGCGCGGTGAGGACCGGCAGAAGTTCAAGGACATCGTCCGCACCGTCGGCGCCGACGTCCCGCGCAGCCGCGTCTGCCACGACATGGACGAGGTCCGCGACACCGTCAAGGAACTCGGGCTGCCGGTCGTCATCCGGCCGTCGTTCACCATGGGCGGGCTCGGCTCCGGCATGGCGCACACGCCCGAGGACCTGGAGCGGCTGGCCTCCACCGGCCTCGCCGAATCTCCGGTCACCGAGGTGCTCATCGAGGAGAGCGTGCTCGGCTGGAAGGAATACGAACTCGAGCTGATGCGCGACAAGCACGACAACGTCGTGGTCGTCTGCTCGATCGAGAACGTCGACGCGATGGGCGTGCACACCGGCGACTCGGTCACCGTCGCGCCCACGATGACCCTCACCGACCGCGAGTACCAGAAGATGCGGGACGTCGGCATCGCGGTGCTGCGCGAGGTCGGCGTCGACACCGGTGGCTGCAACATCCAGTTCGCGATCAACCCGCGCGACGGCCGCATGGTCGTCATCGAGATGAACCCGCGGGTGTCGCGAAGCAGTGCCCTGGCGTCGAAGGCGACCGGCTTCCCGATCGCCAAGATCGCCGCGAAGCTCGCCATCGGCTACACCCTCGACGAGATCCGCAACGACATCACCGGCGAGACGCCGGCGTCGTTCGAGCCCGCGCTCGACTACGTCGTCGTGAAGATGCCGCGGTTCGCCTTCGAGAAGTTCCCCGGCGCGGACCCGACGCTGACCACGACGATGAAGAGCGTCGGCGAGGCGATGTCGTTCGGCCGCAGCTTCCCCGAGGCGCTCGGCAAGGTGATGCGGTCGATCGAGACCAAGGCGACCGGGTTCTGGACGGTGCCGGACCCCGAGGGCGCCACCCTGGAGTCCACTTTGGACGCGCTGCGCACGCCGCACGAAGGACGGCTCTACGAAGTCGAGCGCGCGCTGCGCTTCGGCGCCACCGTCGAGCAGATCCACGAAGCGAGCGGCTTCGACCCGTGGTTCATCGACCAGATCGCCCTCATCGGCGAGGTCGGCGCCGAGGTCCGCGAAGCCCCGGTGCTCGACGAGCACCTGCTGCGCCGCGCCAAGCGCACCGGCCTGTCCGACCGCCAGATCGCCGCGCTGCGGCCGGAACTGGCGGGCGAGGACGGCGTCCGCGCGCTGCGCCACCGCCTCGGCGTGCGGCCGGTGTTCAAGACCGTCGACACCTGCGCGGCCGAGTTCGCGGCCAAGACGCCGTACCACTACTCGGCCTACGAGTCCGATCCCGAGGCCCAGTCCGAAGTGGCCGTCCAGTCGGACAAGCCGAAGGTGCTCATCCTCGGCTCCGGCCCGAACCGCATCGGGCAGGGCATCGAGTTCGACTACTCCTGCGTGCACGCGGCGATCGCGTTGCGGGAGGCGGGTTTCGAGGCCGTCATGGTTAACTGCAACCCGGAAACCGTGTCCACCGACTACGACACCTCCGACCGGCTGTACTTCGAGCCGCTGTCCTTCGAGGACGTCCTCGAGGTCGTGCACGCCGAGCAGGCGTCCGGCACGGTCGCCGGCGTGATCGTCCAGCTCGGCGGCCAGACCCCGCTGGGCCTGGCGAAGCGCCTGGCCGACGCCGGTGTCCCGGTCGTCGGCACCCCGCCGGAGGCCATCCACCTGGCCGAGGACCGCGGCGCGTTCGGCGAGGTCCTGACCGACGCCGGGCTGCCCGCGCCGCGCTACGGCACGGCGACGTCCTTCGAGGGCGCCAAGCGGATCGCCGACGAGATCGGCTACCCGGTGCTCGTCCGGCCGTCGTACGTGCTCGGCGGGCGCGGCATGGAGATCGTCTACGACGAGGAGACCCTGGCCGGCTACATCCGCCGCGCCACCGAGGTCACGCCCGAGCACCCGGTGCTGGTCGACCGCTTCCTCGACGACGCCATCGAAATCGACGTCGACGCCCTCTACGACGGCGAGGAGCTCTACCTCGGCGGCGTCATGGAGCACATCGAAGAGGCCGGCATCCACTCCGGCGACTCCTCGTGCGCGCTGCCGCCGATAACGCTCGGCCACACGGACCTGCAGGCCGTCCGCCGCTCCACCGAGGCGATCGCGCGCGGCGTCGGCGTGCGCGGGCTGCTGAACGTCCAGTACGCGCTCAAGGACGACGTCCTGTACGTCCTGGAGGCCAACCCGCGCGCGTCGCGGACGGTGCCGTTCGTGTCCAAGGCGACCGCGGTCCCGCTGGCCAAGGCCGCCGCGCTGATCATGACCGGCTCGACGATCAAGGACCTGCGCGAGAGCGGGGTCCTGCCCGCCGAGGGCGACGGCGGGCAGCTGCCCGCCGACTCGCCGGTCGCGGTGAAGGAGGCCGTGCTGCCCTTCCACCGCTTCCGCACGCCCGAAGGCCACGGCGTGGATTCGCTGCTGGGCCCGGAGATGAAGTCCACCGGCGAGGTGATGGGCGTCGACGTCTCCTTCGGCAAGGCGTTCGCGAAGTCCCAGAGCGGCGCGTACGGCTCGCTGCCGACATCCGGCCGGGTCTTCGTCTCGGTCGCCAACCGCGACAAGCGCTCGCTGGTGTTCCCGGTGAAGCGCCTGGCGGACCTCGGGTTCGAGATCCTCGCCACGTCCGGCACCGCGGAAGTGCTGCGGCGCAACGGGGTCGCGTGCACGGTGGTGCGCAAGCACTACGAGGGGTCCACCGAAGCCGAGCCGAACATCGTGGACGTCATCCTCAACGGCGACGTCGACATGGTGATCAACACCCCGTACGGCAACAGCGGTCCCCGCGTCGACGGCTACGAGATCCGCACCGCCGCGGTGTCGCGCGACATCCCGTGCGTGACCACCGTGCAGGGCGCCGCGGCGGCCGTGCACGGCATCGAGGCGCTCATCCGGGGCGACATCGGGGTCCGGTCGCTGCAGGAGCTCCAGGCGGCGCTGAAGGCGCAGTCGTGACGCGGGAGCGGTTCGGGGCGCGGCTGGCCAAGGCCGTCGCGTCCCGCGGCCCGCTGTGCGCCGGCATCGACCCCCACCCGGGCCTGCTGGAGGCCTGGGGCCTCTCCGTGGACGTCTCGGGCCTGGAACGGTTCGCGCTGTCCGCCACGGAGGTCCTGGCGGCGCACACGGCGATCGTGAAGCCGCAGTCGGCGTTCTTCGAAACTTTCGGAGCCGCCGGTGTCCGCGTCCTCGAACGGGTCGTGGACACCGCGCGCGAAGCGGGCGCGCTGGTGCTGCTGGACGTCAAGCGCGGCGACATCGGTTCCACGATGGCGGCCTACACGGCCGCGTACGTGGCCGACGGCGCCGCGATCGCGGCCGACGCGATCACCGTCTCGCCGTACCTCGGGTTCGGCTCGCTGGAGCAGTGCGCCGCCACGGCGGCCGCGGCGGGGCGCGGCATCTTCGTGCTTGCGCGAACTTCCAACCCCGAAGCGGCGCTCGTGCAGAACGCGAAGCTGCCCGACGGGCGCACGGTCGCGCAGTCGATCGTCGACTCCGCGGCGGCACTCAACGCACATGGGGAACCGCTCGGCGATGTGGGTGTCGTCGTCGGCGCGACCATCGCGCCGGGGGAACTCGATCTCGCGCGGCTGAACGGTCCGGTGCTGGCACCCGGTTTCGGGGCCCAGGGAGCCACTGTGGCCGATTTGCGGCGGGTTTTCGGGTCGGGACTGCCGGGCGTGCTTCCGGCGTCGTCTCGCGACATCCTGAAGCACGGCCCGGAGCAAGCAGCTTTGCGCCGAGCGGTCGAACGGGTCGCCGAAGTGCTGGCCGATCCGCAGGAAAACGGCCAATAGCAGGCCCCGGAAGCAGGCCCCACCAGCCACCCCCGCATTGTGGCCGGTGCTCACGGGTGGGTACCGTCGCGTCACCCACCCAGTTTTGAGAACTACCGGAGGAAAACGTGGCACTTCCCCAGCTGACAGAGGAACAGCGCGCTGCGGCGCTGGAGAAGGCCGCCGCCGCCCGCCGCATCCGTGCTGAGCTGAAGGAGCGGCTGAAGCGGGGCGGTACCACTCTGGTCGACGTGCTGAAGCAGGCCGAGGAGAACGAAGTTCTCGGCAAGATGAAGGTTTCGGCTCTGCTCGAGGCCCTGCCGGGCGTCGGCAAGGTCCGCGCCCAGCAGACCATGGAACGACTGGAGATCGCCCCCAGCCGTCGCCTCCGCGGCCTCGGCGACCGGCAGCGCAAGGCGCTGCTGGCCGAGTTCAGCGGCGAGTGAGCGGCGTCGGTCAGGACTCCCCGGCGAGCCGGGGCACCGACCGCGGCGGTGAGCCGGTGACGGGGGAGTTCTCCCGGCACCGGCTCACGGTCGTCTCGGGGCCTTCGGGAGTCGGGAAGTCGAGCGTGGTGGGCGAGCTGCGCAAGCTGGAACCGGACATCTGGTTCAGCGTTTCGGTCACCACGCGCAAGCCGCGTCCCGGCGAAGTCGACGGGGCGCACTACCACTTCGTCGACCGGGCCGAGTTCGACGCCATGGTCGCCGAGGGCAGGCTGCTGGAGTGGGCCGAGTTCGCGGGCAACCGCTACGGCACCCCCCGCGAGCCGGTCGAGAAGGCCCTCGCCGAGGGCCGCCCGGCCGTCCTGGAGATCGAGCTGCAGGGCGCCCGCCAGGTCCGCGCGGCGATGCCGGAGGCCCGGCTGGTGATGCTCATGCCGCCGTCGTGGGAGGAACTGGTCGGCAGGCTCACCGGGCGCGGCACCGAGAACGAGGCCGCGGTGCAGGCCCGGCTGGCCGAAGCGGAGCGCGAGCTGGCGGCGGCGGGCGAGTTCGACCACCGCGTCGTGAACGCCGACGTGCGAGAAGCCGCCGAGCACTTGCTAAACTTGATTACTGATCAGCAGTGACCTGCGGGGGTGCAACCCCCGCGCCCCGCCCGGGGGGCTCCGCCCCCACGGACCCCCCAAAGCTGTCGAAGGATTCGGAGCACCACGAGTGACCACCCAGGCGCCCCTGCACGAAGAGCTCGAGGGCATCACCAACCCGCCGATCGACGACCTGCTCGAGAAGGTCAGCTCGAAGTACGCGCTGGTGATCTACTCGGCCAAGCGTGCCCGCCAGATCAACGACTACTACGCCCAGCTGGGCGAGGGCCTGCTCGAGTACGTCGGCCCGCTCGTCGAGCCGGGCCCGCGCGAGAAGCCGCTCTCGATCGCGCTGCGCGAGATCCACGGCGGCCTGCTCGAGCACACCGAGGGTGAGTAAGCCCCGCGTAGTCCTGGGCGTGGGCGGCGGCATCGCCGCCTACAAGGCCTGTGAGGTCCTGCGCGGGCTGACCGAGTCCGGCCACGACGTCCGCGTGGTCCCCACCGACGCCGCGCTGAACTTCGTCGGCGCGGCCACCTTCGAAGCCCTCTCCGGCCACCCGGTGCACACGGGCGTGTTCACCGAGGTGCCCGAGGTCCAGCACGTCCGCGTCGGCAAGGAAGCCGACCTCGTCCTGGTCGTCCCGGCCACCGCGAACCTGCTCGCCAAGGCCGCCCACGGCCTCGCCGACGACCTGCTCACCAACACCCTGCTCACCGCCCGGTGCCCGGTCGCCTTCTTCCCGGCGATGCACACGGAGATGTGGGAGCACCCGGCGACCCGCGACAACGTGGCGCTGCTGCGTTCGCGCGGCATGATCGTCACCGAGCCCGATTCGGGCCGCTTGACCGGCGCCGACACCGGCAAGGGCCGCCTGGCGAACCCGGCCGAGATCGTCGACCTCGCCCGGCTGCTGCTGGCCCGCCCGGACGCCCTCCCGCGCGACCTCGAAGGCGTCCGCGTCGTGGTGTCGGCGGGCGGCACGCGCGAGCCGCTCGACCCGGTCCGCTACCTCGGCAACCGCTCCTCCGGCAAGCAGGGCTACGCGCTGGCCCGCGTCGCCGCCCAGCGCGGCGCCGACGTCACCCTGGTCACCGCGCACACCGTCGCGCTGCCGGACCCGGCCGGGGCCGTGGTGCAGCACGTGTCGACCGCCGAGGAGATGCGGCAGGCCGTGCACGCCGAAGCCGCGTCCGCCGACGTCGTCGTCATGGCCGCCGCCGTCGCCGACTTCCGGCCGGCGAACCGGGCCGACGTCAAGATCAAGAAGTCCGACGACCAGCCGGATCCGGTGATCACGCTCGACCGCAACGCCGACATCCTCGCCGAGCTGGTGCGCAACCGCCGGGCCGGGCAGGTCGTCGTCGGGTTCGCCGCCGAAACCGGCGACGAGCACGGCAGCGTCCTCGACCACGCCCGCGTCAAGCTCAAGCGCAAGGGCGCCGACCTGCTGGTGGTCAACGCGGTCGGCGACGGCAAGGCGTTCGGCACCGAGGACAACTCCGGCTGGCTGCTCGGCGCGGACGGCACCGAGATCGCCATTCCGCTGGGCGCGAAGGCCGAACTTGCGTCCACATTGTGGGACGCTGTTGTGAGCTTCATGAAGCGTTGACCGTCCCCTGAGCGATAGTCAGTACGCTGGCAGAGGTAAGGGGTGCCTAACTTGCCGGGCATCCGACGACTAGGTGAGGAAGTGACGGCCACCGTGACCGCGTCTAGCAGCAGATTGTTCACCTCGGAGTCGGTGACCGAAGGGCACCCCGACAAGATCTGTGACGCCATCAGCGACTCGATCCTCGACGGCCTGCTGTCGAAGGATCCGCGCAGCCGCGTGGCCGTCGAAACCCTGATCACCACCGGCCAGGTCCACGTGGCCGGCGAGGTGACCACCGAGGCGTACGCCGACATCCCGACGATCGTCCGCGACGTCATCCTCAAGATCGGCTACGACTCCTCCGCCAAGGGTTTCGACGGCAACTCCTGCGGCGTCAACGTCGCCATCGGCTCGCAGTCGCCCGACATCGCCCAGGGCGTCGACACCGCGTACGAGTCGCGGGTCGAGTCGGACGAGGACGAGATCAACCGGCAGGGCGCCGGCGACCAGGGCCTGATGTTCGGCTACGCCTGCTCGGACACCCCCGAGCTGATGCCGCTGCCGATCGCGCTGGCCCACCGCCTCTCGCGCCGGCTGACCGGGGTCCGCAAGGACGGCGTGCTGCCGTACCTGCGCCCGGACGGCAAGACCCAGGTGACCATCGAGTACGCCGGCGACCAGCCGGTGCGCCTGGACACCGTGGTCGTGTCGACCCAGCACGCCGACGGCATCGACCTCGACCGGATGCTCGGCGTCGACGTCAAGGAGCACGTCGTCGGCCCCGAGCTGGAAGGCCTGGGCATCGACACGTCGAACGCGCGCCTGCTGGTCAACCCGACCGGCCGGTTCGTCATCGGCGGCCCGATGGGTGACGCGGGCCTGACCGGGCGCAAGATCATCGTCGACACCTACGGCGGCATGGCCCGCCACGGCGGTGGCGCGTTCTCGGGCAAGGACCCGTCCAAGGTCGACCGCTCGGCGGCGTACGCGATGCGCTGGGTGGCCAAGAACGTCGTCGCGGCGGGCCTGGCGTCGCGGACCGAGGTCCAGGTCGCCTACGCGATCGGCAAGGCGGCCCCGGTGGGCCTGTTCGTCGAGACCTTCGGCACCGAGACCGTCGACCCGACGAAGATCCAGCAGGCCATCACCGAGGTCTTCGACCTGCGGCCGGCGGCGATCATCCGCGACCTCGACCTGCTGCGCCCGATCTACGCGCCGACGGCGGCGTACGGCCACTTCGGCCGTCCCGAGCTGGACCTCCCGTGGGAGAGCACGGCCCGCGCCGAGGCACTGAAGGCGGCGGCGGGAGCCTGATCCGCACGTTCGTGAAGGCCACCTCGAGGAACCTCGAGGTGGCCTTCACGGTATTCGGGTGCCGGGACTGTCGGTGGGGTCTGGTAGAGATCACGGCGTGAGCAGTTCCGAGCCCGCAGCCCTCTGGGATCTCCCGGAGCAGCCGCCTCCCGCCAAGGCGGCGCCCTCGCGTGCCCGGAAACCGGCCAAGCCGGGCCAGAAAGCGAAGGGGGCGCAGTCGCCCGCGCCCGAGCGGCCCGTGGCGCGGGTCGTCGTCGACATCCCGCTGGCCCACCTGGACCGCACGTTCGACTACCTCGTCCCGGAGAAGCTGCACGAGACCGCGGTGCCGGGCTGCCGCGTCCGCGTCCGGTTCGCCGGGCAGCTGGTCGACGGCTACCTGATCGACCGCGGCGAAACCAGCGACTACGGCAGCAAGCTGGCCTACCTGGACCGCGTGACGTCGCCGGAGCCGGTGCTGCCGCCGTCGCTGCACGCGGTCTGCCGGGCGGTCGCGGACCGCTACGGCGGCACGCTGTCTGACGTCCTGCGGCTGGCGATCCCGCCCCGGCACGCGAAGGCCGAAGCCGAGCCGCCGCTCGCCCCGGCCGCGCCCCCGGCGGCGCCGGACACCACGGCGTGGGCGCGCTACCAGCGTGGCCCGGCGTTCCTGGAGGCCCTCGCCGAGGGCAAGCCCGCGAACGCCGTCTGGCAGGCCCTGCCGGGCGAGGACTGGCCCCGCCGGCTGGCCGAAGCCGCCGCCACGGTGGCCGCGGCCGGGCGCGGCGCGGTGCTGGTGGTGCCGGACCACCGGGACCTGACCCGCGTGCACGAGGCGTGCGCGGCGGAGGTGGGCGAGGAGGCCGTCGTGGCGCTGATCGCGGGTCTCGGGCCCGCGGAGCGGTACCGGCGGTGGCTGGCGGTGCTGCGCGGCGCGGTCCGAGTGGTGGTGGGCACGCGGGCGGCGATGTTCGCGCCGGTCCACGACCCCGGCCTGTTCGTGGTCTGGGACGACGGCGACGACCTGCACCTCGACCAGCACGCGCCGTACCCGCACGTCCGCGACGTGCTGATGGACCGTGCGCACGCGGCGAAGGCGTCCCTGCTGGTCGGCGGGTTCGCCCGGACGGCGGAGGCGCAGCTGCTGGTCGAGTCGGGCTGGGCGGCTCCGGTGCTGGCGGACCGCGCGACGCTGCGGTCGGCGGCCCCCCGCGTCACCCCGGTCGGCGAGGACTTCGACGTCGCCCGCGACGAGGCGGCCCGCGTGGCCCGCCTGCCGGCGGTGGCGTTCGAGGCGGCCCGCCAGGCGTTCGCGGCGGGCTTCCCGGCCCTGGTCCAGGTGCCGCGCCGCGGGTACGTGCCGGGCCTGGCCTGCGGCCACTGCCGCACCCCGGCGCACTGCCGCCGTTGCGCGGGCCCGCTGGCCCTGCCGGGCGGATCGGCCGACGGGCAGCCGAAACCCCCGGCCTGCCGCTGGTGCGGCGTCCCGGAGACGGCGTTCCGCTGCACAGCGTGCGGCTCGGTCCGGCTGCGCGCGGTGATCGTGGGTGCCAAGCGCACGGCGGAAGAACTGGGCAGGGCGTTCCCGGGCATCCCGGTCCGCACATCCGGAGCGGCGGAGGTCCTGTCCTCGGTCCCAGGCAAACCGGCGCTGGTGGTGTGCACCCCGGGAGCGGAGCCGGTAGCCGAAGGAGGCTACGGCGCAGCGCTGCTCCTGGACGGCTGGGCACTGCTGGGCCGCCAGGACCTCAGGGCGGCAGAGGAGACGTTACGCCGCTGGATGGCCGCGGCGGCCCTGGTCCGCCCGGCGTCCGCGGGCGGCCGCGTGATCGTCGGAGCGGAAGCGGGCCTGGCGGCGGTACAGGCCCTGGTCCGCTGGGACCCGGCATGGCACGCGGGCCAGGAGCTGGCGGAGCGCCGCGAGCTGGGCTTCCCCCCGGCAATGCGGATGGCGAGCGTGGAGGGCAGCCCGAACGCGGTGGCGGCCCTGCTGGAGGACCTGCCGCTGCCCCCCTCGGGCGAGGTACTGGGCCCGGTCCCGCTGGGCGAGGTGGACGAGGAGGGCAACGCGGAGCGAGAGCGGGCCCTGGTCCGGGTGTCCCGCGCCGAGGGCAAGGCACTGGCGGCCTCGATCCACGCGGCAGCGGCCCGCCGAGACGCGAAAAAGGCGACGGAACCGATCCGCATCCAGCTCGACCCGCTGGACCTCATCTGACAGCTGCGCCGAGGGGCGCGGCCGCCGGTGGACGGCCGCGCCGCTCCCGCCCGGTCAGGGCTGGCTCGGGTTGTCCCGGGTGCAGTGGAACTGGACCGTCGTGCCGAGCTGCGAGGGAACATCGAGGACGAGGGTGGTGACGTAGCTTCCCGAGTTGAGGAAGCCGGCCTTCCAGAAGTCGAGCTTCAGGGTGCCGCTCTGCGCCTCGGCGGGCGAAAGGGTGAGCGTGGCGACCCGCGTGTCGTTCGCGACGCCGAGAGTCCGGATCCAGAACCAGCTGCCGAAGAAGCTGGTGTGGACCTCGATCTTCTTCCACCAGGTCAGCGGCGGTTCCTGGACGAGCTGAAGGGTGAGCAGGCCGGGACGCCCGTCGGCGACGAGGTAGGACCAGCGGTCCCAGCCGTTGTCGACGAAGAGTCCGCCACCACTGAGTTCGGTCTCGGTCCGCTCGTCGTGGCGCACGGCTTCCGGCAGTGAACCGGTCATGAAGGCCGACGGCCGGAGTTCCCGGGAAACAGCGTTCTCGATCATGGTTTTCTCCTTTCGCGGCGAGCCGGCAGGCTCGCCGGGTGACGGCCTCGGTCAGCCGGTGCAGTTCGGTGCTGTCGGCTGGTCCGTGCCGGTGTCGACGAGGACGTCCGGGAGGAAGCCGCCGTCGGTCGTCCCGTCCCACAGGCTGCTGGTGTTCCCGGTCACCGGCGACGTGACGGACTCTCCTTCGGTGGTGCAGAGAATCGTCACGCCGGCACCGTCCGGCAGAACCTTGACGACGGGGGAATCGGTGGTGGGCATCCGGAAGACGTTCGCGGTGTAGCCCGGGCTCACGAAGACCCGGCCGGAACCGGCCGGTGCCGCGTCGACCTGTGCGTACTGGCTGGTGTGCGGCGCCGCCGGGGCCGGTCGCTCCCCGCCGGTGGACGCGAACGCGACCCCCAGCGCCGCCAGCACGAGGGTGCCGCCGACGCCGAAGGACAGCAGGCGAGCGAACTTTCCCACCTTCGGCATGACCCAGCCGGAGAACTCGAAGCCGCCTCCGACGAGACCCGCGAGCAGCAGCACGGCTCCCACGCTGCCCAGGGCGACCGCCAGCGCCTCCATAGGGATCACCTCTTCTCCGAAAATCAGGGGAATCGCCGCCGTCCGGCCGGATCGATTCCGGTTCGTCCTCGGTGAATGACGACAGTAGATTTCGCGGTTTGCGGCTGTCTTCGATCGTTGTGCCGATCGGAAAGGCGCCGAAGGTGGTTTTCGCGGGGTGGCCGAATCCATCGGAGGGTGCAGGCGGATCGTCCTCACGGACGACGGCAGGGGAGCTCGGCCCGGACGGTGAAGCCGTCCCGGCAGGCTCCCGCGTGGAAGACCCCGCCGACGGTCGACACCCGCTCGGCGAGCCCGATGAGGCCGTGCCCGGTGGAAAGCCGCGTTCCGGCAGGCTCGGCCGCGGTCGCGCGGTGATCGTCGATGGTGATGACCACGGTTTCGTCGTGCCAGCGCACGCCGACGTCGGTGCGGGCGCCGGGACCGCCGTGCTTGGTGGTGTTGGTCAGCGCCTCCTGGACGACGCGGTAGGCGGCCAGGTCCACGCTGGCGTCCAGGGTGCCGCGGGGCCCGCTCTCGGCGAAGCGCACCTCGAGCCCGGCGACGCGGAACGACTGCAGAAGGGTGTCCAGCTCGGCGAAGTGCGGCGCCCGGACCGGCCCGCCGGCATCACCGGCTTCCGGGATTTCCGCGCGGAGAACCACGAGCAGCCGCCGCAGCTCGTCGATCGCCTGCGCGCCGACCCCTTCGGCGGCCTTGAGGGCCGTGGCGGCCCGGTCGGCGTCGGTGACCAGGACGGAGCGGGCGCCGCCGATCTGCAGCACCATGACCGCGATGGCGTGCGCGATGATGTCGTGGAGTTCCTGCGCCATCCGGCGCCGCTCCGCCGCCACCGCCCGGCGGGCCTCCCGGGCGTTGCGGCGCGCCAGCTCGCGGCGCTGGAGGATGCCCGCGCGCTGCCATCGGCCGATTCCGGCCGCGGTCCCCACGAGCAGCAGGTAGGTCACGCCGAGAAGTTCCACTTTGGACGAACCGGAAACTTCGGGACTGGTTCTCAGTTCGTTGGCGACCCAGGCGGCAACGGTGAGCGCGCTCGCCGCCACGGCGATGGTCGTCGTGCGCCGGTCGCCGCGCGCCACCACCGAGGCAAGGGCGACGCAGACGAACAGGACCGGCCGGTAGGACAACAGCAGCGAGCCGAGCACCGCGTGCGCGCAGAGCGCGGACTCGACGGCCAGCGGGGCGCGCAACCGCCACCACAGCAGGGCGCCGCCGGCGAGTGCCCAGCCGGACGTCAGCAGCGGCGCGGAATGCATCCCGGGCCCGAGCGGCAGCAGGACGTCGGAAAAGAGCAGGAGGTCGGTGACGGTCGTGGTGCAGACGGTCAGCGGATTCCCCCACGAAGCCCGGCTGAGCGGCTGCCTCTTCAGGCCGGCCATGGGCGTGGGCCGGGAACGGGGGTGAACCAGTGAGGGAGGCTTTCCTCCGGGGGAAACGGCTGCGGGTCCGGCTCGTGGGGGTGGCACCAGGGGACGAGCCAGCACAGCGACCACGCGACGCTCTCCGGGACCGCATGCCAGGTGATGCGCGTCGACGGCCGCGGACCCGGGGCGAGGGCCGGCGGAGGCACACGGTCCAGCGAGCCGAGGAGGTTCTCCTCTTCGCCGTCGGCGATCTCCTGCCAGGCGGTCAGGACCCGCTGTGGATTTCCCAGGGTGGTCACCGTGCACTGGGGGGCCGTGGCCGTCCGTCCGGCGACGTCCCTGTCCAAGGTGAGCGACACGGCCGGCTCGGCTTCCGGGGTGCCGGCAAGCCCGTGCGCGTCGATGGCCAGGACCGCGGCTGCCTGTGGCGGGCGTTGCCCGGACCGGGGAACCAATATCCCGGTCACGGTGTTGCCGAGAAGGACGTCCCGTGGCATCTTGGGAACGAGAACGTTTCTTTTTCCGATCAGGATCCCGCTGCAGCAGTGGATCGTCGAGTTGTTCCCGGTGTCCGATCGGACCGAGACAATAGTGGGCGGCTGTCCGGGTGTCTTGGACATGACGGTGATCCTTTTCCGGCCGGATTCGGTACTTCTGAAGTAGGTCGAAGCCGGTGTCCGCGTTGTTACGGGAGAAGTGTACTTTCCGTGGGTGAAGAGGACAGTTTCGTGATTCATTTCCGGAAATGTGGTGGACGACGGACATGATCCGGATTCTGGTCGCCGACAACGAAGCCCTCGTCCGCGGCGGCCTGCGCATGATTCTCGAAGCCCAGCCCGACCTCGTGGTGGTCGGGGAAGCCGCGGACGGTGCCGAGGCGGTCGAGCAGGCCCGGGCTCTTGCGCCGGACCTGGTGCTCATGGACGTCCGGATGCCCGAGCTGGACGGGCTCGAGGCCACCAGGCGCCTGCTTTCGGGACGGCCGCCCACGCCGAAGGTGGTCGTCCTGACCACCTTCGACCTCGACGACTACGTGTACGAGGCCATCCGCGCCGGAGCCTGCGGCTTCCTGCTCAAGACGGCACCGCCGCACCAGCTCGTCGAAGGCGTGCGTGCCGTGATGTGCGGCGACGCCCTGCTCGCGCCGCAGATCACCCGCCGCCTGCTCGACCGGTTCATCCAGCGCCCGCCGCCGGGCAGCACGACACCGGCGGAGCTTGCCGGGCTGACCCCGCGCGAGCTGGACGTGATCCGCCTCATCGCGCACGGTCACTCCAACGCCGAGATCGCCGGCACCCTGTTCCTGAGCGAGGCAACCGTCAAGTCGCACGTCAACCACCTGCTCGGCAAGCTCGGGCTCCGTGACCGGGTCCAGGCCGTCGCGCTCGCCTACCGGACCGGGCTGATGGACCTGCAGCCCTGAGCCGCGGGTCTTCCGGTCCCTTCCGCGATCGCCGGAACCCGGGCGCGTAAGTCGGTTGGTGACTTGAAGCTGCCCAGGGCAAGGGGCAGACTCGCCCGCATGCCCGCGCATCGGAGTCGCACCACGCTTGTCCTGGCCGTCGCCGCCGTGTTGACCGCCGGCGTTGCCGCGCCCGCCGTCGCCGCCACGCCCACGCCGAAGTCGCCCGTTGCCGTCGGCTTCGGCGGGGCCGTGGCCAGCATCGATGCCGATGCCACCGCCATCGGCACGAAAGTCCTGCGGGACGGCGGGAACGCCGTCGACGCCGCCGTTGCCGTCGCTGCCGCGCTGGGGGTCACCGATCCCTTCTCCGCCGGGATCGGCGGGGGCGGGTTCTTCGTCTACTACGACGCCCGGACCCACCGCGTGCACACCCTGGACGGCCGCGAAACCGCGCCGAAGACCGCCGACGAGAACCTCTTCGTCGAGAACGGCAAGGCGCTTCCGTTCGCCGACGCCGTCACCAGCGGGCTGAGCGTCGGCGTGCCCGGTACGCCCGCGACCTGGGCCGAAGCGCTGCGCAAGTGGGGGACGCGGTCGCTGGCGAAGTCGCTCAAGCCCGCCGAGGACCTGGCGCGCAACGGCTTCGTCGTCGACCAGACGTTCCAGACGCAGATCGCGAACAACGCCGCCCGGTTCTCCGCCTTCCCCTCGACGCGGTCGCTGTACCTGCCGGGTGGCGCGCCGCCGTCCCCCGGCACCGTCTTCAAGAACCCCGACCTCGCCGCGACGTACGCGCAGCTCGAACGCTTCGGCGTCGACGCCCTCTACCACGGCCCGATCGGCGCCGACATCGCCAAGACCGTGCAGCAGCCGCCGAAGGACCCGGCCTCGCCGCTGAACGTCCGGCCCGGCAAGCTCACCACCGAGGACCTCGCCGCCTACGACGTGATCGAACGGCGTCCGACGCACGCGAGCTACCACGGGCTGGACGTCTACGGCATGCCCGCGCCGTCGTCGGGCGGGCTGACCGTCGGCGAGGCGCTCAACATCCTCGAGAACTTCGACCTCAGGCACGCGAGCAAGGCCGACTACCTGCAGTACTTCCTGGAGTCGACCCGGTTCGCCTTCGCCGACCGCAACCGCTGGATCGGCGACCCGGCGTTCGTCGACGTGCCGTCCCGTGAGCTGCTCAGCCAGCGCTTCGCCGACTCGCGGGCGTGCCTGATCTCGAAGGACAAGGCGGCGACCAGCCCGGTCGCGCCTGCCGACCCGAAGCACCCCACGCCGTGCGCCGCGGGGACGACCGCCGCGCCGACGCCGTACGAGGGCGAGAACACGACGCACCTGACGGTGGCCGACAAGTGGGGCAACGTCGTCGCGTACACGTTGACGATCGAGCAGGAGGGCGGCAGCGGCATCGTCGTGCCGGGCCGCGGGTTCCTGCTCAACAACGAGCTGACCGACTTCTCGTTCACGCCGGTGACGCCGGGCGTGCCGGACCCGAACCTCCCGGGCCCGGGCAAGCGCCCGCGCTCGTCGATGGCGCCGACGATCGTGCTGAAGGACGGCCGCCCGTTCTTCGCGACCGGTTCGCCGGGCGGCGCGTCGATCATCACGACGGTGCTGCAGGTCCTGACCGGCCGCATCGACCGCGGCCTGTCCCTGGAGGACGCGATCGCGGCCCCACGCGCCTCCCAGCGCAACTCGGCGGCGGCCCAGGTGGAGCAGGCCTTCCTCGACCAGCCCGAGACAGCGGACCTCAAGGCCCGCGGCCAGGGCTTCTCGACCTCGCCGGCGGAGATCGGAGCGGCAACGGGAGTGGAGCGCCTCCACGACGGCCGCTGGCTGGCGGCGGCCGAGCCGGTCCGCCGCGGCCAGGGCGCGGCCCAGGTGGTGTGGCCGGCGAACTGGTAGGGCTTCCGGCAGCCGCGGCAACGTGGCCCGGCCGGGTGGTCTGCCGAAGCTTGTCGTGAGTGGTAATTCGGGTTCTAACCCGAATTACCACTCACGAGCCCTGCCGGCGGCGTCCCGTCCCGGCCATCCGGACCCACTCCGGGTACCTTGCGGGGGTGCGCCCGGGTGGGATGAAAGGCGCTTTCGTCTCGTCTGATGCGGCGAAAGGGACTTTCGTTGCGTCAGGCGCCAGGAAAGTCCCTTTAGGCACGCGCCGATCGGTGGATCCAGGCGGAGAACCCGGTCAAGACACCTGCGCCCGCCGGGAATTTCAGCCGAAACTGCCGTAGCGCAGGGCCCCGCCCGTCCCTGGCAGGGTTGCGACAAAGTCGCGCTGTGCCGCCGTGCTGAAGGTGTCCTTCGGTGTATCTGATGCGGTAAAGGGTGCCTTCCTCGTGTCTGACGTTAGCGAGGGGTCCGTCGGCTCAGCGTGAGCCGTCATGAACGACTCTTTCCTGTCGTCAGACGAGGTGAACGACTCGTTCATCCCGCCGGGAATTTCAGCCGAAAACCGCCGTAGCGCAGGGCCCCGCCCGTCCCTGGGGGCTGACCCCGCTCCAGCGTATCGGCCACCCCCGGCGAAAGGCGGGAAACAGCCCACCGTGGGCCCCGGTTGTCCACATCGCCGCCCGCCTGTGGACAACCGGAGGCGCGGGCGCGCCGGGGTGAGGGTGGCCTTCTAGACTCAGGCGCGATGTTCCAGTCACGTGAATCCTCCCTGCTTCCGCCGGGGGTGGGCCGATGAAGCTCGTCTTCGCCGGCACGCCCGACCCGGCGGTCCCCGCCCTGCGCGCCCTTCTCGAATCCGGGCGGCACGATGTTGCTGCCGTGGTCACCCGGCCCGATGCGCAGGCCGGGCGTGGCCGCCGGGTGGTGCGCTCGCCCGTCGGGGCGCTGGCCGACGAGCACGGCATCGAGGTCCTGACGCCCGCGCGCGCCGGGGATCCCGCCTTTCTCGCCCGGCTCGCCGAACTCGCGCCCGATGCCTGCCCCGTCGTCGCCTACGGGGCGCTGCTGCCGCAGGCCGCGCTCGACATTCCGCGGCTGGGGTGGGTCAACCTGCACTTCTCGCTGCTGCCCGCCTGGCGGGGCGCCGCGCCCGTGCAGGCCGCCATCCGGGCCGGGGACGAGATCACCGGCGCCTCGACCTTCCGGATCGTCAAGGAACTGGACGCCGGCCCCGTCTACGGCGTGGTCACCGAGGCGATCGGGGCCACCGACACCGCCGGCGCGCTGCTCGGGCGGCTCGCGGAGTCCGGGGCGAAACTCCTGCTGTCCACGATGGACGGTCTGGCCGACGGCAGCCTCGTCGCGCGGGAACAGCCCGCCGAAGGGATCAGCTACGCGCCGAAGGTGACGGTCGAGGACGCGCGCGTGTCCTTCGCCGACCCCGCGGCGGCGGTCGACCGGCAGATCCGGTCGGTCACGCCGGACCCGGGCGCGTGGGCGGAGTTCCGCGGGGAACGGCTGAAGCTCGGCCCGGTCACGGTGCTCGACGAACCCGGCCCGCCGCCGGGCGAGATCGTGGTCGAACGCAAGCGGGTGCTGGTTGGGACCGCGACGAAGCCGTTGCGGCTCGGCGAGGTCCAGGCACCCGGCAAGAAACGGATGGCGGCCACCGACTGGGCGCGCGGAACACGGATCGAACAGGGAGAGCGCCTCCGGTGAACGACCACAGGGAATCCCGACGCCCGTCCCGGCCGCAGCGCGGCCGCCCGGCGCCACGCAAGCAGGGCCCCCGCCGCCCACCGGAGGTGGACCCGGCCCGGCAGGCCGCGTTCGACGTCCTCGCGGCCGTGCGGACGAAGGACGCCTACGCCAACCTCGTCCTGCCGGACCTGCTGCGCGAGCGGCGGATCACCGGCCGCGACGCCGCGCTGGCCACCGAGCTGGCGTACGGCGCTTCGCGGGCACAGGGCCTGCTCGACGCGATCATCGAGTCGTGTGCCGAGCGCCCGCTGTCGAAGACCGACCCCGCGGTGCTCGACGCGCTGCGCCTCGGCGTCTACCAGCTGCTGCGCACGCGCATCCCCGAGCACGCCGCCGTGACGTCCACTGTGGACCTCGTGCGGGCGGAAGGGGGTTCGTGGGCAACGGGTTTCGCGAACGCCATCCTGCGCAAGGTGTCCGAAAAGGACGAAGCGGCCTGGCTCGACGAACTCGCGCCGGACGAGGCAGCCGACCCCATCGGCGCCTACGCGCTGCGCACCGCGCACCCGCGCTGGATCGCGCGCTCGTTCGCCGAAGCGCTGGGAGACAAGGGTGCGGAACTCAAGGCCGCGCTGGAAGCCGACGACGCCCGCCCCGAGGTGCACCTGGTCGCCCGGCCCGGCGAGATCAGCGCCGACGAGCTGGCCGCCATCACCGGCGGCGACCCGGCGCCCTACTCGCCCTACGGCGTGCGCCTGCCCGCCGGGGCCGGTGACCCGGCCGACGCCGAGCCGGTCCGCGAGCGGCTGGCCGCGGTGCAGGACGAGGGCAGCCAGCTCTGCGCGATCGCCGCGACGAAGGTGCCGCTCGACGGTACCGACGAGCGCTGGCTCGACCTGTGCGCGGGCCCGGGCGGCAAGGCCGCGCTGCTCGGCGCGCTCGCGGCACTGAGCGGGGCGCGGGTGGACGCGGTCGAGAAGGCGCCGCACCGCGCCAAGCTCGTCGAAAAGGCCACGACCGGCCTGCCCGTCACCGTCCACGTTGCCGACGGGCGCGAAAGCGGCCTCGAACCGGGCTACGACCGGATCCTGGTCGACGCGCCGTGCAGCGGGCTCGGCGCGCTGCGGCGGCGGCCGGAGGCACGCTGGCGGCGTCAGCCGTCCGACGTCGCCGACCTGACCCGGCTGCAGGGCGAGCTGATCACCGCGGCGTACGACCTGCTGCGGCCCGGCGGCGCGCTGACCTACGTCGTCTGCTCGCCGCACCTGGCCGAGACCGAAGGCGTGTTCACCGAGACGGCGCGGCGGCTCAAGGCCGAGGTGCTCGACACGCGCGAGTTCTTCCCGGGTGTCCCGCAGCTCGGGAACGGCCCGTACGTGCAGCTCTGGCCGCACCGCCACGGCACGGACGCGATGTTCTGCGCCGTGCTGCGTAAATCGTGACGGGCAAACCGTGAGAGATCTCGGGCTGGTCGCCGGCTCGTGCGGCGGGCTGGACACCCGGTTCGCCGCCGAGCTGGTGCAACCGGCCGCGGCGCGCGGCTGGCGGACGGCGATCACGCTGACGCCGACCGCGCACCGCTGGCTGGCGGCGACCGGCGGGCTCGCCGACGTCGCCGCGCACACCGACCTGCCGGTCCGCAGCACTTCGCGGCTGCCGGGCGAGCCGCGGCCACACCCGGACCCGGAGGTGTTCCTCTTCGCCCCGGCGTCGGCCAACTCGGTCGCCAAGCTCGCCCTCGGCATCGCCGACAACCAGGCACTGACCGTGCTGGGCGACGTGCTCGGCGCGCCGGGGATCACGATCGTCGTGGCCTACCAGATCCAGGACACCCGGGTGCACCACCCGGCGTGGCAGCGCCACCTCGACACCCTCGCGGGCGCCGGGGTGACCCTGCACCGCCTCGACGTCCGGCGGCCGTGGACCGAGGCCCTCGACCTGCTGCCCTGAGCGGGGGTCATGCCCGCCCGGCATGGCCGGGCCGGACGACCCCCGCTTCGTACGCGATGACCACCGCCTGGCTGCGGTTGCCCGCGCCGAGCTTCGCGAAGACGTTGCCCACGTGCGTCTTCACCGTCTCCAGGCTGATCACCAGCTGCGCCGCGATGTCCTGATTGGACAGTCCGGCGGCGATCAGCCGCAGCACCTCGGTTTCGCGGCGCGTGAGCGTCTTCGCGGCCTTCGCGTACTGCCCGCTCGCCGGGCGTCCGCTCACCAGCCGCCGGATCGCCTCCGGGAACAGCAGCGACTCCCCGGCGGCGACCGTCCGCACGGCGTGCGCGATCTCCTCCTTGCGCGCCCGCTTCAGCAGGAACCCGCTCGCCCCGGCCAGCAGCGCTTCGTGGACGTAGTCGTCGTTGTCGAACGTCGTGACGACGAGGATCTTCGGCGGCTCGGCGAGCGCCGCCAGCACCTGCCGGGTGGCCTCGATGCCGTCGGTGCCGGGCATCCGGACGTCCATCAGCACGACGTCCGGGCGGGTCCGCCGCACGGCGTCGAGGACTTCGCCGCCGTCGGCCGCCTCGCCGACCACCGGCAGGCCCTGCTGCTCCAGCAGGGCCCGCAGCCCGGTGCGGACCAGCGGCTCGTCGTCGGCGAGCAGCACCGCGGGGTTCATGCGCCCGTCCGCAGCGGGATGGTCGCGCGCAGCTGCCACTGGTGCCCGTCCGGGCCGGCGGCCAGCTCGCCGCGCAGGGCCTCGACGCGCTCGGCGAGCCCGGCCAGGCCGCGCCGCCCGGTCCGCGGCCGGTCGCCGGGCAGCGCGTTGACGACGGCGATGGCCAGCCGCTCCGGCCCGGTCTCGATCCGGACGTCCACCGCGCCCGGCCCGGCGTGGCGCAGCGCGTTGGTGAGGCCTTCCTGGACGATCCGGTAGCCCTCGCGCGACACCGTGGCGGGCAGCGCGGCGACCGGCCCGGTGACCGACAGGCGGACGTCCAGCCCGGCTTCGCGGGCGCGCACGGCGAGGACGTCCACCTCGGCCAGCGTGCGCGCCGGCGCCTTCGCCGCCGGCTCTTCGCGCAGCAGGCCCAGCACGTGGTCGAGGTCTTCGAGCGCGCTTCGGGAGGCTTCCTCGATCGTGCCGAGCGCGCGCCGGACCTGGGCGGGATCGGCCTCGACCAGGTCGGCCGCGGCCGCCGCCTGGATCGTCGACGTCGTGAGCGTGTGGCCGATGGAGTCGTGCAGCTCCCGCGCGAGCCGGTTGCGCTGGGCGAGGACGGCCGCGTGGCGCTCGGCCAGCGCCGCCCGCTCGGCCGCGGACGGCCCGAGCAGCGCCGTCGCCCCGGCCCGGAAGCCGCGGGTGGCGGCGGCCTGCAGCAGCACCAGTGCCACCAGCGCGACGAGCGCGACCGCCAGCGTCCAAGACCCGGCGGTGGTCGTCACGCCGAAGAACGAGAACTGCCCCTGGTCGCCGGAGAGCCACATGGCCGGGGTGAGCACCCCGAGCAGCAGCACGCAGTCGGCGGTCAGCAGCAGGCCGCCGAACCCGGCGTGCAGCACCAGCCAGGCCGCCGAGCGCAGCCGCTCGGGCCAGGCGAGGCGGTCCCGCCCCGGCGCGGGCAGCTCGGTGCCCAGCAGCCCGTTGGCCGAGGCCACGCCGAGCCGCCGCGCGGGCCCGGTCAGTCCCGCGATCGCCAGGAGCACGGCGACGGCCAGCAGCGCGAGCGCCAGGTGGGCCCGTGGCGTGCCCGGGATCACCACCACGACGAGCGAGAACAGGAAGGCGGGCATGGAGAGCGCTGCGCCCAGCAGCGCGTACGGCACGCTGCGGAAACCGCCGGGACGCACCAGGGACCTCGGGAAACCGGACATGCCGTCGAGATTAGGGCCGCCGGGAGTGCCGTGACCTCCCTCTCCGGAGCCAGATCCTGGTCACAACCGGTTAGCAGGCGTTAGCGCCGTCCTCCTACACTCGGAACGTGGCAGACCGACCAATGATCGCCCCCAGCATCCTCGCCGCGGACTTCGCCCGGCTCGCCGACGAGATCGCCGCCGTGGCCGTCGGCGGGGAGACCCGCGCCGACTGGGTCCACGTCGACGTCATGGACGCGCACTTCGTGCCGAACCTGACCCTCGGCCTGCCCGTGGCCAAGGCCCTCATCGACAGCACCGACCTGCCGATCGACTGCCACCTGATGATCGAGGACCCCGACCGCTGGGCGATCGGGTACGCCGAGGCCGGCGCCTACAACGTCACCGTGCACGCCGAGGCCGCGAAGGACCCCGTCACGCTCGCGAAGAACCTGCGGGCCGCGGGCGCGAAGGCGGGCCTGTCGATCAAGCCGGGCACCCCGCTCGAACCGTGGGTCGACGCCCTCAAGCACTACGACACGCTCCTGGTCATGTCGGTCGAGCCGGGCTTCGGCGGGCAGTCGTTCATCCCGGACGTGCTGGAGAAGGTGCGCACCGCGCGGCGGCTGGTCGACACCGGGCACCTGAAGCTGATCGTCGAGATCGACGGCGGCATCAACACCGACACCATCGAGCAGGCGGCCGAGGCGGGGGTCGACTGCTTCGTCGCCGGGTCCGCCGTCTACGGCGCCGCCGAACCGGGCAAGGCGGTCGCCGCGCTGCGCGAGCAGGCGGCCCGCGGCCGGGCCGGCTGACGCTTGCGGCGGGACCGGAGAAGCCACCGGGCCGCGGCGGGTGTTGGATGGGAGAACCGGCTCACAAGGAGGCAGCGCACGTGTTCACCGGCATAGTCGAGGAGATCGGCGAAGTCACCGCCGTCGAGCAGCTGACCAACGCGGCCCGGCTGCGCGTGCGGGGCCCGCTGGTCACCAGCGACGCCGGGCACGGCGACTCGATCGCGGTCAGCGGGGTGTGCCTGACCGTCGTCGAGGTGGCGGGCGGCGAGTTCACCGTCGACGTCGTCAACGAGACGCTGCAGCGGTCCAGCCTGGCCAAGGTCGCGGTCGGCGACCGGGTCAACCTCGAGCGCGCGACCCCGGCGGGCGGGCGGCTCGGCGGGCACATCATGCAGGGCCACGTGGACGGCACCGGCGTCTTCCTCGGCCGCGACGAGAACGGCGTCACGACGTTCGCGCTGCCGAAGCACCTGTCCCGGTACGTGGTCGAAAAGGGATCCATCGCGGTCGACGGCGTCTCGCTGACCGTCGCCGCGATCGGCGACGACCAGTTCTCGGTGGCGCTGATCCCGACCACCCTGGAAGTCACGACGCTGGGCCGCCGCGAGCCCGGCGACCTGGTCAACCTCGAGGTGGACGTGGTCGCGAAGTACGTGGAGAAGCTGGCCGAGGCGCACATCCGCGACCAGGTGCACAATCGGGACGGCGGCACGGAGGAGCGGTCATGAGTGAGACGAGCGCGGCGGAGCCCGAGTCGGGCTGGACGCCCTGCGGCGCCGGGGCGGTGTTCGACGCCGACGCCATCGAGCGGGCGATCGCGGACATCGCGGCGGGCCGCCCGGTCGTCGTCGTGGACGACGAGGACCGCGAGAACGAGGGCGACCTCATCTTCGCCGCCGAGAAGGCGACGCCGGAGCTGCTGGCCTTCATGGTCCGCTACACCTCGGGGTACGTCTGCGTGGCGCTGACCGAGTCCGAGGCGGACCGGCTCGACCTGCCGCCGATGTACCACACGAACCAGGACGCGCGCGGCACCGCGTACAGCGTCACGGTCGACGCCGCGGAGGGCATCAGCACCGGCATCTCCGCCGCCGACCGCGCGCACACGATCCGGCTGCTGGCCGACCCGTCGTCGACGGCCAAGGACTTCCGCCGTCCCGGCCACGTCGTGCCGCTGCGGGCCAAGGAAGGCGGCGTGCTGCGCCGCCCCGGGCACACCGAGGCGTCGGTCGACCTGGCCCGGATGGCCGGGCTCGCGCCGGCGGGCGTGCTCTGCGAGATCGTCTCGCAGAAGGACGAGGGCGACATGGCCCGCCGCGACGAGCTGGAGGTCTTCGCGGCCGACCACGACCTGGCGATCATCACCATCGCCGACCTGATCGCCTACCGCCGCCGCACCGAAAAGCAGGTCGAGCGGGTCGCCGAGGCGCGCATCCCGCTGGCCGCGGGCACGTTCCGCGCGGTCGGCTACGACTCGCTGCTGGACGGCATCGAGCACGTCGCGTTCGTCTACGGCGAGATCGGCGACGGCCAGGACATCCTGGTGCGCGTGCACTCCGAGTGCCTCACCGGCGACGTCTTCGGCTCGCTGCGCTGCGACTGCGGCCCGCAGCTGGAGGCGGCACTGCAGGCGGTCGCGGCCGAGGGCCGCGGGGTCGTGCTCTACATCCGCGGCCACGAGGGCCGCGGCATCGGCCTGCTGCACAAGCTGCAGGCCTACCAGCTGCAGGACGACGGCGCGGACACCGTCGACGCGAACCTCGCTCTCGGCGTCCCGGCCGACGCCCGCGACTACGGCACCGGCGCGCAGATCCTGTGCGACCTCGGCGTCCGCACCATGCGGCTGCTGTCGAACAACCCGGCCAAGCGGATCGGCCTGGAGGGCTACGGCCTGCGCGTCACCGGGCGCGTGCCGCTGCCGATCTCGCCGAACCCGGAGAACCTGCGCTACCTGCGGACCAAGCGCGACCGGATGGGCCACGACCTGGCCCAGCTGGAGCACTACGACCAGGTCGGCGCCGGCCCCGAGCACGCGGACGGAGGAGCACAGTGAGCGGCGACGGCCGTCCCGACGTGGCGCTGGACCTGACCGGCTGCAAGTCGCTGAAACTCGGCATCGTGGCCACGCGCTGGAACGCCGACATCACCGACGTCCTGCTGGAACGCGCACTGGTGGCCGCCCGCGAGGCGGAGCTGGAGGAGGAGCCGACGGTCGTCCACGTCGCCGGCGCGATCGAGCTGCCGGTGGTGGCGCAGGCGCTGGCCCGCAGCCACGACGCGGTGGTGGCGCTGGGCGTGGTCATCCGCGGCGGCACCCCGCACTTCGAGTACGTGTGCGACGCGGTGACGGCGGGCCTGACCCGGGTGGCACTGGACGAGAGCACCGCGGTCGGCAACGGCGTGCTGACGTGCGACACGCACGAGCAGGCGGTCGATCGCTCGGGCCGTCCGGGTGCCAAGGAGGACAAGGGTTACGAGGCGACGGTGGCGGCACTGGACACCGCGCACGTGCTGAAGAGCCTGCGCCAGCCGTGGACCGAGCGGGGATTCGTGTGAGCGTGAGTACTTCTTCTCCGGTGCTGGTGATCCGCCCCCGGCGGGCGATGATCATGTGCAGCGTGCTGGCGGTGGCGCTGCTGGCGGTCTTCGTGGTGGTCGCGGTCCTGCTGCGCAACGGCGACACGGGCGTGCGCTTCCAGCGCTCGGACCAGGCGGCGATGGTCGGCATCGGGATCCTGCTGGCCTGCGGCGTGATGCTGTTCGCCATCGCGCGGGTGCGGGCCGACGCTGAGGGCATCGAGGTCCGCAACGTCCTGGTGACGCGGCGGTTCGCGTGGAGCGAAGTGCTGTCGGTGAGTTTCCCCGACGGGGCGTCGTGGGCGCGGCTGGAGCTGCCGGACGACGAGTACCACGCGGTGATGGCGGTCCAGGCCGTCGACCGGGACCGGGCAGTGGAAGCGGTGCGGGCGCTGCGGAAACTGCACCGCGCGGCCACCTCTTGAGCGCTGAGCGTCAGAGGTCCAGGTCGACCACGATCGGCGCGTGGTCCGACGGTCCCTTGCCCTTGCGTGCCTCACGGTCCACATAGGAATCCGTGACCGCGGACGCGAAAGCCTCGTTCCCGTACACCAGGTCGATGCGCATTCCCTTGTTGTTCGGGAAGTTGCCCGCCCGGTAGTCCCAGTACGTGAACGGGTGGTCGTACTTCAGCGGCCGCGGGAAGACGTCCGACAGGCCCAGGTCCCGCAGGCGGGCCAGGGCGTCGCGCTCCGGCTTGGTCACGTGGGTCGACTCCGCGAACAGCGTGATGTCCCAGACGTCCGCGTCCGTCGGGGCCACGTTGAAGTCGCCCAGTACCGCGAACGGGCCCGGCGCGGACAGCTCCGACGCCACCAGCGAGTGCAGCGACGACAGCCACTCCAGCTTGTACGCGTAGTGCGGGTTGTCCGGCTCGCGCCCGTTCGGTACGTACACCGACCACACGCGCACCCCGCCGCAGGTCGCGCCCACCGCGCGTGCCTCGGACGCCCCGTCGAACTGCGGCTCGCCCGGCAGCCCGCGGACGACGTCGGACAGGCCCACCCGCGACACGATCCCGACGCCGTTCCAGCGTCCGAGCCCGTACGCCGCCACCTCGTACCCCAGCGCCTCGATCTCGGCCAGCGGGAACTTCTCCGTCGTCGTCTTCAGCTCCTGCAGGCACAGCACGTCCGGCGCCGTCTTCTCCAGCCAGTCCAGGACGCGGGGCAGGCGGGGGACGATGGAGTTCACGTTCCAGGTGGCGATCCGCATGCCGCGAGCATCCCACACACCACCGACAAGAACGGGGCGGCGCCGCAGCGCCGCCCCGTCCCCGGGAAGTCCTCAGACGCCGGAGGTCGTCCGGATCCAGGACCGGCTCGCCGCCACGCTCGCGTAGTTGTTCGTACCGCGGGTGTTGGAGCCACTCTGGTTCTGGACCGTCGACGCCACGCCGACCTGGACGCCGTTCGCCACCTGCGGGCCGCCCGAGTCGCCCTTCCACGCCGAGCCGTTGATGCCCACGCTCTGGATCGCGCGGCCGCCGTAGGCGTCCGTCGAGCGGCCGGTCACCTGGACGTTCGCCGTCTTCAGCGACGACGCCGGCGGGCCGGTCGGGGTGGTGCGGCCCCAGCCGTAGATCTGGTTGGTGCTGCCGGTCGCCGGGTCCGAGCTGCCGAGGGTGATCGGGGCCGTGCTCGTCGCCGAGGCCAGGTGCAGCAGCGCGATGTCGCCGTTGGGGGACTCGTACTCGCCGTCGACGGCGATCTTCGTGCCCGACAGCAGCGTGTTGCTGCCGACCCGGACGTACATGCCCGAGCCGTCCTGGTCGAGGCAGTGCACCGCGGTCAGCACCCAGCGGGCCGCGATGACCGTGCCCGAGCAGTTGAAGCCCTGGTAGTCGCGCCCGGGCGTGTTGACGTAGACCTGCGCGCCCCAGGAGACCGTGGGGGCGGTGGTGCCGCCGACGATGTTCGGCTGGACGCCGGCGGAGGCGACCGCGCCACCGGCGAGGGTCAGCGCGACGGCAGCCGCGGAGGCGGCACCGAGGAGACGGAGAGAGGTCACGGCGGTGATCCTTTCGGAAGGGGACCGGAGCGGCCGGTCGGAAAGTAACCACCGGGTCACAGGTGCGGACACCGACGAAGGTCGGAATCGGACCAACACCCTACTTCCGGCGGGCGGGCCGGGGGCGCGCGAAAACTGTCGGTGGTCCCCCATAGTCTTGGGGGGTGGCTGACCCGACCACCTACCGTCCCTCGCCGGGGAGCATCCCGGATGCCCCTGGCGTGTACAAGTTCCGTGACGCGACCAAGCGGGTCATCTACGTCGGCAAGGCGAAAAGCCTCCGCAGCAGGCTGAACTCCTACTTCGCCGACCTCTCCGGCCTGCACCCGCGCACCCGGCAGATGGTCACCACGGCCGCGAGCGTCGAATGGACCGTCGTCACCACCGAGGTCGAGGCGCTCCAGCTGGAGTACAACTGGATCAAGGAGTTCGACCCGCGGTTCAACGTCCGCTACCGCGACGACAAGAGCTACCCGGTGCTCGCGGTGACGCTGAACGAGGAGTTCCCGCGCCTGCACGTCTACCGCGGCGCCCGCAAGAAGGGCGTCCGGTACTTCGGCCCGTACGCGCACGCGTGGGCCATCCGCGAGACCCTCGACCTGCTGCTGCGCGTCTTCCCGGCGCGCACCTGCTCGGCCGGGGTGTTCCGCCGCCACGGCCAGATCGGCCGTCCCTGCCTGCTCGGCTACATCGACAAGTGCTCCGCGCCGTGCGTCGGCCGCGTCTCGGCGGATGAGCACCGCGACATCGTCGAGGACTTCTGCGACTTCCTCGCGGGCAAGACCGACGTCATGATCAAGCGGCTCGAAGCCGAGATGGCCGCCGCTTCCGAAGAGCTCGAGTTCGAACGCGCCGCCAGGCTGCGCGACGACCTCGGCGCGCTGCGCCGCGCCATGGAGAAGCAGGCCGTGGTGCTCGGCGACGGCACCGACGCCGACGTCGTGGCCTTCGCCCACGACGAGCTGGAGGCCGCCGTCCAGGTCTTCCACGTGCGCGGTGGCCGGGTCCGCGGCCAGCGCGGCTGGGTCATCGACAAGGCCGAGGAAATGGACGTCCCGGCGCTGGTCGACCACTTCCTCACCCAGTTCTACGGCGACGAGGCGGAGCTGGACGCCCGCGACGACGTCGACGCCGGCCCGGTCGTGCCGCGCGAGGTCCTGGTGCCGGAGCTGCCCGCGGACGCCGACGCGGTCGCGGAGTGGCTGAGCGGCCTGCGCGGCTCGCGGGTGCAGCTGCGGGTGCCGCAGCGCGGCGACAAGAAGGCGCTGGCCGAGACCGTCGAGCGCAACGCGGGCGAGGCGTTCACCCAGCACAAGCTGCGCCGCGCGGGCGACCTCACCGCGCGCTCGGCGGCGCTGACCGAGCTGCAGGAGTTCCTGGGCCTGGACACCGCGCCGCTGCGCATCGAGTGCGTCGACATCAGCCACATCCAGGGCAGTGACGTCGTGGCGTCGCTGGTCGTCTTCGAGGACGGGCTCGCGCGCAAGTCCGAGTACCGCCGGTTCGCGCTGCGCGAGGCGGCCACCGAGGGCGACGTCGCGTCGATCGCCGAGGTCGTGCGGCGCCGGTTCTACCGCTATCTCAAGGAAACCGCCGAAGAGACGAGCAAGCCCGGCCTCGACCCGGAGACCGGGCGGCCGAAGAAGTTCGCCTACCCGCCGAACCTGCTGGTCGTCGACGGCGCGGGCCCGCAGGCCACCGCGGCCGCCGACGTGCTGGCCGAGCTGGGCATCACCGACATCGCCGTGGTCGGCCTGGCCAAGCGCCTGGAAGAGGTGTGGCTGCCCGCCGACCCCGATCCGGTGATCCTGCCCCGCACGTCGGAGGCGCTGTACCTGCTGCAGCGGCTGCGCGACGAAGCCCACCGCTTCGCCATCACCTACCACCGCGAGAAGCGCTCCAAGCGGCTGATCACGTCCGAATTGGACAGTGTGCCCGGGCTGGGGCAGGCTCGCCGCACCGCGCTGATCAAGCACTTCGGCTCGGTGAAGAAGCTCAAGCAGGCCAGGGTCGAGGAGATCGAGGCGGTGCCCGGCTTCGGCAGGCGCACCGCGGAGGCCGTGGTCGCCGCGCTGGCCGGGGAGACCGGCGCGGGTCACGGCACAGAAGCAGGGGAGTAGGGAAAGACAGTGAGTGCGCAAGAGGAAATCCGCGGGTCCGGCATGGAGGTCGCGGTCGTGTCCGGGTTGTCGGGGGCGGGCCGCAGCACCGCGGCCAAGTGCCTGGAGGACCTGGGCTGGTTCGTCGTCGACAACCTGCCCCCGGAGCTGATCGCCACCATGGTCGAGCTGGGCGCGCAGGCGCGCGGCGCGATCACCAAGGTGGCGGTGGTGATGGACGTGCGCTCGCGCGCGTTCACCGACGACCTCGCCTCGGTCATCAAGGACCTCGACGCCCGCGGGTACAAGCCGCGCGTGCTGTTCCTGGAGGCGACCGACGCGGTGCTGGTGCGGCGCTTCGAGGCGGTCCGCCGCGGCCACCCGATGCAGGGCGAAGGCAGGCTCGCCGACGGCATCACCGCCGAGCGCAAGCTGCTGGAGCCGCTGCGCGAAGAGGCCGACCTGGTGCTCGACACGTCCTCGCTGTCGGTGCACGACCTGCGCGCCAAGATCGAGGACGCGTTCGGGTCCGAGGCGAGCACCCAGACCCGGGTCACCGTGCTGTCCTTCGGCTACAAGTACGGCCTGCCGATGGACGCCGACCTGGTGATGGACGTCCGGTTCCTGCCCAACCCGTTCTGGATCCCGGAGCTGCGCGAGCACACCGGCCTCGACGGCGAGGTCCGCAACTACGTGCTCTCGCAGGAGGGGGCCGAGGAGTTCCTCGACCGCTACCACCAGCTGCTGCGGCTGATCGGTGCCGGCTACAAGCGCGAGGGCAAGCGGTACCTGACGCTGGCCGTCGGCTGCACCGGCGGCAAGCACCGCAGCGTGGCGCTGTCCGAGGAGCTCGCCCAGCGTCTGTCCAATGAGGACGGTATGGCCGTGAAGGTGGTGCACCGCGACCTTGGTCGTGAATAACGTGCGCGCGGTCGCCCTCGGGGGCGGCCACGGGCTGCACGCCACGTTGTCCGCGGTGCGGCGGGTGACCCCCGACGTCACCGCGGTCGTGACCGTGGCCGACGACGGCGGATCGTCCGGGCGGCTGCGGCGCGAACTCGGGCTGCTGCCCCCTGGCGACCTCCGGCAGGCGTTCGCCGCCTTCGCCGCGGAGGACGGCGGCACGCTGTGGGCCGAGGTCTTCCAGCACCGCTTCGGCGGCGACGGCGCGCTGGCCGGGCACGCGGTGGGAAACCTGCTGCTGGCCGGGCTGTTCGAGGTCCTCGGCGACCCGGTCGCCGCACTCGACGAGGCGTGCCGGCTGATGGGCGTCTCGGGCCGGGTGCTGCCGATGTCGCCGGAGCCGCTCGACATCGAGGGCGAGGTCAGCGGCCTCGACAGCGAGGACCCGGCGGCACTGCGCACGATCCGCGGCCAGGTCGCGGTCGCGTCGACGCCGGGGCAGGTGCGGCGGGTGAGCTTGCGCACCCCGGGCCGTCCCGGCCGGCCGCCGCGGGCGTGCGACGAAGCGGTCGAAGCGGTCCTGAACGCCGACGTCGTGTTCCTCGGGCCCGGTTCGTGGTTCACCAGCGTCCTCCCGCACCTGCTGGTGCCCGGGCTGCGTGACGCGCTCGTGCGAACGCGCGCGACGAAGGTGCTCGTGCTCAACCTTGTCCCCCAGCCGGGGGAAACCGCGGGATTCTCCCCGGAGCGCCATCTCGACGTACTCTTCGAGCACGCGCCCGATCTGCGGGTCGACGCGGTGATCGCGGACCGCGATTCCGTGCCCGACCCGGCAAATCTCCGGCGCGCGGCGCAGCGGCTGGGCGGGCGTGCGCACCTGGGGGCGGTCGCGGACCCGGGAGTGGCGGGACGGCATGATCCTGATGCGCTCGCGCGGACGATGCGGGAGGCTCTCGGTCTCGGCAGGGACGGGGAGTACGGGGGAGGAGCGAAAGGCAGGGAGGGGCAGTAATGGCGATGACCGCCGCGGTGAAGGACGAGCTGAGCCGGCTGGAGATCACGAAGATCGGGCCGCGCCGGGCGGAGGTCGCGTCGCTGCTTCGCTTCGCCGGCGGGCTGCACATCGTGGCCGGCCGGGTGGTCGTGGAGGCGGAGCTGGACACGGGCTCGGTCGCGCGGCGCCTGCGCAAGGAGATCCACGAGCTGTACGGCCACCATTCGGACGTCCACGTCATCACCGCCAGCGGCGGGCTGCGCAAGGGCACCCGATACGTCGTGCGCGTGGTGAAGGACGGTGAGGGCCTGGCCCGCCAGACCGGGCTGATCGACCAGCGCGGCCGCCCGGTGCGCGGGCTGCCCGCGGCCGTGGTGTCCGGCGGCGTGGCCGACGCGGAAGCGGCGTGGCGGGGCGCGTTCCTCGCGCACGGTTCGCTGACCGAGCCGGGCCGTTCGTCGTCGCTGGAGGTGACCTGCCCCGGCCCGGAGGCGGCGCTGGCGCTCGTCGGCGCGGCCCGCCGGATGGGCATCCAGGCGAAGTCCCGCGAAGTGCGGGGCGCCGACCGGGTGGTGGTCCGCGACGGCGACGCGATCGGCGCACTGCTGACCCGCCTGGGCGCGCACGCGAGCGTCCTGCAGTGGGAGGAGCGGCGGATGCGCCGCGAGGTCCGCGCGACGGCCAACCGCCTGGCCAACTTCGACGACGCGAACCTGCGCCGTTCGGCCCGCGCGGCGGTCGCGGCGGCGGCCCGGGTGGAGCGCGCCCTCGAGATCCTCGGCGACACGGCCCCGGACCACCTGCTGGCGGCGGGCAAGCTGCGGCTGTCGAACCGGCAGGCGTCGCTGGAGGAACTGGGCCAGCTGTCGGACCCGCAGATGACGAAGGACGCGGTGGCCGGGCGGATCCGCCGTCTGCTGGCCATGGCGGACAAGCGGGCGAAGGACCTGGGCATCCCGGACACCGAATCCGCGGTCACGCCGGAGATGCTCGAAGAGGAAGACGCCTGACGAGGTCCCGCAGCCAGGGCTCGGCGATCGCGGGTTCGCGGCTCATCGTCCGGGCCGGCCGTGCGCGGACGGCGGGACTGCGCCCGGCTTCGACGAGTGCGGCCGCCTCGGCCAGCGCCCGGCGGGTCCGGTGGTCGCGGGCGGGCGTGCGGACTTCTCCGTCGGCCCAGAAGCCGCGGCCGAACGAGCGGGTCAGTTTCTGCTGGTGGTCGGCGAAGTAGCTGAACACCGAGCTGTCCAGGGAAACGTTCCGGACGGCCCCGGCGGGCAGCGCGCGCGTCCATTCCGCGTGCTGCTGCCACCGCCGGGTGTTCGGGCTGGTGTGCGTGCGCCGGGGCAGCCCGAGGATCCGGATCCGGCGGACGGCGGCCGTCCAGTCCGCGCGTTCGTCGGCGGCCCAGTCGCGGAGGATGCCGAGCAGCTGCCCGAAGGACGTGCCGGTCGACACGACGTCGGCGAACACGACGGGCCGGGAACCGCGGGCGAGGGCGGCCGGGCTCAGGCCGTGGGCGGCCAGGTTGGCGCGCAGCTGCGCGACTTCGGCCGGGTGGAGCCGTCCGCCCGGCCGGCTGTCCATCGATGCGGTCGACAGCGGCAGCAGGTGCAGCCGGGCCGGGTCCGGCAGGGCACCGCCGAGCAGGTCGAACACCGAATCCACCGACCGGCCGACGAAGTACAGCTCGCCGTCCTCCGAGCGTGCGACCACCTTCGCGGCGCAGTCGATCAGCTCGCCGAGGAACCACAGGTCCGGTTCGGGGATGCCGTCGAGCAGCGTGCCGAGGTGGCCGGGGCGCACGAGATCCCAGCGGAACGGCCGGTTCGGTTCGATCACGCGGGCATGGCCCCGGCGTACTCGGCGATTAGGGCGGCGAGCCGGTCGGGCGCGGCCGCGCCGCCGCCCGGGAGGTCGCGGGGAGACGTCCCGGGCGGCCCGTCGAGCGCGGGCAGCGCCAGCCTGCCGCGGCGGGCGAGGACGGCTGCCGTCGCCACGAACCCTTCGAGGAGCGCCCGCTGGATCGGATGCGCGGTCGCACGGTACTCGGAGACCAGGGCGTCGGTGAAGGCGCCGAAGGCGGCGCCGTCGATGGGGTGGTCGTCGGGGTCGCCGGGCGTCACCCCGATCCCGGAGGGCCGTCCCGCGAGCGGGACCAGCGTCTCGGCGAGGCGCGCGAACAGCGTGCCGGGCCCGTTGGCCGGGTTCCACACGGGCCGGCCGTCGATGCTGAAGTACTGGCTCATCGGCGGCGAGCTTAAGGTGCCGCGACGCGCCGGTCAGCCGGTTTTCCGCGTTAACGCAACGGCTCATCTCGTAACACCGTGGTAGCGCCGGGGAGCGGCCGCCGAAACGCGGGACCCCGAACCTCGGAGGGGGAACGAGGGAAGGGGACACGCCATGCTGCAGGTTTCGCCGGAGATCGGCACCTGGCTCGCCCGGCGCAGCAGCCGGGCGGGGGACTGGACCGTCGAAGACCTCGTCGCGGCCAAGCGCGGCACCACCGTCTCCGTCGTCATCCCGGCGCGGAACGAGGAGGCCACAGTCGGCGCGATCGTCACCGCCATCCGTGAAGAGCTGTACGGCGTGCTCGTCGACGAGATCCTCGTCGTCGACAGCCGGTCCACCGACGCCACCGCCGAGGTCGCCGCGGCCGCGGGGGCGGACGTCGTCGCGCAGGACGCCGTGCTGCCCGGCCTCGGCGGCCTGGCGGGCAAGGGCGAAGCGCTGTGGAAGGGCGTCGCGGCGACGAGCGGGGACCTCGTCGTCTTCGTCGACGGTGACCTCCACGACTTCACCACCACCTACGTCACCGGGCTGCTCGGCCCGCTGCTCACCGACCCGTCGGTGGCCTACGTCAAGGGCTTCTACCACCGCCCGCTCAAGGGCGAGGCCGACGGCGGCGGCCGGGTCACCGAGCTGGTCGCGCGGCCGCTGCTCAACATGTTCTGGCCGGAGCTGTCCGGCTTCGTCCAGCCGCTCGCGGGCGAGTACGCGGGACGGCGCGAGGTGCTGGAGAGCATCCCGTTCGTCGCCAACTACGGCGTCGAGATCGGCCACCTCATCGACCTGCTCCAGCTACGCGGCCTGGACGCGCTCGCCCAGGTCGACCTCGGCCACCGCGCCCACCGGCACCAGAGCACGCAGGCGCTGGGCCGGATGGCCGGGCAGATCATGCAGACGCTCTTCGCCCGCCTGGAGCGCTACGGGCGGCTGGTCACCGCCGTGCCGCCGGCCACGCTGCTCGCGCAGTTCCAGCGGGGCACCTCGGCGGACGTCGACCGCGAGCTGGTGCTGACCGACCTGACCTCGCCGCAGCGCCCGCCGCTCAACAGCCTCGCGCTGCGGGACATCGCCTAGGGCCTGTATCGAAGTGGGGAATGGCCTGGACTCACCGGGACCGAGTGCGGGAAGGGGGCGCGGCGGGGTGGCCTGCCGCGGCGATCCGTCGGGGGCCAGGTGAGCCGAAAGGCGCTTTCGTCGCAGCTGGTGCAGCGAACGGGCCTTTCGGCTCACCTGATGCGAGGAAAGTCCCTTTCAGTCCGCCCTCACGACCACCGAACGACTTCGATACAGACCCTAGCTCAGGCGGTCACGTGTTCGGGCCGCCAGCCGGGCGGCCCGAACACGTATCCGGCGCGCTCGCGCCACGTCCGGGCGCCGCGGAGGTCGCGCAGGATCGAGCCGTACTCGTGGAAGCCGACCTTCAGCAGGTTGTAGGTCCCGATGTTCTTCGTCAGCCCGTACGTCGGCCGCCTGCCCTCGGGCACGAAACTGCCGAACAGCCGGTCCCAAATGATCAGGATGCCGCCGTAATTGGCATCCAAGTACTCCTCGTCGCTGCCGTGGTGGACGCGGTGGTGTGACGGGGTGTTGAAGACGTACTCGAACCAGCGCGGCAGCTTGCCGACCTTCTCGGTGTGCACGAAGAACTGGTAGACGAGGTCGATCGACAGGCCGGTCAGGATCATCCACGGCGGGATGCCGCACAGGGCCAGCACCGACCAGAACGGCAGCTGGAAGTACGGGGTCCACTTCTGGCGCAGCGCCGTCGAGAAGTTGTAGTGCTCGCTGGAGTGGTGCACCTGGTGGCCGGCCCACAGCAGCCGCACGCGGTGGCTCGCGCGGTGGTAGGCGTAGAAGACCAGTTCCTGGCCGAGCAGCATGAGCACCCACGTCCACCAGTCGCGCGGGTCGAACCTGACCGGTGCCAGCTCGAACAGCGCCGCGAACACGACGAGCATCACCAGCCGGAACAGCGCGTTGACCCCGACGGCGACGGTGCCCATCAGCAGGCTCGTGCGGGTGTCGGCGACGCTGTAGCCGACCACGTTGTCGTCGTGGCCGAGTACGTGCACGGCGACGATTTCGATCGCCACGAACAGCAGGAACACCGGAATCGCGAACAGCACGGGGTCGCGCAGGTGGGCCAGGTACTCGGCCACGTCGCCTCCTCGGATCTGACCATGCGGTAACTTACCCTAGGGTCACTTAACCGACGGTAGGCTCTGGGACGTGACGGAGTCAAGGGCGGTCGGGACCAAGGGCATGCCGCGCGAGGAGCGCGAGGCCCAGCTCGTCGTGGCCGGCACCGAGGAGTTCGGCCGGGCCGGGTACGCGGGCGCGTCGATGGTCGAGATCGCGCGCCGCGTCGGGGTGACGAAACCGTTGCTGTACCAGTACTTCGGCTCGAAGGACGGGCTCTACCTCGCGTGCCTGCACCGCGCGGGCAGCCGCCTCACCGAAGGCGTCGCGACGACCATGGCCGAGGGTGGCGAGCCCGACCAGATGCCGCTGAAGGTGCTCTCGGCGATCTTCACGACGTTCGACCACGACCGCTACGCGTGGCGCCTCCTGCGTGACGCCACGGTCCCGGCAACCGGCGACATCGCGGCGGCGGCCGCGGACTACCGCCGCCGCCTGGACGCGTTCGCCCTGCTCGGCGCGACGCAGCTGATGACATCGCGCGGCCTGGCCGATCCGGTGGACATCGAAGCCATCGCCCAGGTCTGGACCGGCGTCGTCGACTCGCTGATCAGCTGGTGGATCGACCGCCCGGACGAGGACGCGGCCGCGATGACGGCCCGGTGCGCGCGGATCATGGGAGGCCTGTTCGGCTGGTGAGGTCCGCCAGCGCCGCGCGGACCTCGGCGAGCAGCCGGGGCCGGTCGTCGCCGTAGGTCACCTCGGCTGCCGACAGCGTGCTGCCCAGTGCCTCGAGGGGATCGGCCTCCGTGGCCCGGAAGATCGCCGGGAACGCCATGGCCTGCTGCAACGCGTCCTCGCCCCGCCCGTCCGGCAGCCGCACCAGCGTCTGCGGGACCGCGGGATCGGACAGCAGGCGGTTCCACGCCGCGTGCCAGTCGTCGAACGGCGGCGGCAGCGGACGCCCTGCGTCGAGCGCGCGCAGGCCGTCGGCGATCCAGCCGACCGTGTCCAGCCGGGCGCGGGCGAACGCGAGGTGGGCCACGTGCCGGGCGAGCGCGCGCTGGACGGCCGGTCCCGCGTCGACCGCGGCGCCCACCAGTTCGCGGTCGGTCTTGGCGAACTCCCGCAGCGATCCCGGTGGCAGGTCCAGGATCCGGGCGTCCGGGAGCGTCCCGCCCCACTCGCGCAGCAGCCGCTCGTGCTCGGCCTGCGCGCGGGCTTCCTCCTCGGCCCGCTGCCGTGCCGCCTGCCGCTCGGCGAGTTCCTCCTCCGTCGGCGGTGGCGGCAGTTCCTGCGCGACGCCGTGCCAGTACGCCGCGATCGCGCTGGTCTGCCGGACGACCGCGTCCGGCGCCGGAAGCGCGGGCCAGAACTGCAGCACGTACCGGTCCATCTCGGGCTCGCCGTCCATGCGGGTGTCGCGGTGGCGGCCCGCGTCCATCCCGAAACCGCTGTAGCGGACGCGGTAGTCGCCCGGGGCCAGCCCGAGGTCCCACCAGTCCCCGCCGCCCCAGGTGACCAGTGCGGCGCCACCCGACGGCCGGAACGACGCCTCGACGACGTCCTCGCCGCCGGGGTCCGGCGGCTCGGTGTCGTGCACCTCGGCGGTGAACCCGACGTTCCCGGTGTGCAGGCCGGTGACGAGGAACAGGTGCCCGGGCAGGGCGGCGCCGCACAGGCCGTTGCGTTGCCCCGCGAAGCACGCCGACAGGTCGCCGTCGAACGGCTCGCCGTCCGTGCTCTGGACGTAGAGCTGGCTGTAGCTGACATGGACGTCACCGTCGACCGCGATGCGCATGCCGCGATCATGCCGACCACCACCGACAGTTTCCGGGGCCCGGCGCCGATCCGTCCCGCGAACGGCGTAGCGAAAGCGGCCGTTTTCGCGATTAATCACCGAAGCCGTCCTGTCGAGAGGTGCCGCATGCCCGAATCGCCCGAAACCGCCCTGCTCGCGCAGCGGTTCACCGAGGATCTCCTCGACGGCTGCCGGGTCCTGGCCCGGGACTACGGCTACCGGCCCGCCCAGTTCGAGCGCATGGTGCGCGAACACGGCGGCGTCGAGGCGGTCCGGCTGCTGCTGCGCGGCGCCGGCACCGCAGGCGGGTTCACCGTGCTCTGGGAGAAGAACCAGCTCGGCCGCAGTTCCGAGGCGACCATGCTGCGGGAGGAATACGCCGACCTGTTCACCGCCGACGAACTCCTGCTGGCCCGGCGGCGGCTGGAGGAACACGGCTTCGACGTCGACGCGCACCTGCGCCGGACCGCCGTCGAGGGCTGAAAAGCAGGAGCGGCAGGGGTGACCGGCGCCGCTCCGGTCACCCCTGCCGCGGCTTCTAGGCCGCCGCGCTGGACTTGCCGCGCAGCTTCACCGTGGCCGCCGAGGCGCCCTGGATCGCGGACTCGATCTGCGCCATCGTCGACGACGACGTCAGGCCGGGGACCGTGGCCGTGTTCAGGGCGTGGAGCGTGAACGTGTACGGGTGGCTGGAACCGCCCGGGCAGGGGCCGAAGTACTGCTGCGCGTTCGCCCCGCTGCCCATGGCCTTCTGTTTCGCGCCACCCTGGCCCGGGACGGTGTAGCCCGCGCCGAGCGCTTCCGGCAGCGACGTCGCCGCCGCCGGGATGTCCCAGATCGCCCAGTGCAGCTTGTTGCCGCCGTTCGCGACGTCGGCGAACACGACCGCGTAGCCCTTCGCACCCTCGGCCGCGCTCCACGCGAGCGGCGGCGACGGGTCCCGGCCCGCCGTGCCGTCGCCGGCACAGGTGTACTTGTCGGGGATGGTCGCGTTGTCGGCGAAAGCGGAGCTGGTCAGCCTGAACCCGCCGGGGAACTTCAGGCGCACGATCACGTTGTCCAGCACCGACGGCGTGCCGCCGTTCTTGTCGTTGTTCGTCGAGGTCAGCCACAGCCCGCCGTCCGGGGTCTTCGTGACCGAGCGCAGGCGGCCCCAGCGGCCGGAGAACAGCGCCGACACCGTGCCGACGCCCGTGCCCGCCGCGTTGATCTGCGTGGCGAACAGCTGCTGCCCGGTGACGCCGGCAATGTAGATCCAGTCGTTGACGATCTCCACCCCGCTCGGCCCGGCCTGCGAAGTCGGCCACGTCTTCTTCGGCGCGATGAAGCCGCTGCAGCTGCCGATCGTGCCTTCGCAGCTGGGCCAGCCGAAGTTGCCGCCCTTCTGGATGAGGTTCAGCTCGTCCTGGCTGCTTTCACCGAACTCCGCCGCCCACAGCTGGCCGCGCGAGTCCCAGGCCAGGCCCTGCGGGTTGCGGTGGCCGTAGCTCCAGACGTACCGCGCGTTGCCGCCGGTGGCGTAGAAGGGGTTGTCGCTCGGCGCCGAGCCGTCGGGGTTGAGGCGCAGGATCTTCCCGTTGAGCGAACTCTTGTTCTGCGCGTTGTCGCTGTTCTTCGCGTCGCCGACGGTGGCGTACAGCTTGCCGTCCGGTCCGAACTTGATCCGGCCGCCGTTGTGGTAGCGGTTCTTCGCGATCCCGGTCAGCACCGGCGTCGACGTCGAAGACAGCGTGGTGCCGTCGTAGGTCATCTTCACGATCCGGTTGTCGCCGGAAGCCGTGTGGTACAGGTAGATCGCGTGGTCGGACGTCCAGTGCGGCGAGATCGCCAGGCCCAGCAGGCCGCCTTCGCCGGACGTGGTCACCGCGCCCGGCACCTTGCCCAGCGTGGTCTTCTGCCCGGACGGCGTCACCAGCAGGATCTCGAAGCGGTCCCGCTCGGTCACCAGCGCGTTGCCGTTCGGCAGGAAGTCCACCGACCAGCCGAGGTCGACCTTCGCGATGTCCCGGTCGTACTCGGGAATCCCGCCACCGCCGGTCGCCGCGGTCTTCGCGGTGACGGCGTTGCTGGCGGCCGAGCTGTTGCCGTCGGGGTCGCGGGCCTTGACGGTGAAGGTGTAGGAGGTGTTCGGGGTCAGGCCGGTGACGGTCGTGCTCAGCGACGTCGTCGTCGCGACCTTCGCGGTGCCCTGGTAGACGTCGTAGCCCGCGATCGTGCCGCTGTTGTCCGTGGAAGCGTCCCAGGCCAGGGAGACACTGTTCGCGGTGACGCCGGTGGTGCGCAGGTTGCCCGGCACGGTGGGCGGACTGGTGTCGTTGCTCGGCGGGGTGGTGAAGGTGACCACGTTGCTCTGCTGCGACGGGTTGCCCGCGGCGTCGAACGCGCCGACCGAGATGTCGTAGGCGGTGTTGGGGGTCAGGTTGTCGACGGTCGCGGTGGTGGTGTTCCCGTCGACGGTCTTGAGGACGTTGCCGCCGCGGTTGATCTCGTAGCGCACGACGCCGACGTTGTCCGTGGCGGCGGTCCAGGTGAAGGTGGCCGCGGTCGGGAGGATGTTGCTCGCCTTGAGGTTCGACGGCGGCGTCGGCGGTTCGCTGTCGACCGGCGCGGTGAAGGTGTCGGTGAGCTTGTCGGCATTCGGGCCGCCGTTGGCCGTGGTCGCCGTGGTGCGGACCTTGTTGACCCCGGCGGTCAGCTGGACGGTGGTGGTGACGGTCTTCCAGGTGGTCCAGGCGCCGGTGCCGGGGAAGTCGAGGGTGCCCTTGTCCCCGCCGTCGACGGTGAGCTTCACCGGGCGGTTGGCGGTGGTTCCGTTGGCGTAGCGGAAGGTCAGGGTGTGCGTGCCGGCCTGGGCGGCGTTGACGGAGTATTCGACGTAGCTGCCGGCGACGTTGTCGAAGTTGACGAACCCGGTGCCGCTGTAGCCGGCGTGGTTCGACTCGACGGCGCCTTCGAAGATGGTGGCGTTCTCGGCTTCGTAGGTGGTGTCCGCGGCGAAAGCGCTTACCGGGCTGAGCGCGGTGAGGCCGAGCGCCGCGACGGCGGTACCGGCCAGTACCGCGCGCCACGGGGGACGGGGTGCCACTGGGAGCCTCCTGCGTGGGTGGGGGACAGGGGGTGACCGGGGCGGAAGGGGCTTCGGCGGACCACCGGCGGCGATAGTTAGGAAAGTTTCCTATCTATGGGACAGATCACACACCTTCCGGGTGGGCCGTGTCAATACGGATCACCCGCCGTGCCAAGGGTTTCCCGCTCACCGGGGCGCCGGACACCCGGACGGCGTGCGCGGACCGGGGCGGGACAGTCAGCCCGCGATGTCGGCCCGCGCGATGACCTTCGTGATCTTCGCCCGGACGAGTGACTCCTCCGGGACCGCGTTGCGCTTCCCGTACTCCTCGGCGCGCTCGGCACCCATGTACCGCGCGCCCAGCCGGGTGGCCCACGTCAGCATCTCGGCCAGGTCGTGGGTGAGCCGGGCCTCGGCCGTGAACTGGACGTAGGAGTACGGCGGCCGCTGGTCGTCGACGGCAAGGGAGATCCGGCCGTCGCGGGCGATGGCCTTGCCCTTGAGCGTGTCCGTGCCCGTCGTGAAGACCAGCTCGTCGCCGTCCGGGCCCTCGTCCAGCAGGAACCACACCGGCGTCACGATCGGGGCGCCGTTGGCCCTGACCAGGCCCAGCATGCCCGTCCGGGTGCCCGCGGAGGCGAACTCCCACCACTCGTCACGGCTCATCTCACGCATGTGAGCGACGTTAATGCAAACACTGCGGCGCGTCAGCGCCACCTTTGAGGGTGGTGGTGGGGGCATGGATGGAGTCACCCGCGCGTGCGCAGAGGGTGGCCGACTAGCCTGGCCTGCTGTGCGAGACGACGAGACCGGGACACCGGGCCTGGCCGACGAGGGGCTGACGCGCCGCCTCAAGGCGCTGGCCTGCACCGCGCCGCTGCACGACCTGGACGCGCGCAAAGCGAAGCTCGACTGGGCCGACTGTACGGTCTACCAGATGGCCGAGATCGCGCTGCACACGATCGACCAGGTCACCATCGCCATGGACTTCGACACCGGCGCCGGCCACGACGAGGTCATCGACCGGCTGCTGCCGTTCATCGCGCAGCAGGCGCCGTCGCGGATGCCCGAGGAGCACGTCCGCGTCGCCAAGTGGGTGCTGGACAACCTCATCAACGTCGGCACCACCGACCGCGGCTTCCGGCGCGTCTACGGCTCGATCGGGCCGGGTGGCTACCAGCGCCGTCAGTTCGACTTCAAGCTGCTCGTCGAGCTGGCCGCCCCGGACGGCGAGGTCTACCTGCGCGCCACCGACGAGGCCATCAACGTCCTGGTCGGCGCGCTCGACACCGACGTCGAGTCGGCTCAGATCGCCGCCGAGGTCAAGCTGGAGAACCTCATCAACCGCGGTCGTCTGGCCGACGCCAAGCTGGCCGCCGAGCAGGCGCGCTACCGGACCGTCCAGTACGGCGAAACGCTGCGGGCGAAGCTCGACGCGACCCGCCGGGACGTCCGCTCGGTCGACTGGGAACGCGAAGTCCCGGAACTGCTCGACAGCGCGCTCAGCCACATCGAGACCCGCTTCCGCGCCGAGAACGCCATCCTCAAGAACATCACCACCGCCCGCGACGAGACCGAGGACCTCGACCGCAAGCGCCGCGCCGCCGAGCTGGTCGACATCGTCGGCGACTGCATCCGCCGCCACACGCGCCTGCAGTCCCGGCTGGCCGACGCGGGCGCGGTCTTCCGCGCCGAGCAGGACCGCCAGCAGTTCTCGGGCCCGCCGCAGCGTGCCACGCTCGACCTGTTCGGCCAGCTCCTGGTGCCGACCCTGGGCCTGCCGCTGGCCGACGCCGTCGCCCCGGTCGAGCACTTCTTCCACGCCGCCGCCGGGATCACCGCGCCGGTCGTCCCGTCGCTGTCGAGCCTGGTCTCGCTGCTGCTGCGGCCCGCGCCCGAGCGCGACCAGCTGGTCGGCGAGATCCCCGAGCCGGAACTCATGCCCGCCGAGGTCACCGACAAGTTCGGCGACGACGTCTGGCGCGCCGCCGACGAGCTGCTCGACCTGCCGGAGGTGCCGCGGCGGCTGTCCGGCCTGCTCGAAGAGGCCCGCCGCAGCCGTCAGCCCGGGCTCGCCGCCCTGGTCGCGCTGCGCGCCGTCCACGCCTACAGTCCCGGGATCGGCGCCGCCCGGCGCCAGGGGGACCGGCAGGTACTGCTCGCCGTCGACGACGGCACGCTCCTGGACGACCCGGAGTTCGGCGGCGCCGACCTGCTCCTGTCCACCGCCGCCGTAGAGCGGGCCGACGAAGAAGAGGAAGTCGCGTAATGGCGCTGTCCCACAGCAGCGTGGACGCCGAGGCCGCGGCCCGGCTGGTCGCCTTCGGCATGCGGCCGAAGCAGCTTCCGGCCCGCGACGTCGTCTACGGCGACCTCGTGCGCCGCTACGGCGAGGACAACGCGTTCAAGGCACTCACCCACGCCGTCGCCGCCGGGCTGGGGCTCATGGTCCTGGAGGTCAACCAGCAGGCAGGCGCGGTGCTGGCGGCCACCGACGAGTCCGTCTTCGAGATCAAGATGGACTCCTACGCCCGCCAGGCCAAGATCCGCGAGCGCCGCGAGACCGAGAAGGTCCTGCACGGCCTCATCCACCTCGCCACCGCGGCGCTGGGCTACCCGCGCCCGGACGACCTCGCCAACGACACCTACATCGGCCGCGTCAGCGTCGAGCAGGTCGACGCGATGGTCCGCGAAGCCGCCCGGATGCTCGACGAACGCGCCGCGGCGGCCGAGGCCAACAACGACCCGCTGGCCGACGCCCCCGAGCTGGAACAGGCCTGGCGTGCCTACGCCCGCCGTCCCGCCGCCGCGGCGACCAAGGACGGCAGGCTGGCCGCCGACACCACCCGCGGCATGGTCAGCCGCGCCCTGCGCTTCCTCGCCGACCAGGGCTTCCTGGTCCCGGTCAGCGACGAGCAGGGCGGCACCTACCGGACCACGCCGCGCTACCAGATCCAGGTCCGCGAACTCGCCGCCGACGCGGCCTTCGACGACCTGCTCGCGCTCGACGTCGTGGCCGTCGCGAACGACGGCGGCACGCTGCGCGCGGCGGCGTCCGACACGCTCTAAGAGGGGAATCGATGTACGAGCTTTCGCGGGTCCGCCTGCATTCGGTGGGCCCGGCGGGTGCCCGCTACCAGGACGTCGTGCTGGACTTCAGCGGCGTCGGCGCCCGGATCACCGCGCCGAAGCAGGACGCCCTGTTCAGCGCGGGCATCCACGCGACCGGCCCGGCCGAGCTGCGCCGCCCGTCGCCGGCCAGCGTGCTGTTCCTCGAAAACGGCGGCGGCAAGTCGGTGCTCATCAAGCTGATCTTCTCGGTGATGCTGCCCGGCCGCCGCCAGGTCGTCGGCACCACCAGCACGAAGGTGCTCGAGAAGTTCGTCGCCGCCAAGGACGTCTCGCACGTCGTGCTGGAGTGGCTGCACGTCGAGAGCGGCCACCGGATCATCACCGGCAAGGTCTCCGAATGGCGCGGGCACGTCGTGTCCGCCGACTCGGAGAACCTCGTCGACTCCTGGTACTGCTTCCGGCCGACCTCGGCGCTGGGCCTGGACTCGCTGCCGATGACCCAGGACGGCCGGCTGCTCACCATGTCCGGCTTCCACGACAAGCTGACCGCCGCCCAGCTGGCCGAGCCGGAGCTGGAACTGTTCTGGACCCGCCGTCACCACGAGTGGACCGGCCGCCTCGACGGCCTCGGCCTCGACACCGAGCTGTTCCGCTACCAGCGCGCGATGAACGCCGGCGAAGGCGAGGCGGCGGACGCGTTCGCCTTCGGCACCGACGACGCGTTCGTCGAGTTCCTGCTGCGCGCGGTGATCTCCGAAGAGGAACCGAAGGACCTCGCCGAGGTCGTCGCGACCTACGCGCACAACCTCGCCCAGCGCGGGGACCTGCTGGCCGAACGCGACTTCGTGGCGGGCGCGCTGGACCTGCTGGGCCCGCTCGCCGCCGAAGAGGGCGTTGCCGCCGAGTCGCGGAAGATCGCCGAAGCGGCCAAGGCCGACATGGCCGAGCTGGCCGGGCGCGTCGTCGCGCGCAACGAGCTGGAGAACGCGCGGCTGTCGGGGCTCGAAGAGCACGTCGCCGAGGTCAAGACCGCGGAGAAGCTCGCCGAGGGCGACCACCGGCGGCTCGCCACGGCCGTCACGGAACTGCGCCGCCTGGTCGCGGTGCTGCGCCTGGACGAAGCGCAGGAGGTCCGCAAGCGCGTCGACGCCGAGCTGGCCGAGGCGAAGACCGAGGCCGAAGCCTGGCGTGAGACCGCGACCGTGCTCAACTCCTTGAACGCGGCGCGCAAGGCGAAGGACCTGCGCGAACTCGTCGGCAGCCGCGAAGAGAAGGCACGCCCGGCCTTGAAAGCGCGCAACGACGCGGCGGCTGCGCTGGCTCGCGGATTGCACGCGCTGGCGCAGGACGCCCAGCGTCAGGCCGACAAGGCCGAAGCGCACGCGGGCGCGTTGCGGGCCGAAGCCGAGAAGGCGCAGACCGAACGCGACGAGGCCGCGAACCTCGCGGCCGCCCGGCGCGCCGAGGCACGCGGCCTGAGCACGCGGATCACCGAGCTGCGCGAGGAGATCCAGGCCGCGGTCCGCGCGGGGCTGCTGCCTTCGGGCACCGACGTCGCCGAGGCGTCGCGAGCGGCGCGGGCCGCGGCCGAGCAGGCGACCGCCGAGCTGACCCGGCGCGAGCAGGAACTCGACCGCGTCGCCGCGGACCTCCAGGCGGCGCAACGGGCCGTGAACGAGGCTCACCAGCTCGCGGGCACCACCCAGGACCGCTTCGAGCGCGCCACCGAGGACCTCGACCGGGCCCACCGCCGCACCGACGCCCTCGCCGCGGAAAGCCGCCTGGTCGAGCTGCTCGGCGCGGACGACGTCCATCTCGAAAGCGACCTTCCGGTGCTGCTGGAACGGCTGCGCGAGGCGAGCGCGGCCGTGGAGAAGGAGCAGACCGCGCTGCGGATGGAGGAGTCCGCCGACGAGCGGGCACTGGCCGCGCTGGGGTCCGGCGGGCTGCTGCCGCCGCCCGAGGACGTCCAGGCCGCGCTCGACGCACTGGAGGAAGCCGGGATCACCGCGTGGTCGGGCTGGCGTTATCTGTCCAAACTGGACGCTTCACGCCGCGCCGAAGTGCTGGAAAGCCTGCCGCAGCTGGTTTCCGGCGTCCTGCTCAACGACGCCGCGCACGCCGACCGCGCCCGCGAGGTCCTGACGAAGCGGCGGCTGCTGCCGAGCGCGATCATCGCCGTCGGCACCACCGAAGCGCTGCAGGCCGACGTGCCCGCCGCGCCCGGGGTCGAGTTCCTCGTGCCGCCGAACCCCGCGATGTACGACGAAGAAGCCGCCGACGCCGAGCGGGAAGCCGTGGCGCGACGGCACACCGAGCGGCAGCGGCGGCTGGAGGCGCTGGCCGCCAAGCTGTCCGCCGACGGCGCGCTGACGTGGAAGCTCACCACCTGGCGCGAGGACTACCCGCCCGGCGCCATCGCGACGCTGGCCGAACAGGCCCAGGCGGCCCGGACCGCGCGGGAGACCGCCCGCACCGCGCTGGAGCAGGCGGAGGCGGAATTCGCCCGGTTGAGCGAAAAAGCGGCGTCGCTGCGCGAGCGCGTCCCCGAACTGCGCGCGGCCGCGGCCGAAGCCGAGGAGAAGGCGCGGCGGCTCGGCGAGCTGGGTGCCCGCAGCGCCCGGATCGCCGAGTGGACTGAAGAAGCCGAGCGGGCCAACGAGATCGCCGAGCGCGCGGACCTGCAGGCCGCCGACGCCGCGGGCAAGGCCGCGCGGCTGCGCGAGCAGGCGGGGGAGGAGCAGCGCACCGCCGACGGCCACCGCCGGACGGCGACCACCGCGCGGGCCGAGCTGGCCGAGGTGCCCGGCGCGGCCGACGCGGCCGAGGGACCCGCGCCCGGCGAACCCGTCGACGCACTGCGCCGGACGTACGCGTCGGCGTCCGAGGCCTACGCGAAGGTCGAGGTCGGCAGCGACCTGCGCAGCGAGCTGGAACAGGCCGAAGCGGCCGAAGCCGCGGCGGGCTCGGCGCTGGAGGCACTCGACGAAGCCGTCCGGGCGCGGGCGGCGGAACTGCTGGAGACGCCCGACGGCTCCGACGCCTCCGCCCGCGCGGCGGCGCTGGCGCGGGCCCGCCGTGTCGTCGACGGCCTGGAGGACGAGCGCACCGAGGCGATCGGGCTCGTCTCGACGCGGCGCGCCGAGCTGGACGCGCTGCCGATGCAGTCCGGGGCCGCCACGGAGAAGCCGCGCGACATCGAGCACGGCCTGGAACTGATCGACGCGGCCGGGCTGGAGGCGTCGGCGGCGGCGCGGAAGTGGGAAGAGCTGCAGGAACGCCGGGCCGCGGCGGAAGCGACGCTGGAGTCGGCGAAGAACTCCGCGTCCGGGTTCGCGCTGCTGGCCGAGTCGATGGCGCACCTGGTGACCGGCACCGACGCGGTGGCCTACGACGGCGACGTCGAGACCGCCCGCGCCCAGCACGCGCGGCTGAACGCCACGCTGAGCCAGGCCCAGGAAGCCGCCGACGCGGGCGACCGGCGGGTGCGCGCGGCCGCCGACCAGCTCGCCCAGTACGCGACGGAGAAGCGGTTCGAGAAGCTGAGCACGCCGGTGCGCCAGCAGGTCATCTCGGTCAAGCGCGACCAGCTGCCCGCGCACGCGGCCGAGTGGGCCGAGGCACTGCGGCCGCGGCTGCGCTCGCTGACCGACGACCTGGCCCAGATCGACCGGCACCGCGGCGGCATCATCACCCGCCTGCAGGGCATGGTCGACGGCGCGCTGCGGACGTTGCGCTCGGCGCAGCGCGTGTCCCGGCTGCCGGACGGCCTCGGCGACTGGTCCGGGCAGGAGTTCCTCCGCATCCGCTTCACCGAGCTGGAGGACAACGCGCTGGCGGAGAAGCTCGGCGAGGTCGTCGACGAAGCGGCGGCGGGCAAGACCGCGGACGGCCGCGACGTCAAGCGCGACGGGCTTTCCCTGGTGCTGCGCGGAGTCCGGGCCGCGGCGCCGAAGGGGTTCCGCGTCGACATGCTCAAGCCGGACTCGGTGCTGCGGACCGAACGCCAGCGCGTCTCGGAGATTCGCGACGTGTTCTCCGGCGGCCAGCAGCTGACGGCGGCGATCATCCTGTACTGCACGCTGGCGGCGCTGCGGGCCAACAACCGCGGCAAGGTCCGCAGCCGCCACTCGGGCGTGCTGTTCCTGGACAACCCGATCGGCCGCGCGTCGGCGGGCTACCTGCTGGAACTGCAGCGGGCGGTGGCCGAGGCACTGGGCGTGCAGCTGATCTACACGACGGGCCTGTTCGACGCGGGCGCGCTGTCGGAGTTCCCGCTGATCGTGCGGCTGCGCAACGACGCGGACCTGCGGGCGGGCCGGAAGTACCTGTCGGTGGACGCGACGATCCGCAACTCGCTGGAGGACCTTGGCGAACCCGACGGCGTCGCGCGGCTGTCGGCGACGCGGATGTTCACCCGGCCCGCCGAAGATTCCGCTCAGGACGAACAAACCGCCTGAACCGGAACAACTCCGGCCCGGCCGGGGTTCTCCGGCGCATGACGAAACTGGGGCCGCTGGGGGCCGGCCACACCGCACTGGAGACCGCCGAGCCGCCGTCCGCGGTGGCGACCGCGGCCGAACTCGAGGAACTGGGCTACGCCACGCTCTGGATCGCCGGCGGGCAGGGCAACACCCTGCCGCGGATCACCGAGCTGCTGCACGGCACGAACCGGATCCAGGTGGCGAGCGGGATCCTCTCGGTCGACCGGGTGCCCTCGGCCGAGGTGGCCGCGGCCTACGCGGACCTGCCCGCCGGGCGGTTCGTCGTCGGCCTCGGCGGGGCGCACGGCCCGCGGCCGCTGGCCACGCTCAACGCCTACCTCGACGAGATCGACCCGACCGTGCCCGCGCCGTCGCGGATCCTGTCGGCGCTGGGCCCGAAAATGCTGGAACTGGCCAGGGACCGGGCGTCCGGCGCGTACCCGTACCTGGTGACGACCGACTACGTCGCGTCGGCGCGGGAACTCCTCGGCCCCGGCCCGCAGCTGGTGGTGGCGCTGAACGTCGTCGCGGAGACCGGCGCCGCCGCGATGCGGGAGGTCGTGCGCGGCGGCTCGCTGAAGTTCCTCGCCGGAGTTCCGGGTTACGTGGCCAACTTCCGCCGCATGGGCTTCACCGACACGGACATCGCCGACTTGTCGGACCGGCTGGTCGACGGCCTGACGGTGTGGGGTGACTTCGACACCGTGGTGACGCGGCTGCGCGAGTTCCGGGCCGCGGGCGCCGACCAGGTCGTCGTCCCGCTGGAAGACCTGCCGCGCGAGTGGTGGCCGGAGCTGGTGAAGGCGCTGGGCTAGCCGCGGATCGCGGCCTGGTAGGCGGCGAGCGCGTCGGCGTCGTCGATGCTGCCGTGGTGGTGGACCTGGAGCCAGCGGCCGTCTTCGTAGGCGAAGAAGCGCGTCGTGCGGATGCTCAGCGGAACGGTCTCGGTCACGCGGTACTCGCCGGTCTCGCGGCCGGCGAAGACCGCGTGGCCGTCACCGGAGTACTCGACGATGTCGCCGAAGGTGACCGTGACGCGGGCCGGGCCGTGGAAGACGCGGTCGTACAGCTCGGTGATCGCTTCGCCGCCGCGCAGGATCCCGCCGAGCGGGTTGTTCAGCTGGGCCAGGGGATCGGTCGTCCAGACCCGGCGGAACACGTCGAGGTCGCGCTGGTTGAAGGCATAGTAGAAGGATTCGAGGGCGGCCAGTGCGCCGTCGCGGCCGGGTTTCGCGGCTTCGTCGAGCCGGTTGCGGGCGTCGGGGCCGAACGAGACGTCGAGGTGCCGGGGCATGGCGCTCCTTCTAGAGTGTTCGATGGAGGTCGACCAGATGAGTGTACGACAATCATCGAACAGTGCACGAGCCCGCGGGCTGACGCACGTGAACCCGGCCGAGGTCAGCCTGCAGGACGCGCTCGCGGCGGTCGCCGATCCGGTGCGCCGCGAGATCCTGCGCGAGCTGGCCGCGGTGCCGGAGTGGACGAAGGCGTGCGGCACGTTCGACCTGCCGGTGGCCAAGGCGACCCGCAGTCACCACTTCGCGGTCCTGCGCGCGGCGGGACTGATCGAGCAGCGCGACGAAGGCCCGCGGCGGCTGAACCGCCTGCGCCGCCCGGAGTTCGACGAGGCCTTCCCGGGACTGCTGGACCTGGTGTTCAGTCGCTCCGACCCGTGAACGCCAGTGAGGTGCCGAGGCCGATCATCACCAGGCCGCCGGAGCCGCCGAGCAGTTCCAGGCGCTTCGGGGAGCGGGCGAACCAGGCCCGTGCGGTGCCGGCGACGAGCGCCCACGCGCTGTCGGTGGCCAGCGCGATGACCGGCAGGCACAGCCCGAGCAGCAGCATCTGGGCGGGCACCGGCCCGGCCGCCGGATCGACGAACTGGGGCAGCAGCGCCGCCAGGAACACGATCGACTTCGGGTTCGCGAAGCCGACGACGAACCCGACCCGCAGCACGGAAAGCACACGGCCCGGCGTCGCACGCACCTGCGTGGCCATCGCGTCGCGCAGCCGCCGTCGGTGCCGCACGGCCTGGATCCCCAGGTACACCAGGTAGAGCGCGCCGGCGATCTTGATCGCGGTGAACACCGCCGCCGACGTCGTCACCAGTGCGCCGAGCCCGAACGCGACCGCGACGACCTGCGTGTACACGCCCATGGCGTTGCCGGCGACGGTGAGCAGGGCGTCCCGCCGTCCGACGGTGAGCGCGCGGCTGATGGTGAACAGCACGCTCGGCCCGGGGACCACGATCATGAGGAACGTCAGCGCGGCGAAGGCCGCCAAGTGCGTGCCGGAGACCATTTCCCGAGGCTAGCCCCGCCCGCCGCCGGGCGGCCAGCCGTTTTTGTCGGTGCCGGGTGGTAGGAACAGCGGGTGCCTCCGAAGATCAGCACCGACCAGCGCCGGGCCCGGCTCGCGGCGCGTCATCACCTGGCCGCGCCCGCGGCCACAGTGACCGACGCCGTCGCCGGGGTCGTCGCGCTGCACGCCACCGACCCGGCGACCGTCCACCTCTCGGCGTGCGCCCGCCTCGCCGCCCCGGCCGTGCCTGCGGTCGAGCGGGCGCTCTACGAAGAGCGCACGCTGCTGCGGCTGCTCGGCATGCGCCGCACGGTGTTCGTGACGGACGTGGAGACGGCGGCGCTGGTCCAGGCGGGCTGCTCGGCGGACATCGAGGTCAAGCAGCGGAAACTGCTGGAGCAGCACCTCGGGCAGCAGGGGTACCCGGAGAACGTGCCGGAGCCGTCGGCATGGCTGAAGGAGGTCGAGGCGTCGGCCGAGGCGGCACTGCGGGCCCGCGGTTCGGCGACGGCACAGCAGCTGAGCGAGGACGAGCCCCGGTTGCGCCAGCAGCTGCTGATGGCGACAGGCAAGCCGTACGAAGCGATCGGCAACGTGACGAGCCGGGTGCTGTTCCTGTTGGCGGCGAGCGGCCGGATAGCGCGCGGGCGGCCGCGGGGAAGCTGGCTGAGCAGCCAGTACGTCTGGCATCCGCTGGACGAGTGGATCCCGGGCGGCCTGCGGGCCTGGGACGCCGACGAGGCCAGGGCAGAGCTGGCCCGGCGATGGCTGCGCGCGTACGGCCCGGCCCCGGTGTCGGATCTGAGGTGGTGGACGGGCTGGACGGCAGGCCAGACGAAGAAGGCACTGGCGGCCGTGTCTCCCGTGGAGGTCGACCTCGACGGGATGCCGGGCGTGGCACTGGCGGACGACCTCGAGCCGGTACCGGAGGCAGCGCCGTGGGTGGCGTTCCTCCCGGCCTTGGACCCGACCCCGATGGGCTGGCAGGACCGCGACTGGTTCCTGGGCCCCCACCGGGAGGCGTTGTTCGACCGCAGCGGCAACATCGGCCCGACGATCTGGGCCTCGGGCCGCATAGTGGGCGGCTGGGCCCAGCGCGGCTCGGGCGAGATCGCCTACCGCCTGCTGGAGGACGTGGGCGCGGAGACTCGTGCCCTGGTGGAGGCGGAGGCGGAGAGGTGCGCGGAGTGGTTCGGGGAGGTGAGGGTGACGCCCCGGTTCCGGACCCCGCTGGAGCGCGAGCTGGCCCGCTGACTGGCGGCTCGTTCCGGGCTCCGGTGTCTTGAATGACTCATTCAGGACCTCCGAAGACCTGAATGAGTCATTCAAGACACCGTTCGCTCCGGTGCGTTGGATGCACCGAAGGCCGCCTTGGGTGCGCTGGACGCACCGAAGGCCACATTGGGTGCATTGCCGCGCCCGGAACCTCCGGCCTGGCGGCCGGACAGGCGATCAAGGACATCGCCGGGGCCGCCTCGGCGGCGCATCGGGGCCCGGAATCGCGGCCTGGATCGGTCGGGCCACCGCCGTCACACCAACGGTTCCGACCCCACCCACTCTTCCGGGTCGCCCACCCCACCCGGGCGGGCGCACCCTGCCCTGGATCGGTCGAGTCACCGACCTCACGCCCGCCGTCCCGAGCCCGCCGCCGCACCGCCGGAAGCCCGCCACACCCTGAATCGGTCAAGCCCGGATTCCCAGCCCACCACAAGCCCTCACCGGAGCCCCGTCGCACCCCGCACTCCCAGCCGGAACCGGTCCCGGCGCCCCTTCCTCCCCACTCCGCCCCGCGGCCGTGGTCCACCCGCAGGACACCCCCGGTAGCAGCCCCGCTTCTTAATCGATTCTTGACCCGTTCGCCAAGTGGTGGAAGTCTCGTCAGGGCAGTCAGGGTCGCGCATGCCCGCACGCTAGGGTGGCCGCGAGCCCGCAAGTCACGGCCGGGAGTGCCGGCCGACCCTCAAAGGAGTGGCAGCAGTGACCGTTCGCGTAGGTGTCAACGGCTTCGGCCGCATCGGCCGCAACTTCTTCCGCGCCGTGCAGGCCAGCGGCCACGACATCGAGGTCGTCGCGTTCAACGACCTCGGCGACGTCGCCACGATGGCCCACCTGCTGAAGTACGACTCCATCCTGGGCCGGTTCCCGGGTGAGGTCAGCGTCAGCGACGAGGGCATCGTCGTCGACGGCAAGACCATCAAGGCCCTCGCCGAGCGCGACCCGGCCAACCTGCCCTGGGGCGACCTGGGTGTCGACGTCGTCCTCGAGTCGACCGGCTTCTTCACCAACGCCGACGCCGCCAAGGCGCACATCGCCGGTGGGGCCAAGAAGGTCATCATCTCCGCGCCCGCCAAGGGCGAGGACCTGACCGTCGTCCTCGGCGTCAACGACGACAAGTACGACGGCTCGCAGGTCATCATCTCGAACGCCTCCTGCACCACCAACTGCCTCGGCCCGCTGGCCAAGGTCCTCAACGACGCCTTCGGCATCGAGCAGGGCCTGATGACCACGGTCCACGCCTACACGCAGGACCAGAACCTGCAGGACGCGCCGCACAAGGACCTGCGCCGCGCCCGCGCCGCCGCGCTGAGCGTCGTGCCGACTTCGACCGGTGCCGCGAAGGCCATCGGCCTGGTGCTGCCGGAGCTGCAGGGCAAGCTGGACGGCTACGCGCTGCGCGTGCCGGTCCCGACCGGCTCGGCCACCGACCTCACCGTGACGCTGTCCAAGACCGCCACCGTCGAGGAGATCAACGCCGCCTACAAGGCCGCCGCCGAGGGCCCGCTGGCCGGCATCCTGCGCTACTCGGACGACCCGATCGTCTCGGCCGACATCGTCACCGACCCGGCGTCCTGCATCTACGACGCGCCGCTGACCAAGGTCATCGGCAACCAGGTCAAGGTCGTCGGCTGGTACGACAACGAGTGGGGCTACTCCAACCGCCTCGCCGACCTGGTCAAGCTCGTCGGTTCGAAGCTCGCCTGAGCCCGATGAGCGTCAAGAACCTCGACGACCTGCTGGGCGAGGGCGTTCAGGGCCGGTACGTACTCGTGCGTTCCGACCTGAACGTCCCGCTCGACGGGGACCGCATCACCGACGACGGCCGGGTCCGCGCCGCGCTGCCGACGATCAAGAAGCTCGCCGACGCGGGCGCCAAGGTCGTCGTCACCGCGCACCTCGGCCGCCCGAAGGGCGAGCCGGACCCGAAGTACACGCTCGCGCCGGTCGCCAAGCGGCTTTCGGAGCTGCTCGGCGCCGAGGTCGCGCTGGCCGGTGACCTGGTCGGCGAGTCCGCCAAGGCGCTGACGTCCGGCCTGGACGGCGGCAGCGTGGTCCTGCTGGAGAACGTGCGCTTCGACGCGCGCGAGACCAGCAAGGACGCCGCGGACCGTGCCGAGCTGGCCGCCGAGCTGGGCGCGCTCGTCCCGGGCGGCGCGTTCGTCTCCGACGGCTTCGGCGTCGTGCACCGCAAGCAGGCCTCGGTCTACGAGGTCGCCTCGGTGCTCCCGGCGTACGCGGGCGGCCTGGTGCTGGCCGAGCTGGACGTGCTGAAGAAGCTGACCGACGACGTCAAGCGGCCCTACGTGGTCGTGCTCGGCGGCGCGAAGGTGTCCGACAAGCTCGGCGTCATCGCGAACCTGCTGACCAAGGTCGACCGGCTGATCGTCGGCGGCGGCATGGCATACACGTTCCTCAAGGCCCAGGGGCACGAGGTCGGCCAGTCGCTGCTGCAGGAGGACCAGCTCGACCAGGTCAAGGGCTTCCTCGCCGAGGCCGAGAAGCGCGGCGTCGAACTGGTCCTGCCGGTCGACGTGCTGGCCGCGACCGGGTTCTCGGCCGACGCCGAGCACGAAGCCGTCGACGCCACCGCGATCCCGGCCGACCGCCAGGGTCTCGACATCGGCCCGCGCAGCCGCGAGCTGTTCGCGGGCAAGCTGGCCGACGCGGCGACGGTGTTCTGGAACGGCCCGATGGGCGTGTTCGAGTTCGAGGCGTTCTCCGGCGGCACCCGCGCGGTGGCCGAGGCGCTCGTCAAGAGCGACGCGTTCACCGTGGTCGGCGGCGGCGACTCGGCGGCCGCGGTGCGGCAGCTGGGCCTGCCCGAGGACGGCTTCTCGCACATCTCCACCGGCGGCGGTGCCTCGCTCGAGTACCTCGAAGGCAAGGAACTGCCGGGCGTGACCGCCCTGGAGGGACAGAACTAGTGGCACGCAAGCCGTTCATCGCCGGCAACTGGAAGATGAACCAGAACCACCTCGAGGCGATCGCGCTGGTGCAGAAGATCGCCTTCGCGCTGCCGGAGAAGTACTACGCGAAGGTCGACGTGGCGGTGCTGCCGCCGTTCACCGACATCCGCAGCGTGCAGACCCTGGTCGACGGCGACAAGCTGTCGCTCACCTACGGCGCGCAGGACCTCTCGCCGCACGACTCCGGTGCCTACACCGGGGACGTGTCGGGTCCGATGCTGGCCAAGCTGGGCTGCAGCTTCGTCACCGTCGGGCACTCGGAGCGCCGCGAGTACCACGGCGAGACCGACGAGCTGGTCAACAAGAAGGTCAAGGCCGCGCTCAAGCACGGCATCACGCCGATCCTCTGCATCGGGGAGAAGCTCGAGGTCCGCGAGGCCGGCGAGCACATCCACCACACCACGACGCAGCTGATCGAGGGCCTGAAGGGCCTCAAGGCCGAGCAGGTCAAGGACGTGGTGGTCGCGTACGAGCCGGTCTGGGCGATCGGCACGGGCAAGGTCGCGTCCTCCTCGGACGCCGAAGAGGTCTGCAAGGCCATCCGCGCCACCCTCCAGGAGAAGTACGGCGACGAGGTCGCTTCGTCCGTCCGGGTGCTCTATGGGGGATCGGTGAAGTCGGGCAACATCGGCGAGCTGGTGGCCTGCGACAACATCGACGGTGCCCTGGTCGGCGGAGCGAGCCTCGACGGCGAGGAGTTCACGAAACTCTGTGCGCTCGCCGCGGGCGGGCCGCTGCCCTGATCGAGGCCACGACCGGGTAACCTGTGTATCCGGTCCGTCACACAGCAGTGGACGAGTCCAGGGGTACGGTGGAGGTCGGAAACGACCATGCCGTACCCCTGCATTCTCCTAGAGCCCAGAGGATGACATGAAGCTGTTCCTGCAAATCCTGTTGATCGTCTCCAGCGTCCTGCTGGTCGTCGCCGTGCTGCTGCACCGCGGTCGCGGCGGTGGCCTTTCGTCGCTGTTCGGCGGCGGGATGCAGTCGAGCCTGGCCGGGTCGAGCGTGGCCGAGAAGAACCTCGACCGGATCACCCTCCTGCTGGGCGCGGTCTGGCTGATCAGCATCGTGGGCCTGGGTCTGCTGCTCAAGGTGTGACGCGTCCGGCGTCCCGCCGCGACCGCGACCGGGTCGGCCGGTGGGGCGCAGCGATTCGGCGTGCCTATTGGGGGGCGCGCCGCCGATTCCTAGGTGTGAGGATTCATGGTTGGCGGTAACGCGATTCGGGGCACCCGGGTGGGTGCCGGTCCTACGGGCGAATCGGAACGGGGGGAGTCGGCGCCGCGGCGCCGGATCTCCTACTGGTGTGCCAACGGGCACGAGGCCCGGCCGTCCTTCGCGCTCGACGCGGAAATTCCCGACGAGTGGGACTGCCCCCGCTGCGGGCTCCCGGGTGGGCAGGACGAGAAGAACCCGCCGGCCGCGCCGCGGACCGAGCCGTACAAGACGCACCTGGCCTACGTGAAGGAGCGGCGCAGCGACGCCGACGGCGAGGCCATCCTGGCGGAGGCGCTCGACCGCCTGCGCAAGCGCCGGGAAATCCTCTAGACGGATCCACCGAAAGCCACCCCGAGGGAAGCGGACTCCCTCAGGGTGGCTTTCGCGCGCGCTCGAACCGCCCCCACGCGTGACGGAACGGACGACACGCGTGATCAGACGGACGACACGCGTGATGGAAGGGACGACACGGCGCCAGAGGTCGTGTCGACCCTCTGATCACGCGTGTCGACCCTTGCGCACGGCACGAGCGGGCCCGGCCGGAACTGTCGGTCCCCGCCGGTAGGCTGGAAATCGGGGCTGCTCAGGCAGGGTCAGCGGTCCAGGGGGTAGCGGGCCCGGACGCGGAAGCCGCCGTCCTCGGTGTCCGACGTCTCGAAGCTGCCGCCGAGCAGGCGGGCTCGCTCGGCGAGGCCGGTCAGACCGTGGCCGCCCGACGGGAGGCCTTCGGCCGGGCGGCGGGCCCGCTCGTTGCGGACCTCGATCTTGAGCGCCCCGTGCTCACCCTGGATACGGATGGTCGCCGTCGCGCCAGGGGCGTGCTTGTGGACGTTCGTCAGGCACTCCTGGACCGTGCGGTACGCCGCCGCCGACACCTGGTTCGGCAGGGCCTCCGGCAGGTGCTCCACCGACAGGTGGACCGGGACCTCCGACGTCCGGATCAGCCGGTCGAGGTCGTTGATGCCGGGGCGCGGGCCGTCGTCGTCCGGGCCCGCGCGCAGCACGCTCAGCAGCGACCGCAGCTCCTCCAGCGTCCGCTTCGACAGCGTGCGGATGACCTGCGCCGTCTCTTGGGCGCGGTCGTCGGTCGTCTGGGCCTGCAGCGCGCCGGCCTGCATCGCGATCAGCGTGATCTGGTGGGACACGACGTCGTGCATCTCGCGGGCCAGCCGGGCACGTTCCTCGGCGCGGACGGCGTCGGCGTGGAAGCGGCGCTCGCGGTCGCGGCTGGTGGCCAGCTCGGCGAGCTTGTTCGCCAGTTCGGTCCGGGCGCCGATGAGCAGCCCGATCGCGATCGGCATGCCGGCGACGAGGACGCCGTAGATGCCGTCGAGGATGTGCTCGCGCCAGCTCAGCTCGGCGAAGTCCTCCAGTGGCCACTGCACGAACCGGCACGTCCACACGAGCGCGGCGCCGACCCACGTCTGCCAGTGCAGCTGACGGCGGGTGGCGAGCATGCCGAGGGTGATCATCGACGCGAGCTGCGCCCAGCCGGCCAGGAAGCCGGGGACCGCGACGAGCACGGCGAGGAACGGGAACTTCCGGCGGAAGACCACGGCGAGGCAGGCGGCGCCGGACAGGTAGATCGAGTACGGCTGGGCCTTCTCGGGGATGACCAGCCAGACGTCGAGCACGGCCAGGATGACCGCGGCCGCCTCGATGGCGAACGCGACCACAGCGGGGCGCGGCACGGAGCCGAACAGGCTCAGGCTGCGTTTCCGGACCCGCTCGGCGGCCGACGGCCCCGAGCCGGTGATCGAGATGCCGGGAATCGAGAGTCCCTCTGTACTCATCGCTGGCGACCCCATTCGTCTTGTGGACTTGTTGGTGAGAGGTGCTCAGGGCCCGATCGGGACGCGCAGCAGCGCACAAATGTGCGGATGCTAACGAGGTCGGGTGGGGCGACGGTTAGTTTCCCGCGTTTCCGGAGTACCGGCGTCCGGATTCCGCAGGAAGTTGCTCCGTTCGGGGGTGGGGAACGGGCAGAGTGCTACCGAGGCGACGGGTGCTGATCGCACCGGCTCATCGTGCCCCATCCCGGCCTGTCGCGGGAAGAACGGCCGCGGCTCCTACGCCGCGGCGTCGCGGCCTGCCGGGTGGTCGTCGCTCAGCAGGTGGTGCAGACCTTCGGCGCACCCTTTCGCCGTCTCGATCGACCGCGGGAGCATCCCGGCTTCGTACGCGAGGACGCCGTCGTCGAGTGCCGGGGCGGTGGCGATCGCGGTGGCCAGCTCGGTGCCGTCGAGCAGGGCGAGGTTCGCGCCGACGCCGAGCGGCGGCATCAGGTGCGCGGCGTCGCCGAGCAGGGTCAGGCCGGGCGTGTGCGTCCAGGCGTGCGGGACGGGCAGGACGAACAACGGCCGGTGCGTGATCTCGCCGTCGTGCTCGTGCAGGAACGCCAGCAGGTCCGGGTGCCAGCCGGCGTAGCGCTCGAGCAGGCCGGGGCGCTCGTCCTCGGCGGCGTAGTAGATGGCGTAGCAGCGGATGTGGCCGTTGCTGTTGCGCTGCGCGCAGAGTGCCCGGCGGCCCCTCTTCGCCATCATCGTGCCCTGGCCGGTGAGCGCGGCCAGCGCCGGGTGGCGGCGGTCGGCGTCGTCGAGGCCGAACTCGGCGAACGTGACCCCGCTGTAGCCGGGCCGGACGCCGGTGAGCGCGCGGCGGACGCGCGACCACGCGCCGTCGGCGCCGACGACCAGGTCGAACTCCTCGGTCGTGCCGTCGCCGAAGATGATCCGCGGGCCCTCGGTGACGTCCGCGACCGACCGTCCCCAGTGGACGGTCCCGGGAGTGAGCGAGCCGAGCAGGAGACCGCGCAGGTCGCCGCGGTCGATCTCGGGCCGGAACTCGGCGCCGTCCTCGGGGATCTCGTCGAGGATCACTTCGCAGGTGAGGGGATCGACGGCCCGCATCTGCTGGCCCTCGGGCCGGGCGAGGGCGCGGAACTCGTCGTGGAGACCGGCGGTGCGCAGGGCGGCCTGGCCGGTGTCGGCGTGCATGTCGAGGCTGCCGCCCTGGGGACGGGCGCCGGCGGCGGGTTCCTGTTCGAAGACGGTGACGTCGACGCCGTGGAGCTGGAGGACGCGGGCGCAGGCCAGGCCGCCGAGACCGGCGCCGGCGATGGCGATACGGGGTGAGGTCATGTCCTCAGAAAAGCACAGTGACTACGAGTGTGCAATGACTACACTTTTGGAGTGGGTTAAGCTTGCGGCATGACGGAAGTGACCGGACGCCGCGAGCGCAAGAAGGCGCAGACACGCAAGGCCCTCGCCGACGCGGCCCTCGAGCTGTTCCTCGAACGCGGCTACGACCAGGTCGGGGTGAAGGAGATCGCGGACGCGGCGGACGTCTCGGTGACGACGTTGTTCAAGCACTTCCCCAGCAAGGAAGCCCTGGTGTTCGACCAGGAGCCCGACATCGAGGCGGCACTGGTGGCGGCGGTCCGCGACCGGCCACCGGGCCGGACGATCGTGGCGGCGCTGCGCGAGCACATCCTGCTGGACGTGGCGGAAGTGCCGGACGAGGAGTTCCTCCGGCTGACCGAAAGCACCCCGGCCCTCCGCGAGTACGCGGGCCGGATGTGGATGCGCCACGAGACGGCGCTGGCCCGGGCGATCGCCGAGGAGACCGGCGCCCCGCAGGACGACGTGGCCTGCGCGGCACTGGCCCGGTTCGCACTGGCATCCCGTGAGCTGATCGCGGCCGCGGACGATCCCCGGCGGGCGGCGGAGGAGATCTTCGAACGCCTGGAGCGGGGCTGGTCGCCTGACTGAGCAGCCCCCGTTTTCCACGCTACCGGGGAGGGGCGACAGTTTTCGGAGCTGCCGGAGCTGCCGGAGCGGACCGCCGACCGGGAGCTGCCGGGAGGCGGCGGGCGCGGTCGGGGCCGCCGAGCACCGCGCCGGAAGCCGACTGCTGCCGGGAGCGCGGCCGCCCGCTCCGGGCGTCAGCCGGAACAGCTTGCCGGGCCCAACGGGGTCGCTGGGAGCTGCCGGGAGCCGGCCGCCGCGCCGGAGCCGCTTGCAGTGCGGGAGCCGGTCGCGGTCGGGGTTGCCCGCTCCGGGAGTCAGAACAGCTTGCCGAGTACCTCGTGGCAGGTGTTCACGGTCTGGGCGAGCTGCGCCGCGCCCTTGGCTGCCTCGACGACCGCCGCCCAGCCTGCCTTTGCCCGGCTGCGGTTGCGCTCGTTGGCCGGGTCGGCCGCCGCCTCCGCCAGGTCCTCCACGTGGTGCAGGACCTCCTGGCGCCGGCTGTCGGTCAGGTCCGGGTCGCGGCGGACCGCCTCGCCGAGTGCGCGGATCGCGTCCGCCAGGTCCGTGTCGCCGCGCTCGGTGACCGGGGCCAGGGTGGTCGTGATGCTGCCGATCGAGCTCTTGATGTTCACGTTGCCGTCGTTGCGGCCGACGACCACGGTGATCCGGTCGCCCGGCTGCCTGCCGGAATCCTGGGCGTACTTGTCCATCGCTGCGCGTACCTCCGTCAGATAACCGAGTGCTATGTCCACATAGGACAGGTAGATCCGGGCGTGCGCGGCCGGGGCGAGGTCGCTCGCGCTCCACCGGGCCACGGCTTCGAAGCCCGGGGTCGCCTTCGCGAGCCGGTCGCGGATCTCGCGCGTGACGAACCCGTCGAGGACGCCGCCGTCGAGCCGCCAGTCATGGCCGAACGGGCCCGGCCACTCGCCCGCCAGTGCCGCGTCGCGCTGGGCCGTGGCCCGGGCCAGGAACGCGTCGAGGTGGGCGGTCATCGCCTCGGCCGAGACGTCCTCGCGGAGCCTGGCCTCGCCGGGGCGGTGCACGGGTGGCGGCTCCGGCGGCGCGAGCGCCGGGAGACCGGCAGCGAGCGAGGTCAGCGCCGCGTGCAGGTCGGCGACGAAGGCCGGCCAGCGGTCCTTCGGGAGCACCGGGACCTCCAGCCCGTCACCGACCCACCGGTGGGTGCTGCGGAACTCGCCGAGCGTGTCCCGGAGCGGGCCGATCGTGTCGGTGAGCAGCCGCGCCGCGTCGTCGTGGACGCCCGACAGCAGTCTTTGGCGGGCCTCCGCCCAGGCCAGGATGCCGAGGACCCGGCCGAACGCGCCGCGGGTCAGCCGGGTGCCGTCCCGGACCGGGCCCCACTCGTGGCTGCCCCGTTCCCGGAACCGGCCCGGACGGCACCACCGGGCGGGATCGGAGCCCAGTGCGTCGGCGTGCGCGCGGGCTTCGGCCGCGACGCTCGCCGCGAGCCCGGCCACGGCCTCCCGGAGCCGCCGCCGGGCCCGCTCGGCTGTCCGCGGCCCGCGGCCGGCCGCGACCGGCGGGTCCAGCGGCTCCGGACGGCCGGGTTGCTTCTCCCGCTCGGCCTGTTCGGTCGCCCGGCGCCAGTCCGCGACCTCGGCGTGGACCGCGTCGCGGGCCTTCGCCTCGGTGATCCGCTTCTGCTCGGTACTTTTCGCCTCGTACTTCGACCACAGCCAGAAGCCGCCGGCGATCAGCGCAACCCAGACGCCGACGTTGAACACGCCGGTTGCCGCGTTGTCGACGTCGGAGTCCGCCGCCGCGGCGAGCAGCACGACGACCACGACGAGCGCCACCACACACCCCACGGGCACCCCCCTCCGTCCCGCCATGATGGCATCACCGGGCCGGTCCGGGCACGCAACGGCGAAGGCCCCCTCGGCACGAACCGAGGGGGCCTTCACCGACAGCACTCACGCCGTGGGCGGCTGGTACACCTTCGTCAGCTTGCCCGCCGCGGCGCGGTCGAGGAGCCACAGCGTCCGGCGGTGTCCGCGGGCTCCGGCCACCGGGAGCTGGACTTCGCCCGCGCCCGACAGGGCCAGCGCCACCGCGTCGGCCTTGGCTTCGCCCGCCGTCATCAGCCAGACGTCCCGGGCGCGCCGGATGGCCGGGAGGGTCAGGGAAATCCGCGTCGGCGGGGGCTTGGGGCAGTTGCGCACCGCCACCACCGACCGCTCCGTCTCGTAGACCGCGGGCGACTCCGGGAACACCGACGCGGTGTGCCCCTCGCCGCCGAGGCCCAGCAGCATGATGTCGAACGACGGCACGTCGCCGTGGTCCTCCGGGCCCGCGTTGGACGCCAGCACCTCGGCATACGCCGCGGCCGCCGCGTCCGGGTCGTCGCCGAACTCGCCGTCCGACGGCGCCATCACGTGTACGCGCTTCGGGTCCAGCGGGACGTGGTCCAGCAGCGCTTCGCGGGCCTGCTTCTCGTTCCGGTCGTCGGAATCCGCCGGCACGAACCGCTCGTCGCCCCAGTAGATGTCCAGCCGCGACCAGTCGATCGCGTCGCGGGCCGTCGACGCACGCAGCTCCGACAGCACCGCGATGCCCGTCCCGCCGCCGGTGAGCACCAGCGACGCCGAACCCTTGGCCGCCTGGACGTCCACCAGCCGCGTGACCAGCCGCGCGGCCGCCGCGGCCGCCAGCAGGTCCTGGTTCGCGTAGACGACCACCTCGGTCTTGCTCATGATTCGCTCTTCTTGCTGGTAGCGGCCTTCGCCTTCTTCGCAGCAGAAGCCGGAGCCGCAGCGGGTTCCGTGGCGGCGGCCGCGGCGGCAGGCGAGGTGACGTCGGCCTTCGGCGGCGCCGCCGGCTTGCCGTTCGTGCCGGAGGTGATCTTGCCCAGCCCGCGCAGGGCCGCTTCGTAGACCTCGTCCGGGTCGAGCCGGCGCAGCTCCTCGATCAGGCAGTCCTGGTTGTCCCGCCGCTGCAGGGCGATCCGCCGGGTCGGCTGGCCCGGCTGGGTCAGCGTGCCGACGCGCCCGTCCGGGCGGTGCAGCTCGACCGGGCCCGACCGGCGGTTCAGGGTCACCGAGATGATCCCGGCCGCGCCGGTGCTCTTGACCCGCTTCACCGGCACCTTGAGGTACTCGGCCAGCCAGGCGGCGAGCAGCTCGGTGGACGGCGAGTCCGCCTCGCCGGTCACGGTCGCGCCGGTGACCTTCTCGAACGGCGGCAGGTCCAGCGCCGACACCAGCTGCGCCCGCCAGCGGGTCAGCCGGGTCCACGCCAGGTCGGTGTCGCCCGCGGTGTAGGCCTTCGCACGCGTGGCCAGTGCCCGGACCGGGCTCTTCTCCGCGGCGGAGTCGGTGATCCGGCGCTGCGCCAGCTGGCCCAGCGGGTCCTGTGCCGGGTCCTTCGGGCCGGCACCGGGCCACCAGGTGACGATCGGCGCGTCCGGCAGCAGCAGCGGCACCACCGCGCTCTGGCCCTGCGAGGCCAGCGGGCCGTAGAGCCGCAGCACGATGACCTCGCTCGCGCCGGCGTCGCCGCCGACCCGGATCTGGCCGTCTATGCGCGGCGCCGCGGTGCGCGCGCCCTTGGCGACCACGATCACCCGCGACGGGTGCTCACGGCTCGCGCCGTTGGCCGCTTCGATGGCGTCTTCGAGGTTGGCGTCGTCGTCGGCCACGATCACCAGCGTCAGCACCCGCCCGAGCGCGACTTGCCCGCCCTGTTCGCGGATCTCCACCAGCTTCTTGTTCAGCGCCGAAGTCGTGGTGGACGGCAGGTCGATGATCACGGGCGCCTCCATTTCCGGCCGGTGCGCTCCAGCATTTCGTCGGCGGACGGCGGACCCCAGGTGCCCGGCGGGTACTGCTCGGGCGCGGTGCCCTGCTTGGCCCAGTGCTCGAGGATCGGGTCGAGGATCTTCCAGGACAGCTCGACCTCTTCGTTCACCGGGAACAGCGACGGCTCGCCGAGCAGGACGTCGAGGATCAGGCGTTCGTAGGCCTCGGGGGAGGACTCGGTGAACGCGTGCCCGTACCCGAAGTCCATCGTGACGTCGCGGACCTCCATCGTGGTCCCCGGCACCTTCGAGCCGAACCGCAGCGTGATGCCCTCGTCCGGCTGGACCCGGATGACCAGGGCGTTCTGCCCCAGCTCCTCGGTCGAGGTCGAGTCGAACGGCAGGTGCGGCGCCCGCTTGAACACCACGGCGATCTCGGTGACGCGGCGGCCGAGCCGCTTGCCGGTGCGCAGGTAGAACGGCACCCCGGCCCAGCGGCGGTTCTGCACCTCCAGGGTCACCGCGGCGTAGGTTTCGGTCTTGGAGTCCTTCGCGAAACCCTCTTCCTGGAGCAGGCCCGGCACCTTCGTGCCGCCCTGCCAGCCACCCGCGTACTGGCCGCGGGCGGTGGTCTCGCTCAGCGGCTCGACCGGCTTGACACCCGAGAGCACCTTGATCTTCTCCGCGCGCAGTGCCCGCGGCTCGAACGACAGCGGCTCCTCCATCGCGGTGAAGGCCAGCAGCTGCAGCAGGTGGTTCTGGATGACGTCGCGCGCGGCGCCGATGCCGTCGTAGTACCCCGCGCGGCCGCCGAGGCCGATGTCCTCGGCCATGGTGATCTGCACGTGGTCGACGAAGTTGGCGTTCCAGATCGGCTCGAACAGCTGGTTGGCGAAGCGCAGCGCCAGGATGTTCTGCACCGTCTCCTTGCCGAGGTAGTGGTCGATGCGGAACACCGACTCCTCGGGGAAGACGTCGTTGACGATCGCGTTCAGCTCTTCGGCGCTCTTCAGGTCGTGCCCGAACGGCTTCTCGATGACCACGCGCCGCCACGTCTTGTCGTCGGCGTTCGCCAGCCCGGACCGGGCCAGCTGCTTGGTCACCACCGGGAACGCGCTCGGCGGGATCGACAGGTAGAACGCGGTGTTGCCGCCGGTGCCGCGCTCCTCGTCGAGCTCCTTGACCGTCTGGGCGAGCCGGTCGAAGGCGTCGTCGTCGTCGAAGGTGCCCTGCACGAACCGGATGCCTTCGGCGAGCCGGTTCCACACCGACTCCTTGAACGGCGTCCGCGCGTGCTCCTTGACCGAGTCGTGCACGAGCTCGCCGAAGTCCTGGTGCTCCCAGTCGCGGCGGGCGAAGCCGACGAGCGAGAAGCCCGCGGGCAGCAGCCCGCGGTTGGCCAGGTCGTAGATGGCGGGCATCAGCTTCTTGCGGGCCAGGTCGCCGGTGACGCCGAAGATCACCAGGCTGGACGGCCCGGCGATCCGCGGGAGCCGCTTGTCCCGCGGATCGCGCAGCGGGTTCTTCCACGTCATGCGCCGGCCTCCTGTACCGCGCGGACGACGGCCGCGAGGCCCGCGGCCCGGTCGGTCAGGTGCAGGCGCAGCACCGGGCGGCCGTGCTCGGCGAGCACCTGCCCGTCGCCGAGGGCCTGCGCGTGCTGCAGCTGTCCCAGCGTGTACGGCCGGTCCGGCACGTCGAGGTCGTTCTCGACGGCCCCGGTCAGCTGCAGGAAGACGCCGTTCTGGTGGCCGCCCTTGTGGTACTGGCCGGTGGAGTGCAGGAACCGCGGGCCCCAGCCGAACGTCGTCTGCTTCCCGGTGCGCTTGGCGATCTCGCCGCGCAGCACCGCGGTCGACGCGTCGTCGAGGCGGTCGAGGTAGGCCTGCACGGCGATGTAGCCCGCGTCCGGCGCCGAAGCGAAGAACGCGCGCAGCACGTCGGTCAGGCTGCCGTCCGTCGAAACCCCGTCGCTGCCGAAGATCTCGACCGCGCCGTCCACATTGGACGCCGACTCGCCGCCCTTGAGCTTCTCCGGGTCGTCCAGCAGCGCGCGCGCCGCCTTCTTCGCCGCCTCGACGTCGGGCTGGTCGAACGGGTTGATCCCGATCAGCCGCCCGGCCAGTGCCGTGGCGAACTCCCAGAGCAGGAACTGCGCGCCGAGCGAGCCGGTGACGGCGATCTTCGCCGCCCCCTGCGCGCTGCCGACCGCGGTCGGCGTGGCGTCGTCCTTCGCGTCGGCGAACCCGGGTGCCTCCGGGCCCTCGACCGCGACCGGCAGCAGGCCGGTGCCCAGCTTGCCGGTGGACTCGGCGATCAGCTGCTCGGCCCAGTCCGGGAAGCCCTTGATGCCCGAGCCGGTGTCGGCCAGGACGACCTTCTCCGCGCCCGCCTCGTGCGCGGCGGCCCACGCGGCGGCCAGCTTGACCGCCGGGTTGGCCGCGTCGTCCGCGGCGAGGTCCTCGGCCACCGAGGCGGCCTGGTCCAGCAGCCGGGCGACGTCCGCGCCCGCCAGGCCCGCCGGGACCAGCCCGAACGCGGTCAGCGCCGAGTAGCGGCCGCCGACGTGCGGGTCGGCGAGGAAGACCTTGCGGTATCCCTCCTTTTCGGACAGTTCCTGCAGCGGCGAGCCGGGGTCGGTGACGACCACGATCCGCCGGGCCGCGTCGATCCCCGCGTCGGCGAACGCCTTGGCGAAGATCCGCCGGTGGCTGTCGGTCTCGACGGTGCCGCCGGACTTCGACGACACCACGATGACCGTGCGCTCCAGGTCGCCGGCGAGCGCGTCGGCGACCTGGCCGGGGTCGGTGGTGTCGAGCACGGTCAGCGCGACGCCCTCGGTCCCGGTGATCACCTCCGGCGCCAGCGACGAGCCACCCATGCCGGCCAGCACGACCCGGTCGACGCCCTCGGAGCGCAGCTCGGTCCGCAGGGCCTCGATCTCGCCGATCAGCGGCCGCGACGACTTGTGCAGCGTCGTCCACGACAGCCGGATCGACGCCTCGGGCTCGGCGTCCGGCCCCCAGAGCGTCGCGTCCTGCGCGGCCAGCTTCGAGGCGGCCTGGTCGGCGACCAGCCGGTCGACGAGGGGCGCAGCACGCTCCGCCAGTTCGGCGTCCACGATCTCGACGCCGGTCTTTTCCCCTGTCGTCATGTCGTGCTTCAGCCCTTCGCGTTCTCGAGCTGGCCCTTGACGGTTTCGAGCAGTTCGGTCCACGACTTCTCGAACTTCTCGACGCCTTCGTTCTCCAGCGTCAGGAAGACGTCGCGGATGTCGATGCCGACGGCTTCGAGCTTGTCGAAGACCTCCTGCGCCTCGGCGCCACGGCCGGTGACCTGGTCACCGGTGATCTCGGCGTGCTCGGCGACCGCGTCGAGGGTCTTCTCCGGCATGGTGTTGACGGTGTCGGCCACGACGAGCTGGTCGACGTAGAGCGTCGGGGAGTAGTCCGGGTTCTTCACGCCGGTCGACGCCCACAGCGGGCGCTGCGCGTTGGCGCCCTGCTCGGCGAGCTTCTTCCAGCGGTCGGAGGCGAACAGCTCCTCGTACGCCGCGTAGGCGAGCCGGGCGTTGGCGACGGCGGCCTTGCCGCGCAGGGCCTTGGCCTCGTCGGTGCCGATCGCCTCCAGGCGCTTGTCGATCTCGGTGTCCACCCGGGACACGAAGAACGACGCGACCGAGTGGATGCCCTTGAGGTCGTGGCCGTTGGCCTTCGCCTGCTCCAGGCCGGCGAAGAAGGCCTCGATGACCTTCTTGTACCGCTCGACGGAGAAGATCAGCGTGACGTTGACGCTGATGCCCTCGGCCAGGGTCCTGGTGATGGCGGGCAGGCCCTCTTCGGTGGCCGGGATCTTGATCAGCACGTTCGGCCGGTCCACGGTCTTCCACAGGTCCTGCGCCTCGGCCACCGTCTTCTCGGAGTCCTTGGCCAGCCGCGGGTCGACCTCGATGGAGACGCGGCCGTCGACGCCGTTGGTGGCGGTGTAGACGTCGCGGAACAGGTCGGCGGCGTTGCGGACGTCGGTGGTGGTCAGCTCCCGGATGGTCGCCTCGACGTCGGCGCCGCGGGCGGCCAGTTCCTTCGTCTGCTCGTCGTAGGCCTCGCCCTTCGACATCGCGTTGGCGAAGATCGTCGGGTTGGTCGTCACGCCCACGACGTGCTTGTCGCGGACCAGGCCGGCGAGGTTGCCGGTGTTCAGGCGTTCCCGCGAAAGGTCGTCCAGCCAGATGGAGACTCCGGCCTCGGACAGCTGCGCGAGCTTGTCGTTGCTCATTGCTGCGTCATCCCCTTCAGGAATTCTTGGTGTTGGCGATCGAGCGACGGGCGGCCTCGACGACGGCTTCCGCGGTGAACCCGAACTCACGGAACAGTGTGGCCGCGTCGGCCGACGCACCGAAGTGCTCGATCGAAACGTTCACCCCGGCGTCACCGGTGAAGCGGTGCCACGACTGGGCGACGCCCGCCTCGACGGACACGCGCGCCTTCACCGTCGGCGGGATGACCGCGTCCTTGTAGGACTGCTCCTGCGCGTCGAACCACTCGACGCACGGCATCGACACGACGCTCGTGGGCACGCCGTCGGCCTCCAGGGTCTTGCGGGCCTCGACGGCCAGCTGCACCTCGGACCCGGTGGCGATCAGCACCACCTCGGGCGCGCCGTTCGACGCCTCGGCGAGCACGTACCCGCCCTTCTTGACGCCTTCGGCGTTCGTGCCTTCGAGCACCGGCACGTTCTGGCGGGTCAGCGCCAGGCCGGACGGGTGCTCGGTGTCCTCCAGGATCGCCTTCCACGCGTAGGCGGTCTCGTTGGCGTCCGCCGGGCGGACGACGTTGAGGCCCGGGATCGCGCGGAGCGAGGAGAGCTGCTCGATCGGCTGGTGCGTCGGCCCGTCCTCGCCGAGGCCGATCGAGTCGTGCGTCCACACGTAGATGACCGGCGCCTTCATCAGCGCGGCCAGCCGGACCGGCGGGCGCATGTAGTCGGAGAAGATGAGGAACGTCGCGCCGTACGGGCGGGTGCCGCCGTGCAGCGCGATCCCGTTGAGGATCGAGCCCATGGCGTGCTCGCGGACGCCGAAGTGCAGCGTCCGGCCGTACGGGTTGGCCTGCCACATGTCGGTGGCGGCCTTCTCGGGACCGAACGAGTCGGCGCCCTTCATCGTCGTGTTGTTGCTCTCGGCCAGGTCGGCCGAGCCGCCCCACAGCTCCGGCAGCGGGTCGGCCAGCGCGCTCAGCACCTCACCGGAGGCCTTGCGGGTCGCGATGCCCTTGGCGTCCGGCTCCCACGTCGGCAGGTTGTCGGCGAAGCCCTCGGGCAGCGTGCGCGTGGCCAGCCGGTCCGCGAGCTTCTTGCGCTCCGGGTTGGCCGCGGCCCACGCGTCGTACTTCTCCTGCCACTCGGCGTGCGCGGCCTTGCCGCGGTCGAGCGCCTGGCGGGTGTGCTTGAGCACGTCGTCCTCGACCTGGAACGACTGCTCCGGGTCGAAGCCGAGGATCTCCTTGACCGCGGCGACCTCTTCGGCGCCCAGCGCGGCGCCGTGCGCCTTGCCGGTGCCCATCTTCTTCGGCGCCGGGTAGCCGATCACGGTCCGCAGCGCGATGAACGACGGGCGCTGCGTCTCGGCCTTGGCGGCCTTGATGGCCTCCTCGATCGCGACGACGTCCTCGCCGCCCTCGACGACCTGGGTGTGCCACCCGTAGGCCTCGTAGCGCGCGACGGTGTCCTCGGACAGCGCGATGTTGGTGTCGTCCTCGATCGAGATCTTGTTGTCGTCGTAGAAGACGATCAGGTTCCCCAGCTCCTGGCGGCCCGCGATGGACGAGGCCTCGGAGGTGACGCCCTCTTCGATGTCGCCGTCGGAGGCGATCACGTAGATGTAGTGGTCGAAGATGCTCTCGCCGGGCGCGGCGTCCGGGTCGAGCAGGCCGCGCTCGCGGCGGGCGGCCATCGCCATGCCCACGGCGTTGGCCAGGCCCTGGCCCAGCGGGCCGGTGGTGGTCTCGACGCCGTCGGTGTGCCGGTACTCCGGGTGACCGGGGGTCTTGGAGCCCCACTTGCGCAGCTGCTTGAGGTCCTCCAGCTCGAGGCCGTAGCCGGCGAGGAACAGCTGGATGTAGAGGGTCAGGCTGGAGTGCCCGGCCGACAGCACGAAGCGGTCGCGGCCCGCCCAGTGCTGGTCACTCGGGTCGTGGCGCATGGCGCGCTGGAACAGCGTGTAGGCCAGCGGCGCCAGGCTCATCGCGGTGCCGGGGTGGCCGCTGCCACAGTTCTCGACCGCGTCGGCCGCGAGCACCCGGACGGTGTCCACGGCGCGGGTGTCGGTGTCGGTCCAGTCGGCGGGCGTGTTGCGCCGGAGGAGTGGGTTGTTCTCGCTGGTAGGGGCGGTTTCGGACACTGAACTCCAACTCCCGGTCATGATGGTTGCGGCTGGTCTTCCTCGTTCCGGTTACCCGTGCGCGCGGCTACTTATCTCAATCGATCCCGAAGGGACGATATTCCTGCTCGCGGCCATGCGCAGGGGCAAACGCGGCCCGTCGCGGCCAGCCTAGTGCTTCGGCCGGTCGAGGACCCGCGATCACCCACGGGATTCACCACGTCTAACATCGGTTCAGGGTTCAGTAGGGCTGGTTCTTCGGCTACCCGGACTGTCCCGCCCGAACCTGACGCAGGGAGTGAAATGTCGTTGGTGAACGCTGCGCACGGACGCAGTGAAGACACCAGCGCCGTGCACCCGACCGGTGAACGACCGCACGGTGAGCGGCGAAGCCTCCGCAGGGTCGTCGGCGCCTACGCCGCGCTGGCGAAGCCGCGGGTCATCGAGCTGCTCCTGGTGACCACCATCCCGGCGATGTTCCTCGCCGGCCGTCAGATCCCCTCGCCGTGGCTGGTACTGGCCACGCTGGTCGGCGGGACGATGGCCGCGGGCAGCGCGAACGCGCTCAACTGCGTGATCGACGCGGACATCGACAAGGTGATGAACCGCACGAAGCGCCGCCCGCTGGTGAAGGACTCGGTGCCCCGCCGCGGCGCGCTGATCTTCGGCCTGGTGCTGGGTGTCGCCTCGTTCGCCGTGCTGTATTTCACGGTGAACCTGCTCTCGGCCGTGCTGGCCGTGGCGACGATCCTCTTCTACATCTTCGTCTACACGCTCGGCCTGAAGCGGCGCACGTCACAGAACGTGGTCTGGGGCGGCGCGGCGGGCTGCATGCCGGTCGTGATCGGCTGGGCCGCGGTCACCGGCACGGTGCAGTGGCCGGCGTTCGTGATGTTCGGCGTCATCTTCTTCTGGACGCCGCCGCACACGTGGGCGCTCGGCATGAAGTACCGCGACGACTACGAGCGCGCCGGCGTCCCGATGCTGCCGGTGGTCGCCACCGCCCAGCACGTCGCCCGCCAGATCGTCATCTACTCGTGGGTGATGGTGGCGTGGACGCTGCTGCTGCTCCCGGTGACGTCCTGGCTGTACGGCACGTTCGCCATCCTGGCAGGCGGCTGGTTCCTGTTCTACGCGCACAGCCTCCAGGCGGCGGTGCGGCGGGGCGAGGAGACCAAGCCGATGGCGCTGTTCCACCGCTCGAACACGTACCTGATGATCGTGTTCGTCGCCCTGGCCGTCGACTCGGCGATCGGGCTGCCGACCCTCGGCCTGCCGTTCTGAGACGGATCGTGACCGCGGCGGCCGCGGTCGTCGTCTTGGGCCTGCTGGTCCTCCTCGGCCGCGGCAAGCTCCCGCCCCTGGACGAGCGCCTGCTGACCGGCGGCTGCACCATCCCGTCCCGCATCACGGCCCTGCCCGGCCCGGCCCCCGACGGCGGCAGCGTGCGCATCGCCGAAGAGGGCCCCGGCGCGGCGGTGCTGGACAACACCAGCACCCTGGCCGCCTACCGGATCGTCGTGACGTCCGGCACCCGGACGGCCGAGGTGCCGGTGCTCACCCCGGGAGCGCGCATCGGCGTCGCCCTCGACCACCCGTCGGTCGGCCCGGTGATCTGGCTCCCTGCCGAGTCCCTCGGCGGCTACACACCGGTGACCGCGACCGTCGTCCCGGGCGGAGTCCGGTACCGGTCCTCGAACTGCCGCGCACTGACGAGCCGGGGTGCGGCGGTGGTGTTCCGCGACGCGGCCGGGCGGCTGGCCGGAGGTGAGGAGCTGCCACCGGCGAGTGTGTCGTGCGCGGTGGGGGAGCGGGTGGTGCCCGCCGCCGTCCGCGCCGGTGAGGTCTACCCGTACTGCGGCCTCGGGCCGGAATGATCGCGGGGCCGGGGTCGTTAGACTTGTCCGGCCCTTTTTTCCTTGAGGCGAAAGCAGGATCCTTGTCTTCGGACGACTTTTCCGCCGAGCTCGCCCGCGAGCAGGCGTACGTCACCACCCTCTACGCGAAGCTCGACGCCGAGCGCGCCGACGCCCAGCGCCGCCTCGACGAGACCTTGCAGCAGACCGGGGGCACCCCGCAGGCGCGCACCGAACGCGACGTCGCCACCACCCTCTACACCGACCGGCTCGCCCAGCTCGGCTCCGTCGAGCAGGGCCTGGCCTTCGGGCGGCTGGACTTCGTCCCCGAAAGCGCCGAAGAGACCACCTACATCGGGCGGCTCGGGCTGTTCGACGAAGACGACGACTACAAGCCGCTGCTGGTCGACTGGCGGGCGCCGGTCGCGCGGCCGTTCTACCTCGCCACCGCGGCGTCGCCCGAAGGGGTGCGGCGACGGCGGCACCTGCGGTCGCTGAGCCGCAAGGTCACCGGGTTCGACGACGAGATCCTCGACCTCACCGCCGCCGACCAGGGCCAGGACCTCGGGCTGGCGGGCGAGGCCGCACTGCTGGCCGCACTGGAGAAGCGGCGCACCGGCGAGATGAGCGACATCGTCGCGACCATCCAGGCCGAGCAGGACCGGATCATCCGCGCCCCGCTCGGCGGCGTCATGGTCGTGCAGGGCGGGCCGGGCACCGGGAAGACCGCCGTCGCGCTGCACCGCGCGGCCTACCTGCTCTACACGCACCGCCAGCAGCTCACCACGCGCGGCGTGCTCGTCGTCGGCCCGAACAGCACGTTCCTGCGCTACATCGGCCAGGTGCTGCCGTCACTGGGCGAGACCGGTGTGCTGCTGGCCACCATCGGGCAGCTCTACCCGGGCCTGGACGCCGACGGCGTCGAATCCCGCGAAGCCACGGAGGTCAAGGGCAGGCTGGTGATGGCCGAGGTGCTCGCCAACGCCGTCCGCGACCGCCAGCGCGTGCCCGAGCCGGTCCTGGAGATCGAGTACGAGCACGACGTCCTGCGGCTCGACCGCAAGACGTGCACCGACGCCCGCACGCGTGCCCGCCGGTCGCGGCGCCCGCACAACCCGGCGCGGCGGCTGTTCGTCTCCGACGTCCTCGACGCGCTGACCCGCCAGGCCGCCCGGAAACTGGGCGACGACCTGCTCGACGGGCAGGACTTCGCCGACATCCGCGCCGAGCTGGCCGCGGACGAGAACGTCGCGGCGGCGCTGGACGAGCTGTGGCCGGTGCTCACCCCGGAAGGCGTCCTCGACGACCTGTTCGCCGACCGCGAACGGCTCGACAGCGCGGCGGGCAAGCTGCTGTCCCCGGCCGACCGCGACCTGCTGGAAAGCGGCCGCGATGCGCGCTGGACCCCGGCGGACGTGCCGCTGCTCGACGAGCTGGCCGAGCTGATCGGCGTCGACGACACCGAAGCCCGCATCGAGCGCAAGCGCCGTGAACGCGAGGAACGCGCGTACGCCGAGGGCGTGCTCGACATCCTCGAACAGGACGAGGAGATCATCGACGAGGAGCTGCTGCGCGTCTCCGACGTCCTCGACGCCGAGCTGTTCGCCGAGCGCCAGCAGGCCCGCAGCGAGCTGACCGCCGCCCAGCGGGCCGCGCAGGACCGGACGTGGACGTTCGGGCACGTGATCGTCGACGAGGCACAGGAACTGTCGGCGATGGACTGGCGGCTGCTCATGCGGCGCTCGCCGAACCGCTCGATGACGCTGGTCGGCGACGTCGCCCAGACCGGCGCGGCGGGCGGGGCGCGGTCGTGGGGCGAGGTGCTCTCGCCGTACGTCGAGGACCGGTGGCGCCTGGAGGAGCTGACGGTGAACTACCGCACGCCTGCCGAGATCATGGCGGTCGCGGCGCGGGTGCTCGCCGAGGTGTCGCCGTCGCTTTCGGCGCCGGCGTCGGTGCGGGAGACCGGGGTGCCGCCGTGGTCGGTCCGCCCGGCTTCGCTGTCCGCGGAACTGCCCGGCCTGGTGGACGCCGAACTGTCCGCTGTGGACGGTGGCACCGTGGCGGTGCTGGTGCCCGCCGGGCGGCTGGACGCGGTTTCGGCGCTGCTGCCCGGGCGCGGCGAACGGCTGAGCGTGCTGACCGTCGAGCGCGCGAAGGGCCTGGAGTTCGACTCGGTGGTGCTGGTGGCGCCGGACGAGGTCGTCGCGGGCTCGCCGCGCGGGCTCAACGACCTGTACGTGGCACTGACCAGGGCGACCCGGCGGCTCGGCGTGGTCGTCACCGGCGAGGAGGTGCCGGCACTCTCCGTGCTTGGCTAGGGTGCCCGGCATGCAGAAAATCGGGAAGATCGTGGTCGTCGCCGCGGCGGCGCTGTCGCTGGCCGCGTGCGGCCAGGACGATCCGGTGCGGCGACCGTGCACCGCGGACGACATCAAGACGACGGGGAAGTTCGGCGAGGTGCCGACGATCACCATTCCCGACTCGTGCGACCCGCCGAAGCAGCTGATCACGAAGGACCTGTCCGAAGGCACGGGCGAGGGCGCGAAGGCCGGTCAGCAGCTGAAGATGAACTACCTGCTGGTGACCTGGTCGGACAAGAAGAAGCTGGACAGCTCCTTCGACCGCGGCGAGACGTTCGACCTCGACCTCGGCGCGGGCCAGGTCATCCCGGGCTGGGACCAGGGCCTGGCGGGCATCAAGCAGGGCGCCCGCCGCCTGCTGATCATCCCCCCGGACCTCGCCTACGGCGACGGCGGCGGCCGCATGAAGCCCAACGAGACCCTGGTCTTCGTCACCGACGCCGTCTCGGTCTCTCCCGCCAAGGGCTGAGCTGCTCCGTGAATGGCCCATTGCCGATGTCCGGCAACGGGCCATTCACGGCTTTCACGGGATGAGCAGCAGCTTGCCGGTGGTGCGGCGGCCCTGCAGGTCCTCGTGGGCCTGGCGGGCGTCGGCGAGGGCGTACTTGCCGCCGACGCGGATGGTCAGCGTGCCCGCCTGGACGGCGTCGAACAGCTCCTTGGACCGCCAGTCGATCTCCTCGCGCGTGCGCGTGTAGTGCACCGACGTCGGGCGGGTCAGGTAGAGCGAGCCGCCCGCGTTGAGGCGCTGCGGGTCCAGGGGCGGGACCGGGCCGCTGGCCGCGCCGAACAGCGCGAGCAGGCCGCGGATCTTCAGGCTGGCCAGGCTGCCGTCGACGGTGTCCTTGCCGACGCCGTCGTAGACGACGTCCACCCCTTCGCCGTTCGTCAGCTCGCGGGTGATCTTCGCGAAGTCCTCGCGGTCGTAGCGGATGACCTCGTCGGCGCCGGCTTCGCGGGCCAGCTTCTCCTTCTCCTCGGTCGACACCGTGCCGATGACCCGGGCGCCGCGGGCCTTGGCCAGCTGCACCAGCAGCAGGCCGACGCCGCCCGCGGCCGCGTGCACCAGCACGTCGTGGCCCGGCTTGACCTCGAACGTGGAGGCGACCAGGTAGTGCGCGGTGATGCCCTGCAGCATCGTCGCGGCGGCGGTCTCCAGGGAGACGCCATCGGGGACCCGCACCGCCACCGACGCGGGCACGATCTTGCGCGCGGCGTAGCTGCCGATCGACCCCTGCCAGGCGACGCGGTCACCAGGCGCGAAACCCGAGCCCTCGCCCGCCTCGACGACCGTGCCTGCCCCTTCGAGGCCGGGCACGAACGGCAGCTCCACCGGGTAGATGCCCTGCCGCTGGTAGGTGTCGATGTAGTTGACCCCGGCCGCGGCGACGTCGACCAGCAGCTCGCCGGCCTGCGGCGCCGGGACGTCCACTTCGGCCGGTTCGAGCACTTCCGGGCCGCCGGTCTTCGTCACCTGCACTGCGGTGGGCATGGGTTCCTCCTCGGGTCGGGTTCTCCCGGGTGCAACTATGGCCGACGCCACGCTGTTCCGCGTTCCGGCGGGTTGTTGGTTATCGTGCTGTCCGTGTCCGAATCATCTGAGACTGTCGTTGCCCCGACCGGCGCCCAGCTGGCCGCGGCCCGCAAGTTCGTGAAGGCGCACGGCAAGCCGTCCCGCGCGGTGGTGGAGAACATCGGCCGGGCGGGTGCCCGCGTGGTCCTGGTCGGCGCCGACGGCGCGCTCGGCGACGTCGTGGTGCCGTCGGTGGCGACGGGCGAGGCGCTGGTCGAGGCGGTCGAGGACCTCGACCCGGCGACGTGGGACGCGGAGACGGTCAACCAGGCGAAGATCGGCCCGGAGCACCGCCGCAAGATGGCGGGCAAGTGACCCGCACGGCGGTCCTGGTCGGCTGCGCGGAGCTCCCGAAAGGCGACGGCGACGAAGCGGCGGTGATCCCCGCCCTGGAGTCCCTCGGGTTCTCGGTGTCGTGGGCACCGTGGGACGCGCAGTTCGACTTCGCGGCGGCCGACGCGGTCATCCTGCGCGCGACCTGGGACTACCCGTCCCGGCGCGCGGAGTTCCTGGACTGGTGCGAGTCGGTCCCGGCGCTGGTCAACTCCGCGGACGTGGTCCGCTGGAACACGGACAAGGCGTACCTGGTGGAGCTGCTCGACGCGGGTCTCCCGGTGGTCCCGACCACGGTGGTGCCGCCGGGGTCGGCGGCACGCTTCCCATCGACGGAGTTCGTGGTGAAGCCCTCGGTGGGCGCGGGCTCCCGCGGAGCGGCCCGCTTCGCGGCGGGTGCGGACGCTGCCGCGCACGTGGCCGCGCTGCACGCCGAAGGTCACCCGGCGCTGATCCAGCCGTACCAGTCCAGTGTGGACACCGACGGCGAGCTGGCACTGGTGTACTTCGGCGGAATCTATTCCCACGCCTTCGCCAAGGGCGCGATGCTCCGCTCCACAATGGACGGATCGGGGCTGTACCTGGCGGAGCAGCTGGCCAAGGCGGAGCCACCGGCCGACACGATGGCCCTGGCCGAGGACGTCCTCGACGCAGCGTCGGCGCTGCTGGGCATCCTGCGCGCCGAGCTGCTGTACGCAAGGGTCGACGTGGTCCGCGGCGCCGACGGGCGGCCGCTGCCGCTGGAACTGGAGCTGACGGAGCCGTCCCTGGGCTTCCGCCAGGCGGACCCGAGCGCGGCGATGCGTTTCGCATCGGCGGTACGGCAGCAGCTGGCGTAGTCACCGCACGACCCGCATGGCGGCGAGGGCGAGGACGGCTCCGATGGCGGTGACGGCCACGGAGCCGGTCACCAGATAAAGCGCGCCGATTCCGGCCAGGCCGGCTTTGATCGTTTTCCGCACCGTACTACCTCTCTTCGTGGTGTACCGGCACGTCGAGTTCAGGGTGACTCGCGAAGTCCCGGACCGGGAATGATCTTTGGTGCTGCGGGAGATGTTGCTTGTCCGACTTTCTCGCGGATTATCAAGAGAACGGGAACTCGTCCGGTGGCGCGGAAACCGGGCTCGGTTGTCTCGTCGATCCGACCGCATCGCTGCCGTCGGCCACCCGGAACTGCGTGCGTAGGCCATCTGGGGATTGATCGTCGACGGAACCGGCCGCATTCTGCCTGCCGCCGGTTCCGGACGGCAGTACCGCATGGGCGCCGAACCTCGGTGATCGATTCCGGCAGCGGCCAGGCTCGAGCACCTGGACGGCGAAGACTGGCTGCCGTACGTGGACATCGGGCGCGCGGCCACGGCCGGAACACAGCCCGACGAAGGAAGCCCGGATGGGTGCCGCATGCCCTCCGAAGGTGCGCAGCCGGTGTTCGTGGAACGGATGCTCGTGACCGTCGTCATGCACCGGCGGATGGCGCTGCGCCGCATCACCGAGCGGGACATCGTCGCCCGCAGGGACGGCGTCGACGGCTACGACGTCCAAGCGTTGACAGGCTGGGCGGGCAATGGCGCCGACATCCCGGTGAAAGCGATCTGGAACTGCCGTCTCAGTGCGTCCTCCGTGCCGGTCAGGCTGCGGTTCCGGCGGAAGCTGAAGCTCGATGAGCCCTACCACTTCGTCTCCGAGGCGATCGACGGGCAGCTCGGCGAAGAGCGGAAGTGGATCAGCGTCACGGTCGACCACCACGGGGTGGCGCAGGGCGGGCCGCCGGCAGGGAGTCCGCGCCTGCTCGACGTCGGGGACGGGTTCGTGCAGCACACCTTCGCGGGGTACTGCCACCCGCGGGAGGAGTACGGGATCGCGTTCTGCTGGCCGCGGAGGTGATCGGAAGGAAGCCGCACTGCGCCAATGCGGCTTCGCTTTCGACCGAAATGCTCTCCGGGGTCCCTGGAGAGATCAGTTACCGGTGTTGCCGCCGCCTTCGCCGCCGCCACCGCCGCCGTGGTGCTCCACGCGATCTCTCCCTCTGTGTAGTTGTCGTACTGAGCAGATCACTTTCTGCGAGAACAGGTTACCGTGGGTGAGTTCAGGCTCGTTTGGCGGCCAGCCTTTCCGCCCGCGGCCACCGCACCTCCGTCGCCCAGCCCAGCCGCTCGAACAACCAGACCACCCGAGCCGAGACATCCACCTGTCCCCGCAGCACCCCATGCCGCGCACACGTCGGATCCGCGTGGTGGGAGTTGTGCCACGACTCGCCCATCGAGAGCAGGGCCAGCGGCCAGAAGTTCGCTGCCCGGTCGCGGCTGGTGAAGGGGCGGGCTCCGATCAGGTGGCACACCGAATTCACCGACCACGTCACGTGGTGCAGGAACGCGATGCGCACCAGGCCGGCCCAGAAGAACGCCGTCACCACGCCCCACCATGACCACGACAGCAAGCCGCCCAGAACGGCCGGGAGGGTCAGGCTGGCCGTGATCCACAGCCAGAAATAGCGGTTCACCCAGCGGATGTCCGGGTCTGCCAGCAGGTCCGGGGCGAAACGGTCCGCGTTCGTCACCTCGCGGCCGAACATCCAGCCCATGTGGGCGTGCCAGAAACCGCGTAGCAACGCTGCCGGTGACGTGCCGAACAGCCAGGGGGAGTGCGGGTCGCCGTCGCGGTCGGCGAAGGCGTGGTGCCTGCGGTGGCTGGCCACCCAGAAGATCACCGAGCCCTGGACCGCCATGCTGCCCGCGATCGCCAGCGCCACTCGCAGCGGGCGGGATGCCTTGAACGCGCCGTGCGTGAAGTAGCGGTGGTAGCCCACCGTCACCCCCAGCGTCGCGAACACGTAGAACGCCGCCGCGAGTGCCAGGTCGAGCCATGTCATACCCCAGCCCCACGCCAGCGGGACCGCCGCCAGGAGCGCCGCGAACGGCACCAGCAGGAACGTCTTGAGCACGATCATCTCGCCCGGGCCGCGGCGGTGGGAGATCAGCGGCTTGGGGACGGCGCGCGAGGTCATGGCCCGGACCGTAGCCGCCGGTCGCGACGGGGATCCCGCCGTGGAGTTACGCGGGCATGGCCGTCAGGCGGCGGCGAGTTCCTTCGGGGCCGGGGTCAGCGACGTCACCGGGCCGCGGTCGCGGCTGCCGGTCCACAGGGACGCCGTCGCGATGATCACCGCCATCGCGCCGAGGACGTGGAACGACACCATCGCCTCGGGCACGCCCAGCGCGTACTGCAGCGAACCGAGGCCACCCTGGGCCAGCGCGACCACCCACACCGCCGTGTAGCGCTGCCACAGGCTCTTCGGCGCGCCGACGCGCAGGAGCTGGAGGCCGAACACCGCGAGCAGGAGCAGATAGAGCACCAGGAGCCCGCCGTGGACCTGGGCGAGCGTCTCGACCGGGGCGTCGAGGCGGTGGGTGTTGATGTCGCCGCTGTGCGGGCCGGCGCCGGTCACCGTCGTGCCCGCGGCCAGCACGAGCCACATCACCGCCGCGAGCGCGACCAGGATCGTGCGGCCGGCGGCCGGAACCAGCAGGCGCGCGGGCTCGTCGCCTTCGCGGAACGCACGCAGCAGCAGGACGGCCAGCCAGACCAGCGGGGTCGTCGCGAGGAAGTGGATCGCGACCGTCCACCACTCCAGCTTGGCCAGCACCGTCAGGCCGCCGATGACGGCCTGCAGCACGACACCGCCCGGCATCGTCCAGGCCAGCTTGACCAGGCGCCTGCGGCCGGGGTGGTCGATCTGCACGCGCCACGCCGTGACGACGGCGATGGCCGCGACGACGATGACGACGCCGGTGAGCATCCGGTTGCCGAACTCGATCCACTGGTTGAGCGCGTGGATGCCCGGGTGGTCGACGGGCACCAGGCTGCCTGCCACGCACTGCGGCCAGGTCGGGCAGCCCAGCCCGGACCCGGTGACGCGCACGATGGACCCGGTGACGCCGATCAGCGCCTGCGCGAGGACGGCGGCGATCCCGACGGCCCGCTGCACGGCGGCGGAGGGATACGGCAGGCGGGCGACGAGGCTGGTGAACGGCACGCATCCGATGGTAGAGCGCGCGGAACGCGGGCTTTCGGCAGGTCCCGGCGCCCAGAACCGCGGCGCGGGCGCAAGGGACCTAGGTCACTCGGTTTTCTTTTCCTTCTTCTGGAACAGGCCGAGCGACTGCGCGGCGAGGCCGCCGATCAGCAGGACCGCGATCGGCGCGGTCCGGATCCAGAAGGCACCCGCGCCCGCCGACACCAGCAGCACGATCAGCCCGATCGCCACGAGGAGCAGGAGCAGCATGATCAGGACGACGCGGGCTTTCGACACCATGTGACCACCCCTCGGGTTCGGCTCCGGACCGGGGGACTTTCGCAGGAGCGGCCGGTGTCCCGTGAGGTCAGTTTTGCCCTGGACCTCAGGTGAGCTTCGTCGTCCGCGAAGCCACGGCGCCCGCGAGCACCGCCCAGACCGCGAGCACCGCGAGCGGCCCGGGAGCGAAGGAACCGTCCACCAGCGCCGTCCGCATGCCCTCCGCCAGCGCGCCCGACGGCAGCAGTTCCACGACGTGGGCCACCCCCGAGGGCAGCGAGGAAGGCGCCAGCAGGATGCCGCCCGCCAGCAGCAGCACGAACCACACGATGTTCGCCAGCGCCAGCACCGCCTCGGCCCGCAGCGCGCCGCCGAGGAGGACGCCCAGCGCGCCGAACGCCAGCGTCCCCAGCACCAGCAGCAGGATCGCCGACAGAAGCCCGGACAACGACGGGGACCAGCCGAGGAACGCCGCCACCACGCCGAGGATCACCGACTGGAGCGCCACCACCAGCAATGCGGCCGCGAGGCGGCCCGCCACCAGCAGCCACCGCGGCAGCGCCGTCGCCGAGAGGCGCTTCAAAACGCCGTACCGGCGGTCGAAGCCCAGCGCGATCGCCTGCCCGGTGAACGCCGACGACATCACCGCCAGCGCCAGGATGCGGGGCGTGATCGCGTCCACTTTGGACGCCGAGCCGAGCGACGACGCCGGGAGGATGTCCAAAAGCGACAGCCCGATCAGCAGGGCCAGGGGAATGAGCAGCGTCAGCAGGATCTGCTCGCCGTGGCGCAACGTCAGGCTCGCCTCGACACGCGCGTGTGTGCGCAGCATCCGGCCCAGCGAACCGCGGCCCGGCGCCGGGGTGAACGTCCCGGCGGGAAACGAAATCATGCCCGCAGCTCCCGTCCGGTCAGCTCCAGGAAGACCTCTTCCAGGGTCCGCTTGCCGACCTGCAGTTCCTCCGGCAGCACACCCTGCTGCGCACACCACGCCGTGACCGTCGACACCACCTGCGGGTCGACCGCGCCCGCCACCACGTACGTCCCCGGCGCCGACTCGCGGACCGCGTAGCCCTCCGGCAGGGCCGCGGTCAGCAGCCCGGTGTCCAGCCGCGTCCGTGCCTTGAACCGCAGGCCCGTCGCGCCCGTTTCGTCCATCGTCAGCGACTGCGGCGCGCCCGAGACGACCACCTTGCCGTGGTCGACGATCACCACCGTGTCGGCCAGCGCCTCGGCCTCCTCCATCAGGTGCGTGGTCAGCAGCACCGAGACGCCGTCGCGGCGCAACGCCGCCAGCAGGTCCCACACCAGGCGCCGGGCCTGCGGGTCCATGCCCGCCGTCGGCTCGTCGAGGAAGACCAGCTCCGGACGGCCGACCAGGGCGCACGCCAGCGAAAGCCGCTGCTGCTGCCCGCCGGAGAGGCGCTTGAACGGCGTCCGGCGCACCGAAGCCAGCCCGAGTACCTCCAGCAGCCAGTCCGGGTCCAGCGGGTTCGCCGCGCACGAGGCCACCAGCCGGAGCATCTCGTCGGCCCGCACGCCCGGGTACGCGCCGCCGCCCTGGGGCATGATCCCGACGCGGGGACGCAGCTCGGCCGACTCGCGCACCGGGTCGAGGCCGAGCACGCGCACCGTGCCCGAATCAGGACGCAGGAAGCCTTCGCACAGCTCGACGGTGGTGGTCTTGCCGGCCCCGTTCGGGCCGAGCAGGGCGAGCAGGGTGCCGCGCTCCATCCGCAGGTCGAGACCGTCGACCGCGCGGGTGGAACCGTAGCTTTTCACCAGCCCGGTGATCTCGACGGCAGGGACACTCACATCGGGTCACGATACGGCGTCGGCGTGCGCGCGTACCCGCGGGGACGGCCTCGACAGCAACACCGGCGCCAGCCGCCGCACGACCAGCATGCCCGTGCCGCAGACGACGATCGCCGCGACGTAGGCGAACGGCAGCACGTACGGGCGGCCGTCGAAGGTGCTGCCGGTGGGCGGCAACAGGAACGGCAGGGCCGCGCTGATCACCGTCGCGGCGACGCGGAAGCGGGACGTCCCGGCCGCCGCGGCCAGCGGGATGACCGCCCACAGCAGGTACCACGGCTGCAGGTTGATCTGCAGGATCATCGCCGCGCCCAGCGCGACGCCGAGCCCGATGATCGGCCGGTAGCGCCACTTGAAGCTGTCCCAGAGGAACTTGAACGTGATCGCGACGGCGACGAGGTAGCCGAGCGCACCGAGGATCGGCACCAGCGCGTTCGTGTGGTTGCCCAGGCCGAGCGCGATGCCGAGGACGCCGGAGAGGTTGGCCAGCTCGGCGGTGGGGGAGATCCAGGAGCGGACCAGGCCGGGGGTGTTGAACGTCGCCCCGACCCAGCCGAAGCCCAGTCCGGTGCCGAAGCACACGGCGACCAGGACCACGCCGAACCACAGCGCCATCGGCGCGCCCGCCAGGAACAGGTCCTTGAGCCTGCCGTGCCAGCGCCGGGCCACCATCACCGCGAAGAACGGCAGCGCGAACACCGCGGGCAGCTTCACCGCGACGCCGAGGGTGATGATCGCGACGCCGAGCCCGATGTAGAGCAGCTCGCCGCGGGCCAGCGGCGGCGGGGTGTCGCCCTTGACCCGGATCGGCAGCCGCCGGATGCCGACCTCCAGTCCGGCGAGCATGAGGCCGATGCCCAGCGCGTCGTTGTGGGCGCCGGCGACGAAGTGGAAGATCAGCAGCGGGTTGGCCGCGCCGAGCCACAGCGCCGTCGCGGGCTGGACGCCGAAGCGGCGGGCCAGCCGGGGCAGCGCCCAGACGATGAGGATGACGCCCGCCAGCGCGATCGCCCGCTGCAGGAGCACGCCCACGGCGATGCTGTTGCCCGAGATCGGTGCCAGCCAGCCGCCGAGGCGCAGCACCACCGGCCCGTACGGCGCCGGCGTCTCGCGCCACATGTTGGACACGCCCGAGGTGAACGGGTCGGCGACGCCGAGTGCCTGCGCCGGGCCCAGCACGTAGGGGTCCATCCCGCGGTGCACGATCTCGCTCTGGGCGAGGTAGCTGTAGACGTCGCGGGAGAACAGCGGCGGGATGACCAGCAGCGGCAGCACCCACAGCGCGATGGTGCGCGCGAGCTGGCCCTGCGATGCCAGGCGGGCGCGGTCGGGCAGGGCGAACTTGCCGAGCATCAGCCAGCTCAGCACCAGGATGCCCATGCCGGAGATGGCGATGGCCAGCGACACGGTGGGGATCCGGGTGAACAGCCGCAGCACCGGGATCTCCTGCACCGGGTTGATCACCGGGGCGGCGCCCGCGCCGAGGGAGCCGAGCGCGAGGAACAGCGACCCGACGGTGCCGAACCGCCGCACGACGTGCAGGCCGCGCCGTTCGTCCGGTTCCAGCGGGAGCGGTTCGAGGGGGCGGACGGGCGAGAGCGTCACCGGGTGGGCACTCTCGCTCACGAGCTGTGCCGCCGGTCGCTCCTGCTGCTCGGACTGCCCGCCGAGTTCGCCCACTGCCACGCGTGCAGGGTATCGGTCCGGCCCGGAGTGAGTCGGGTCACTGCCGGACACCCCGCCTTTGCCGCCCGCGGGGAAATAAGACACACTTGTGTTGTGAAAAAGACGGAGGCGGGTGACCAGGCGGGCGGCGACATGCCCCGCGCCGCGCATCCGCCTGTCCCGTCGCAGGTCAGCGCCGAGGGCAAGACCCGGCACGAGGTCGCCCGGCTGCTGCTGGAACAGGGTCCCATGACCGCCGTCGTGGTCGCCGAGCAGCTCGGCATCAGCCCGACCGCCGTCCGCCGTCACCTCGACGCGCTGCTCGCCGACGGCGAGGCCGAGACCCGGGACGCCTCCCGCCGCGGACCCCGCGGCCGCGGGCGCCCGGCCAAGCTGTTCCTGCTCACCGAGGCAGGCCGCGCCCGCTTCGGGCACGCCTACGACGACCTGGCCGTCTCCGCCATCCGCTTCCTCGCCGAGCACGCCGGGGAGGACGCCGTGCGCGCCTTCGCCGAGCACCGGATCGAGAAGCTGGTCGGCCCGCACCGCTCGGCGATCACCGGTCCGGGTGATCCCGCGGCGCGGGCGGAGGCCCTCGCGGCCGCCCTGACCAGGGAAGGCTACGCTGCGTCGACCCGCCAGGTCGGTGCTGGTGCCCTCGAAAAGCAGGCACCCGGCCAGAACGTGGGCGCGCAGCTCTGCCAGCACCACTGTCCGGTCGCCCACGTCGCCGCGGAGTTCCCGCAGCTGTGCGAGGCCGAGACGGAGGCGTTCGCGCGGCTGCTGGGCACCCACGTCCAGCGGCTGGCGACCATCGCACGCGGGGACTCCGCGTGCACCACCCACGTACCCGTCACGGCGGGTCAGCCGGCCCATCCCGAGCCGGTGAGAACGGTGTCCCCCGAGGGACACACAGCACGGATCCCGAATGGAGGGAAACCCGCATGACTGCCGCTGCCGAGCAGCGCACTCCCACCACCGCGCCACTGAGCCAGGAAGAGACCATCGAGTCCCTTGGCAAGTACGCGTTCGGCTGGGCGGACTCCGACGAGGCGGGCGCCAGCGCCCGTCGCGGGCTGAACGAGGACGTCGTCACCGACATCTCCGCGAAGAAGTCCGAGCCGGAGTGGATGCGCGAAGCGCGACTGAAGGCGCTCAAGCTCTTCGAGAAGAAGCCCATGCCCAACTGGGGTGCGGACCTCTCCGGGATCGACTTCGACAACATCAAGTACTTCGTGCGGTCCACGGAGAAGCAGGCCACCTCCTGGGAGGAACTGCCCGAGGACATCAAGAACACCTACGACAAGCTGGGCATCCCCGAGGCGGAGAAGCAGCGCCTCGTGGCCGGTGTCGCCGCGCAGTACGAGTCCGAGGTCGTCTACCACCAGATCCGCGAGGACCTGGAGGAGCAGGGCGTGATCTTCCTCGACACCGACTCGGGCCTGCGCGAGCACCCGGAGCTGTTCCAGGAGTACTTCGGCTCGGTCATCCCGGCCGGGGACAACAAGTTCTCCGCGCTGAACACGGCGGTGTGGTCCGGCGGCTCGTTCATCTACGTGCCGAAGGGCGTGCACGTCGAGATCCCGCTGCAGGCCTACTTCCGGATCAACACCGAGAACATGGGCCAGTTCGAGCGCACCCTGATCATCGTCGACGAAGGTGCGTACGTGCACTACGTCGAGGGTTGCACGGCGCCGATCTACCAGTCCGACTCGCTGCACTCGGCGGTCGTGGAGATCATCGTCAAGAAGGGCGCCCGCTGCCGCTACACGACCATCCAGAACTGGTCGAACAACGTCTACAACCTGGTCACCAAGCGCGCCAAGTGCGAAGAGGGCGCGACCATGGAATGGATCGACGGCAACATCGGTTCCAAGGTGACGATGAAGTACCCGTCGGTGTTCCTCATGGGCGAGCACGCCAAGGGCGAGGTCCTGTCGGTCGCGTTCGCGGGCGAGGGCCAGCACCAGGACGCGGGCGCCAAGATGGAGCACCTCGCGCCGTACACGTCCTCGACCATCGTGTCGAAGTCGGTGGCGCGCGGCGGCGGCCGGACGTCCTACCGCGGCCTGGTCAAGGTCGCCAAGCGGGCGCACCACTCGCGCTCCAGCGTGGTCTGCGACGCGCTGCTGGTGGACACGATCTCGCGCTCGGACACGTACCCGTACGTGGACATCCGCAACGACGAGGTGTCCATGGGCCACGAGGCCACGGTGTCCAAGGTCAGCGAGGACCAGCTGTTCTACCTGATGTCGCGCGGCCTCGACGAGGCCGAGGCGATGGCGATGATCGTGCGCGGCTTCGTCGAGCCGATCGCCCGTGAGCTGCCGATGGAGTACGCGCTCGAGCTGAACCGCCTGATCGAGCTCCAGATGGAAGGGTCCGTCGGCTAGTCATGTCGGTAACCGAGAACAACGTTTCCGAAGCCCTTCGCGAGGGGGCCGTCATCCCGGCGGCCTCCCGCGCGGAGCGGTTCACTTCTTACGACGTCGAGGCCTTCGAGGTCCCGGGCGGCCGTGAGGAGAACTGGCGCTTCACGCCGATGAAGCGCCTCCGCGGCCTGCACGACGGCAGCGCGACCGCCACCGGCGAGATCACCCTCGAGACCGAGGCGGCGGACGAGCTGAAGATCGAGACCGTCGGCCGGGACGACGAGCGGCTGGGTGCCGCCGGTGTCCCGAGCGACCGGATCGCCGCGCAGGCGTACTCCTCCTTCAAGCAGGCCACCGTCGTGACGGTGCCGAAGGAGACGAAGGCGTCGAAGCCGTCCGTGCTGCGGATCCACGGCCCGGGCGAGGGCCAGGTCGCCTACGGGCACCTGCAGGTCCGCGCCGAGGCGTTCGCCGAGGCCGTGATCGTGCTCGACCACGTCGGCTCCGGCACCTACGCCGACAACGTCGAGTTCGTCATCGGCGACTCGGCGAAGGTCACCGTGGTCAGCGTCCAGGACTGGGCCGACGACGCGGTGCACGTCTCCGAGCAGCACCTCAAGCTCGGCCGCGACGCCACGCTCAAGCACATCGTCATCACCCTGGGCGGTGACCTGGTCCGCGTCTCGCCGACGGCGACGTTCGCGGACAAGGGCGGCGACGTCGAGATGCTCGGCCTGTACTTCGCCGACGCCGGCCAGCACCAGGAGCACCGCCTCTTCGTCGACCACGCGGTCCCCAACTGCAAGTCGAACGTGATGTACAAGGGCGCGCTGCAGGGCGACGAGGCGCACACCGTGTGGATCGGCGACGTCCTGATCCGCGCCGCCGCCGAGGGCACCGACACCTACGAGCTCAACCGCAACCTGGTGCTCACGCCCGGGGCGCGCGCGGACTCGGTGCCGAACCTCGAGATCGAGACCGGCGAGATCGAAGGCGCCGGCCACGCGAGCGCGACGGGAAGGTTCGACGACGAGCAGTTGTTCTACCTGCAGTCGCGCGGGATCGCCGAAGAAGCCGCGCGGCGCCTGGTCGTGCGCGGGTTCTTCCACGAGATCCTCGTCAAGATCGACGTCCCCGAGGTGCGCGAGCGCCTCGAAGCGGCGATCGAAGCCGAACTCGAAGCCGTCGGTGCCTGACCGCCCTCTCTGACTTAGGAAAACGAAGAAATGGCAACCCTGGAAATCAAGGACCTGCACGCCTCGGTGACCACCGAGGAAGGCGCCAAGGAGATCCTCAAGGGCGTCAACCTGACCATCAAGTCGGGCGAGACGCACGCGATCATGGGCCCCAACGGCTCCGGCAAGTCCACCCTGTCCTACGCCATCGCCGGCCACCCCAAGTACGAGGTGACCTCCGGCGAGGTGCTGCTCGACGGCGAGAACGTCCTCGAGATGAGCGTCGACGAGCGCGCCCGCGCGGGCCTGTTCCTCGCGATGCAGTACCCGGTCGAGGTGCCGGGCGTGTCGATGTCCAACTTCCTCCGCACCGCGGCCACCGCGGTCCGTGGCGAGGCTCCCAAGCTGCGCCACTGGGTCAAGGAGGTCAAGGAGGAGATGGGCAAGCTCGAGATCTCGCAGGAGTTCGCCGAGCGCTCGGTCAACGAGGGCTTCTCCGGCGGTGAGAAGAAGCGCCACGAGATCCTGCAGCTGGCGCTGCTCAAGCCGAAGTTCGCCATCCTCGACGAGACCGACTCGGGCCTCGACGTCGACGCGCTGCGGATCGTGTCGCAGGGCGTCAACGACTACAAGGCCAACAGCGAGGTCGGCGTCATGCTGATCACGCACTACACGCGGATCCTGCGGCACATCACGCCGGACTTCGTGCACGTCTTCGCCGGCGGCAGGATCGTCGAGTCGGGCGGCAAGGAACTGGCGGACGAGCTGGAAGAGAACGGGTACGTCAAGTACACCGGCAAGACCGAGCCCGCCGCGGTCTGATCCGTCTTACTACACCGAGAAGAGAGGAGTCGGCCCGATGACCACCACCTCGGCCGGTTCTGTGCCACTCGACGTGGCGGCCCTGCGGGCCGACTTCCCCATCCTGTCGCGCACGGTCCGCGACGGGAAACCCTTGGTGTACCTGGATTCCGGCGCGACGTCGCAACGCCCGACCGCGGTGCTCGACGCCGAGCGGCACTACGTCGAGACGTCGAACGCGGCCGTGCACCGCGGCGCGCACCAGCTGTCCGAAGAGGCGACCGACGCCTACGAGTCCGCGCGGGCGAAGATCGCCGAGTTCACCGGCGCCGACCCCGAGGAGCTGGTGTTCACCAAGAACGCCACCGAGGGCATCAACCTGGTCGCGTACTCGTTCGGCAACGCCGCCACGGCCGGTCCCGAGGCCGCGCGGTTCGTCGTCGGGCCGGGTGACGAGATCGTCGTCACCGAGATGGAGCACCACGCGAACCTCGTGCCGTGGCAGCAGCTGTGCCAGCGCACCGGGGCGACGCTGAAGTGGTTCAAGGTGACGCCGGACGGCCGCCTCGATCTGTCCGATGTGGACGAGCTGATCACCCCGCGCACCAAGGTGGTCGCCTTCGCGCACCAGTCCAACGTGCTCGGCACGGTCAACCCGGTTTCCGTGCTGGTCGAGAAGGCTCGCGCGGCAGGCGCGTTCACCGTGCTCGACGCGTGCCAGTCGGTGCCCCACTTCGCCGTGGACTTCCACGCCCTCGGCGTCGACTTCGCGGTGTTCTCGGGGCACAAGATGCTCGGCCCGTCCGGCATCGGTGTCCTGTATGGACGGACCGAGCTGCTGTCGGCCATGCCGCCGTTCCTCACCGGCGGGTCGATGATCGAGATGGTGAAGATGGAGGGCTCGACCTTCGCGCCGCCGCCGCAGCGGTTCGAGGCGGGCGTCCCGATGACGTCGCAGGCCATCGGCCTCGGCGCGGCCGTCGACTACCTTTCGGCCATCGGCATGGACCGCGTCGCGGCGCACGAGCACCAGCTCGCCGCGGCCGCCATCGAGGGCATCGGCGCCATTCCCGGCGTCCGGATCATCGGCCCGACGGACCTGAAGGACCGCGGCGCGACGGTGTCGTTCGTGATCGACGGCGTGCACCCGCACGACGCCGGCCAGGTGCTCGACAGCCTCGGCATCGCCGTCCGCGTCGGCCACCACTGCGCGTGGCCGCTGCACCGGGCCTGCAACGCGCAGGCGACCGTGCGCGCGTCGTTCTACCTCTACAACGATCTGTCCGAAGTGGACGCGCTCGTCGCGGGCATCCGCGAGGCGCAGAAGTTCTTCGGGGTGGCGCAGTGAACTTGGAAAGCATGTACCAGGAGATCATCCTGGACCACTACAAGAACCCGCACGGGCGCGGCCTGCGCGACCCGTACGACGCCGAGTCGTTCCAGGTCAACCCGACCTGCGGCGACGAGGTGACGCTGCGGGTCAAGCTCGACGACGGGAAGGTCGCCGACGTCTCCTACGAGGGCCAGGGCTGCTCGATCAGCCAGGCCTCGACGTCGGTCCTGACCGATCTCGTCGTCGGCCACACGCTGGAGGAGGCGTTCACCACCATGGACGCCTTCGTGGAACTGATGCAGGGCAAGGGAAAGATCGAGCCGGACGAGGACGTGCTGGAGGACGGGGTCGCCTTCGCGGGCGTCGCGAAGTACCCGGCCCGCGTCAAGTGCGCCCTCCTCGGCTGGATGGCTTTCAAGGACGCCGTCGCCCGGACGACCAGTGGAGCTGAGAAGGCATGACCGAAGAAACCGCCACTGCCGCTCGTGAAGGTCGGACCGCCGCCGACCTCGACGCGGAGACCACCGCCAAGCAGGACCTCGACCTCGCCAAGATCGAAGACGTCGAGGAGGCCATGCGCGACGTCGTCGACCCGGAGCTCGGCATCAACGTGGTCGACCTCGGCCTGGTCTACGACATCCGCGTCGAGCCGGACAACACGGCTACCCTCGACATGACGCTGACGTCCGCGGCCTGCCCGCTGACCGACGTGATCGAGGACCAGACGGCGGCGGCACTGACCTCCGGCGGCCTGGTCAAGGACTTCCGGATCAACTGGGTCTGGATGCCGCCGTGGGGCCCGGAGAAGATCACCGACGACGGCCGCGAGCAGCTGCGCGCCCTCGGCTTCACCGTCTGATTCCGCCCGCAGGAAGGCCGCTCCCCGGAGCGGCCTTCTTTGCGTATAACGCCCTATACCGCACGTGCCAGGCCAGCGCGTAGAAACCGAGGGCGGCGGCAAACCCGCTGCAGGCGCCGGTGGCCAGCAGGTAGGTCGCGTTGCCGAAGACGCCCGCGCGGGTCATCGGGTCATGGTGGGCCAGGAAGGGCAGCACCTGCGTCAGCACACCGGTCAGCGCCCCGGCCGCCAGGAAGCCGAAGACCGGCTTCCGGAACCGCGTCGGCGGCGGAGCCGGTGCGGACGGCGTGGTGCGGTACCAGTTCCGCAGCCACCACGCGAGAACCACGGCGCCGGCGATCGTGCTGAGAAGCTGGATCAGCCGCCCGACATCGACCCCGGTGACGAGCGGAGTCCGCAGGAACGGCAGCCCGTCGTGCTCATGGGTGAAGGCATCCCACCCGACGTGCGTGGCGGCGCCGAGCACCAGCGAAAGCGCAATCCAGCCCGGACGTTTCCAGCTGAAGTGCCGAGGCAGCCGTCCGGCGAGCGATTCCGGCGCCAGCGCCAGCAGCGGCCGTTTCAGCAGCAGATGAAAGACGGCGAGCAGCACCAGGGCGAGCAGCGGATCGAGCCAGAGGACCGACGTGAATTCATGGGTCCTGGTGAGGCCCACCCCGGGAAGCCGCGGCACGAACCAGAAGAGATCGGGCGCCACGGAACCGGCAACGAGCGCGGAGGCCACGAGCGGCCGTCTCGCCAGCGGCAGCACGGCGGCGGGATGACTCAACGTGAACGGCACAGGGGCTAGTATCCCGGAGTGGTCCTGCGCTCGATTCTCCTGTTCCTGGCCGCGGCAGCCTGCGAAATCGGCGGCGCCTGGCTGGTCTGGCAGGGAATCCGCGAAAACCGCGGCTGGCTCTGGATCGGCGGCGGAGTCCTCGCACTGGGCGTGTACGGCTTCGTGGCAACGCTCCAGCCGGACGCCCACTTCGGCCGCATCCTCGCGGCATACGGCGGAGTGTTCGTAGCGGGCTCACTGGCCTGGGGAATGATCGCGGACGGCTACCGCCCGGACCGCTACGACGTCCTCGGCGCCCTGCTCTGCCTGGCCGGAGTCGCGGTGATCATGTACGCGCCCCGAACGGAGTAACGGTGGAGGCCGGGGCGCGATAGATCATCGTGACCGAACTGTCCTTCCCGCCCGCGCCGTCCGAAACGTCGACGCCGCGTCGTGTTGTTCCGATGGTGCTGGTGATGGTGATCCTCATGGTGCTCGGCGTCGGGGCCGGGGCCTACGGGCTGTTCACCTTGATGACCGGCTACCGGGCCTACGTCACCCCCGGCGGGGCGATGAGTCCCACGCTGCCCGAGGGTGGCCGCGTCGTGGTCCGTGAGCGGGACGGCGATGACGTCCGCCGTGGGGACGTGATCCTCTTCGACGCGCTGGCCTTCGCGAGCAAGGACGAGCCGGGCACCAGCGTCTACCGGGTTGTCGGGGTTGCCGGGGACACCGTTGCCTGCTGCACCGACGGCAAGCTGACCGTCGACGGCAAGCCGGTCACCGAGCCCTACCTCAGCACCGGGGAGTTCGCGCAGGACCCTGTCGCCACCAAGACGTTCTCCGTCAAGGTTCCGGAGGGCACCGTCTTCGTCGCCGGGGACAACCGCGGCAACGCCTACGACTCGCGGTTCCGGGGCGTCGTGCAGCTGAGTGGCGTCCGCGGCTTCGTGGTCGCCACCGGCACCGTCGTCACCCCGGCCGCGCTGCCGGAGGTCACCTCGTTCACCGACGCGGGCCTGCCCGGCGCGCCGTCGGGGGACTCGACCCTGCCGCTGCTGCGGTGGTGGGTCCTCGGCGGGTTCGTGCTCTTCGTCGCCGGCTTCATCGGGCTGATCGTGACGCTCGTCCGGAACGCCGGAAGACGACGAAAAGCAGCCGCAGCCCCACCAGCGCACTGATCACCAGCAGGTTGTAGCCGAACACCTGGTGCAGCGTCAGCTCCGGCAGGATCCGGGGCCCGCCCGCGCCGGTCAGCAGGAGCACCGCCATCAGCCCGGTGGCCGCGCCGGTGAAGGCCAGCAGGACCTCGTGGACCAGGCCGGTGACGACGTCGCGGTCGCGCTCGTCGGAGAACAGCCGCACGTTGACCGACAGCCTGCCCTCCTCCAGCGCCGCGCCGATCCGGTCCATGCGGCGGGGGAGGCGGCGCAGCACCGGCAGCAGTGCCGTCAGCTCGGTGACCGCGGTGCGGCGCATGGAATCCGGCCGCAGGCTCGCGCCGACCTGCTCGACGGCGAACGCGCGGGACTCGGCGACGATGTCGAAACCCGGGTCGAGCGCGGCGAGCGTGCCCTCCACCGTGGCCAGCGCGCGGAACACCGCCGCGACCGGCGGCGGCACGCTCAGCCGGAAGTCCGCGACCACCCGGAACAGGCCGGTGAACAGGTCGAGGTCCGGCGTGCGGCCGGGGCCGAAGTGCCGCGCGACCAGGGCGCCGAGCGCGCGTTCGAGGCGCTGCTCGTCGATGTCGTCCGTGCGGTCGACGATCTCCAGCAGCCCGTCACGCAGGGCAGGCGGGTCGCCGCGGTCCAGGGCCAGCAGGAGGTTCTGCAGGCCGCCGCGCAGCCCGGCGTCGAGGCGGCCGACCGAGCCGAAGTCGAGCAGGCCGAGCCTGCCGTCGGCCAGCAGCAGGAGGTTGCCCGGGTGCGGGTCGGCGTGGAAGACGCCGCCGATCATCACCTGGTGGAGCAGGCTGCGCAGCAGCGACCGGGCGAGCCGCGCCCGCTCGGACGGCGGCGCCGTCGTCAGCGGCTTGCCGTCCAAATAGGACATGACGAGCACGCGGTCGGTGGACAGTCCCTTGTGGACTTTCGGCAGTGCGACGTCCGGGGTGCCTGCGATCGCGGTGATGTTGCGGGCCTCGATGGTGAAGTCGAGTTCCTCGGCCAGGGCGGCGGCGAAGCCCTCGGCCAGCTCGGCCACGCCGAGCGAGCGGGCCCAGTCCGCGCGTTCCTCCAGCGCCACGGCGACGCGCCGGACGATGTCGATGTCCCGCTCGGCCTGCTCGCGCACGCCCGGGCGCTGCACCTTGACCACGACGTCCTCCCCGCTGTGCAGCCGGGCCCGGTAGACCTGGGCGATCGAGGCGGCGGCCAGCGGTTCGGGGTCGAACTCGGCGAAGACGTCGTCGGGCGAGCCGCCGAGTTCCGCGGCCAGCAGGGCCCACACGGCGTCGGCGCGAGCGGGCGCGACCTGGTCCTGCAGTTTCGCCAGCTCCTCGACGAACACCGCGGGCAGCAGATCCGCGCGCGTGGACAGCAGCTGGCCGAGCTTCACGAACGTCACGCCGCCCTCTTCCAGCGCCCGGCGCAGCGACCGCGCGAGCTTGGCGTGGCGCCCCGGCGGCAGCCCGGGTTCGCGGCGGCCGGCCAGGTAGCGGCCGAGGCCGTGCTTGAGCGCGATCCGGCTGATCTGCGAGTACCGCCGGGTGCGCGAGAGCCGCGACCGCAGCCGGCCGAGCCCGACGCCGTGGGGCAGCGCCATTTCGGCGACGAGAAGGAAGATCAGCGTCGCGAGGAAAGCGCTGCCCGCCAACGGGATCAGCAGGCCGAGCGCCGCGCCGCCGTTGTGCAGCAGGGAAACCGGAAACGCCTGCCCGATGCCGCCCGCGACGAGCCAGCCGAACGCAGCGGCGCACAACGCGCGCACGGCGCCGATCCGGACGCCGAGCACCCGCCGGGACGCCACCACGAGCGGCCACAACGTCAGCACGTACAGGGGGAGGGTCAGCAAGCCCAGCAGGATGTCCACGCCACGGAGCAGACCACGGCGGCCGGGCCGGGCGGCTCACGCATCGGCGGGAACGGCCTCCCTCCCGGGAGGGAACGACTTTCGGCCGTGGCTCCCGGTGCACGTGGGCTTCTAACCTGATCGCGCGAACCACGGTGAAGTGTTCTCTAACCGGACAAAAGGAGACACGATGAACGGACGCGTGCTCGGCCGGGTCGTGGCACTGGCGACGGCCGTCGCGGCCCCGCTCGGCCTGGGCCTGGCGGCGGGCCCCGAGGCCTCGGCGGCCGCCGTCACGACGCTGTACTACAGCTCATCCGGCGCACCGGACTACCTCGCCCAGATCGACCAGGGCGCGGCCAACTGGAACGCCGCGGTCACCGACGTGAAGCTGGTCAAGCGCGCCACGGGCGCCACGATCGTGTTCCACGAGGTGCACAGCGGCGGCTCGTACACGAACACGAACGGCCACGGCCGCGGCCAGATCTACCTGGACACGAGCCAGGTGGCGGAGGGCTACGACCCGACCCGCATCGCCGCGCACGAGCTGGGGCACAACCTCGGCCTGCCGGACCACTACAGCGGCCCGTGCACGGAGCTGATGTCCGGCCACGGCCCGGGAACGGCCTGCAAGAACGCGAAGCCGTCGGCGGCCGAGGCGGCGAAGGTGCAGTCGTTGTGGGTGAACGGCTTCGCGGCGACGGAGAGCCGCACGGTCGCGTTCTGACCGGTCCGGGGCGCTTCCATCGCAAGAGGGAGGCGCCCGCCGCGGGCCGGCTGCGAAGATCGGCGCGTGCGTGTGTTCCGGCCACTGGCGAGCAAGGCGACCTACCGGCGGTGGGTCTACCTCGTGCTGGGCGGCGCCATCAGCGTCCCCTACCTGCTCTTCTCGGCGGTTGCCGTGCCGTCGGTGCTGCCGTTCGTCACCACGCTGGAGCAGGCCGGCCTGATCGGCGGCCTGCTCACGCTGGCCGTGCTGGTCGCGACCGCCTTCCTGCCCGCGGTGCACGTGCTGGAGTCCGCCGCGGTCCGGGAACTGCTCGACGACCCGGTGCCCGGCGCGCCGTCGAGGCCGTCGACCCGCCAGGGGCGGCTGCGGGCCGCGGCGATGTTCGTGCTGCACGTGGCCACCGGATTCGTGGTGAGCTTCTTCAGCCTGCTCGCGCCCGTCGCGGTCGGGCTGTCGGTCGGCGCCGTGTTCACCGGGCGGCTCTTCGAGTTCGGCGACGGCGAGACGGTCACCGTGCCGGCCGGGTGGGCGTCGGTGTGGCTGCCGGTGGTGTTCGGGACCGGGGTGGTGCTACTGATCTACGCGGTCGGGATGACCGGCGGGCTGCTGCGCCGGGCCGCCGTCCGGCTGCTGGGGATGAGCGCCGCGGACCGGATCGCCCGGCTCGAACGCCGCACCGAGCAGCTCGCCGAACGCAACCGGCTGGCCAGGGAACTGCACGACTCGGTGGGTCACGCACTGAGCGTCGTCACGGTCCAGGCCGGAGCCGCGCGGCGGACGTTGCGCACGGACCCGGAGTTCACCGAGCGCGCGCTGAGCGCGATCGAGGAGTCGGCGCGAACGGCGCTCGACGACCTCGACCACGTGCTCGGGCTGCTGCGCGAGGAGCCGGCGGGCCGGGCGCCGCAGCCGCTGCTCACCGAGCTGCCGACGGTGCTGGAGACAACCCGCTCGGCGGGCACGGAGGTGACGGCCGACATCACCGGCGACCTGGCCGCCGTCCCGCCGGTGGTGTCCCGCGAGGTGTACCGCATCCTGCAGGAATGCCTGACGAACGCGGTGCGGCACGCCGGTAGGGTCCCGGTGACGATGACGGTGGACATCGCGGCCGACGGACTGGTGGCCAGGGTGTCGAACCCGCTGGGGCGAGGCCCGGGCGGCCCCGGAGGCGGCCGCGGCGTGCGCGGCATGACCGAGCGGGCAGCGGTCCTCGGCGGCACGCTGTCGGCGGGCCGGGTGGGCGAGCGCTGGGATGTGGCGGTGCGGGTGCCGTGGGGGAGCGGGCGATGAGTGTCAGGGTGCTGCTGGTCGACGACGAGCCGCTGATCCGGGCAGGCCTGCGCGCGATCATCGACAGCGAGGACGGCCTGTCGGTGGCGGGCGAGGCAGCCGACGGAGCGGAGGTACCGGGCCTGGTGGCCCGCCTGCGCCCCGACGTCGTGCTGATGGACGTCCGGATGCCGGCGGTGGACGGGATCCGGGCCACCACGCACCTGATGTCCACTGTGGAGTCGCCGCCGAAGGTGATCGTGGTGACGACGTTCGAGAACGACGACTACGTGTACGACGCGTTGCGCGCCGGGGCGAGCGGATTCCTGCTCAAGAGGGCCCGCCCGGAGGAGATCGTGGCGGCGATCCGAACGGTGCTGGCGGGCGAGTCCCTGCTGTTCCCGGCGGCAATCCGCCGGTTGGCCGCCCACCAAACGCCATCGCCGCGCGGAGACGGGCTGGCGGGCGCGGGCCTGACCGAGCGAGAGCGCGAGGTCCTGCGGCTGATGGCGGGCGGTTTGTCCAATGTGGAGATTGCCGGGGAGTTGTATCTGGGCGTTCAGACGGTGAAGACCCATGTCGGGAACGTGCTGGCCAAGCTGGGGGCCCGCGACCGCACGCAGGCCGTGATCCGGGCCTACGACTCGGGGTTCGTCACGCCCGCGGGCTGACCGTCGCTCAGCCCCAGGAACTGCGGCCCCAGGCGGCGGCCTGGGTGAAGCCGGCGCCGCCGGAAGCACACGACAGCGTCTCGGTGCCGAAGATCGTCCCGTCGTGCTCGACACCGTGGTGGACGCCGATCGCGTACGGGCCGTCGTCCCACCAGCCCCACAGGGGTGCGCCGGACACCCCGGAGGCCTCGTCGGCGTCGCTTTCGACCTGGGTCGTGTCGTAGGTCGTGCCGTTGACGTTGATGTCGTCACCATCGTCGTCGTCGCGCACGGCGATCGCGGACTCGTACGACATCGACGTCAGGCTGATGTCGTAGGGGAAGCCCGCCATGGTCCAGTAGTCGCCGTCCTCCCAGGCGCTGTTGTAGCCGCGGTACCCGAACCAGCCGACGCGGTCGCCGAGCGGGTCCCACAGCCGGCAGATCTTGATGTCGCTGCCCGCGTCGGAGTTCCACGAGTGGTAGGACCGGACGTAGCTGACGACGCCGGCCCCGAACACCGACTGGCCGTTCCAGCAGGCCGGAATGACCTTGATCTGCCACGCCGCCCCGTTGGTCGGCGGCCCGACGTGGCCGCTGGTCATCATCGTGCTCCGGCCGATCAGGTACCCGGTCGCCTCGCCGGTGGTGACCCAGCCGGCGCCCGCGCTGGGCTGCCAGCTGCTGTAGAGCTTGCAGACGGCGGTGTAGGGATAGGACGACGGGTACACCAGCGCCCGCGATTCGCCGTCGATGATCGTGCTGTGGTTCTCCGACAACAGGGTCCGCCCGCCCCGCGAGGTGATGCCCCGCGGAGTCGGACCGAGCGACCTGGTGGTTTTCGGGTTGACGCCCAGAGGAACGCCCTTCGGCCGGTAGGGCGCACCGGCGGGGGCGACGCTCGGGGTCCGGCGTCCGGTGCGGTCGGTGCGTTGTTCGAGGGTACGGGTGTGGACGGTCTCCTCGTGCGCTTCGAGCCCGGGCAGGCCGGGCAGCAGCGGGCCGTCGGTGCGGAGCGTGAAGGCGCCCCGGTGGACGGTGCTGCGGTCGAGTTCGATGCCGTGCTCGCCGGCGGACCACCAGGTGGCGGCCGAATCGGTGACCCAGCCCCATGGCCGGGTGTCTTCGCCTTCGTCTTCGGGCTCGAATTCGAGCTGTCGCGTCCGGCTCCACGGTGCGTCGTCGGTCATGGTCGCTCCTCGCAGGTTCTCACCGCCCGGTGCGGTTCGACTCGGAAGAGCACGGAATCCGCAGTGTGGATACGCGGTGGCTGCGTATCTGCCCGTTCGGGCAGGCCGGGGTTACGCGAGAGATCTTCGCGGAGCTCGCTGAGCGCTACCTGGAGGAAGACGACGTACCGGCGACTCCGAAGATCGCCCGCTTCGTCGAGGCTCTCGTACAGCGCTGGGGTGACCTCGAAGACGCCGAAGACGCTCCGTGGGCCACTGGCAGGACCGGAGACGCGAGCGGCCCGATGCTTCAGATCAACATCAGGGACGACGAGGATAGGGTGGGGAAAGTGTCTGCCCACGTCGCCGAGTTGGCACAGGAGCACGGTCTGGTGTGTTACGACTTCCAGGAAGACCGCGTCCGCCCTTGGTGAGTTTGCAATGTCCGGTTGTGCGGATGCCGGCTGACATCGACCCGGCGCAGGGCATGGGTGAGGGTGCGGGCGGCGTCTTGTGGCGGGCTGGTCGAACACTTCTTGCAGTCTGGGCTCGCTTTGCTGCCTCCAGCGGTGCGGACCCTCGATGTTGAGCGCGACTGACTCGCGCGCATGGGTGTAGGCCCGTAGCCGTGTGGCTGCGGGCCTGTCCCCGTCATGCTGCGAAGGGCAGTGGTTCGTGGAGGTTGTTGCGTCGGGGTTTTCGGCGCCGATCCAGCCAGGTTGGTGGCAGGAATTCCGGTAACCCGTCGGCCGCGATCCGTACTTCCCACCCGGAGCGGTGCAGCAGCCGGTGGTGGTGGGCGCACATCAGGACCAGGTTGCCCAGTTCGGTGGGTCCGCCTTCGGACCAGTGGCGGATGTGGTGGCCTTGGCAGTGTCGGGGTGGTCGGTGGCAGCCGGGGAAGGCGCAGCCGCGGTCGCGCAGGTACAGGGCGCGGCGGATGCCGGGTGGGACCAGGCGTCGGAGGCGGCCGACGTCGAGGGGTTCGCTGTGGCTGCCCAGGACCGCGGGGATGATCATGCAGTCGCAGGCGTGCAGCCGCGCTTCGGCGGCGGAGATCGTGCCGGTGTCGCCGAGGAGGGCTTTGCCGATGCCGGTTTTGAGGTCGTCGAGGGAGATGGCGACCATGACGTGGGTGCGTTCCCCGGCCTGCATGGGGAGTTCGGGGGAGTTGGCGGCGAGGTCGATGGCGTCGGAGAAGGCGTCGCCGTAGCGTTCCAGCGGGGAGCGGAGGTCGGGCCCTTCGTCGGTGGAGCGCCGCTGGGCGAGGGCGTCGAGGACCGCGCTTGCCCGGGTGCCGGTCTCGTCATCGAACCGGCCGTGCAGCTCCCACACCCCGGATCTCTTGCGTCGCAAGGACAGTTCGCGGTCCGGGCGGGCGGGTTCGGCGTCCTGAGGAGGCTGGCCGTCGGGATGGAGATGGGCCAGGATCCGCGCACCGAGTACAGCGACCTGCTTGTGCCCGGCATCGGCAGCAAACCCCAGCAGATCCTGCTCGACCCGTTCCCGGTGCTCGAGAGGAGTATCCCGCAGCACACCGACGATGGTGTCGATCATCGGGTTGCTCAACCGCCCCGCCCGCGCCACCACGGCAACCTCGGGAGCCAAAGCGGGAATCGACGTGCCATCAAGGGCAAGCCCCGGCTGGAGCTGCCGAGCCCGCTTGACCAAGACCTCGGCGGCCTGCCGAGGCAGGTCAACAAGGTGTTCGAGAAACCGGGACACGGAACGGTACCCGAACAGCTCCATCACCCCACGCTGCTCGACCCCCACGAGCATGGCACCGATCGCAGCCTCACACGATCGCATGAGGGCGAACAGCTCACCGAGACAGTCGGCGATGGCGACCGGGTCGGCGTGCAGGGCGAAGGTTCTGTCCACGACGTCCACGTTACCGGCCATCGAACAGAAGTTCGACTACACGATCGAGTGCACCCGAGGTCAGACAAGCCCGTCGAGAACAGCCTGGATCGACGCCGCCATCGCCGCCGGGTCGCCGTCGGCTGGGCGGAGCACCAGATCCGGCGATGACGGCCGCTCGTACGGCGCGTCGATACCGGTGAAGCCCGAGATCTCCCCGGCGCGGGCCTTCGCGTACATTCCCTTCGGGTCGCGGGCCTCGCACACCTCCAGGGGCGTGTCCACGAAGACCTCCACGAACGGCAGCCCGTCGTGGATGGCCCTGGCGGAAGCTCGGTCCGCCTCGTACGGGCTGATCAGGGACGCGATCGCCACCACTCCCGCGTCCGCGAACAGGCGGGCCACCTCGGCCACCCGGCGGACGTTCTCCGCCCGGTCCTCGGGGCTGAAGCCGAGACCCTTGTTGAGCCCGTGACGCAGGTTGTCGCCGTCCAGCAGGTACGCCGGGCGGCCCGCCGCGACCAGGCGGCGTTCCAGCTCCACCGCCACCGATGACTTGCCCGAGGCAGACAGGCCCGTCAGCCACACCGTTGCGCCGCGGGTCGGGCGGTCCTCTCTGCGGACCGCCGCCGTGTGCCAGACGATCGGGGAGGCCGGGGCTCCGGTGATCATGCCCGCCGCCACCGTGTCGCCCGTGTGCTCGTCGACCAGGAGGAAGCCGCCCGTTGCGCGGTTGCGGCGGTACGGGTCGAACAGCAGCGGTGACCGGGTTCGCAGGCGGATGCGGCCGATGTCGTTCAGGGCAAGGGTATCCGCCGGGGAACGGTGCAGCGTCGTCACGTCCAGGCGGTACTCCAGCCGCTCCACCGTTCCCCGTGCCTCGGTGGTCGTGTGCCGGACGGCGTAGGAAGCACCCGGCGTCAAGGACGACCGTGCGGAGAACCAGCACACCAGGGCGTCGACCTCGCGGGCCGACTCCGCGCGGTTGCCGGGGCGGCACAGCATCGCGCCGCGGCCGAGGTCCAGTTCGTCCGTCAGCTCGACCGTCACCGCCTGCCCGGTGAAGGCTTCCGGCAGCGGGGTGCCGCCCGGGCCCCACACCGCGCGGACCGTGGACGTGAAGCCCGACGGCAGCGCCACGACTTCGTCGCCCGGCTTGAACACCCCGCCGGCGATCGTGCCCGCGTAGCCGCGGAAGTCCGCGCGCCGGATCACGTACTGCACCGGGAAGCGGGCGTCGATCAGGTTGCGGTCGGAGGCGACGTGCACCTCCTCCAGCTGGTGCAGCAGCGAAGTCCCTTCGTGCCACGGCATGCTCGTGCTGCGGTGCACAACGTTGTCGCCGTGCAGTGCGGATACCGGGACGAACGTCAGGTCGGCGACGTCGAGCTTCATCGCGAACCGGCGGAACTCTTCGCGGATCTCGGCGAACCGCTCCTGCGACCAGCCGACCAGGTCCATTTTGTTCACACACACCACGAGGTGCCCGATGCCCAGCAGTGACGCGAGGAACGCGTGCCGCCGGGACTGCTCCAGCACGCCCTTGCGCGCGTCGACCAGGATCAGCGCCAGGTCGGCCGTCGACGCGCCGGTCACCATGTTGCGCGTGTACTGCAGGTGCCCCGGCGTGTCCGCGATGATGAACTTCCGCTTGGGCGTGGCGAAGTAGCGGTGCGCGACGTCGATCGTGATGCCCTGCTCGCGCTCGGCGCGCAGGCCGTCGGTCAGCAGCGCGAGGTCGGGGTAGTCCTCGCCGCGGTCGCGGCTGGCGCGCTCCACCGCGGCGAGCTGGTCGGTGAAGATCGCCTTCGAGTCGTACAGCAGCCGTCCGATCAAAGTGGACTTACCGTCGTCCACGCTGCCCGCGGTGGCGATCCTCAGCAGCTGCATCAGAAGTAGCCCTCCCGCTTGCGATCTTCCATGCCCGCCTCGGAAATCCGGTCGTCGGCGCGCGTGGCGCCGCGCTCGGTGACGCGGGTGGCGGCCACCTCGGCGACCACTTCGGACGGTGTCGTGGCCGACGACTCGACGCAGCCGGTGCACGTGGCGTCGCCGACGGTCCGGAAGCGCACGGTCGCCTCGTACGGCGTCTCGCCGTCCACAAGGGACAAGTGCCGCGTGACCGCCAGCAGCATCCCGTCGCGCTGGACCACCGGGCGCCGGTGGGCGTAGTACAACGGCGGCAGCGCGATCCGCTCGTCGCGGATGTACTGCCAGATGTCCAGCTCGGTCCAGTTCGACAGCGGGAAGACGCGGATGTGCTCGCCGCGCCGGTGCCGCCCGTTGTAGAGGTTCCACAGCTCCGGCCGCTGCGCCCGCGGGTCCCACTGGCCGTGCTCGTCGCGGAAGCTGAACACGCGCTCCTTGGCCCGTGCCTTCTCCTCGTCACGCCGCGCGCCGCCGAACACGGCGTCGAAGCCGCCTTCACGGATCGCCCGCAGCAGCGTCACCGTCTGCAGCCGGTTGCGGCTGGCCCGCGGCCCGGTCTCCTCGACGACGCGGCCGGCGTCGATGTCGTCCTGGACGCTCGCCACGACCAGCCGCAGCTTCGCCGCGGCGACGGTCTCGTCGCGGAACCGCAGCACTTCGTCGAAGTTGTGCCCGGTGTCGACGTGCAGCACCGGGAACGGCAGCGGCGCCGGCCAGAACGCCTTGGCCGCCACGTGCAGCATCACCACCGAGTCCTTGCCGCCGGAGAAGAGCAGCGCCGGGCGCTCGAACGTCGCCGCGACCTCGCGGAAGACGTGCACGGACTCCGCTTCGAGCGCGGCGAGGTGCGACAGCTCATAAGCCACGGACACCCGAAAAAAGTAGAACATGTTCTTGTCATCGGTCAAGCGGTGCGGGACCCTGTGACCATGGACCTGGTCGTACTCGAAGAGATCCGCCGGCTGAAGTACCGCTACCTGCGCGGGGTGGACCTGAAACTGTGGGACGAGGTGGCCGACACCTTCACCGTCGACGCCACGGCCGACTACGGGACGCACGCCGTGGGTGGCGAGGGGAAGAAGTTCGAAGGCCGCGACGCCATCCTGGAATTCCTCACCCAGAGCCTCGGCAACGGCATCATCACCGTGCATCACGCGGCTCAGCCCGAGATCGACGTCGACGGCGACACGGCGACCGGGCGGTGGTCGTTCACCGACAAGGTCATCGTGCCCGAGCACAAGGTGATCATCGAGGGCGCCGCGTTCTACGAGGACGCCTACCGCCGCGAGGCCGACGGTGCCTGGCGGATGTCGCACATCGGGTACGTCCGGACCTACGAGTCGCTGCAGTCCTGGGAGGGCAACCCGGGCTTCCGGCTGCTCGCGAACCGCTGGGCCGTGCCGGCATGATCGAGAACGAGTTCTCGTTGACCCGGGGGTTCGCCGACGCCATCGTCGAGGCCGAGAAGCTGATCGCGGAAGCCCCGCACGTGAAGACCGAGCAGGACCTGCTCGAAGGCTACGACTACCTCGCCGGCAGCATCCGCGCGTCGCTGCAGATGGCCTGGGCCTACCAGCGTGACTTCCCGTACTTCACCGCGTCCACCGGGCCCTACACGAAGATGGGCCTGGACAACCCGGACACGCTGTACTTCAACGCGAACATCCGCGCCGACCGCGAATACGTCGTCACCGGCGTCCGCGGCACCACCGCCGACCTCAGCTTCCAGATCCTCAACGGCGACTACTCGCCGGTCGTGGTGCCCGACAGCCTCGCCGCGTTCGACGACCGGGAGATCGAGATCGGCGAGGACGGCCGGTTCGAGCTGCGCTTCGGCCCGGCTCGTGAGAACCCGGGGCCGAACTACTTCGTCCTCGGCGAAGGCTCGTCGATGCTCGTGGTCCGCGAGGTCTACAGCGACTGGGCCACCGAACGCCGCGGCGAGATCCGCATCCGGTGCGCCGGCACCGCCGGGCAGGCGCCGCCGGTGCCGGACCGCTCCGCGCTGGCCAAGCGCTACGGCGTCACCGGCAAGATCCTGCTGAGCAGGCTCAAGACGTTCCTCGCCTTCCCGAAGTGGTTCTACTACGACCTGCCGGTGAACACGCTGACCGAGCCGCGGTCGACGCCCGGCGGCCTGACCACGCAGTTCTCCTCGGCCGGGCACTACGAGCTGGCCGGGGAAGAGGCGATGATCATCACGGTGCCGCGGTGCGCGGACGCGCCGTACCAGGGCATCCAGCTCGGCAGCCTCTGGTACGTCTCGCTCGACTACATCAACCACCAGACCAGCCTCACCGCCGACCAGGCCCGCGTCGACCCGGACGGCAAGCTCCGCTTCGTCGTCACCGAACGTGACCCGGGGCTGGCGAACTGGCTCGAACTCACCGGCCACGACCGCGGGTACGTGCAGATCCGCTGGCAGCGCCTCGCGCGCGACCTCGGCCCGGAGGACGGCCCGGTCGTCGAGGTCGTCAAGGCGGACGAACTGCCCGACCGGCTGCCGTACTACGACGAAGCACGCGTGACGCCGGAGGAGTGGACGGCCAGGATCGCGGCCCGGCAGGACGCCGTCGCCGCCCGGATGCTGGGGTGAGCATGGAGAACCTGTTGCGGGACAAGGTGGTCGTCGTCTCGGGCATCGGCCCCGGGCTCGGCCGCTCGATCGCCGTGCGCAGCGCGCAGGCCGGCGCGGACGTCGTGCTCGCCGCACGCACCGAGTCGCGGCTCACCGAGGTTGCCAAGGAGGTCACCGACCTCGGGCGGCGTGCCGTCGCGGTCCGCACCGACATCGACGACGCGGAGTCGGCCGAACACCTCGTCACGGCGGCGCTCGAAGCCTTCGGACGCGTCGACACTGTGGTGCACAACGCCTTCGCCGTCCCGCCGCTGACCGATCTGGCCACTGTGGACCTCGACGCCGTCCGCCGCGGCTTCGAGACCGCGGCGATCTCCGTGCTGCGGCTGACCCGGCTGTTCCTGCCCGCGCTCAAGGAGAGCAAGGGTTCCCTGGTGATGATCAACTCCGCGGTGCTGCGGCACTCGCGGCGCACGTTCGGCGCGTACAAGATGGCGAAGTCGGCGCTGCTGTCGCTGGCGCAGAGCCTGGCCAGCGAGCTGGGCCCGGACGGCGTGCGCGTCAACACCGTCGCGCCGGGTTACATCTGGGCCCCGAACCTCAAGTGGTACTTCGCCTACCTGGCCAAGGAACGCGGCATCACGCCGGAAGAGGTCTATGCCGAAACTGCGTCCACAATAGATCTTCGCAAGCTTCCCGAGCCGGACGAGATCGCCGACGCCGTGGTGTTCCTCGCCTCGCCGATGGCGCGCGCGATCACCGGGCAGTGCCTCGACGTCAACGGCGGCGAATACCACCACTAGGAGGACGAGATGCTCCCCGGCCGCGAAGACGTCGGCACCGTCGAGGACCTGCACGCTTCGGCGACGAAGCTGACCGGGCTCGACGACTTCGGCGACGACGAGTACGTCGAGGGCCTGCGCGTGCTGCTGGAATCCTACGAGGCGGACGCGGAGCTGACGCCGTTCGGCAACAAGGTGCACCGGGCGTTCCTGCGTGGCGCGCTGGTGGCCCGGCTGCTCAGCGAAGCGGGCTGGAAGCAGCACCCGGAGTCGGCGGACGTGCGCATCGAGCGGCCGATCTTCGTCACCGGCCTGCCCCGCACCGGCACCACCGCGCTGCACCGGCTGCTCGCCGAGGACCCCGCTCACCAGGGGCTGGAGGTGTGGCTCGCCGAGGTCCCGCAGCCGCGGCCGCCGCGTTCGTCGTGGCCGGAGAACCCGGTGTTCCAGCGGATCCAGGCCGGGTACGAGCGCCACCACGTCGAGCACCCGGAGTTCATGGGCGTCCACCACATGTCCGCCGACCAGGTGGAGGAGTGCTGGCAGCTGCTGCGGCAGTCGATGCGGTCGGTGTCGTTCGAGTGCCTGGCGCACGTGCCGCGGTACTCGCGCTGGCTGGCGAAGCAGGACTGGACGGACGCCTACGCCCGGCACCGGCGGAACCTGCAGCTGATCGGGCTGCCGGACGCGGGCAGGCGGTGGGTGCTCAAGAACCCCAGCCACCTGTTCGCCCTCGACGCGCTGATGGCGAACTACCCGGACGCGCTGGTGATCCAGACCCACCGCGCGCCGCGGACGATCATGGCCTCGATGTGCAGCCTCGCGGAGAAGGCCGCGGACGGCTGGTCGGCGAAGTTCCGCGGCGAGGTGATCGGCCGCGGCCAGCTCGAACTCTGGAGCCGCGGCGCCGAGGAGTTCCGCGCGGCCCGCACGAAGTACGACCCGGCGCAGTTCTGCGACGTGGCCTACGAGGACTTCGTCGCCGACCCGCTCGGCACGGTGTCCACTGTGTACGACCACTTCGGACTGACGCTCACCCCGGAGGCCCGTGACGCCATGACGGCGTTGCACGAGGCGAGCCGGACGGGGGAGCGCAAGCCGGTGCACCGGTACCGCCTGGAGGACTTCGGCCTGAGCCCGGAGGAGGTCGACGAGCGTTTCGGCGCAGGGTCGTCGTGAGTGAGAAACAGCGTTAGAACACTGTTTCCCACTCACGACGGCGTCAGCCGATCGGCTGGGCGTGAGCCGCCCGGAGGATGCATGTGCGGATCACCTCCGCGGCCAGCTCGGCGACCGAGCTGCGGGCCGGGGCGGTCCGCGGGAGCCAGTCCTCGGCGGCGTCGAGCACCTTGGCGAGCACGTCCTCGGCCAGCGGCATGACCTCCTGGGCCGCGGTGGCCAGGAAGACCAGCGCCTGGTCGATCGACGCGCCCTGCCCGGACAGCGCCCGGGCGGCCAGCACCGCCCGGACGCCGTTGAGCCCGATGCCGCCGTCGGCGTGGCGGACCAGCACCCCGCTGTCGGTCAGCGCGGCCAGAAGGCCCGGCTGGCGGCGGACCGCGTTGCCGACCGCCGGGCCGAGGCCGGCGATCTCGCCGAGGACCAGGTCCGGTTCCAGCAGGGCCCGGACGGCCTCCAGCGGCAGTCCCCGGCTCTGGAAGTCGATGACCTGCCGCATCCTCGCCAGGTGCCGGTCGGTGTAGCAGGGGGTGCGGCCGATCCGGCTCGGTGGCGGGAGCAGGCCACGCGCGTGGTAGGACCGGACGGTGCGCGAGGACAACCCGATCGTTGCGGCGAACCGGTCGGCCGTCATCAGCGAGCCGGTGTGGCGGGCGTCTGTGCGGGGCGGGAGGCTTCTCGGCCCGGCGTCGTCAGCACGCATGACACCCGCTGACCGTCCGGCGCGGCCCGGAAACGAAAGAAGATGACGGGAAATCGAGATACAAGGTTCCCCCTCGTGCCTGCGATGATCCACAGTCGAATGGATTGCACCGCAATTCTGCCAGTGCAAACATAAGCTGGACATAAGTCGGCTGGTCCGCCCAGTGTCCGTGCAGCGAAAGGGCGACTCCCGGCTCGCGAACGGAGCAGTGAACCACCCGTTCGCGACAGCCGGAAGCAATTGCTTCCAGTTCTTCGTTAATTCGCGGGTTGCTGCTGTCAGGCGTTTTCGGAGTCGGCGGCGGCGCTATTCCGCGCCGATTCGCCGTCCGGCACACGCGCCCCGGCGAAGTCGATCACCACGACCAGGCCGCCGCCGGCGCGGGGCACCGCCTCGATCGTGCCGTCGTGGGCGCGCACGACCGACGCCACGATCGACAGGCCCAGCCCGACCCCGCGCTGCGGGCCCGCGCGGTCGCCGGCGAGCTGGCGGAACGGCTCGAACAGGCCCGGCACGGCGTCCGCCGGGACGTCCGGCCCGGTGTTGGCCACCGACAGCGAAGGCCGCTCGCCGACGCCGATCCAGACCGATCCGGGCTCGGTGTTGTACTTCAGCGCGTTGTCGATCAGGTTGCCCACGAGCCGTTCGAGCAGCAGCCGGTCGCCGCGGACCACGCACGGCTTCAGCTCGACGTGCAGCGTGCACCCCCGCTGCGCCGCCGAGGCCCGGTGCACCGCGACGGCCTGCCGGGCGACCTCGTCCAGCCGCACGTCGGTGCGGGCCCGCAGGCCGCGGTCGCTGCTCGCGAGCACCAGCAGCCCGTCGATGAGCTGTTCGTTGCGGGCGTTGACCGTCAGCAGCCGTTCGCACAGCCGCCGCGCCGGGCTGCCCGGCGGGATCTTCGCCATCGCGACCTCGATCATGGTCCGCTGGGTCGCCAGCGGCGTGCGCAGCTCGTGTGACGCGTTCGCGACGAACCGCCGCTGGCTGTCGAACGACTCGGCCAGCCGGTCGAGCATCCCGTCGAAGGTGTCGGCGAGCTCGGTCAGCTCGTCGCGCGGACCGGGCATCCGGATCCGCTCCCGGAGGTTGTCCGCGCCGAGGCGCCGCGCGGTCGCCGTCACCTGCTGGACGGGCCGCAGCATCCGGTGCGCGGCCACCCAGCCCAGCCCGAGCGCGAGCACCACGCTCGCGGCCAGCGCGATCCCGGACTGCGCCGCCAGGGTGTTCAGCACGTCCGCCCGGTATTCGGCGATGTTGTGCTGGACGACCTGGGCGGCGGCGCGGCCCTGGTCCGGCCCGCCGAGGACGACGCTGCTCGTCGGCGGCGACGACGACGTGGCCGGGACGCCCGGCTCGTCCGGCTCGGTCTGCGTGGGCAGGGCGGCGCGCACCAGCAGGAACTCGAGCACCAGCATGAGCGCGCCGATCGCCAGCAGCAGGCCGGCGAAAACCAGCGCGAACCGGGCCTTCACGGAGAATCTACGGACCATCCCGCCATCCTGCCGAAATTCGCCGTAAGCCGGGCATAAGCATTCACGCTTACGGCCGTAAGAGCACCCGGGCGGTACACCTTTCCCGACGCCGGAATTCACGGAGGTAGGACCATGAGGGTATTCGTGCGGGTGATCCTCGCGGGCAGCCTGGTGCTGGGCATGACGTCGTGCGGTGCACCCGATCCGGCCAGGGACGTGGCTTCCGTGCCCACCACGGGAACCTCGGCGGCCACGAACGGGCAGCCCGGTGACGGCGGCGGCGCGGATCCGTTCGGCCGGTGCATGCGGGAAAACGGTGCCGACGGGGGAACGTCGCTCGACGGGAACGGCAGCAACGGCACGGTTTCCCCGGGCACCCGTTCTCCGGACGAGCAGCGCCGCCAGGCCGAAGCGCTGGAAAAGTGCGGCAAGTACCTGCCCGACGGCGGGAAACCGAAACCGCTGACCCCGGAGGCACTCGAACAGGGCCGCAAATTCGCCAAGTGCATGCGCGAGCAGGGCATCGCCTTCCCCGACCCCGATCCGAACACCGGCGGCTACCAGGCCCAGCCCGGCGCGGTGGTGGAGCCGGTGCCGCCCGGCGTGGACGTCAACGACCCCGCCGTGCGGGCCAAGTACGACAAGTGCAGCCAGGCGGCCGGGGGCGCGGCGGCGACCGTCGTGCCGACGCGATGAGTCCCGGACCCGGGGTGGCCCGCCGCCGTCGGCGCCGCCGGGCCTGGCTCACCGTGACCGTGCTCGCCGTGCTGGCCACGGCGGGCGCGGTCGGCTTCACCCGGTGGTCGACGAAAGGACACGCGGACGTGCCGAAGACAGCCGACAGCCCGGCCACCGCCGAGGTGGTCAGGACCGACCTGGTGGACCGCATCGAAGTGACCGGCCAGGTCGGCCACGGCCCCCAGCGCCCGATCACCGCGGCCAGGGCGGGCACCCTGACCTGGGTGGCCGACCCCGGCTCGGTGATCGACCGTGGCCGTCCCCTCTACGCCGTCGACGCACGGCCGGTGATCGTCCTCTTCGGACGGACGCCGGCCTACCGCGAGCTGGCGGAGGGGGTCACCGGCCCGGACGTGAAGATCCTGCAGGAGAACCTGGCCGCACTCGGGTACCGCCCGGCCGACCCGGCCGGGTCCTTCAAGGCCGCGACGACCGCGGCGGTCAAGCGCTGGCAGAAGGCGCTGCGGGTGGAGCAGACCGGCCGGATCGCGCTCGGCGACGTCGTGGTGCTGCCCGGTGCGGTGCGCGTCGGCACGGTGTCCGGCCAGCTCGGCGCCCCGGCCACCGGCGAGCTGCTGACCGTCTCCGGGACCGAGCGGCTCGTCACCGCCGAGCTCGAACAGGCCCAGCGCGGGCACGCGGCCGACGGGGCGAAGGTCCGGCTCGGGCTGCCCGACGGGCGCAGCGCCACCGGGACCGTCCGGGCCGTCGCGGCCAAGAGCGCCGACGACAAGTCCGGGGGCAAGACCACCAAGTACGACGTCACGATCGCGATCGACGACCCCGCCCTCGATCTCGCCGAGGGCAGCCTCGTCGACGTCGGGTTCGACGGCGAGAAGCACGCCGGCGTCCTGGTGGTCCCGGTGGAGGCGCTGCTGGCGCCGAAGGAAGGCGGCTACGCGCTCGAAGTGCTCGACGGGACCGGCCGCCGTCTCGTGCCCGTCAAGCTCGGCCTGTTCGCCGACGGCAAGGTCGAGGTCTCCGGCGCCGGGCTGGCCGCGGGCATGCGGGTGGTGACGGCCGCATGACCGCCGTGCTGGAACTGCGGGACGTCACCAAGCACCACGCGGGCGGGGTGGCCGCGGTGCGCGGCGTCTCGGTCACGGTCGAGGCGGGCGAACTGACCGCGGTGGTCGGCCCGTCCGGCTCCGGGAAGTCGACGATGCTGAACCTGATGGGCACGCTCGACCGGCCGAGCACCGGGCAGGTGCTGGTCAACGGGCACGACACGGGACGGCTGCGCGACCGGGCGCTCTCGGCGCTACGGGCAGGCTGGATCGGCTTCGTCTTCCAGCAGTTCCACCTCAACCCCGGGATGACCGCGCGGGAGAACGTCGTCGCGGCGCAGATCTACCGCGGGATCCCGCCGCGGCACCGCCGCGCGGCCGCCGAGCGCGCGCTGGCCGACGTCGGCCTCGCCCGGCGGACCGACCACCTGCCGACCGAGCTGTCCGGCGGGGAGCAGCAGCGCGTCGCGATCGCGCGGGCCATGGTCAACCGGCCGTCGCTGCTGCTGGCCGACGAGCCGACCGGAAACCTCGACTCGGCTTCGGGCGCGGAAATCCTCGGGCTGCTGCGCGAGCTGAACGCCGACGGCACGACGATCGTCCTGGTCACCCACGACCTCACGATCGCCGCCGCGCTGCCCCGGCGGATCGAGATGCTCGACGGGCGCGTCCGCCACGACACCGGAGGCTGCCGTGGTTGAGCTGCCGAAGCCGGTCCGCCTCGGCCCGCGTGAGCTGCTCGGCCTCGGCACGGTCGGCCTGCGGACACGGCCGGTGCGCACGATGCTCGCCGCCGTGGGGATCGCGATCGGGATCGCCGCGCTGGTGGCCGTCGTCGGCGTCCCGGCGTCGAACCAGGCGGCCCTGCGGGCCGAGCTGGACGCGCTCGGGCCCAACCTGCTGACCGTGGCGGCCGGGCGGGACATGGTCAGCCAGCGCGACGCCGTGCTGCCCGCCACGGCGCCGTCGATGATCCGGCGCATCCCGCCGGTGCGGACGCTGGCCACCACCGGCACGACGTCGGCCACGGTCCGGCGGACCGACCGGATCCCCGCCCAGCAGACCGGCGGGATCAAGGTCAGCGCCGTGACCCTCGACCTGCTGGACGTGCTGCAGGGCAGCGTGCGGGCCGGGCGGTTCCTCGACCCGGTCACCGCCGGGCTGCCGGTGACCGTGCTCGGCGCCCGGTCCGCGCAGCTGCTCGGTGCCGGCCCGGGGCAGCTGGTCTGGGTCAAGGACCGCTGGTTCGCCGTCGCCGGTGTGCTGGACGCGCTGCCGCTCGCCCCCGAGATCGACAACTCGGTGCTGGTCGGCTGGCCCGCCGCGCAGCGGCTGCTCGGCTTCGCCGGCCACCCCGGGACGATCTACCTGCGCACCGACCCCGCCGCGGTGGACGCGGTCAAGTCCGTGCTCGGCCGGACGGTCGACCCGGCCCACCCGCAGCAGGTGCTGGTGAGCAAGCCGTCGGACGTGCTGGTGGCGCAACGGTTCGTGGAGCGGGCGTACTCGGCGCTGTTCCTCGGCCTCGGCGCGGTCGCCCTGCTGGTCGGCGGCATCGGCGTGGCCAACACGATGGTGATCTCGGTGCTGGAACGGCGGCGCGAGATCGGCGTCCGGCGCGCGCTCGGCGCCACCCGCGGGCACATCGCCGGACAGTTCCTCGCCGAATCCGTGCTGCTGGCCGGGCTCGGTGGCGCGCTGGGCATCCTGCTCGGGGTGGCGGTGGTGGCGGGCTACGCCGCGACCCAGGGGTGGCCCGCGGTGCTGCCGCTCGCCGCACTCGGCGGCGGTGCCGGGGCGGCGGTCGTGGTCGGGGTGCTGGCCGGGGTCTATCCGGCGCTGCGGGCGACCCGCCTGACCCCGACCGAGGCGCTGGCGTCTTCCTGAACGCGGGCCGGCCCGCGGCCGAGGGGCGGTCGCGGGCCGGCAGACGGGGACGGGCTCAGCCGGTGTAGTCGATCCAGGAACCGGTGCGCTGGTAGGAGCCGCAGTCGGTCCACAGGTGCCAGCTGCCCGGGCCGACCCACGGGCTGGCGATGTAGCCGTAGCCGGAACAGTAGGAGCGCAGCCGGATGGAGCCGGAGTACACGGTGCAGTAGGCGTCCGCCCGGTAGTAGGTCAGCGAGTAACTGCAGTTGAACGACGCCTGCACGCTGTCCGACGATTCCGTTTTCGTGGTCGTCGCGGATGCCGCCGCCGGTGCCGCGGCGATCCCGCCGACCAGTGCCGAGGCCACGATCGCGAGCCGCGCGGCCTTGCCTGCCGCGGAAATTTTCTTTGCCCAAGCCATCTTTCGTCCTCCAGTGTCAGATTGGCCGAACGTTTGAAGGATCTCCGAGAAAGCAGTTGCCGCTAAGCAATGGAAGGGACAACTTCCAGCACGGAAATGCCGTTAACACGACCTCGTCCGATTTCGGAAGAAATGGAAGGCAACGCTTCCGCCGAATCGCTTACGGCGAACTTATGGCCGGTCTGGCAGGCTGGGCCGGTGCGTGTCCTGGTGGTGGAAGACGAGGTGATGCTGGCCGAGGCGATCGCCGACGGCCTGCGCGAGGCGTCGATGGCGGTCGACCTGTGCTTCGACGGCGAGGACGCCCAGGACCACCTGGCGGTGAACCGCTACGACGTCGTCGTCCTGGACCGCGACCTGCCCCGCGTGCACGGCGACGACGTGTGCCGCGGAATCGTCGCGGCGGGCGGCGAAACCCGGGTGATCATGCTGACCGCCGCCCGCGAAATACCCGATCGGGTGCACGGGCTCGGCCTCGGCGCGGACGATTACCTGACGAAACCGTTCGCGTGGGCCGAACTCCTGGCACGCGTCCAGGCACTGGGCCGCCGCGCGCGGGCCCCGGTGCCGCCGGTGATGCGGATGGCGGGCATCGAGCTGAACCGCCCGCTGCACCAGGTGACCCGCGGCGACCGGCACATCGCGTTGTCCCGCAAGGAGTTCGCGGTCCTGGAGGTCCTGATGCGCGCGGAGGGCGCGCTGGTGAGCGCGGAGGAGCTGCTGGAGCAGGCCTGGGACGAGAACATCGACCCGTTCACCAACGCGGTCCGGGTCACGATCATGACCCTGCGCCGCAAGCTGGGTGACCCGCCTGCGGTCCTCACCGTGCCCGGCATCGGGTACCGCCTCGCCTGAGGCCGGGAGCCGGAGGGGTGCTTCCGGCCCGCGGGGTGCCGGTGCCGTCGCCGGTACGACGTGAATGACTCGTTCATGTCGTCCGGCGACAGGAATGAGTCATTCACTGCACCGGGCGGTAGGTGGTGATCGTCCCGCCGTGGCCGAACGGCAGGACCTCCACGGGGGTGAACGCGCGGGGCGAGAACCCGCCGTCGAACATCGGCCTGCCGCCGCCCGCGACCACCGGGTAGGACTTGACCACCAGCTCGTCGATCTCCGGCAGCAGCTGCCCCGCCAGGGTGCCGCCACCGCAGAGCCAGATGTCCAGGCCGCCCTCCTCCGCCTTGAGCCGCCGCGCCAGCGCGAGCGGGTCGCCCGGCACCACCGTGACCGCCGGGCCGGCGCCGGTCAGCGACCGTGAGACGACGTACTGGCGCAGGTGCGCGAAGGGGTTCGGGTTGCCCTCGTCCAGCGGGACCTGGTACGTGCCGCGGCCCATGATCACCGTGTCGTAGCGCTTGTTCGGCGTGCTGGCGGCGATCCCGATGTGGGGCCGGATGTGCGTGGGCATGGTTTCCGGGAACTCCGCCCGCACGTGGGCGACCATCTCAGGGTTCAGTGGATAGAACTCGGCCTCGCCGGCCGGGCCCGCGATCACGCCGTCGATGCTGACGCCGATGAAATACACGAGCTTGCGCATGGGGACCCCCTACCAGATCTACTCTGGTTGTAGTACTTTGCATGAAGTGGTTCGAACCGTAGTACTACGTCTGGAGTGGTGTCAACGCCATGGTGCGACGCAACCCCGAGCGGCGGGCGGCCCTGCTCGACGCCGCCATCGAAGTCCTGGCGCGCGAAGGCGCGCGCGGGCTCACCTTCCGTGCCGTCGACCAGCAGGCGGGCGTGCCTGCCGGGACCGCGTCCAACTACTTCGCCAGCCGCGGTGACCTGCTCAAGCAGGCCGGTGAGCGGGTCTACGAACGGCTGGTCGACGAGGACGTCATCGCCGGTGGCCTGGAGGGGCCGCGCGACCGGGCCCGCGTCACCGAGCTGATGCACGCCCTCGTCGACCGCGTGGCCGCGTTCCCCACCGGGTTCCTCGCCCTCCTGGAACTGCGGCTGGAGGCCACCCGCCGTCCGGAGCTGCGGGACGTGCTGACCGCGCGGATCCGCACCGACGTCGAGTTCAACGTGGCCTACCACGAAAAATCCGGCCTGCCCGGCGACGGCACCATGGTCGTCCTGCTGTGGCTGGCGCTGAACTGGCTGATCATGGAACGCCTGACCCTGCCCGGCCTGTTCACCGACGAGCAGCGCCGCGACCTCGTCACGGCCTTGGTCGACCGCCTTCTGGCGGGACAGCCGGCCGAGCCGGCGTCGCCGTTCCGGTCGTGATCAGCTCGACGACCTCGGCCATCGACGGCCCGGCGGCCATCTCGGCGGCCAGTTCCCGCGCCCGCTCGCGGTAACGCGGCTCGGCCAGCACCGCGAGGACGTCCCGGCGCAGCTGCCGCGGCGAGGCCGACGCGCGGGTGCGGCCGATGCCCGCCCCGGACCAGGTGACCCGCGTGGCCACTTCGCGCTTGTCCTCGCTGGCGCCCACCACGACCAGCGGCACGCCGTAGCGCAGCGCGTGGTTGACCCCGCCGTACCCGCCGTTGCTGATCATCGCCGCGCACCGGGGGAGAAGTTCGTCGTAGGGCAGGAAATCGGCCACCCGCACGTTGTCCGGCAGGGCGCCGGGCCGCAGCCTGCCGCCGCACGTCGTCGCGACGACCAGCACGTCCTCCCCGGCCAGTGCCTCGATCGCGGGCTCGACGAGCCTGCCGAGGTCGTCGTTGGCCACGGTTCCCTGTGTCACGTGCACCACCGGCCGGGAGCCGTCCAGCTCGTCCCACCACGGCGGCAGCGGGTGCTCGCCGGTGCCGCTGACCGTCGTCGGCCCGATGAAGTGCAGCGGCGCCCCGGCACGCGGGAATTCGAAGCCGGGGCAGGTCATCTGCAGGACGCCGTCGCTGTGCAGTGTCCAGTCCGCGAACAGCATGCCGGGGTCGGTCCCCAGCAGCTCGCGGGCCAGCCGCTGGGCCGGCCCGAGCAGCCACGGCGCGAGTGTTCCGACCAGCGCGCCGCGCAGGCGTTCGGCCGGGGTTTCCGGGGGCGGGCCGCTCGGCACGGGCGGCATGAACGGCAGGAAACCCAGTGCCAGCAGGCGCGGCCGCTGCTTCCGGACGGCCAGTGCCAGCCCGGCCATGAACAGCGGGTCGCAGAGGACGACGTCGACGTCGAGGTCCATGACGCTCAGCTGGGCGGGCATCGCGCGCACGAAGTTGGCCAGCTCGAACCGCGCGAGCTTCAGCCCGCGCTTGCCCGCGCGGCCGGGGATCGAGCCGTCCAGGTCGGTCTCGTCGAAGTCGGCCTCCGGCGGCAGCACGTTCACCCGGGCGCCCAGCTCGGCGAAGGCCTGCCGGTAGCGCGCCCCGGTGACCACGGTGACCTCGTGGCCGTCGGCGAGCAGCGCCGCGACGATCGGCTTGGTCGGCCCGACGTGACCGCGTGCCGGCAGCACGCACACGAGTACCGCGGACATGAGTTCTCCTAATTGGCCGATACGGTGTACTGTTCAATTGTGACGATACCCGAACGCCGCCGGTATGAGTCGCCCGTCCGGGAAGCCCGCGCCCGGCGCACCCGGCGGCACGTGATCGCGACCGCGGGCCGCCTGTTCGCCGAACGCGGCTACGCGGGCACGAGCATGCGGCAGATCGCCGCCGCGGCCGGGGTGAGCCTGGAGACGGTGACGCAGGCCGGGCGCAAGGCGGAGCTGCTGCTCGCCGCGTTCCGGGACGGCTTCGCGGGCGACCCGGACGCGGTGAACCTGGACGCACTGGTGGGCGCGGCGGGCCCGGCGGACCTGGCGGCGGTGGCCGCCCGCGTCGCCGAGGGAGTGCGCCGGTCGTTGCCGATCTGGCGCGCGTTCACGACGGCGGCGGCGGCCGACCCGGCGGTGGCGGCGGTGCGGGCGGACCTGGCGGCGGCCCGCCGCACCGAGATCGTGGCCCGCCTCGAAGCCGCCGGACTGGCCCCGGGCGGCGAGGCATCGGGACGCCTGGCCGACGCGATCGGCCTGCTCACCTCGCACGAGGTGTACGACCACCTGACCGGGGTATGCGGCTGGGCGCACGAGGAGTACGTGGCGTGGGCCGCGGCGGCGATCGAGGCGCAGTTGAGCCTCGGCTGGGCCTAGACTGCGGCGGCGATCCAGGCCCAGCTCGGCCTCGAATCAGCCTGCCGCCGCGTGTAAGCCGCGGGTTCCGATGCCGCGCAGGACTTCCACGCGGTCCGAGCCCGGGCGGCCGAGCACCCAGCTCGACCCGGGTACCTCCTTCGCGCGCTTCTTCAGCGGCGCCAGCAGCCGGGACACCTCCTGGTACGACCCGATGGCGCCGCTCGCGCAGACCAGCGTCGCCAGGGAAACCGTCACCGGGAGGCCGTCGGCCGACCAGCGGCGATCGAGCAGCGCGCCCGCCACCGTGGCGATCTCGTCGACGTCGCAGACCACCAGGAAGTCGTCGCCGCCGACGTGGCTGACCCGCATCCGGCGCAGCCGTCCCGCCAGCTCGGTCAGTGCCGCGCCCAGCGCTCGGATCAGGTCGTCGCCCGCGGCGAACCCGGCGGTGTCGTTGACCGCCTTGAACGCGTCGATGTCCAGCCATGCCGCGACGAACGGCTCGCCGATGGTGATCCGGCGGGCCACGTCGCGCGCGACCGTGTCGCTGCCCGGCAGCCGGGTGAGCGGGTTGAGCGCCGCCGCCGCTTCGACCTTCGCCTCGGCCACGCCGCGCACCACCTCGGTCACCAGTACCACGCCGAGGCAGCGGCCGACCTCGTCGACCACGACGACGTCGTCGCCGGTGCGGCTCCAGTCCGCGTCGGTGACCAGCTCCAGGAACTCCATCGCGCCGGCGCGGGCCTCGATCGTGTGCGGGGTGTCGGCCAGCCGCGCGGCCGGGCGCTTCGCGTGCAGCGCGTGCCCGTACGGGCCGGTGACCGCGACCAGGAACCGCGTCCGGTCGATCGACCAGCGCGGCCGGTTCAGCTCGTCCACCCCGACCACCCCCGACGGCGCGTCGGCCGCCGCGAGCACCGCGCGGACGTCGTCGCACGTCGCGTTCTCCGGCAGGGTCGTCGCCGGGCGGAGGAAGTCGCCGACGCACTTCGCCGGGCCCGGCGCGACGGCGGCGCGCGGCCGGGCGAGCAGCGCCGGGGCGGGACCGGCGGCGGTGGGTGCTTCCAGCAGGGGGCCCTGGGCGATCCGGACGCCGAGGCCGTGGACGGCGCCGAGCTGGGCGTCGGTCTCCACGCCGGTCGCGACCAGCCGCGTGCCGGTGCGGTTGGTGTAGTGCAGCAGCGCTTCGACGACGGCGGCCGCGGCCGGATCGTCCGGCAGCGCGCGCAGCACGGTCCGGTCGAGCTTGACGACGTCGACCGGGGCCTCGGCGAGCAGGCTCAGCGGGAGGTCGCCGCGGCCGAGACCGTCGAACGCGAGCCGGAAGCCCAGTTCGGTGAGCGCCCGCATCCCGGCCAGCACGCGGCCGGACGGCAGCGCGGCGAACGGCGGGCCGATCTCCAGGACGACGTCGCGGGTGCGGCGGCCGGCGTCGCCGAGTTCGGCCAGGAGGTCGTCGAACATCGCCACCGGTGCCGCGAGGGTGCGCGCGGAGAGGTTGAGGTGCAGGGGAAGGGCGGCCGGATCGGCCGCGTCCTGCCGGACGGCGGCGACGGCCAGCCCGAGATCGGCCTGGGCGAACCGCCCGTCGCGGCGCGCCTGCGCGAGCAGCTGCGGGATCGTGCCCTGCTCGGGCCTGGCCAGCGCTTCGTGCGCGACGACGCCTCCGGTGTGGAGGCTGTACAGCGGCTGGAAGGCGAAGCGGACCGCGCGTGGCGACTTCACGCGCCCGATCGTCGCGGGTCCGGTTCATGATCGGAACCGATGTCGACTGATGTTCACCAGGGCTTACTCACATCGGGCGAATGTTTCAGCCTTGACTTATATAAGCGACGGCTTGTAGCTTGGCGGCGTGCACGCGTTCGACGTCCTCGGCGACCCGGTCCGCCGCCGGATCCTCGAGCTGCTGGCCGACGGCGAACGGGCCGCCGGCGCGGTGACCGAGGTGATCCGTGCCGAGTTCGGCATCTCGCAGCCCGCGGTGTCCCAGCACCTGAAGGTGTTGCGCGACAACGGGTTCGCCGTCGTCCGCCAGGACGGGGCCCGGCGGCTGTACGCGGTCGGGCACGCGCCGCTGCGGGACGTCGACGGCTGGCTCGACCGGTTCCGCCGCCACTGGACCCCGCCGCTGGACGCACTGGCCACCGAAATCGCCCGCGGCAAGCGCGAGCGCCGCCTCAGTCAAGGAGAAAACCCGTGATCGACGTCCGTCACCAGATCAGCGCCGTCCGCCGGACGGTCGGCAAACGCGTGCTCGAAGCGGGTGAGGCCCGCGTGATGACCATCAGCCAGGTCTACGACACCGACGTCGACGACATGTGGGACGCGGTCACGAACCCCGAGCGCATCCCGCGCTGGTTCCTGCCGGTGACCGGCGAGCTGCGGGCCGGCGGGAAGTACCAGCTGGAGGGCAACGCGGGCGGCACGGTCGAGCGCTGCGACCCGCCGAAGAGCTTCGCCGCGACGTGGGAGATGCACGGCGGCGTCAGCTGGATCGAGGTCCGCCTGACGCCCGAGGACGGCGGCACGCGGTTCGAGCTGGAGCACGTCGCGCACGTCGACGACCACTGGGACCAGTTCGGCCCCGGCGCGGTCGGCATCGGCTGGGACATGGCGCTGACGGCACTGGTCCGGCACCTGGCGGCGGACCCGTCGTACGTCGTCGACCCGGCCGAGGCCATGGCCTGGATGACATCTCCGGAGGGAGTCGAGTTCGTGACGGCGGCGGGCGAGGCCTGGTACGAAGCGCACGTCGCGGGCGGCGAGGACCCGGCGGTCGCCCGCGCCCAGGCGGACCGCTGCCTGGCGGCCTACACGGCCCAGCCGGAGTCCTGAACTCGCCCTGATCACGAGTGATGCCCCCGCAATCACGCGAGATGCCTCCCGCATCACGGGTGTGACCCCTCGCCGCACGAGGTCTCCCGGTGCGCGGCGGGGCATCACGTGTGACTGGGCGGGCATCACGTGTGATTGGAGGGGCATCACGCGTGACTGGAGGGTCGACACAGCTCAGTGCCGACCGCCGTTCGGGGGAACCGGCGGATAAGGTCGGGCGCATGGATCAGGACAGCGACCCGCGGGCCGCCCGGCGCGATCCCGTCGCGAACGCCGGCGGGTTCACCGACCTGGCGACCAGCCCGTTCCGGATCGACCGCGACCGGATTGCCGCGTCGCCGTTCTTCGCGCGGCTCGGCGGGGTCACGCAGGTGGTCAGCGCCGGCGGGGCCGGGCTGCTGCACAACCGGCTCACCCACAGCCTCAAGGTCGCGCAGGTCGCGCGGGCCGTCGCCGAACGCATCGCCGCCGGGCCGGACGCCGCGCTCGCCGACAAGCTCGGCGGCTGCGATCCCGACGTCGCCGAGGCCGCCGCGCTCGCGCACGATCTCGGGCACCCGCCGTTCGGGCACCTCGGGGAGCAGACGCTCGACCGCATCGCCCGGCACCGCTTCGGCCTCGCCGACGGCTTCGAGGGCAACGCGCAGACCTTCCGGATCATCACCACGACCGACGTCCGCGGCCCGGCCGCGATCGGGCTCGACCTCACCGCCGCCGTGCGCGCCGCCGTCCTGAAGTACCCGTGGCTGCGGCTGCACCATCCCGCGCCGCACCCGTCGGCGATGGCCGTGCCGCCGCGTGGGGCCGCGGAGCCGGGGGAGGCGCCCGGCACCGGCGCGGCCAAGTTCTCCGCCTACGCCACCGAACTCGACGACTTCGAGCAGGCCCGCGCGGCGTTCGCGGGCCGCGTCGAAGGCTGGCAGCAGACCGTCGAAGCGTCCGTGATGGACACCGCCGACGACATCGCCTACGCCATCCACGACCTGCAGGACTTCCACCGCATCGGCGTGCTGCAGCACGCTCCGGTCGCCGCCGAGCTGACCCAGTGGCTCGACCACGCCGGCGAGCTGGCCGCGCTGGACGACGCGACGCTGCACGCGGAACTGCGCCGCCCGGGCCGGTCGCTGGAACGCCTCCGCCGCCGCATGCACGCCAAGGACGCCTGGATCGTCGACGACGACGCGTTCGCCGCCGCCGTCGCGCGGGTGCGCGCCGAGCTGGCCGACGGCCTGCTGGCCGGGGAGTTCGACGGCTCGATCGAGGCCGAGCAGGCGACCGCGGCGTTTTCCGCGAACTGGACCGCGCGGCTGGTCGACGGCGTGTTCGTGCTGCCGTCACCGTCCACCCGCACCGGTCACGTGTCGCTGCGGCCCGCGCAGTGGCACGAGGTGCAGGTGCTCAAGTTCGTGCACCGCCGGTTCGTGCTGCTGCGCCCCGATCTCGCGCTGCACCAGCGTGGCCAGGCCGGGGTGGTGACGAGCCTGGTCGACGCGCTCGACGCGTGGCTGCTCGACCGCGACGAGCTGTCCCGCCTGCCGCGGCGGCTGCACGACCTCGTCGAGCTGGCCCGCGCCGAGTACACCGAGCTGGCGCGGTCGGCGCCGGAGCTGCTCGTCGGCGCGACCGGGGAGCCGGTGACCGGCGCGGACGCCGTCCGCGGTCTCGCCCGCGGCCGCGCGGTGGTCGACTTCGTGGCTTCGCTGACCGACAAGCAGGCCGTGACGCTCCTGGATGCCTTGTCCGGACGCGCTTCGCAGCCGTGGTCGGACTCGTTTGTCCTGTGAGTGTCCGATGATCGGCACGCGGCTGCGCTGAACGGCCTACAACCTCTGGACTGGTCCGGAAAATATCTGTCCTTTGTCACTCGATTGGCTGATGTTTACCGGGAACACCCGGTACTTAGCTGGATCCAGCCGGTGATCACCGGCTGTCGGTCAGCGTGAGTCGGGGCACGCGCCTGGAGATTCGGAGGGCGCTCGTGCGTCAAACCCGTTCCACGAGATCGAGATCCACCGTGCTCACCGCCGGGGCCGCGGCACTGCTCGCCGCACTCGGCCTGGTGTCCCCGCCCGCCGCGGGGGCCGCCACCGCGTCCACGCCGGACGCCTTCACCGCCACCGCGCAACAGCAGATCGCCGCCCTGCAGGCGATCAAGGCGGGCCGTACCGCCGCCGAGTCCAAACTGGACAGCCAGCTGCTCGTCGCGGGCAAGGCCGCCGCGAAGCAGCTGACCGCACTGCAGTCTGGGGCCACCGTTTCCCCGGCCGGGACCGTCCTGGTCGACATCCGCGCGAGCAAGGTCTCGCCGGACCTCCTCGCCGGGCTCACCAAGGCCGGGGCGGGCATCCGCGCGGTGTCCGACCGCTACGGCAGCGTCCGCGCCGAAGTGCCGCTGGACAAGCTCGGCGAGATCGCCGCGCGCGGCGACGTCAAGCGTGTCGAACAGGCCGACCAGGCGATGACCGCCCGCGAGCTGGCCACCCCGGCAGGCGACCGCGAGACCGGCGTGCCTGCGGAAACCAAGCAGCAGAAGGCCGATCGCCTCGCCGGCGAGCTGCGGCAGGCACTGGACGCCAAGGCGCAGCGCAGCGCCGTCGCGGCGACCGTGACCAGCGAAGGCGACCGCGCCCACAACGCCGACCTCGCGCGCCAGCAGTTCGGCGTCACCGGCGTCGGCGTCAAGGCGTGCGCGCTTTCCGACGGCGTGGACTCGCTGGCCGCTTCGCAGGCCAAGGGCGAGCTGCCGCCGAACGTCGACGTCATCCCCGGCCAGGAGGGCGACGGCAACGAGGGCACCGCGATGCTGGAGATCATCCACGACCTCGCGCCCAACGCCGCCCTCGGCTTCGCGACGGCGTTCAACTCCGACGCGAGCTTCGCCGACAACATCCGCAAGCTGCGGTTCGAGTCGCACTGCGACGTCATCGTCGACGACGTCCTGTACTTCAAGGAATCGCCGTTCCAGGACTGGATCATCGCCCAGGCCGTGAACGACGTGACCGCCGACGGCGCGCTGTACTTCTCCTCGGCGGGCAACGAGGGCAACGTCGCCGACGGCACTTCCGGGCACTGGGAAGGCGATTTCGCCGACTCGGGCAAGCCGATCGGGAAGTTCGCGGGCACCGCGCACAACTTCGCCGGCGCGGCGGGCACCCAGATCTTCGAGCCGCTCTCGGCCGCGTCCGGCTCCGGCGTCCCGGTGACGCTGCACTGGTCGGACCCGCTCGGCGCGTCGTCGAACGACTACGACCTCTACCTGCTCAACTCCGCGGGCGCGGTGGTCAGCTTCAGCCAGAACGTCCAGGACGGCACGCAGGACCCGTACGAGCGGATCACCACGCAGGGCGGTGCCGGGCTGCGCCTGGCCATCGTGAAGTTCTCCGGCCAGTCCCGCTACCTGTCGCTGTCCGCGCTGCGCGGCCGGTTCACCGACTCCGCCGACGGGCTCAAGGCCTACACGACGCCGGGGGTGACGCTCGGGCACTCGGCCGCGCGTGCCGCCTTCAGCGTCGCGGCGGCGCCGGCGGCCAAGGCGTTCGGCAGGCCGCTGGAACAGGGTGACCCGGCCAACCCGGCGGGCCCGTACCCCGGCTCGTTCAGCGGTGCCACCAAGGCCGAGCGGTTCAGCTCCGACGGCCCGCGCCGCGTGTTCTACGAAGCCGACGGACGGCCGATCACCCCGGGCAACGTGTCCTCGACCGGCGGCGAGGTCCGGCAGAAGCCGGAGATCACCGCGGCCGACGGCGTCACCACCAGCGTGTCCGGCTTCAACCCGTTCTTCGGCACCTCGGCCGCCGCCCCGCACGCGGCCGCCATCGCCGCGCTCGTGCTGTCCGGCAACCCCGGCCTGCCGCCCGCGGAGGTGCGTGAGGCGCTGATCAACACCGCGGTCGACATCGAGGCCGCGGGCCGCGACAACCTCACCGGCGCCGGCGTCATCCTCGCGGACAAGGTGCTGGCCTACACCGGCGCCAGCCCGCAGCCGCTCGCGGTGGCCAAGCAGCCGACGGTCACCCCGGCCGACGGCGGCACCGCGATCGACCCCGGCGACACCGCCAAGGTGACGCTGCCGGTGACCAACGAGGGCGACGGCACCGCCGTGTCCACCAGCGTCGTGCTCACCAGCCCGACCCCGGGGGTCACCGTGGCACCGCGCTCGAAGTCCTACGGCACGATCAGCCCGGGACAGACCGGCGTCAACGACTTCACCATCACCGTCCCGGCGAGCCAGCAGCTCGGCGTGCCGGTGGTGCTGAACGCCCGCGTCTCCTTCGCCGGCGCGCACTCGCCGACGACCGCGACGTTCTCGCTGCCGGTCGGCACCCCGTCGCCGGTGACGCAGGACTTCGCCTATGCCGGCGCGCCGGTGGCGATCCCGGACAACAGCCCGGTCGGGGCGTCGGTGACCATCCCGGTCACCGGGGTCGGCCGCGCGTCCAGGGTGACGTTCTCCGTGGACGGCACGACCTGCAGTGCCGAGCCGAACGCGACGACGGTGGGCCTGAACCACACCTACGTCGGTGACCTGGTCGGCACGCTGACCGCGCCGTCCGGGGCGAAGGCGACGGTGTTCCAGCGCAACGGCGGTTCGGGCAAGAACCTGTGCAAGGTCGTCTTCGCCGACAACGCGGCGGCGGCGTTCAGCTCGGTGACGTCGGCCAACGCGCCGTTCACCGGCAGCTGGCGGCCGGCGAGCCCGCTGGGCGGCCTGACCGGCGTGGTCGCCGACGGCACGTGGACGTTCTCGGTGGTCGACGCGGCAGGCGGCGACACGGGCTCGATCCGCGCGGTGGCGTTGCACGTCAACGGGTACGTCCAGCAGCCGGCGGCCGACCGGCCGTCGAACGTCCGGGGCGCGACGAACAACGGCCCGGTGCACCCGCTGTAATCCCGCTGTAGGTCCCAAACGCCCCAAGGTGGCCTTCGGTGCGTTCAACGCAACCAAGGCCACCTTGGGTGCGTTCAATGCAACCAAGGCCACCTTGGGTGCGTCGCGGTTCCCACCGCACCGAAGGGCACTTTCCGTGCATGTGACGCAAGGAAAGTGCCCTTCGCTGCGCCAGACGTAAGCAAGGTGCCCTTCAGCGCACGCCCACCCAAGCCCGCTCCACCCCGTACCGTGGGCGCATGGCGAAGGGACGGCAGGTCGCGGGCGGCGGGCACGCCGTGGAGGTGCCGCCCGAGCGGCTGGCGGGCTGGTTCGGCCGGTTCGCCGAACGGCACGGCGGGATCGGCACGGTCTCCGGAACGCCGGACGAGGTCCGCGTGACCGCGGCCGACGGCACGACGGCGATCGCGACCGTCCCTTTCGGACGTCTCGACGACCCGTCCGTCGAGACCCTGGTCGCCCACGCGCTGGCGCCGCGGACGCTCGCGCTGCTGCTGGTGCGGCTCGGCGGGCACAGTGCCGGCATCGCCCGTGACGGCCGGATCGTCGTCTCGCGTACCGACCGGCGGCTCGTGCAGGGCCGGTCGGCGGCGGGTGGGTGGTCGCAGCAGCGCTTCGCCCGGCGGCGCGCGGGGCAGGCCCGGCAGTCGCTGCAGGCGGCCGCGCGGGACGCCGCCGAGGTGCTCCTCCCTCGTCTGTCCGAAGTGGACGCCGTGGTGCTCGGCGGCGACCGGCGGGCCCTGGACGAGCTGCGGGCGGACCGGCGGCTGACCCCGCTGTTCGCCCGTGCCGAACCGCGCGTGCTGGACGTCGGCGAGCCGAGCCGGGCCGTGCTCGAGGAGGCGGCCGGGCGGGCGCGCTCGGTGGAGATCGTCCTGCGCGCGGGGTGAGACCGCACACGTCCGGAAAAACCGCTCGACGGCGGCCCGTACACTGGGTTCCGTGGATATCCAGCTGGAGTGACGCCGCGGCCGACCGGCCGCCTGCTGCTGTCCTCCGTTCACCCCCTGTCCACGGGAGTTTCCCTTGATCACGGCCACCGGCCTTGAGCTGCGTGCGGGTTCGCGCATCCTGCTCAACGGCGCCACCCTCCGCATCCAGCCCGGCGACCGCATCGGTCTCGTCGGCCGCAACGGCGCGGGCAAGACCACCTCGCTGAAGGTCCTCGCCGGCGAGGGCGAGCCGCACGCGGGCGAGGTCCGCCGCAGCGGCGAACTCGGCTACCTGCCGCAGGACCCGCGCGAAGGTGATCTTTCGGTCACGGCGAAGGACCGGGTGCTGTCCGCGCGTGGTCTCGACAAGCTGATGCGCGACATGGAGAAGGCGCAGGCCTCGATGGCCGAGCTGGTCGACGACGCCGCGCGCGACAAGGCCATCAACCGCTACGCCCGGCTCGAAGAGCGCTTCGCCTCGCTCGGCGGGTACGCCGCGGAAAGCGAAGCCGCGCGGATCTGCTCCAACCTGGGGCTGGCCGACCGGATCCTCGCCCAGACGCTGCAGACGCTCTCCGGTGGCCAGCGCCGCCGCGTCGAGCTGGCGCGGATCCTGTTCGCCGCGGCCGAGGCGGGGGCCGGCGGCAAGTCCGAGACGATCCTGCTGCTCGACGAGCCGACCAACCACCTCGACGCCGACTCGATCACCTGGCTGCGCAGCTTCCTCAAGCAGCACGACGGCGGCCTGGTCGTGATCAGCCACGACGTCGAGCTGCTCGCCGACGTCGTCAACAAGGTCTGGTTCCTCGACGCCACCCGCGCCGAGCTGGACATCTACAACATGGGCTGGCAGCGCTACCTCGACGCACGTGCCACCGACGAGAAGCGCCGCCGCCGCGAGCGGGCCAACGCCGAGAAGAAGGCGTCGGCCCTGCAGGCGCAGGCCGCGAAGCTCGGGGCGAAGGCCACGAAGGCCGTGGCGGCCAAGAACATGGCGCGCCGCGCCGAGCAGATGCTCAGCTCGCTGGAGGAGACCCGGCAGGCCGACAAGGTCGCCCGGATCAAGTTCCCCGAGCCCGCACCCTGCGGCCGGACCCCGCTCACCGCCGAGAACCTCTCGAAGTCGTACGGCTCACTGGAAATCTTCACCGGCGTCGATCTCGCGGTCGACCGCGGCTCGAAGGTCGTCGTGCTCGGCCTGAACGGCGCTGGAAAGACGACATTGCTGCGGCTGCTCGGCGGAATGGAAACGCCGGACACCGGATCGGTCGTTCCGGGTCACGGATTGCGTTTGGGCTATTACGCTCAGGAACACGAAACTCTTGATCATGATGCGTCGGTGTGGGAAAACATCCGACATCTCGCTCCGGACACCGGCGCGCAGGAGTTGCGGAACCTGCTCGGCTCGTTCCTCTTCACCGGCGAACAACTCGACCAGCCGGCGGGCACGCTTTCCGGTGGCGAGAAGACCCGGCTCGCGCTGGCGGGCCTGGTCTCCAGCGCTGCCAACGTGTTGCTGCTGGACGAGCCCACCAACAACCTCGACCCGGCCAGCCGGGCGCAGGTGCTGGACGCTTTGCGTAGTTTCGCCGGCGCCGTCGTCCTGGTGACGCACGACCCCGGCGCGGTCGAGGCGCTGGAGCCCGAGCGGGTCATCCTGCTGCCCGACGGGACCGAGGATCATTGGTCGGCGGACTACCTGGAACTTGTCCAGCTTGCGTGACGGGTGCGTCCATTCGGGTGCAAGATCACTCGCCGCAAGGCACTGGAATGGCCCAATGTGATCGCAATTTCGGTCGTTTTGCGGCTGTCGTCTGGCATTCCGGCGCTCAGTGTTCGATCATTGCCCCGGCAGGGGCCGATATGTGGCCCAGAACACTCTCGGCGGGAAGGCGATCGACGTGGCTGATCTCAAGAAAGGCGCGCGGATCACCGGCAACACGCGCGACAAGCTGGCCGCTGACCTGAAGAAGAAATACGAGAAGGGCTCGAGCATCCGGGCGCTCGCGGAGTCGACGGGGCGCTCCTACGGGTTCGTCCACCGGGTGCTGTCGGAGTCCGGGGTCCAGCTGCGGGGGCGCGGCGGGGCCACCAGGGTCAAGAAGAAGTAGCGGCGGACTGCTGCGCGGGGGGCGCAGCGGGATCTTCGGCCGCCCGGAAGGCCAGGGACGCCCCGAGCAGGACCAGCGGGTAGACCAGGTAGCCGTAGCGGGTGGCCGGGGTGAGCAGGATCAAGGCGCCGAGTCCGACGGCGATGCGCAGGAGTGTGCCGGAGCCGTTCGCGGGGGGCCGGCGCACCAGCCACACCAGCATGGCCACGGCCGCGGCGCCGACCAGCACGAACGACGCCACCCGGCCGGCAGCGCCGGTCTCGGCGATGAGGTGACCCGGCAGCGGGCTCGCCGCGGGCGACTGCACGGCGCCCATCCCGAGGGGGAACCGGAAGACGTGCTCGACGAACGCCGCCGGATCCACCAGGTACACCGGCAGGTGCAGGGCGGCCGTCGTCGCCACCAGCGCCGCGGCGAACCGGGTCAGCGCGGTCCAGTCCACTGGCTTTCCCCGCCGGGCCAGCACGAACACGGCCAGCACGGCGGCCGCGGGCGCGACGATGAGCTTCGCGCTGATCACCAGCGCGAGCACCAGGCCCGACCAGGCGGCCCGCCCGGTGGCCGCGAGCGCGCAGCTGAGCACCAGCAGGCCGACGATCGCCAGGTCCGGCCCCGCGACGGCCCAGGTGAGCGCGGTGAGCGGGCAGGCCAGCGCGAGCTGCGCGGCACCGACCGGCACCTTCGGCCACTTCAGCAGCTTGAGCGTGCCGAGCACGCACGCGCAGGCGGCCAGCGCGAACATCCAGCGGGCGTCGGTGAGCGCGTCGGCCGAGGGCGTGCCGCCGAACAGCGCGCGCGGCAGCCCGAAGACGCTCATGACCGGGCCGTAGGGGGTGTAATCGTTTACCTCGGGGGGCCGGTTGAGCGCGTAGACGTCGACGTACGGAGTTCCGTGGTGCAGCAGCAGATCCGCGGACCGCTCGATCACCCACACCTCGGGCTGCGCGGCCCACGAGAACGGCGTGATCAGCCAGTCCACTCCGGTCAGTCGGCGAATCACCAGCAACGCCAAGGGGAAGATCATCGCCAACAGCAGGACCGCGGCGATCCCGCACCACCGTGAGCCGAGGACACCGCGGGGCTGCTGTCCCCGGCGCGCCGACAGCAGCAGGTAGCCGCTGTGTGCGGCGCCGAAGCCGTAGGCCACGGTCGCGAAGTTGCCCCAGACGCGGTAGCCGTAGAACTCCGAGACGAGCGCGGTCGGCAGCGCGAAAGCCAGGCAGGCCAGGTAGAACCCCAGGTCCCAGCGCAGCGGGGCGGCCTCCTCGGTGCGGGCCGGTGCGGTGAAGAGCCGGGCCGCGCGCCGCCATGCGGGCGCCTGGCCCACCTCCGTTCCCATGCGGCCAGGCTATCGAGCGGCCCGCCGCCCGGTTCAGCCGACGTCTCGCAGGCGGGGAAGCAGCTTGGCCGCGGCCTCGACGGCTTCGACCACGTCCGGCCCGGCGGGCATCAGGACCAGCTCGGTGAACCCGGCCTCGACGTAGCTTCGCGCCAGCCGCAGTGCACTGTCCGGTTCGGACGGCAGGCGGAACTGCACGGCGCGGCGGAGTGTGGCCGGATCGCGGCCCACGGCCGCGCAGTGGGTGTCGAGGACGCGCGAAAGCCGTTGCAGCTCGGCGATTTCCGTTCCCGGCAGGGCCGCGTTGAGCCAGACGTCGGCGTGCTCGGCGACCACCCGCAGGCCGCGCTTTTCGCCGCTGCTGCCCAGCCACAACGGCGGTTTCGGCTGCTGCACCGGCTTCGGATCACTGATTGCGCCGCTCAGGGTGTAGTGCCGGCCGCGGTGCTCGGTGACCGGCCGGGTCCACAGCAGACCGAGGATCTCGCAGGCTTCGGCCAGCCGTTCCACGCGTTCGCGGGCCGGCGGGGCAGGCGTGCCCATCATCGCGTCCGTCAGCGGATCGCCGCCCGCGCCGAGGCCGACGTCGAGCCTGCCGCCGGAGAGGTGGTCGACCGTGGCGGCGATCTTGGCCAGCGTGCCGGGGTGGCGGTTGGTGTTGCCCGAGACCAGGCAGCCGATCCGCACGCGCTGAGTCGCCTCGGCCATTGCGGCCAGCAGGCTCCAGCCGTCGAAGACGTCGCCGGTGCGGTCGCGGCCCATCGGGGCGAGGTGGTCGAACACCCAGCAGCCGTCGAACCCGGCGTCGTCGGCGATCGCCCAGGTCCTGCGGAGTGCGGTGATGCCGAGGTGCTGCTGCGGGGGTTTCAGGCCAATCGTGGTCACGGGAACTCCTGATTATCAGTTTGAGAAATCATCAGTATTACTGACGATCAGCGTAAAGGGTAGAGTTCTCGCATGTCCAGTGCGCCTCCCGCCGTCACCCGACGGCTCGGCTACCTGCTCAAGCACGCCCAGCTGCGGCTCGCCGAGCTGGCCGAGCCGCTGTACGCGCCGCTCGGCGTCACCGGGCGGCAGCTCGCGCTGCTCGCGCTCTTCGGCGACGGGCCCGCGCAGTCGCAGCAGGACGGCGCGGCGCGGCTGGGCATCGACCGGACGACGATGGTCGCCCTCGTGGACGAACTGGAGGCCAAGGGCCTGGTGCGCCGCGAGGTCGCGCCGGGTGACCGCCGCAAGCGCCTGGTCACCCTGACGGCCGATGGGCAGCGGGTCCGGGAGGCGGGCGAGGAGGTCACGCGCAAGGCCGAGGCGCTGCTGCTGGAGCCGCTCTCGGCCGAGGACGCCGAACGGCTGCGCGCGGCGCTGCACCGGGTTGTTCGCGTGGAGTGAACGGCACCGGGAAGGAAACGGGCAACGGGGGCGTTGTCCAGGTCATATCCGCCGAAAACCTCAGCCAATCTAGAGGTTTCTGAGAGACTGGGGGATTCCCATGGACAACATGTGGGGGCTGTGGAGTTCGGCGATGCGCGCCAACGACGCCCCGAAGGCGCTCAGCCGCGGCACGCTGAAACGCGTCGCGCGGTTCGCGCGGCCGCACTGGCGAAGGCTGCTGGCGTTCCTCGTCCTGACCGTCGTTTCCGCCGTGCTCGCCGTGACGACGCCGGTGCTGGCGGGCAAGGTGGTCGACGCGATCGTCGGCGGCCACGACGTCACGCTCGTCGTCTGGCTCGCCGTCGTGATCGCCGTGCTGGCGGTCGCCGACGCCGGGTTCGGCCTGGTCGAGCGGTGGCAGTCCGCGCGCATCGGCGAAGGCATCATCTTCGACCTGCGCCGCGCGGTGTTCGAACACGTGCAGCGGATGCCGATCGCGTTCTTCACGCGCACCCGCACGGGCGCGCTGGTCTCGCGGCTGAACAACGACGTCATCGGCGCGCAGCGGACGTTCACCGCGACGCTGTCCGGCCTGGTCACCAACGTCATCCAGCTGGCGCTGTCGCTGGCCGTCATGCTCACGCTGTCCTGGCAGGTGACGCTGCTCGCGCTGGTGCTGCTGCCGATCTTCGTGATCCCCGCGCGCCGGCTCGGCCGCCGGATGGCCGGGCTGCAGCGCGAAGCCGCGAACCTCAACGCCGGGATGACCACGCAGATGACCGAGCGGTTCTCCGCGCCGGGCGCGACGCTGGTCAAGCTGTTCGGGCGGCCGGTGCAGGAGGCGGCGGACTTCGCCGAGCGCGCCGGGCGGGTGCGTGACATCGGCGTCCGGACCGCGATGCTGACGCGCTGGTTCATGACCAGCCTGACCCTGGTTTCCGCGCTGGCGCAGGCACTCGTCTACGGCCTCGGCGGGTACCTCGCGCTGACCGGCGTGCTCGCGCCGGGCACCGTCGTCGCGCTCGCGCTGCTGCTGACCCGGCTGTACGCGCCGCTGACCGCGCTGGCCAATGTCCGCGTCGACGTCATGACGGCGCTGGTGTCCTTCGAGCGGGTCTTCGAGGTCCTCGACCTCAAGCCGATGATCGAGGAGAAGCCGTCCGCGCGGACGGTGCCCGCCGGTGGCGTTTCGGTCGAGTTCTCCGACGTCCGCTTCGGCTACCCGGCGGCCGACCGGTACTCGCTGGCGTCGCTGGAAGACGTCGCGACGCTCGACCACCGCGGCGGGGAAGAGGTGCTGCACGGGATCTCGTTCCGCGCCGAGCCGGGGCAGATGGTCGCGCTGGTCGGGTCGTCGGGCGCGGGGAAGTCGACGATCGCGTCCCTGCTGCCGCGACTCTACGACGTCGACTCGGGGTCGGTCCGGCTGTCCGATGTGGACGTCCGGGACCTGACTTTCGCTTCGCTGCGGGAAACCGTCGGCGTCGTGACCCAGGACGGGCACCTGTTCCACGACACGATCCGCGCGAACCTCGCCTACGCGCGTCCCGGCGTCACCGACGAGGAGATCTGGGAGGCACTGGAGCGGGCGCGGCTGGGCGAGCTGGTCCGGTCGCTGCCCGACGGCCTCGACACGACGGTCGGGGAGCGCGGCTACCGCCTGTCCGGCGGCGAGCGCCAGCGGCTGACGATCGCGCGGCTCCTGCTGGCCCAGCCGAAGGTCGTGATCCTCGACGAGGCGACCGCGCACCTGGACTCGGAGTCCGAGGCGGCGGTCGGCGAGGCACTGACGCACGCGCTGTCCGGCCGCACGGCCCTGGTGATCGCCCACCGCCTCTCGACGGTCCGCGCGGCCGACCAGATCCTGGTCCTGGAGCACGGCGAGATCGTCGAGCGCGGAACCCACGACGAACTCCTCGCCGCGGGCGGCCGCTACGCGACCCTCCACGCCACCCAGTTCGCCGAGGAAGAACCCGCCGTGGCGTGATCAGCCGGGCATCACTCGTGATTGAGCGGGCATCACGTGTGATCAGAGGGGAATCACTCGTGATTGGAGGGGCATCACCGCGATGCCTCTCCAATCACGCGTGATGCCCGCCCGGTCACGCGTGATGCCCCTCCGCGCGTGGGTCAGCGGAGCTGGGGGACGATGGGGGTGTACTTGGCCAGGAGGGAGGCGTTGGCCTCGTCGCCGCCCGGGATGTTGGAACTGCGCCAGAGCGGGAGGTCCAGGCCTTCCTTGGTGCCGCGGTCGTGGACCTCGGCCAGTACCAGGTTCCACAGGAACGCGTTGACCACAGTGGACAGCGGGGCGGTGCGCGGGGCGTCCGGCGGGTAACTCGCGTCGCCGGGGACGACCAGGGAGTCCAGGACCACCGTGGCCTCCTCGGCCACCGTGCTCGACGAGCGACGCGGTGCCGCCGCCACCGAGGCCCGGGACGTCACCGCGATCACCGCCGCCCCGCGCTTGCGGGCCTCCAGGCACAGCTCGACCGGGTACGGGTTGACCCCGGACGTCGAGAACACCACCAGGACGTCGTCGGGGCCAGGCGCGCGCTCGGCCAGCACTTCCGCCGCGAGCCCGGGGCGCCGCTCGGTCTGCGTGCTGTGCACCGCGCCGTGCAGCGGCAGCAGTTCCGGGTGGTAGAGCGGGTAGACACAGGCCAGGCCGCCCGCGCGGTAGAACGTCTCGGCGACCGCCGCGAGCGAGTGCCCGGCCCCGGCGGTATAGACCAATGCGTCCGCCCGGATCACCCCCAGGACGAGCTCCGCCGCTTCGCGCACTGCCTCGGCGTTGGCCTGCTCGACGTCCGCCAGCTGCTTGGCGACGCTGCCCGCGATGTCCGTGGCGTTCACCACACCCACCCTTCCGTCGGGGATCGGGCGCCGAATCTACCGCGAACGGGGTGGCCCGCGGTGGAATAGCCGGGTGGGCGGGCGAAGTTGATCCGGATGCAGGCGAGGAGGACTCGGGTGGGCGAGGTGGAACCGGCGGTGTCGGTGTGGCCGGCACGCGGGCGGACCGAAGCGGTCGTGCTCGTGCTGCACGGCGGCGCGGAGCACGGCACCGGCAGGGTGGCGCCCTGGAAGCTCGCCTTCCTCCGGATGGTGCCGATCGCGCGTGCCCTGCACCGGGCCGGGCGCGCGCACGGCATCGAGGTGCGGCTGCTGCGCAACCGCCGCTACGGCTGGAACGCGCCCGCCGAGGACCCCGTCGCCGACGCCCGCTGGGCGCTGGACCGCCTCCGCGCCGACCACCCCGGCCTGCCGGTGGTGCTCGTCGGCCACTCCATGGGCGCCCGGGTCGCGTTGCGCGTGGCCGACGACCCGGCCGTGCGCGGGGTCTGCGCGCTCGCGCCGTGGACACCGCGGGGCGAGCCGGTCGCGGCCGTCGCCGGGCGGTCGGTGCTCATCGTGCACGGCACCCGCGACCGGATGACCAGCCCGGCGGAGTCGCACGCCTACGCCGAACGCGCGCAAGACGTCGCCGCCCGCGTCGCGCGGTTCGAAATCGGCGGTGAAGGACACGCGATGCTACGCCGGGCAGGCGTGTGGACCCGGCTCACGATCGCTTTCACGCTGGAACAGCTCGCCGGGGACGACGGCGACGCGCTCCGCGGCGCGTGGACCGCGCCCGGGCGCCTGCGAATACCCGTGTGAAAACGCCCCGAACAGGGCATTCGGCGAAGCGCGCCGCGGGGGTGCGGCGACTAGGATCGATCACCGGCGTACCTGGCCGGCCGGAGGGAGAACCGTGACCACTTCGAGCGTTGACCGGGCGTCGGTGCAGGACGTCCCGGACGAGTCCCGCTGGCCGGGCCTGGCCACCCCGCCGCACTCCGCGCTGCGCGCGCGGATCGCCGCGGCACTGTTCCGCCGCGCGGTCCGCCCGCTGGACCTGCGGGTGACGTTCCCGGACGGCACCGTCCTCGGGGCCGGTGGCCCGGAATCGCCCGAAATGCGGATTCTGCGGCCCAGCGCGTTCTTCCACCGCCTCGGCGTCGACGCGAAGATCGGGTTCGGCGAGTCCTACATGGCCGGTGACTGGACCGCCTCCGACCTGGCCGAGGTGCTCACGCCGTTCGCCGAGCGGATGGCCACGCTCGTGCCGCCGGTGCTGCAGAAGTTCCGGCGGATCGCCGAGCGCACGCAGCCGCCGTCCGAAGAGAACACCCTCGAAGGCGCGCGCGCCAACATCCACCGGCACTACGACCTGTCCAACGACCTCTTCGGCGCCTTCCTCGACCCGTCGATGACGTACTCCTCGGCGCTGTTCGGCCCCGGCGACGACCTCACCGCCGCCCAGCACCGCAAGATCGACAGCGTGCTCGACTACGCCGGCGTCCGCGAAGGCAGCGAAGTCCTCGAAATCGGTACCGGATGGGGTGAACTCGCCATCCGCGCGGCGGCCCGCGGCGCACGCGTGACGTCACTGACCATTTCGGAGGAACAGCGGGCGCTGGCCACCGAACGCATCGCCGCGGCCGGGTTCTCCGACCGCGTCGAGGTGAAGCTGTGCGACTACCGCGAGTCGAGCGGCCAGTACGACGCCGTGGTCAGCGTCGAGATGATCGAGGCCGTCGGCGCGTCCTACTGGCCGGCGTTCTACGAGACGATCGGCGCGCGCCTGCGCCCCGGCGGGCGGTTCGGCCTGCAGGCCATCACCATGGACCACGACCGGATGCTGGCCGCCTCGCGGGCCTACACCTGGATCCACAAGTACATCTTCCCCGGCGGCATCATCCCGTCGGTGCGCTCGATCGAGGAGGGCGTCAAGGCGAACACCCGGCTCAGGCTGGCCGGGATGCGCGAGTTCGGCCAGGACTACGCGCGCACGCTACGGTTGTGGCGCGAGCGGTTCCTGCAGCGCTGGGCCGACATCGCGGGGTTCGGGTTCGACGACGTCTTCCGCCGGATGTGGGAGTTCTACCTGGCCTATTCCGAGGCCGGGTTCCGGTCCGGGTACCTCAAGGTCCACCAGTTCGGCTACGAGGCCACCGGGCGGTGACCGCAACCCGACCCCGGTGCCGGGCGTCCCTCTTCCGAGGACGTGCGGTGTACTGACGGCGACACTTTTGTCCGGATCGGGATTGGGTGATGGTGATGACGTACCGTGGCGACGACGGCGGGCGCCGGATGCCGCCGCCCCGGCCGGCCGCCGGGCGCCCCCGGGAGCACCAGCGCGCGCAGATGATGCCGCTGCCCGGGCGTGGCCGCAGCCCGTACGACGAGCGCACCCGCCCGATGGGCACCCGCGAGCCGGAGTACGCGCCGCCCCCGCCGCCCCGCCAGGACCCGCCGCGGCGTCCCGTGCAGGACGACTACCCGCCGTCCCGGCCGCCGCGCCGCCGTCGCTGGAGCATCGGCAAGGTCCTCGGCGCGCTGGTGCTGGTGTTCGTCGTGTTCCTGGCCGGGATCTGGGTCTACCTGGAGTTCTCCATCAAGCGTGTCGACGCGCTCGCCGACTACTCCGGGCGCCCGGTCGCCGCGTCCGGCACCAACTGGCTGATCGTCGGCTCGGACAGCCGCGAGGGCCTCACGGCCGAGGACGAGGAGCGGCTCGCCACCGGCGACGTCGCCGCGGCGGGCGGCGGGCAGCGCACCGACACGATCATGATCGCGCACATCCCGGACAACGACACCAAGCCGACGCTGCTGTCGCTCCCGCGCGACTCGCAGGTCGCGATTCCCGGCCACGGCAAGAACAAGATCAACGCGGCGTTCTCGCTGGGCGGGCCGAAGCTGCTCGCGCAGACCGTCGAAGGCGCGACCGGGCTGCACATCGACCACTACGCGGAGATCGGCTTCGGCGGGTTCGCCAAGATCGTCGACGCGATCGGCGGCGTGGAGATGTGCATCGACAAGGACATGGATGACACCATGACCGGGATCAGTATCAAGGCGGGCTGCCCGCAGCAGCTGGACGGCCGCGAGGCACTGGGCTTCGTCCGGATGCGCCACAGCGCGGCGACGCCGCGCTCGGACCTCGACCGCGTCGCCAACCAGCGCAAGTTCATCGGCGCGCTGGTCAGCCAGATCGCCAGCCCCGGCACGCTGCTCAACCCGTTCGACTTCTTCCCGCTGCTGTCGGCGGCGCCGGACGCGCTGACCATGGATTCGGGCGACCACGTGCACAACCTGGCCGGCCTGGCGATCGCGATGCGCGGGATCTCCTCCGGCGGTGTGGTGACGACGACGGTGCCGGTGACCAACGGGTCGGCGGAGAACTGGGACAAGAACAAGTCGAAGCAGCTGTTCGACGCGCTGAAGAACGACACAGCGGTGCCGGACAACGTCATCGTGAACTAATTCGGCAGCGCGCGAGGCCCCGGCCGGGGCACCATGAAGGCATGGAGACCCCGGCCGAGACGTATCGCGAAGCGGGCTTCACCCTGTCCCGCTGGCAGTTCGCCGACGGGCCGGAGCTGCACGCGACGGTCAACGGGTCCCTCGAGCACCTCGGGGCGTGGCTGATCTGGGCGACCGGCGGCTACACGACCGAGGACTGTGCGGAGTTCCTGCGGACCACCCGGAAGAACTGGGAGACCGGGGAAACGCACGACTTCGCCCTGCGCGCGGGCGGTTCGCTCGCGGGCGGCATCGGGTTGATGACGCGCGAGGGCGGCGTCGAGATCGGCTACTGGCTCGCGACCGGCTTCGCCGGCCGCGGCCTGATGACCCGCGCCGTCCGGTTGCTGACGGCGGAGGCGTTCCGCCTCGGCGCCGGCTACGCCGAGATCCAGCACGACGAGCGGAACGTCCGAAGTGGAGCGATCCCGGCGCGCCTCGGGTTCACGAAGGTGGGGGAGCGGACGGCGGCGAAACCGCTGGCACCGTCGTGCGGCGGCACCAACCACGTGTGGCGGCTCAGGAAACCTTGTCCCGCAGCACCTTGAGCGCCTGGTCGGCGTGGACGGTGAAGTTCAGCTCGCTCTTGATCTTCTCGAGGACGCGCCGGTCCTGCCCGATCACGAAGGTGACCCGCTTGGCGTGCAGCGGCAGGAGCTTGCGCCAGACGCCGAACTGCTTGGCGACTATACCGTCCACATCGGACAGGAGCGGGTAGTCGAAGCCGTGGGCTTCGGAGAACTGCCGCTGCTTGGCGACGTCGTCCGGGCTGATCCCGACCCGGTGCGCGCCGACCTCGGCGAACTCCGCGGCGAGGTCCCGGAAGTGGCAGCTTTCGGCGGTGCACCCGGTGGTCATGGCGGCGGGGTAGAAGAAGAGCACGACCGGACCGGTGGCGAGGAAGTCCGAGAGGCGGCGGTCGGTGCCCGTCTCGTCGGGCAGGGTGAAGTCGGGGGCGAGGTCTCCGGCGTCCATGACGTCCCTTCTCGTCGGCGGCAGGCCTCATCCTGCCCGGTGCCCGGAGCGGGGAGGTCACCGGCTCGGTCTGCCACGACCGCGGACCGGCGCCGGGCATCGCCACCTCGGGGCGTCCGGGGCTCAGGAACCCGGGTGGCGGGCGATCAGCTCGTCGACCTCGTCGCCGGTGGCCGAGTCGCTCACGAACGGGCCTCGGGCCGCCACCACGCCCAGCTGGCGCAGCCGGGCCGCCTGCTCGTGGGTGCGGACGCCCTCCGCGCCGATCCGCAGGTTCAGCTCGCGGGCGCGGGTGATCAGCTGGGTCAGGTGGCGGATCGCCGCCTCCGTCGGTTCCGGGGTGTCGAGTGCGTCGACCACCGGGCCCGACAGGATCACGTGGCGGACCGGGAGACGGTGCTGGGGGATCAGCTCCAGGTCCGCCGAGCCCGAGATCGTCAGCACCAGCTGCGCGCCGAGGTCGGCCAGGACCGCGAACGAGTCCAGGACCTCGCCGCGCGGGTCCAGTACCGAATCGCGGTCCGTGCACAGCCGCAGGGCCTGGGCGGGCAGCTGGTGCTTGTCCAGCTGTTCCTTCACCAGCAGCACCAGATCCGGGTCGATCGCCAGGCGGGTCGGGAGGCGGACGCACACGTCCGGGGCCGCCTCGCCGAAGCGGGTGCGCCAGCGGGCCGTCGCCGCGAGGGACTCCGCCAGGAGCCAGCGGCCGAGCGGGACCGTCATGCCCGTCGTCTGGGCCAGCGGGTAGAACTCGTCGGAGTCCAGCTCGCCCTTCTCCGGGTGGTTCCAGCGCAGCCCCGCGTTGACCGCGGCCAGCTCGTCCGGGCGGGCGAGCTTGACCGTCGGCTGGTAGACCAGGGAGAACTCGCCGTTCTCCAGTGCTCCGGCGATCACCGCGCCCAGCTGGTAACGCCCGCGGTCACGCGCGTCCAGCTCCGGGTCGAACAGCATCCACTGCGCCTTGCCCGCCTCCTTGGCCCGGTGCAGCGCGATCTCCGCCGCCCGCAGCAGTTCCGCCGCGCCGCCCTCGACGGCCGCGCGCACCACGATGCCCGCGCTCGCGCTGACGCCGATGCCGTGCCCGCCAAGGTAGATCGGCTCGTTGAGGTCCTCCAGCGCCCGTTCGACCAGCTCGACGACCTCGGTCGCGGCCAGCTCGCCGCGCAGCAGCACCGCGAAGCCGTCGCCGGACAGCCGCGCGACGAACCCGTCGTGGTGCCCGGTGAACACCGCCGACAGCTTGTTCGCGACCCCGCGCAGCACCTGGTCGCCGACGCCGGCGCCGAGGCCGTCGTTGATCACCTTGAAGCCGTCGACGTCGAGGTAGATCAGCGCGATGTCGTCGCGCGCGCCCGCCCCGAGCGCGGCTTCGAGCTTGGTGGTGAACGACGACGCGTTGGGCAGCCCGGTCAGCGGGTCGTGCACGTTCTGGTGCAGCAGCCGTTCCTGCAGCAGGTGCAGCTCGTTCGCGTCGGACACCATCAGCACGGGATAGACCGAGCCCGGCCGGTCGCCGGGCAGGCGGGCCAGCGTGACGTCGGCCCAGAGCTGCCCGTCCTCGGCGTGGTCGAGCAGCATCCGCTCCTGGTAGCGCTCCCGGCCGGCACGCACCTTCTCCAGGCCCGCTTCGAGCCGCGAGACGTCGTGGTCGGTCGAGCCGAGGTCGGTGATGTGCCGTCCGCGCAACCGTTCCGGCGAGCAGCCGAGCAGCTGGCCGAGTGCGAGGTTCGCCTCGACGATGTCGCCGTCCGGGTCGGCCAGCGCGATGCCCATCGGCGACGCCGCATAGAGCGCGGTGAACCGCAGCAGCGCGCCGTCGTGCTTCGAGCCGGCCTGGTCGACCGCGTCGTGCGCGACCTCCAGCAGGAGCGGTTCGAGCTCCTCCGGAGGAAGCGTTACTCCTTTGGTGTCGGCCAACGTCGCCGCCCACCGGCGGGCCACCTCCAGCAGTCCTGGCGCGGCGCCGGGCTCAGGCACACTCCACCTCTTCACGTGCACGTCAGGCCAGTTCAGACATGGTGTCGGGGATCATGAGGCCACACTAGGTATCCCTCGCCCGAGACCGATGCCACGCCATCATGCGCGTCACGGGGTGTCTACCGGCTGAACGAGTGAACACCCGTCCAGGTCCGGTGACACTTTGTCACCGTGTGTATGCAGCGGTGGACAGTGCCGGGTCAGCGCGGGGTCAGCCGCACCGGAAGACCGTCCGCCGGCACCGGCAGCGAGACGTAGTCCCATCGCGCGGTGTAACTCTCCGGAACCGACCAGCGGTACGCGCGCAGCAGTTCGTGCATCAGCAACTTCACTTCGAGACTGCCGAAGTGGAGCCCGATGCACTTGTGCGCGCCGCCGCCGAAGGGCATCCAGGCCATCCGGTGCGCCTTGTCCTCGCGGCGCGGTTCGGCGAACCGTTCCGGGTCGAAGGCGAACGGGTCGGTCCAGCACTCGGGCGCGAAGTGGTTCACCGTCGGCGAGACGCCGACGAGGGTGCCCGCGGGGATGTAGTGCCCGAGAACCTCGGTGTCCTTGACGGTCTTGCGCGCCAGCGACGGCACGGGCGCCACCAGCCGCAGCGCCTCCTTCATGACCAGGTCGAGCGTTTCGAGCTTCTCGACCGCGGCGATGTCGAGGACGTCGTCGCCGAGGGCCAGCGACTCTTCGCGGGCGCGCTCCTGCCACTGCGGGTACTTGGCGAGGTAGTACGCCATCGCGGCGGCGGTGATGGTCGTCGTGTCGTGCGCGGCCATCATCAGGAAGATCATGTGGTTGACGATGTCGGTGTCGGAGAACCGGTCGCCGTCCTCGGTGGTGGCGTGGCAGAGCGCGGAGAACAGGTCGTCGCCGTCGGAATTCCGTTTGGCGGGCAGGGTTTCGGCGAAGTAGCGCTCGAGGACCTTCCGCCCGTGCAGCCCGGCCGACCACCGGCCGCCCGGCACCGGGACGCGCACGAGCGCGGTGCCTGCCCGCACGGAACTGACGAAGGCGCGGTTGATCCGGGCCGCGTCGGCACCGCTGGGCATGCCCATGAACACGCGCGTCGCGACGTCGAGCGTCAGCTGCTTGAGCGCCCAGTACAGCCGCGGCCGCCCGCCACCCCACACGGCGACGCCGTCACGCAGCGCCGGCCCCATTTCGCCGACGTAGCCGGCCAGACGGGGGCGGGTGAAAGCCTCCTGCATGATGCGGCGGTGCAGGTGGTGCTCGCCGAAGTCCAGCAGCATCAGGCCGCGCTCGAAGAACTTCTCGATGAAGAACTTCCAGCCCTCCTGGGAGAAGGCCTTGTCCTTGTTGACGAGCGCGATCTGCGTCGCCTCGGGACCGGAGAGGGCGACGATCCGCCGTCCGAAGCCGCCGGTCCAGCTGACCGGCCCGTAGAGTTCGTAGCGGCGCAGCGCGAAGGAGATGCCGAAGCGCATCATCTCCGGCATGTGGCCGACGAGCGGCGGTCCCGCATCGCCGAGCACGGGCTTGAGGCCGCTGCCGGCGGGCGGGGTGGCGAGTTCCCGGACGGGCCAGCGCGAGTGCAGCCAGCGTTCGTCGACGCCCCGCGGCAGGGGCAGGGCGGTCAGCGGCGGCACGCGTTCGCGCAGCGCTCCGGCGGCTCGGCTCACGGTGCCCGGCAAGGTGACCATCTCCCCGCTGAGATCGGCTACGCCTCCACGATGCACCCTTGTTGACGCTCTGACAACACCTCGGCGGCCGTCTTTTCGGGTGATCCGGACCGGTCTCCGGAAGCTTGGCCGGGGTGTGCCGGGGTGTTCGTCTTGGCCATCGAGCGCCGGTACTCGCTCGGCGTGACGCCCCGGACCCGCTTGAACGCCGCGCTGAAGCCGAACGGGTCGGCATACCCGACGGCGCGGGCGACCTCGGCGACGGTGGCGGTTTCCCGCTCCGCGAGCAGCTCCGCCGCGAGCGCCATGCGGCGGCCGGTGAGGTAGGTCAGCGGGGGTTCGCCGACCAGCTCGGTGAACCGCTTGGCCAGCGTCGACCGCGACACGCCGGTACGTGCCGCCAGCGTGGCGACCGTCCACGGTGCCGCCGGTTCGGTGTGCAGCAGGCGCAGTGCCCGGCCGGCCACCGGATCGCGCTGCGCGGTCCACCAGGCCGGTGGCTCGCCGCCGGGGCGGTCGAACCACGTGCGCAGGGTGCAGACCAGGAGCCAGTCCAGCAGCCGGTCGAGGACGACCTGCTGGCCGGGCGCGTCCACGGCGGCTTCGGCGGCGAGGTGGTCGAGCACCGGGTCGCCCGTGCCGTCGCTCTCGATCCTGAGTACCGCGGGCAGGGCGTCCAGGAGCGGGCGGCTCAGCTCGCCGTGGACGGGGTAGGCCGCGACGATCAGCGTCGTCGCGCCGCCGTTGTCGTCGTGCCAGCCCCGCCGGTGCCGGGTCCCGCCCTGCTCGGGCGCGGTGCAGTACTCGCCGCAGGCGACCGGCTCGGCCGGGGTGCCGAGTGCGTCGACGAAGGTGAACGTCTCCGGGCCGCGCACGATGACGGTCTCGTAGGCCCGCAGCGGCTCGGGCGGGCCGTGCTCGGGGACGATCCAGCCCCCGCCGCCGACGACGGTGCACAGGGTCAGCGGCGCACCGTCCACGAAGTGCAGGGCCCACGGCGGGGTGAGGGCCGAGCGGCCGAACAGCGAGCCGTGGGCCCGGATGCCGCGGAAGAGGTCGTCGAGCACGTCCACCTCGCCGAGATTAGACGAATGGACAGGGATTCCGGCTTCCTGCCCATGGGATCGTCCGCGAGGTGCCGGTTGGATCGGGGACATGAACGCACTGACTCCCGACGATCTCGAGTTGCTCCGCCGTCCGCTGCTCGGCTTCCTGACCGTGTCCACCGGCGAACCCCGCCCGGTCTGGTACGAGGCGGCCGACGACGGCACGATCCAGCTGTTCACCGAACCGGATTCGCTCAAGGTGCGCCGCGCCCGCCGTGACCCGCGGGCCTCGCTCGTGGTGGCGGCGCCGGTGGGGGAGCCCGAGCGGTGGGTGTCGGTGGCGGGCCCGGTTTCGCTGGAAACCGAGGGCGCCCACGAGCTGGCCGCCCGCCTGGCGGCGCGGTACTGGGACCTCGGCGACCCGCGCCACGCGGCCGCGGCGGAGGCGATCCGGAACACCGACCAGATCCGGCTGGTGATCCGGCCGGAAACCGTGCGCCGCTACGTGTACTGACGCATTCGGTGGCGGGAAGATGGGGCCATGGCCCGGCTTCCGCTTCGTGACCGCACCGGCAACCTCCTCGTGGCCGTGCGCCGCGTCGCGGAAAGCGAGCTGCCGCGGCTGGTTCCGCTGCCCGCCGCCCTGGTCGTGGCCGTGCACGCCGGTGCCGTCCTGATGCTGTTCGACCGGCGGCGACGGCAGTGGGAACTGCCCGGCGGCATGCGGGAACCCGGCGAAAGGTGTCGCGAAGCCGCCGCCCGCGAGCTGGGCGAGGAGACCGGCATCCACGGCGTGCCGCTGACGTTCGCCGCGGTGGCCGAGTTCGATCTGGTGGCTCCCGCGCGCCGGGAGTTCCTCGCCGTCTACCGGACGGAGCTGGTCACCGCGCCGCGGCTCGTCCCCAGCGAGGAAGGGCTCGGCTTCCGGTGGTGGCCGCCCCGGGAGCCCGTCGAGGCGGACATGAGCCCGCTGGACGCGGAGCTGGCCGCGCGCGTCACGTGAAAAGCCCCGCCCTGGGGATCCCAGGGCGGGGCTTGGTCACCGGAACGTCAGTCCCAGTCGAGGGCGCCGCCCGACTGGTACTCGATCACGCGGGTCTCGAAGAAGTTCTTCTCCTTCTTCAGGTCCATCGCCTCGGACATCCACGGGAACGGGTTCTCCGTCTCGCCGAAGATCGGGGCGAGCCCGATCTGCTGCGCGCGCCGGTCGGTGATGAAGTGCATGTACTGCTCGCACAGCTGCGCCGACAGGCCGAGCATGCCGCGCGGCATCGTGTCGCGGGCGTACGCGACCTCCAGCTCGCACGCCTCGGTCAGCATCCCGCGGACCTCCTCCTGGAACTCCGGGGTCCACAGGTGGGGGTTCTCGATCTTGATCTGGTTGATGCAGTCGATGCCGAAGTTCAGGTGGATCGACTCGTCGCGCAGGATGTACTGGTACTGCTCGGCGATGCCGACCATCTTGTTCCGGCGGCCCAGCGACAGGATCTGCGCGAACCCGGTGTAGAACCACATGCCCTCGAAGATGACGTAGAACGCCACCAGGTCACGCAGGAACGCCTGGTCGGCCTCCGGCGTGCCGGTCTCGAAGTCCGGGTTCTCCAGGTTCTGCGTGTACTTCAGCGCCCACGCGTCCTTGTCCGAAATGGACGGAACCTCGCGGTACATGTTGAACAGCTCGCCCTCGACCAGGCCGAGGCTTTCGCAGATGTACTGGAAGGTGTGCGTGTGCACGGCCTCCTCGAACGCCTGGCGCAGCAGGTACTGGCGGCACTCGGGGTTGGTGATCTGCCGGTACACCGCGAGCACGATGTTGTTGGCCACCAGGGACTCCGCGGTCGCGAAGAAGCCGAGGTTGCGCTTGAGCATCGTCCGCTCGTCCTCGGTGAGGCCGTCCGGCGACTTCCACAGCGCGATGTCGGCCTGCATGGCGACCTCGGTCGGCATCCAGTGGTTGTTGCAGCCGGCCAGGTACTTCTCCCAGGCCCACTTGTACTTCATCGGCAGCAGCTGGTTGACGTCGGCGCGCGCGTTGATCATGCGCTTGTCGTCGACGTTGATCCGGGCCGCGCCGACCTCGATCTCGCCGAGGCCGGTGCCGTCCGTCGTTTCCACGTTGGTCATCGGTGCAGGGATTCCTTTACTGGCAGGCTTCGCAGTCGGGGTCGTCGATGCGGCAGGCGGCGCCTTCGGTGGCCACGAAGTCCACATCGGGCTCGGGCGAAGGCGAAGGCGACGGCGCGGGAGCAGGCGCAGGCGTCGGACCGGGCGCCGGGGCCGGAGCCGCCGCGGCCGGAGCCGGGGTGGCCGAGACGGCGTTGAGCTTGCCGTCGGTGCCGCGCAGGGTGCTCTTCTCCACGTGCGTCGCGGACTGCGCCCGCAGGTAGTACGTGGTCTTGAGGCCCTTGTGCCACGCGTAGCGGTACAGCTGGTCCAGCTTGCGGCCGCTCGGCGCCGCGATGTACAGGTTCAGCGACTGCGCCTGGTCGATCCACTTCTGGCGCCGCGAACCCGCGTCCACCAGCCACTTCGACTCGATCTCGAACGCCGTCGCGTACAGCGCCTTCAGGTCGTCCGGGACGCGGTCGATCTGGCCGAGGCTGCCGTCGAAGTACTTCAGGTCGCTGACCATGACCTCGTCCCACAGCCCGCGCTCCTTGAGCGAGCGGACCAGGTGCGGGTTCACCACGGTGAAGTCGCCGGACATGTTCGACTTGACGTACAGGTTCTGGAACAGCGGCTCGATCGACTGGCCGACGCCGCAGATGTTGGAGATCGTCGCGGTCGGCGCGATCGCCATCACGTTGGAGTTGCGCATGCCGACGGTCTTGACCCGCTCGCGCAGCGGCGCCCAGTCCAAAGTGGCCGAGGTGTCGACGTCGAGGTTGTCACCCTGGCGCGCGTCGATGAGCAGCTGCATCGAGTCGATCGGCAGGATGCCCTTGCTCCACAGCGATCCCTCGAACGACTGGTACTGGCCGCGCTCCTCGGCGAGGTCGGTCGACGCCGAGATCGCGTAGTAGGAGATGTGCTCCATGCTCTCGTCGGCGAACTGCACCGCGGCCTCCGACGACAGCGGCAGGCCCAGCTCGAACAGCGCGTCCTGGAAGCCCATCAGCCCCAGCCCGATCGGCCGGTGGCGCAGGTTGGAGCGGCGCGCCTCCGGGATCGTGTAGAAGTTGATGTCGATCACGTTGTCCAGCATGCGGACGGCGGTGCGCACGGTCTTCTCGAGCCGCTCGGTGTCCAAACCGGACGGAGTGACGTGCTTGAGCAGGTTGACCGAACCGAGGTTGCAGACCGCGACCTCTTCGGAGTTGGTGTTCAGCGTGATCTCGGTGCACAGGTTGGACGAGTGCACGACGCCGACGTGCTGCTGCGGCGAGCGCAGGTTGCACGGGTCCTTGAACGTGATCCACGGGTGACCGGTCTCGAACAGCATGGTCAGCATGCGGCGCCACAGGTCGACCGCGCGGACCCGGCGGAACACCTTGATCTCGCCGCGGTCGGCGGCGGCCTCGTACTCGCGGTAGCGCTGCGCGAACTCGTTGCCGTACAGGTCGTGCAGGTCCGGGGTCTCGTTCGGCGAGAACAGCGTCCACTGCGCGTCGGCCTCGACGCGGCGGAGGAACTCGTCCGGCACCCAGTTCGCGGTGTTCATGTCGTGGGTGCGGCGGCGGTCGTCACCGGTGTTCTTGCGCAGGTCGAGGAACTCCTCGATGTCCACGTGCCACGTCTCGAGGTACGCGCACGCCGCGCCCTTGCGCTTGCCGCCCTGGTTGACCGCGACGGCGGTGTCGTTGGCGATCTTGAGGAACGGCACGACACCCTGCGACTGGCCGTTGGTGCCCTTGATGTGGGCGCCGAGGCCGCGGACCGGGGTCCAGTCGTTGCCGAGGCCGCCGGAGTACTTCGCCAGCAGCGCGTTGTTCTTGTAGGCCTGGAAGATCGAGTCCAGGTCGTCGTCCACCGTGGTCAGGAAGCAGGACGACAGCTGCGGGCGCGTGGTGCCCGAGTTGAACAGCGTCGGCGTGGACGCCATGAAGTGGAAGCTCGACAGCAGCTCGTAGAACTCGATGGCGCGGGCTTCGCGGTCCTTCTCGCGGATGGCCAGGCCCATGGCCACGCGCATGAAGAACGCCTGCGGCAGCTCGAACCGGGTGCCGTCGTGGTGCTGGAAGTACCGGTCGTACAGCGTCTGCAGGCCGAGGAAGCCGAAGTCGAGGTCGCGCTCGGGGCAGATCGCGGCGGTGATCCGGTCGAGGTCGAACCGCTGCAGCTCGGGGTCGACCAGCTCCAGCTCGATCGCGCGGCGCAGGTAGGCGCGGAAGTACGCGGGGTACTCGGCCGCCATCTCGTCCTGGCTGGCCTGGCGCGGCTTCTTCGCGAGGTAGCTCAGCGCCTCGCCGCGCAGCTTGTCCAGCAGCAGGCGGGCGGAGACGTAGGAGTAGTTCGGTTCCTGCTCGACGAGCACGCGGGCGGCCATGATCTGGGCCAGTGCCAGCTCGTCGGCGCTGATGCCGTCGTAGAGGTTGCGCTTGGTCTCGGCCAGCACCGGCTCGGCGGAGACGTCGTCGAGCCCGGCCACGGCCTCGCCCACGACGTGGGACACGCGGGCCCAGTCGAGCGGACGCAGGACGCCGTCGGTGCCCTTGACGTTGACCGCGGCCTCGGCCGGGACGGGCGCGGTGGCCTTGCGGGCCTTGGCGCGCTCCTCGCGGTAGAGAACGTAGGCGCGGGCGACCTTGTGGTGCTCGCCGCGCATCAGCGCGAGCTCGACCATGTCCTGGATCTGCTCGATGTGCAGGGCGGCCTCGGGGCCGGCGTGGCGCAGCAGGGACGCCTCGACCTGCGTGGTCAGCTCGGCGACGACGTGGTGCACGCGGGAGGACGCGGCGGCGTCGCCGCCCTCGACCGCGAGGAACGCCTTCGTCAGCGCGACCGAGATCTTGCCGGCGTCGAACGGCGACACGCTGCCGTCCCGCCGGATGACCCGGATCGCGGTGGGTGAGGCGGTCGCGGGCGGCCGCTGACCGGTTTCGACTGACATGCGTGTCTCCAAAGTTTCGGGCGCGTTCGATCGCCACACGACCTGGTGAGGCCGTGCGCTGCGGTTTCTCCAAAGCTGCCCGGCGACCCTCCGCAGCGGTCTCCCCGTCGCTGGGGGCTGCCGGTGGTGAGAGACTACATGTAGGGGTCCAGGTGCGCGCGGGACCCCAGATGGCGTGTCGAGGAGTTCACCCTGACGGGATTGCGTGATCACCCAGAGATGCAGTTCACCGCGCGGGCGCGGGGTCCGGCAGGTAGGTTGCGCGGCCCGGTGGGCTGGGAGTGGCTGCCGCCCACCCGGGACCCGCTCAGGCGCCGAAGCGCAGCTGCGCGCCCGGCAGGGCGAGGCTCAGGAACGGGCGGCGGCCGGCCAGGTAGCCGAGCGGGCCGCGGGCGTTGACCGACCAGTCGGCCGCCGCGAGCCGGGGCCGGATCTTCGCCGCGACCGGCGTGCGCACCGGAGTGCCGTCGTGGTCCTGGAGGACGTCGAACCGGGTGGGGAGGGCCAGCGGCGAACCCGGCCTCGGCGTGAAGGCCGCGGTGGCGATCCAGTCGTCGCCGGTGGCCGCGGTGTACGTGCGGTCGGTGAACTGCAGGGCCGCGAGGTCCTTCGGGATGGCCCACAGCTCGCGGCCGCCGTCGCGGGAGACGACCGAGTCCACCCAGATCTGCGTGATCGTGCACGTGGTCCGCCTGCCACGGACCGGGACGGCCGCCAGCAGCTCGTGGTAGCTGAGCTGCCCGGGTTCGCGGTAGGCGATCCAGGCGGTGAACACGCAGGTGTACCCGGCGACGGACAGCGCGCCCGGGTGCACCTCGCGCGCAGGGACGCGCCAGACCGACACGTGCGCGTCGGCGACCAGGTTCCAGGGCTGCGGCGGGTAAGCGGTCATTTCTCCAGCCAGGGCAGGTACTCGGGCAGGTCCCGGTCGACACGCATGCCGAACGCGGGCGGCCGTTTCTGCAGGAACGACAGGACGCCCTCGACGGCGTCCGGGCTGGCGCCGAGGCCGCCGATCAGCTTCGAGTCGAGTTCGTGCACCGGCAACGGCGACTCGGCGCTCGCCATCCGGTAGAGCAGCTGGCGGGTCACCGCGACCGACACCGGCGCCGTCGTCTCGACGATCTCGCGGGCCAGCGCATAGGCTTCGGCCACGACGGTCCCGGTCGGGAACACCTTGTGCACCAGGCCTTTCTCCAGTGCCTCGGCGGCAGGGAAGACGCGGCCGCTGATCATCCAGTCCAGTGCGGTGCCCATCCCGACGAGCCGGGGGAGGAACCACGCTGACGCGCCTTCGGGGTAGATGCCGCGGCGGGTGAACACGAAGCCGAAGCGGGAATCCTCCGCCGCGAGCCGGTAGTCGCACGACAGCGTGATGGTGAGGCCGCCGCCGACGGCCGCGCCGTGCAGGGCGGCGATGACCGGCTTGTGCATCGCGAAGATCCGCTTCGAGCACCGGCCGGCGGGCTCCTGCCACGCCGCGCCGGGGCCGTCCGCCGGATCGAAGTCGAAGCCGCCCTGCGAGAGGTCGGCGCCGACGCAGAAGTCCCGGCCCGCCCCGGTCAGCACGACGACGCGCACGTCCTCGTCCCGGTCGGCGCGGTCCATGGCGTCGGCGAGCTCGTCGGCCATCCGGATCGTGTAGCCGTTGCGCGCCTCCGGGCGGTTCAGCGTCACCGTGGCGATCCGCTCCGCGACGGCGTAGGTGATCTCGGCGTAGTCGGCCATGGTGGGAACGTATTGCAGCCCGGCACTACTGGCAAGATGTCAATAGTGTGTCCGCAGCGTCCGGGGCGAAACAATCAGGCGTGCTTGATTTTTCCGGACGCCGGTGCGACGCTGGCCCCAGGACGCAAGGAGGCTGGCGATGGCGGACCTCGGCGTGATCCTCGGGGATCTCGACGCGGAGACACGGACGATCGACGACGTGGTGGCGGCCCTGCCCGCGTCGGACTGGGCGCGCGCGACGCCCGCCGAGGGGTGGACCATCGCGCACCAGATCGCGCACCTGGCCTGGACCGACCGGAAGGCCCTGATCGCGGCCGCCCACCCGGAGCAGTGGCAGGCCGAGGTCGAAGAACTGCTCAAGGCCGGCGAGACCTACGTCGACGACGGGGCCGCCGCCGGTGCCCAGCGGCCGCCGCGGGAAATCCTCGAAGACTGGCGGGCGGGCCGCAGGCAGCTCGCCGAAGCCCTCGCCGCCGTGCCGGACGGGCAGAAGCTGCCCTGGTACGGCCCGCCGATGAGTGCCGCCTCGATGGCCACCGCGCGGCTGATGGAGACCTGGGCGCACGGCCAGGACGTCTTCGACGCCCTCGGCCTGACCCGCGAGCCGACCGCGCGGCTGTGGCACATCGCCCGCTTCGGCACCCGCACCCGCGACTTCGCCTACAAGGTGCACTCGCTCGCCCCGCCCGCCGGGGAGTTCCGCGTCGAACTCACCGCGCCCGACGGCTCCACCTGGGCGTTCGGCCCCGAAGACGCCGAGCAGAAGCTCACCGGCAGCGCGCTGGACTTCTGCCTGGTCGTGACGCAGCGGCGGCACCCGGCCGACACCGATCTCGTCGCCAACGGCGCCGACGTCGAGGAGTGGCTCGGCATCGCGCAGGCCTTCGCCGGGCCGCCCGGGGCCGGGCGGAAGCCGGGGCAGTTCGCATGACCTACCGCATCGGCAACGCTTCCGGCTTCTACGGCGACCGCTTTTCGGCGGTGCGGGAGATGCTCACCGGCGGCCCCCTGGACGTCCTGACCGGCGACTACCTGGCCGAGCTGACCATGCTCATCCTCGGCCGGGACCGGATGAAGGACCCGAACCGCGGCTATGCCAGGACGTTCCTGCGTCAGATGGAGGAAAACCTCGGCCTGGCACAGGAAAAAGGCGTCAAGATCGTCGCCAACGCGGGCGGGCTCAACCCCGCCGGGCTCGCCGATGCCCTGCGTGAACTCGCGGCCAAGCTCGGCCTCGACGTCAAGATCGCGCACGTCGAAGGCGACGACCTCGTACAGCGTGCCGGGGAGCTGAATCTCGGGAAACCGCTGACCGCCAACGCCTATCTCGGCGCCTGGGGCATTGCCGAGTGCCTGAACGCGGGCGCGGACGTCGTCGTCACCGGACGCGTCACCGACGCCTCGGTCGTCGTCGGCCCGGCCGCCGCGCACTACGGCTGGGCCCGCGACGACTACGACGCCCTCGCCGGCGCGGTCGCGGCCGGGCACGTCATCGAATGCGGTGCCCAGGCCACCGGCGGCAACTACGCCTTCTTCACCGAGCACGCGATCGGCGTGCCCGGCTTCCCGATCGCCGAGATCGAGGCCGACGGCTCCAGCGTCATCACCAAGCACCCGGGCACCGGCGGGGTGGTGAACGTCGGCACGGTCACCGCGCAGCTGCTGTACGAGATCACCGGCGCGCGCTACGCCGGGCCGGACGTCACCACCCGGTTCGACACCCTGTCCCTGAGCCAGGACGGACCCGACCGCGTCCGCATCTCCGGCGTCCGCGGGGAAGCGCCGCCGCCCACGCTGAAGGTCGCGCTCAACACCCTCGGCGGCTTCCGCAACGAGACGACGTTCGTCCTCACCGGACTCGACATCGAAGCGAAAGCCGCGCTGGTCAAGGAACAGCTCGAAGCGTCCTTGAAGGACCGGCCGCCCGCCGACGTCCGGTGGACCCTCGCGCGCACCGATCACCCCGATGCCGCCACTGAGCAGACCGCGAGCGCGTTGCTGCACGTCGCCGTCAAGGACACCGACCCGAAGGTGGCCGGCCGCGCGTTCACCGGCGCCGCCGTGGAACTCGCCCTGGCCAGCTACCCCGGCTTCCACGTCACCGCACCACCGTCGGACGCCTCGCCCTACGGCGTCTACACCGCGGCCTATGTGGACGCCGCCGAGGTACCGCACGTCGCCGTGCTGCCGGACGGCATGCGGGTCGACATAGCGCCCGCAGTGTCCATTCAAGAGCTGTCCGATGTGGACGAGCCCGCGCTGCCCGAGCCGCTGGACCACGGTCCGGTGCGACGGGTGCCCCTGGGCACGATCGCCGGGGCCCGCAGTGGCGACAAGGGCGGCAACGCCAACCTCGGCGTCTGGGTGCGGTCCGAGGAAGCGTGGCGGTGGCTGGTGCACCGGCTGACCGTCGCCGAGTTCAAGCTGCTGCTGCCCGAGACCGCCGAGCTGCCGGTGACGCGGTACCTGCTGCCGAACCTGCGGGCGATGAACTTCGTCGTCGAGGGCATCCTCGGCGAGGGTGTCGCGTCGCAGGCGCGGTTCGACCCGCAGGCCAAGGCCCTGGGGGAGTGGCTGCGGTCGCGGGAGATCGACGTCCCGGAGGTTCTGCTGTGACCGATCCTTTCCGGACACCCGAGCGGGCCGAGCTGCGCAAGACCGTCCGCAAGTTCGTCGAGCAGGAGGTCCTGCCGCACCTCGAAGGCTGGGAGCGCGACGGCGAACTGCCCCGCGAGCTGCACCGCAAGGCCGGGGACCTCGGGCTGCTGGGGGTCGCCTTCCCCGAGGAGGTCGGCGGCGGGGACGGCAACTACCTGGACGCACTGGTCGTCGCCGAGGAGATGCACTACGCGGGCGGGTCCGGCGGGCTGTTCGCGTCGCTGTTCACCTGCGGCATCGCCGTCCCGCACATTGCCGAAGCGGGCGATCCCGTGCAGATCGAACGCTGGGTGCGGCCGGCATTGACGGGACACAAGATCGGCTCGCTCGCCGTCACCGAACCCGATGGCGGATCGGACGTCGCGGGCATCCGCACCACCGCGGTGCGCGAGGGCGACGAATACGTCATCAACGGCGCCAAGACATTCATCACCTCCGGCTGTCGCGCCGACTTCGTGACCACAGTGGTCCGCACCGGCGGCGACGGCGCGCACGGGCTGTCGCTGATCGTCGTCGAACGCGGGACGCCGGGCTTCACGGTGAGCCGCAAGCTCGACAAGATGGGCTGGCTCTGCTCCGACACCGCCGAACTGTCCTACGTGGACGTCCGCGTGCCGGTCGAGCACCTGGTCGGCACGGAGAACAGCGGGTTCGCGCAGGTCGCCACCCAGTTCGTCACCGAACGGCTTTCGCTGGCCGTGCAGGCCTACGCGCACGCGCAGCGGGCACTGGACCTGACGCTGGACTGGTGCCGGCTGCGCGAGACGTTCGGGCGGCCGCTGATCTCGCGCCAGCTCGTGCAGCACAAGCTCACCGAAATGGCGCGCAGGATCGACGTCGCCCGCACCTACACCCGCCACGTCGCCGTCCGGCACGTCTCCGGCGAAGAGGTGATCGCCGAAGCCTGTTTCGCCAAGAACACCGCCGTCGAAGCCGCCGAATGGGTGGTCAGCGAAGCCGTCCAGCTGCATGGCGGGCTCGGCTACATGCGCGAGTCCGAAGTGGAGCGGCACTACCGCGACGTCCGGATCCTCGGCATCGGCGGCGGCACCACCGAGATCCTCACCGGCCTGGCCGCGAAGCGATTGGGATACACCTCGTGACTACCTTGAGGTCCACAGTGGACACGCGGGACGCCGGGTTCGGCGCCAACCGCGAGGCGATGCTGGAAAAGCTCGCCGAGATCGACGCCGAGCACGCCAAAGCCGTCGCGGGCGGCGGCGAGAAGTACGTCGAGCGGCACCGCAAGCGTGGCAAGCTCCTTGCGCGGGAACGGATCGAGCTGCTGCTCGACCCCGATTCGCCGTTCCTGGAGCTGTCGCCGCTGGCCGCGTGGGGCACCGACTACCGCGTCGGCGCGAGCCTGGTGACCGGCATCGGCGTCGTCGAAGGCGTCGAGTGCCTGATCTCCGCCAGCGACCCCACGGTCAAGGGCGGCGCCAGCAACCCGTGGACCACCAAGAAGAGCTTCCGGGCCGCGGACATCGCCGCGCAGAACCGGCTGCCGACGATCAACCTCGTCGAGTCCGGCGGCGCGGACCTGCCGACGCAGAAGGAGATCTTCATCCCCGGCGGCCGGATCTTCCGCGACATCACCCGCGCCTCGGCCGCGGGTTGCCCGACGATCGCGCTGGTCTTCGGCAACTCCACCGCGGGCGGGGCGTACCTGCCAGGCATGTCCGACTACGTCGTGATGGTCAAGGAACGCGCGAAGGTGTTCCTCGGCGGGCCGCCGCTGGTCAAGATGGCCACCGGCGAGGAGTCCGACGACGAGTCGCTCGGCGGCGCCGAGATGCACGCGCGGACCTCGGGGCTGGCGGACTACCTTGCCGTCGACGAGCAGGACGCGATCCGCCTCGGCCGCAACATAGTCAAGCGGCTCAACTGGACCAAGCAGGGACCGTCGCCGAAGCCGGACTACGAAGAGCCGTTGTACGACGCCGAAGACCTGCTCGGCATCGTGCCGGCCGACCTCAAGGTGCCCTTCGACCCGCGCGAGGTGATCGCCCGCGTCGTCGACGGCTCCGACTTCGACGAGTTCAAGCCGCTGTACGGCCCGTCGCTGGTCACCGGCTGGGCGAGCATCCACGGCTACCCGGTCGGCATCCTGGCCAACGCACAGGGCGTGCTGTTCGGCGAGGAGTCGCAGAAGGCCGCGCAGTTCATCCAGCTGGCCAACCAGATCGACACGCCGCTGGTGTTCCTGCACAACACGACCGGCTACATGGTCGGCAAGGAGTACGAGCAGAGCGGCATCATCAAGCACGGCGCGATGATGATCAACGCGGTGTCGAACTCGAAGGTGCCGCACCTGTCCGTCCTCATGGGAGCGTCCTACGGTGCCGGCCACTACGGCATGTGCGGCCGCGCCTACGATCCCCGGTTCCTGTTCGCCTGGCCCAGCGCGAAGTCCGCGGTGATGGGCCCGGCCCAGCTGGCAGGCGTGCTGTCCATCGTGGCCCGTGCGGCCGCCGAAAGCCGCGGCCAGGAGTACAACGAAGAGCACGACAAGGCCATGCGGGCCATGGTGGAAGGCCAGATCGAGGCCGAGTCGATGCCGATGTTCCTCTCCGGCATGCTCTACGACGACGGCATCATCGACCCGCGGGACACCCGGACCGTGCTGGGCCTGAGCCTGTCCGCGATCCACAATGGACCAGTGAAGGGCGCCGAAGGCTTCGGCGTCTTCCGGATGTGAGGGCGCCGTGATCCAGAACCTGCTGGTCGCCAACCGCGGCGAGATCGCCCGCCGTGTCTTCCGCACCTGCCGCGACGCCGGGATCGGCACGGTCGCGGTCTTCTCCGACGCCGATGCCGCCGCGCCGCACGCCCGGGAGGCGGACGTGGCGGTCCGGCTGCCCGGCAACGCGCCGTCCGAGACCTACCTGCGTGCCGACCTGCTGGTCAAGGCCGCCGTCGAGACCGGTGCCGACGCCGTCCACCCGGGCTACGGCTTCCTGTCCGAGAACGCGGCCTTCGCGCGGGCGGTGCTCGACGCCGGGCTGACGTGGGTCGGCCCGCCACTGGCGGCTATCGAGACCATGGGCTCCAAAGTGGAGTCCAAGCGGCTGATGGCCGCCGCCGGTGTCCCCGTGCTGTCCGAACTGGACCCGGCGTCGGTGACCGAAGACGATCTTCCGTTGCTGGTCAAGGCGTCCGCGGGCGGTGGCGGTCGCGGCATGCGCGTGGTCCGCTCGCTCGACGAGCTGGCCGAGGCGGTGGAAGGCGCGAGCGCCGAAGCCGGGTCGGCGTTCGGTGACCCGACGGTGTTCTGCGAGCGGTACCTGGAAACCGGGCGGCACATCGAGGTCCAGGTGCTGGCCGACACCCACGGCACGGTGTGGGCGGTGGGGGAGCGGGAGTGCTCGATCCAGCGCCGTCACCAGAAGGTCGTCGAGGAGGCGCCGTCGCCGTTCGTCGACGCGGCGATGCGCGAGGAGCTGTTCGAGGCCGCACGCAAGGCCGCCAAGGCGATCGACTACGTCGGCGCGGGCACGGTCGAGTTCCTCGCGGGGCCCGACGGCCGGTTCTGGTTCCTGGAGATGAACACCCGGCTGCAGGTCGAGCACCCGGTCACCGAGAACGTCACCGGGCTGGACCTGGTCGCCCTGCAGCTGCGGATCGCCGAGGGCGAGCGGCTTCCGGCCGACCCGCCGCCCACGGTGGGGCACTCCATCGAGGTCCGGCTGTACGCCGAGGACCCGGCCGCGGACTGGCAGCCGCAGAGCGGCACGCTCCACACGTTCGAAGTGCCCGATGTGGACCGTGCGTTCACCCACGGCCCGGGCCTGCGGCTGGACTCGGGTTTCGAGACCGGGTCTGTCGTGGGTGTCCACTACGACCCGATGCTGGCCAAGGTGATCACCTGGGAGCCCACCCGCGCCGAGGCCGCCCGGCGGCTCGCGAAGGCGCTGGCGGGCGCCAGGATCCACGGCGTCGTCACCAACCGCGACCTCCTCGTCAACATCCTGCGGCACGAGGCGTTCCTGGCGGGCGAGACCGACACGGCGTTCTTCGACCGCCACGGCCTGGACACGCTCGCCACGCCACTGGCCACTGTGGACGCCGAGCGGCTCTCCGCGCTCGCTGCCGCATTGGCGGACGCGGCGGCGAACCGGGCGTCGGCGACCACCCAGGCCCGGCTGCCCAGCGGCTGGCGCAACGTCCGCTCCGCTGGGCAGCGCAAGGTTTTCTCGACCGCCGGCCGCGAGTACGAAGTGGTCTACTCGCTGACCCGGGAGGGGCTGCGCGCCGAGGGATTCGACGCCGCGCTGGTGTCGGCGGAACCCGGCCGGGTCGTCCTGGACGTCGGCGGCGTGCGGCGCACCTTCGCTGTCGCCCGCCACGACGGTGTGTCCTATGTGGACTCGGCACTGGGTTCGGTGGCGTTGCAGGCGCAGCCGCGGTTCGCCGATCCGGCCGCGGCACTGGCCGCCGGATCGCTGGTCGCGCCGATGCCGGGCACGGTCGTCCGGCTCGCCGTGCAGGCCGGGGACCCCGTCAAGGCGGGCGACCCGCTGCTGTGGCTGGAAGCGATGAAGATGGAGCACCGGATCGCCGCCCCCGCCGACGGCGTGGTGGCGGAACTGCCGGTCACGGTCGGACAGCAGGTCGAAGTGGGCACGATCCTCGCGGTGGTGGGAGACAACGCATGAACGCCATGAACTTCGTCGAGCCGGAGGAGCGGATCGCGCTCCGGAAGGCCGTCGCCGAGCTGGGCGCCAAGTACGGGCACGAGTACTACGCCCGCAAGGCCCGCGCGGACGAGAAGACCCACGAGCTGTGGGACGAGGCAGGCAGGCTGGGCTACCTCGGCGTCAACATCCCCGAGGAGTACGGCGGCGGGGGCGCGGGCATCGCCGACCTCGCCGCGGTACTCGAAGAACTGGCCGCCGCGGGCTCGCCGCTGCTGCTCATGGTCGTCTCGCCGGCCATCTGCGGCACCGTGCTCTCCCGCTTCGGCACCGAAGACCAGAAGAAGCAGTGGCTGCCGGGCATCGCCGACGGCAGCAAGCGGATGGTCTTCGCGATCACCGAACCGGACGCCGGGTCGAACTCGCACCGCATCACCACCACCGCGCGCCGGGACGCGGGCGGCTGGGTCCTCAATGGACGCAAGGTCTTCATTTCCGGCGTGGACGAAGCCGACGCCGTGCTCGTCGTCGGCCGTACCGAGGACGCGAAGACGGGCAAGCTCAAGCCCGCGCTGTTCATCCTCCCGGCCGGCACGCCGGGCTTCGAGTACACGAAGATCCCGATGGACATCGTCGCGCCGGAGAACCAGTTCTCGCTGTTCCTCGACGACGTCCACCTGCCCGCCGAGGCACTGGTCGGCGAGGAGGACGCGGCGATCGCGCAGCTGTTCGCGGGCCTCAACCCGGAACGCATCATGGGCGCGTCCTTCTCGCTCGGCATCGCCCGGTACGCGCTGGCCAAGGCCGTCGGCTACGCCAACGAGCGGCGGGTGTGGGGCGCGCCGATCGGCACCCACCAGGGTCTCGCGCACCCGCTCGCCGAGATCAAGATCGAGCTGGAACTGGCGAAGCTGATGACGCAGAAGGCGGCGTCGCTCTACGACTCCGGCGACGACTTCGGCGCGGGGGAGGCGGCCAACATGGCCAAGTACGCGGCGGCCGAGGTGGCGATCCGGGCCACCGACCAGGCCGTCCAGACCCACGGCGGCAACGGCCTTGCCACCGAGTACGGCCTCGGCACGCTGGTGACGGCGGTGCGCCTGGGCCGGATCGCCCCGGTCAGCCGCGAGATGGTGCTCAACTTCGTCGGCCAGCACAGCCTCGGCCTCCCGAAGTCCTATTAGGAGTGTCTTGACCGGCGTCCGCGAACCCCAGCAGGAACGCAGCCGCACGACGCGGCGGCGGCTGATCGAGGCCGCGCTCGACAGTTTCGGCGAGCGCGGTTGGCACGGCGTGACGGTGGCGGGCATCGCCGAGCGCGCGGGCGTCTCCCGAGGCGCGGCCCAGCACCACTTCCCGGCCCGCGAGGACCTCGTGGTGGCGGCGGTCGACCTGCTCGGCCAGGCCCAGATCGACGAGCTGCGCGCCCAGGCGGCGGACCTGCCGACCGGGGCGTCCCGCATCGAGCGGGTGGTGGAGATGGTCCTGAACCTGTACACGGGCCCGATGTTCCGCGCGGCCCTGCAGCTGTGGTCGGTGGCGGCGACCGACGAGGCCCTGCGCGAAGTGCTGGTGCCTCTGGAGGCCAGGGTCGGCCGCGAGGCCCACCGGGTGACGGTGGAGCTGCTGGGCGTCGACGAGTCCCGCCCGGGAGTCCGCGAACTGGTTCAGGCCACCCTCGACCTGGGCCGCGGCCTCGGGCTGGCCAACCTCCTGACGGACGACACCCGACGACGGCGGCAGATCGTGCGCGAGTGGGCGCGGACCCTGGAGTTGCGGCTGGCCGGGTGATCGGGCGCGGGCGTGGCGGGACATTCCGGTCCGGAACTGCGCTCCTCGCCGGGTGATCGGGCCCGGCCATGGCGGGACAATTCCGGTCCGAAACCCCTCAAGGACCGGGCTATCGTCCGCGCATGCGTGATGACGTCTGGCCGATTTCCCCCGAGCACCCCGGCCCCCGGAGCCTGCGCAGCAGCAACGGGATCGGCTACGACCTCAAGGGTTTCACCCGCCCGGACGCGCGGGGTTACCGCTTCGCCACCCACTGGTTCATGATCATCGGGCTGCCGGTCGTCCCGCTCGGCCGCTACTACCTGCGCGATCTCGGCCTCGACGCCGCCCGCAGCGATCACGTCGTGACCACCACCCGGTACGACATCGCCGGGCGGTCGCGGCTCCGGGCCGCCGAAGTGGTCCGCACCTACGCTTTCGGGTGGCTGATGCCCGTCGTCGTGCTGCTGCCGCTGCTGGCCCTGTTCAGCTGGGTCGACGAACTGCCCGTCTGGATTCCGCTCGCGGCCGTCGTGGTCTGGCCGATCGTCGCGATCATCGTCACCGTGCTCGTGCTGATGCACTACCGCGACCACTGGGCGCCCCTGCGGCAGCCGCGGTGGCGCGAACCCGAGGAACGCCGCTGAGCCACGGAACCTCACCCGCTGCCGAAGCGTCATACGGCCGTAAGTAACGCAATCGGCCCAACGGCCGAATGACAGGTAGTAGTGGTTCTCACAGGAAGGCAGTCCGGTGTCCGGATCAGGAGTCGAGCTCACTCACCGCGCCATGGCGATGCTGAAGGCCGTGGCCGAGGGCCGCGCGCAGATGTCGTGCAGCTGCGAGCCCGACCTCTTCATCGACGGATTCGCCTGCTGTGACCAGATGACCGCGCACGCGCTCGCCCACGGGGGCTACCTGCGGCCCGCCGTCGAAGCGGCCACCGGGCTGGTGCCCGCCGAGCTCACCGACGCCGGGCGCGCTGTGCTGGAGGTCACCGTCGCCGCCTGAGGCGCGTCACTGAGCGTTGCCGGTTCCGGTGCCGAAAGGTGCCCCGCGCGGGCCCCTGAACTGGCAGTCTTGTCGCCATGGCGGAGCACCCCCCACCGGTGGACGACGAGGCGACGGTCTTCCTCCCGAGCGAGCTGCGCGGCCCCCACTGGCCGACGCGCGATCCCGACGTCTCGCGGCGGCCGTACGACGAATTCGCCACCCAGATCGTCGCGCGGCCGCCCGCGTCGCCGGTCAGTGCCGGCCGGGGTGAAGGGGCCGGTTCGTCGCTGGCCCGCTCCAGCGGCCGGATGGCCGTCGCCTCCGCCGTGAGCCGGGTCACCGGGTTCGTCGCGAAGCTGCTGCTGGCCGCCGTCGTCGGGACCGGAGTCGCCAACGACTCGTTCACCGTCGCCAACACGCTGCCCAACATCGTGTTCGAGCTGCTCTTCGGCGGCGTCCTGGCCAGCGTCGTGGTGCCGCTGCTGGTCCGCTCCCACGACGATCCCGACGGCGGCCGCGCCTACACCCAGCGGCTGATCACGATGGCGTTCGTGCTGCTCGCCGCCGGCACGGCCGTCGCGGTGGCGATCGCCCCGGTGTTCACCGCGGTCTACGTCGACAAATCGTCTCCGACGGCGAACCCCGCCCTCACCACGGCCCTGGCGTACCTGCTGCTGCCGCAGATCCTGTTCTACGGCCTCTTCGCGCTGCTGTCGGCCATCCTCAACGCCCAGAACGTCTTCGGCCCGCCGGCCTGGGCGCCGGTGCTGAACAACGTCGTCGTCACCGGTGCGCTCGTCGTGTTCGCGCTCGTGCCGGGGGAGCTGACCCTCGACCCGGTCCGGATGAGCGATCCCAAGCTGCTCGTCCTCGGCGTCGGCACCACCCTCGGCATCGTCGCGCAGGCGCTCGTGCTCGTCCCGGCGCTGCTGCGCACCGGCTTCCGGTTCCGCTGGCGCTGGGGCTTCGACCCGCGGATCAAGGAGTTCGGCAGGCTCGCCGCGTGGATCCTCGGCTACGTCGTGATCAGCCACGTCGGGTTCGTCATCACCACCCGCGTGCTCACCGGCGGCAACAGCGGCGGCGTCACCGCCTACAGCTACGCGTCGCTGCTTTTCCAGCTGCCGTACGGGATTCTCGGCGTTTCGCTGCTGACCGCGTTGCTGCCGAGGATGAGCCGGGCCGCCGCGGACGGCGACACCGTGTCGCTGGTCGGCGACCTCTCGCTCGCCTCCCGCGTCTCGACCGTGCTGTTCGTGCCGATCTCGGCGGTGCTGGCCGTGGTCGGCACGCCGATCGGCATCGCGATCTTCACCTGGGGCCGCGGCACCCTCGCCGACGCCGAGCGGCTCGGCCAGACGCTGGCCGTCTCCGCCGTCGGGCTGCTGCCGTACGCGCTGGTCCTGTTGCAGCTGCGGGTGTTCTACGCGATGAAGGACGCCCGCACGCCGACGCTGATCATGCTGGTGATGACGGCGGTGAAGATCCCGCTGCTGCTGCTCTGCCGCGGGCTGCTCGACGGCGAGCACATCGTCTACGGCGTGATGCTGGTGAACGGCGCCGGTTTCATCGTCGGCGCCGTGCTCGGCCAGGTCTGGCTGTGGGTGCGGCTCGGGCACCTGCGCAGCAAGCGGTCGCTGCGGGTCGGGCTGATCACGCTGCTGGCGAGCGGGCTCGGCGTGGTGGCCGCGGTGCTCGCCGGCTACGCCGTGCCCGCGTCGCTCGGGGTGATCCCCGCGGCCTGGGTGAAGCTGCCGGTGCAGGGACTGCTCGGGATGGCCGTGCCGTTCGGCGTGCTGGCGCTGCTGAAGCTGCCGGAGTTCACCCCGGTGACCCGGCGCGTGGCGGGCCTGCGCCGGCGGTTCGCGGCTCGTTGACGACTACGGCCGGAAACCCGATCCGGTTGTCTCGAAACGATAACGAGAGCGCTGCGATCAGCGCGTTTACAATTCCGGTGAGGATTTCTACGATCCACCCCTGATCATGCGGCCGCGGGCGAGCGCGGCGGCGGGGGAAACGGGTGGAGGTCGTGCATGACGCGCAGTGCGCGCAGGCGGCGGGACCGGGTCACGGTCGACGAACTGCTCCGGCAGAGCGGCGTGCAACCCCGGAAGGTGGGCTCCCGTTCGTCACCGTCGGAGCGGGCGGCGCGCAATGCGGTCGCCGGACTGCCGTCGGAGCGCCGCGCGCCCGAGCCGCGGGCTGCCGGGGTGCCGTTGGAGCGGCGCGCCGCCGAGTCGCGGGCTGCCGGAGTGCCCTCGGAGCGCCGCGCGCCCGAGCCGCGGGCTGCCGGAGTGCCGTTGGAGCGCCGCGCCGTCGAGCCGCGGGCCGGTGCGGCCCGGTTCGCGCTGGCCTCCGGCGTGCTCGCCGTGCTGGGCGGGCTCGTGCTGGTGCTGGCCCTGCGCCCGGAGCCGGTCCCGGCGACCACGCAGTTCCCGCAGCTGCAGCCGGCGACCGGCGCCCCGACGTCGTCGATCGTGCAGGCTGCCCCGACCGAGACCACCACGCCGTCCCCGGTGGTGATGCACGCGCGCAAGACACCGACACCCACCCCGACGGTCACGGTCAAGGTGCCGCCACCGGTGACGACGACGCCGTCGAAGACCCCGCCGACCTGGGACCCGCGGTGGAACTACTACCAGTGCTATCCGTACTACTGCGGCTATCGGCGCTGACGGCGGAGCAGCAGGTAGGTCCCAGCGGCGAGCACGAACCCGGCGGCGAAGGTGAGGTCGCCGACGCCGGGCACCGCTTTCGGGATCGGCGCCGTATACAGGGCCTGGTTGGCGAACAGGCCGACGCTCGCCACCAGGCCCACGAGGAACGCCGTGAACCCGGCGGTGTTGCGGTGGGTCCGGTCGGCGAGCAGGTGGCCGAACTCCGTCCCGCGGCGCAGGTGGTGGTCGGCCAGGAGCACGCCCAGCCACGGGCCGATCCAGTAGGCGATGACCAGCAGGAAGTTCTCGTACGCGTGCCCGGCGTCGGCGAGGCCCAGCCAGGCCAGCACGAACCCGACCGCGCCGAAGGCCAGCGCGACGACCGCGCGGCGCCAGGCCAGCGGCAGCCGGATCCCGAGTGTCAGGAAGGCGAGCGCTCCCGAGTAGACGTTCAGCACGTTCGCGGCGACCGCGCCGAGCGTGATCGCCAGCAGCGTTGCGGCGGCGAGGAAACCGGGCAGGTGGCCGGTGAACGCGGCCGTGGGATTGTCGGTCGCCGGACCGGCGATGGTCGCCGACGCGGCGCCGGCGAGCATGAGCACGGTCGTCGAGAGGAACAGCCCCAGCCCCGCGTACCAGCCGATCGCGCGCGGGGACGCGGTCTTCGGCAGATAGCGCGTGTAGTCGGCGGCGTAGGGATTCCAGCCCGCGGTGTAGCCGAACATGGTGCCGACGGCGAGCAGGAAACCGCCAGGGGAACCGGTGTTCGCGGTCGGGCCGGCGTCGGCGAAGATCACCACGCTCGCCACGGCGAACACGACGGCAAGGACCGCGAAGACGTACTTTTCGTACGCCTGCACGAGATTGTGCCCGAAGAAGGCGATCACGATCTGCAGCGCGACGACGAGCACCAGGCAGCCGGGCACGGGCAGGCCGGTGAGGCTGCCCAGCGCGAAGGCGCCGCTGACGCTGTTGACGGCGAACCAGCCGACACCGGCCATGACCGACATCAGCGCGGCGGGCAGCAGGTTCCCGCGGTAGCCGAAGGCGGCCCGCCCGAGCACCATCTGCGGCACGCCGTACCGCGGCCCCTGTTTCGACAGGAAGCCGTGGGCGAGCGCGCCGAGCCCGTTGCCGGCGACGGCGGCGAGCGCGGCCTGCGTGAAGGACAGGCCGAAGGCGGTGACGGCGAGCACGCCGACGAAGACGGTGGCGAACTCGAGGTTGGGCGAGGCCCAGGTCCAGGCCAGCTGCCGCGGCGAGCCGTGCCGGTCGGCGTCGGCGACGGGCTCGATCCCGCCGGGCTCGACGGCCACCACCTTGTCGCCGTAGCCGGCTTCTCCGGTTCTCGTCATGGGGAGACGGTAGGTGAGGAACGTTGCGGCGGTGTGACAAGTCGGCGGGGAGATCCGCGGCAGGCCTCCGGCACGCCGGTTCCCGCTCACCGGGACCCGCGAAGGCCCTCTCACCGACCCCGATGCCGGTGAGAGGGCCTCGGCAGCCCCACTACGGGTCCGTGTCAGCCGGTGTAGCCGGCGACGATCTTCGTGAACGCGTACTTGTCCTGCGTGATGCCGCTGCACTCGCCGCCGCCGCTGCAGTCGCGGTTGGTGGCCCAGAACGTGAAGCGGGCCAGGTGGTGGCTCGCCGCGTAGCTGCGGATCGAGGTGAAGTTCGAGACCGTCACCGTCTCGCCCGCGTTGTCGGTCTTGCCGTTCATCGAGGACAGGCCGCTGTGGCGGTAGGCCGTGTCGTCGCTCCAGCCGAACGTCGCCTTGAGCTGGTTCTTCAGCCCGTCGACCGCCGACTTCGTCATGGCCGCCATGTCGCCGCCGTTGGAGAAGTCGAACGGCATCACCGACCAGACGTCCACGTTCGCGCCGATCGCCTTGGCCTGGTTGATCAGGCGCTTGCCCCAGCTGTTCGGGCCGGTCGTCTCGGTGCCGATGGTGATCACCACGCGCAGGCCCGGGTTCTTCTGCTTGGTCAGCTTGACCGCGTTGAGGATGCGGTCCTGGACCGTGGCGTTCTCGAACTCGTCGGTGTTCTCGATGTCGAGGTCGATGGCCTTGAGGCCGTAGGCGTCGATCACCTTCTGGTACGCGCCGGCCAGCGCCGACGCCGACGTGCACTTCGAGCCCAGCTTCGTGCCGGACCAGCCGCCGAAGGACGGGATCACGTCCCCGCCCGCGTTGCGGATGTTCTGGATCATCGTCTTGTCCGAGCCGGTCAGCGAGCGGCTGCCGTCCCACTTGGGGTTGCACGTGCCGTCCGACAGCACGAACGCGAGCGTGAACGCTTTCACCCCGGTCGCGGACATCGCCGCGGTCGGGCTGGTCAGCCCGCCCCACTGGTACAGGTACGGCGAGGCGAGCACGGGGTCGACCGCGGCCATGGCCTGCGGGGCGAGGCCGATCGCGGTCGCCATCGCGGCCGACGCGGCGAGGGCGAGGGTGACCAGACGGCGCACTGGTTTCATGGGGGTCCTCCGAACGTGCAGGGTGGAGCACCTCCGGTTTGAGGCGGCGGGATCAACCCGGGAGGAGTGCTGTGTGCCACCACACAGTGGACTAGACCAATATTGCGTGTCAACCCTCCTTCGGTCGGAAAATGACCCACGCGCCTTCACGGGGAAATTCCCCTGAAGGCGGAGTGACAGCACCCGGCACCGGCGGCTACTTTGCCGAGATGGTGGGGGATTCGATCGCCGCCGGCGGAGGACGCCGCCCTGGCCGGTTCCTGCCCGCCGTCGTCCTGGCCCGCTGGGCACTCTGGCGGTTGCCGCGCCGCGGCCAGGTCTGCTACCTCGTCGTGGTCGACGCCCTCGCCGTCGCCGCGGTCGTCCTCGCCACCCTCCGGTTCCCGCCGCTCGCCGCGATGCTGACGCCGTTCGCGCTGCTCCTGGGCGCGATGCTGCTGTCGGCCGAGCTCGCGCGGCCGGCCGAACGCCACCGCGAGGACACCCTCCTCGGCCCCGGCGTCGACACGCCGTGGATCTTCGCGGGCGTGCTCGTGCTGCGGCCAGCCCTCGCCGTCGCGCTGGTCGCGTTTTCCGCGGTGCACCAGTGGTTCCGGGTCCGCAGAAGACCCGTGTACCGGCAGGTGTTCGGCGCCGCCGCGACGGCGCTGGCCGGTCTCGTCGCCGGCGCCTTCCTCACCGCGACGCACGTCCGGCCGCTCGGCGAGGTCCTCGACGCCCGGACCGTCCTGCTCCTCACCGTCGCGGCCGTGGTGTTCCTCGCGGTGAACGCCGCGCTCGTGACCGCCGCCGACGGCCCCCGCCACCCCCGCGACGCCGCACCGGGGTACGCCTTCGACGCCGCGATGACCGCGCTCGGCCTGCCGCTGGCCTGGGCCGTCGTCGCGGCTCCGCTCCTGGTGCCGGTGCTGGCGGGCACCACCGTCGTGCTGCACCGCGGCGGCCTGGGCCGCGGGCGCCGCGACCACGTCACCCTCGACCCGGGCACCGGCGTGCTGACCGCGGCGTCGTGGCGCGGCGCGGCCGAGGCCCGGCTGGACCGGCCCGGCCGCCAGGGCCCCGGCCCGGCGGTGCTGGTGCTCGACCTCGACCACTTCCGCAGGCTCAACGACCGCTACGGCACCCGCATCGGCGACGCGGTCCTGCGCGCGGTCGCCGACACCCTGCGCGACGAGGTCCGCTCGGCCGACCTGGTCGGCCGGACCGGCGGCGAGGAGTTCGCAGTGCTGCTCCCGGGCACCGGCCCGTTCGACGCGACGACGATCGCCGAGCGGATCCGCCTGCGGGTCGCCGCGACACTGGTGGCGCTGAAGGCCTCGGGCGACGGCCCGCAGTTCGTCGGCGTGACGGTCTCGATCGGCGTCGCCAGCTGCCCGCCCGGCGGCGCGCTGGCCGACGCCCTGCTGGCCGCGGAAACGGCGTTGCTGCGGGCGAAGGCCGCGGGCCGGAACCGGACGGTCTGCGCGGAACCCGGCTGAATGCCCTCGTGCCGCTGAGTCCTAGAGCCTGTATCGAAGTGGGGAATGGCCTGGACTCACCGGGACCGAGTGCGGGAATGGGGCGCGGCGGGGTGGCCTGCCGCGGCGATCCGTCGGGGGCCAGGTGAGCCGAAAGGCGCTTTCGTCGCAGCTGGTGCAGCGAACGGGCCTTTCGGCTCACCTGATGCGAGGAAAGTCCCTTTCAGCCCGCCCTCACGACCACCGAACGACTTCGATACAGACCCTAGGTGACCGTGATCGCGTCCAGCTTCTCCCGCAGGTACTCCGAGGCGATCACCTCCGGGTACGTCCGCTTCCCGAGGGGCGGGCCCAGTGACGTGATCCGCGCGTCGTGGTCGGTCTCGTAGAAGAAGATCAGCGACACCAGGTCCTCGTCCGGGGCCGACGCCGCCGGGGGCAGGACGCGGTGGCGGGTCGAGCGCCAGCGGTCGCCGGTCCAGCGGGCCATCAGGTCGCCGATGTTGATCGTGAACGCGTCCGGGTGGAACGGGGCGTCCTCCCACTCGCCGTCCGCCGTGTACACCTGGAGGCCGCCGACGCCTTCCTGGCGGTCGAGGACCGTCACCGTGCCGAAGTCGGTGTGCGGGCCGATCCGGAACTGGTCCGGGGCCGGGGTGCCGACGCGGGTCATCGGCGGGTACCAGTTGATGTTGAACGTGTACGTCGGGTGCCCGGTGTGCCGCGTGAAGTGGTTCTCGGCCAGGCCCAGCGCGGCGGCGAACATCTCCAGCAGGTGGTCCGACAGCGCCCGCATTCGGCGCATGTACTCGGTGGCCGCCTCGGCGAAGCCCGGCACCTCCGGCGGCCAGACGTTGGCCTGGAACCAGAACCCGTCGATCTCGGCGACGCCGACGCCGTCGTCCGCGCCCGCCGAGAACGACTCCTTGAGGTCCGGCGGGGTTTCGGTGCCTTCGGCGTAGCCGTTGGCCTCCACGCCCGGCGGCAGCCAGCCGCGGCCGCCGACCATCACGGCGTAGCGCTGCTTGACGTCCTCGGGCAGCGCGAAGAACTCCCGCGCCAGCTCGCGGGTGCGGCGGCGCAGGTCGTCCGGCACGCCGTGCCCGGTGACCAGCAGGAAGCCGGACTCCCGCAGCGCGCGGTCGAGCTGCGCGGCCACCTCGGCCCGGCCTTCGGACGTGCCCCCGAACCACGGCGAAAGGTCCACGAGCGGAACGGTTGACGGCATACGGCTCCTATTCGGGCTTCTCGGCCCCGATGTCCTCGAACCACAGGTCCGGCCGCGCGGCGATGAACTCGGTCATCAGCGCGATGCAGGCGGGGTCGTCGAGCAGGGTGATCTCCACGCCGAGCCCGGCGAGCCAGTCGTGCCCGCCGTGGAACGTCGTGGCCTCGCCGATGACGACGTGCCCGATCCCGAACTGACGGACGAGCCCGGAGCAGTACCAGCACGGCGAGAGCGTCGTGACCATGATCGTGTCGCGGTAGTGCGGGCGGCGCCCGGCGTTGCGGAACGCCGCGGTTTCGGCGTGCATCGACGGGTCGCCGTCCTGCACGCGCCGGTTGTGGCCGCGGCCGAGGAGGGTTCCCGCGGTGTCGAACAGCGCGGCGCCGATCGGGACGCCGCCCTCGGCCTTGCCCAGTTCGGCTTCTTCACGGGCGACGGCGAGCAGGGCGTGCGGGTCGATCGGCATGGGTCACTCTTTCCGGCCGGGGCGGTGCCTGGCAAGTGTTCGGCCGCAGGGCTGCACCATCCGGCGGAACGCGGACGGGAACTGTCCGCGATGTCTGGCACACTGCGCACCATGTACGGCACTTCCGAACGGCTCCTGCGGCTGCTGTCCCTCCTGCAGGCGCGGCGGGACTGGCCGGGTGCCGACCTCGCGGCCCGGCTGGAGGTCGACGTCCGCACGATCCGCCGGGACGTCGAACGGCTGCGCTCCCTCGGCTACCCGGTGCACGCGACACCGGGGGTGGCCGGCGGCTACCGGCTCGGCGCGGGTGCCGCGCTCCCGCCGTTGCTGCTGGACGACGACGAGGCCGTGGCGGTCGCGGTCGGCCTGCGCACGGCGGCGAACGGCACGGTCAGCGGCATCGAGGAGACGTCGGTGCGCGCGCTGGCGAAGCTGGAGCAGGTGCTGCCCGCCCGGCTGCGGCCGCGGGTCGGCGCCCTGCACGCGGCCACGATGTCGCTGCCCGGCGCGGGCCCGGCGGTCGACGCCGCGGTGCTGACGACGATCGCCGCGGCCTGCCGCGACCACGAGCGGCTGCGCTTCGGCTACGGCGACCGGTCGGGCGCGCAGACGGAACGCTCGGTCGAGCCGCTGCGGCTGGTCCACACCGGACGGCGCTGGTACCTGGTCGCCTTCGACCTCGACCGGGCGGGCTGGCGGACGTTCCGGGTGGACCGGATCGCGGGCGTGCCGGTGCCGGGCTTCCGGTTCACCCCGCGCGAACCCCCGGCCGAGGACCTCGCGGCGTACGTGACCCGCCAGATCTCGGCGGCGCCGTACCGGCACCAGTTCGTCATGCGGGTGGCGGTCCCGGCGGCCGTGCTGGCCCAGCGCATCCCGCCGACGGCCGGCGTGGTCGAGCCGGTCGACGAGCACAGCTGCCGGGTCCGCACCGGCGCGAACACGCTCGACACCGTGCCGTACCACCTGGCCCAGTGGGGCTACGACTTCGTGGTCGAAGAGGCCCCGCCGGAGCTGGTGGACCGGTTGCGGGAGGTGGCCGAGCGGTTTGCGCGGGCGGTCGGTTAGCCCGCGATCCGCACGCGGTCGCTGTCGCCGTCGGAGAGGAACGCCGCCAGTGCCTGCCCCTCCTCGGCGACCTCCGTCCGCTCGGCGCGGGAGAAGCGCCGCAACGGCGTCACCACGACCGTGCCGTCCTCGGCCGTCCAGGTCGCGGCGACCCGGCCGTCCACCAGCACCACGCGTTCGCCCGCCACCGACAGCCCGCGGTGGGCGTCGTCGATGATGCGGCTGCGGTCGTCGTAGCCGAGGATCGCGTTGTCGAACGCCGGCAGGAACCGGGCCGGTGCCGGGGTTTCCGGAGCGGGCCGCGGCGCGCCGGGCAGGTCGAGCAGTTCGCGGCCGCGCTCGTCGCGGAAGACCGCCAGCTCGTCGCGCAGCGCCTTCACCGCGGCCGGGAGCCCGGTCAGGCCGCACCACGCGCGGAGGTCGGCCGAGGCCGCCGGGCCGAACGCGGCCAGGTAGCGGCGCACCAGGACCCGGTCGTCGCCGGGCGGCCCGGGATCGCGGCCGAGCCAGGCGGACACCGGCAGGTTCCGCACCCCCGCCTTCGTGCGCCACAGCCCGCGGGGTGGCAGCTGGACCGTCGGGATCAGCGCGGCGACCAGCAGTTCACCGAGTGCCCGCGGTCCCGGCGCGGGCCATTGCGCGGCCACCGCCCGCGCGAGTTCGCCCATCGAGCGGGGCTCGCCGTCGGCCAGTACCGCGCGGCCCGCCGCCGCGAGCGCGTCGAGATCCACTCCCTCGAGCTCGCGGCGGTAGGTACCGAGGACACGCTGGCGCAGCATCGCGTCGAAGCGGGTCCGCCACGCGAGGACGTCCTCCGCGGTGAGCAGGTGGACCGTCCGGCGCATGAGGTGCGTCCGCACGACGTGCCGCCCGGTCAGCAGGTCCGACAGCGCCGCCGGGTCGAATGCGCGCAGCCGCGACCACAGCCCGGTGAACGGCTCCTGCGGTTCCTGTGCCTGCAGGCTGCACAGGTGCGCGACGGCGTCCCGCACCGGCAGGCCGGCCCGGTCCAGGAGGAGCTGCCGGGCGAGCGTGGCGCGGTTGAGCGCCCGCGTGTCCAGGACGGTCACGTCGACTTCTGCCCGTCGAGGGTCTCGCGCAGGATGTCCGCGTGCCCGGCGTGCTGGGCGGTCTCGGCGATGACGTGCAGCAGCACGCGCCGCACGCTCCGCGTCGCGCCCGGCTCGTTCCACGGCGCCTCCGGCAGCGGGTGTGCCGCGGACAGGTCGGGCAGGCCGCGGATGATCTCCTCGCTGCGCTGGGCGACGTCCTCGTAGCGCGCGAGGACCCCGGCCAGGGTTTCGCCGGGCAGCATGCGGAAGTTCGCCTGGTGCTCGACGGCCCACTGCGGGATCTCGCGGGCCGTTCCGGCGGCCAGGTCGGCCCAGGTCACGCCGTCGGGCAGGTCGTAGCGCAACGCCGAGGGGCCGTCGGCGGCGAACCGCAGCCAGCCTTCCTCGATGGCCGCGACGTGCTTGACCAGCCCGCCCAGGCACAGCTCGCTGACGGCCGGGCGCGTGCCGGCCTGCTCGTCGGTGAGCCCGCGGGTCGTGGTGACGAGGGCGGCGCGGGCGGCCGCCAGCTCGGCGATGAGGTCTTCGCGTTCGGTGGTGTTCACGAGGACCACCGTGTCAGGGGTAGCGGACAGGGTGTGTCCGCTACTGCGGGCAGGATGGCGGACGTGCCGAAAACCTCCGCGCGGCTGCTCGCGCTGCTGTCGCTGCTCCAGGCCCGCCGGGACTGGCCGGGGGAGCTGCTGGCCGAGCGCCTGGACGTCAGTGTGCGGACCGTGCGCCGCGACGTCGACCGGCTGCGGGAGCTGGGCTACCCGATCACGGCCGCCAAGGGACCCGACGGCGGATACCGGCTCGGCGCGGGCACCGACCTGCCGCCGCTGCTGTTCGACGACGACCAGGCCGTGGCTCTTGCGGTCGCGCTGCGGACGGTCGCCGGCGCCGGGATCGAGGAGGCCGCGGCCCGGGCACTGCACACGGTCCGGCAGGTCATGCCGTCCCGGCTGCGCCACCGCGTCGACGCGCTCGCCGTCACCGCGGTCGCGCCCACCGGTCCCGCCGCCGACCCCGCCGTGCTGGCGACGCTCGGCGCGGTCGTCCGGGCCCGCGAAGTGCTGCGGTTCGGCTACGCGGATGGCGCGCCGCGGCGGGCCGAACCGCACCACCTCGTCACGTGGCGCGGGCGCTGGTACCTCGTCGCGTGGGACCTCGACCGCGGCGACTGGCGCACCTTCCGCGTCGACCGGATCAGCCCGCGCGTCCCGACCGGGCCGCGGTTCACCCCGCGCGAGCTGCCCGGCGGCGACGTGGCCGCGTTCGTCGCCGCGCGGTTCGAGGGCCGGGACGCGGCGGGGGAGTGGCCCTGCCGCGGCGAGGTGATCCTCGGCCTGCCCGCCCGCGTGGTGGCCGCGTACGCCCGGGACGGCGTGGTCGAGGAACTCGGCCCGGACCGCTGCCGCCTGGTGCTCGGGGCGTGGTCGTGGGTGGGATTGGCCGCCTCGATCGGGCGGTTCGACGCCGACGTCGAAGTCGTCGGACCGGACGAGCTGAAGGACGCTTTCGCGGTGCTGGCCCGCCGTTACGCCGCGGCGGCCGACCGACCGCTCAGTCTGTGACCTGGGTCTCCGCGGGAGCCCCCAGCATGCGCAGCACGAGGCTGCCGTACTCCTTGCCCAGCGCGGTCGGCGTCTGCCGGGCCCGCTCGGAGTACCAGCGCGCGACGTCGACCCCGAGCGAAAGGACCGCCCGCGCGGCGATGTGCGGATCGGCGACGGTGAACACGCCGTCGGCGGCACCCGCGGCGATCACCTCCCGCACGATCCGCTCGATCCGGCGCCGCAGCTCGGCGACCACCTCGAACTCCTCCTCGGGCAGCGCCTGCAGCTCGTACTGGACGACCCGGGCGACGGTGTGGCGCCGCGCGTGCCAGGCGACGAAGTCCTCGACGATCAGCCGGATCCGCGCGACGGGATCGGCTTCCTTGGCGACGACGTTCTCGACGAGCGCGAGGGTCTGCTCGTGGCCGTACCGGCTGATGGCGAACAGCAGCGCGGCCTTGGACGGAAAGTGCACGTAGAGCGCGGCGGGCGACATCCCGGCGGCCCCGGCGATGTCGCGCGTGGTGGTGGCGTGGTAGCCCCGCTGCGCAAAGGCCTCGACCCCGGCGAGCATCAGCCGCCGGGCGGTCTCCGGCTGCACATCGGGCCACAGTTCGGCCGACAGCGACATCGTCATCCGGCGATCCTCCCAGATTCCACGGTCAGCCTCGATCACGTCCATTGTAAGCGGGCGCTTTGTCGAGACTCGCCTCAGCGCCTGCTCGTCCGTCGGGGCGGCTGTCCGAATTCGGCGGCCCGCGAATGGCGAATGGGGGTATTCCGTCCCGTTTCCGGCGCGGAACTTCCGGCGGTCCTGCCCGCCGCACGATCGTGGCTATATTGCAGGACGGAAAACGGCCGGACCGGGGGAGAAGATGGCGGAGGACGTGCCGGCGACCTACCGGGAAGTGTTCGGGGTCGCGCAGTTCCGGATTCTCTGGCTGGCTCACGTCCAGTCGGTCCTGGGTGACCAGCTCGCGCGCGTCGCGTTGTCGATCCTCGTGTTCGACCGGACCGGCTCGCCGGCCTGGGCGGCGGTCACCTATGCCATGACGATCCTGCCCAACCTGGCCGGTGGGGCGCTGCTGTCGGGGCTGGCGGACCGGTTTCCGCGGCGGACGGTCATGGTGGCCGCCGACGTGCTGCGGGCCGTGCTCGTCGCCGTGATGGCGCTGCCCGGGCAGCCGGTGGCCGTCATGGTCGTGCTGCTGGCCGTGGTCCAGGTGCTCTACGCCCCCTTCACCGCGGCGCGCAGCGCCGTGCTGCCCGCGGTGCTCACCGGCGACCGGTTCGTCGTGGGCACCGCCGTCATGCGCACCACCGACCAGATCGGGCACGTCGCCGGGTTCGGGGCGGGTGCCGCGCTGGTGACGCTGCTCGGCACGCACACCACCCTCCTGCTGGACGCGGCCACGTTCGCCGTCTCGGCGCTGCTGCTGGCCACCGGCCTCCAGGCACACCGGCCGTCCGCGGAGGGACAGGCCGTCCGCGGTGCGGGGACCTGGTGGCGGACGCTGCGGGCCGGTTTCGCACTGGTGACCGGCGATCGGCGGCTGCGGGCGCTGGTCGGGCTGGCGTGCGTGTCCGGGTTCTACGTCGTCCCGGAGGGCCTCGCCGTGCCGTATGCCGCGCAGATCCACGGTGGCACGCTCGCGGTCGGGCTGCTGCTGGCCGCGAACCCGGTCGGCGCGGTGCTGGGGATGCTGACGCTGAAGGCGGTGCGGCCGGACCGGCGGCTGCGGTGGATGGGGCCGCTGGCGGTGGCGACCTGCGCGGTGCTGTTGCCGACGGCGTGGGCGCCGCCGCTGTGGGTCACGGTCGCGTTGTGGGTGGCCAACGGCCTGTTCTCGGCCTACGACATGGTCGCCAACACGACGTTCGTGCAGATCGTGCCGGACGCCTCCCGCGGCCAGGCGATCGGCCTCGCCGTCGCGGCGATGCTCACCGCGCAGGGCGTCGGCGTGGTGGCGGGTGGGCTGCTCGCCCAGGCGGTCACGCCCGCGGTCGTGATCGGGCTCGCGGGCCTTGGCGGCACGCTCGCGGCGGTCGCCGCGTCGCTGGCCTGGCGCCGGGCCGCGCCGCTCCTGCCCCCGGCGGGGCAGGAGCGAAACGCGAACAGCGCTTGACCGGCACTCAGAACCAGGTGTTGTTGCGCATGCCGGTCACCTCCTTCCGGATCGGCCCGAGAGGCCTGCTCAACGCGACCAGGTGTTGTTGCGCCACGTGTTGTTCCGCATCGGTTCCACCTCCTTCGCCGGTGCCTGGGCCATCCGGGTGGTTTTCCTGATGATGAGGCAGCAGGCCGTCATGGCCCCCACCCGGAGCGTTACGCTGCTTCAACCGTGATGTGCGGACGTAATCGTTGCTGGGGGGTGACGGCCGGTGTTCTCGCTGGTCGGTAGGCCGTGGCGACGGATCCGGTCCTGGGCGGTGTGGTCGTTGCCCCGCCACGTCCTGGCGTACGTCCTGATCGTCGACATCCTGGCAGCAGGCGCCACCGGCGCGATGGTCCCGGTCCTGCCGGTGACCCGCGCCGACGGTATGGCGGCCCTCATCCTCGGGATCTGCGCGATCGCCCACATCGAGCTGTCCCGCGGCATCGAACGCGCCCGCAAGCTGACCTCCGGCGCCGGCCCGTTCGTCGACAGCCTGACCCTGTGGGACTTCGCGGCGATCCTCGTCCTGCCCCCGGCCGCGGCCAGTGGCCTGATCGTCTTCACCCACGCCGTCGCCTGGCTGCGGGTCTGGCGCGGCCGCCGCGCGCTGTACCGGTGGGTGTTCAGCGACGCGACCGTCCTGCTGGCCACCCAGGCCGCCGCCCTGGTCCTGCTGGCCGGGCCCGGCCCCCACCCCGGCGTTCCGGCCGGGCCGGGCGGGCTCGCCGTCGTCCTCGCCGCCGCGGTGCTGCGCTGGTTCGTCAACTACGCACTGGTGGTCGGCGCGATCCTGATCTCGTCTCCCGGCGTCCGCGCCGGGCAGGTGATCGGCGAGTTCGGCGAGCAGATCATCGAGGCGGGCGCGCTCGGCCTCGGCCTCGGCGCGGCCGGGCTGGTGGCCTACAACCCGTGGCTGCTCGCCGGCGTCGTCGTCGGCCTGCTCGCCCTGCACCGCGGAGTCCTGCTCGCGCAGTTCCGCGCATCCTCGCGCACCGACGAGAAAACGGGACTGCATTCCGCGGACTGGTGGCACCAGATCGCCGAACGCGCGCTGGAGCGGGCCCGGATCGGCGAATCCGCCCTCGCGGTGCTGATGATCGACCTCGACCTGTTCAAGAACATCAACGACACCCACGGCCACCCGGCGGGCGACCAGGTCCTGCGCGCGGTGGCCCAGGCCATAGCGGCCGAAGTCCGTCACGACGACGCAACGGGCCGCTGGGGCGGCGAGGAGTTCGTCGTCCTCCTGCCCTCGGTCGACGAACGCGAACTCGCCGCGATCGCCGAACGCATCCGCCGCCGCGTCCACGTCCTGGTGGTCCCGATCGTGACGGACGAAGGCCCGAAGACGGTCACCGACCTGACGGTCTCCATCGGCGGCGCCCTGTGGCCCAGCCCCGGCCTGACCACGATCGACGACCTCGTGCTGGCGGCGGACAGCAATCTGTACACGGCGAAAGGTGCCGGCCGCGACCGCGTACGGCTTCCTGGTGATCTTCCTTCGCCGCGGACCGACGGGCTTCCCGAGCAGAAACCGCGGCAGCCGGACCAAACCTGACGCCGGTGTTGCGGCAGGGTTCACTGTCTGGACGCTGTCCTGAATGGACGGTGAGGCGAGCCGGTCCCGGCCGGGAATGCGGCAGGAGGGCGGAACATGGTCGGCGACAGCGCATGGACGAGCGTGTCGATGCCGTACGTGAGCGGACAGAGCGGCGATGCCTGGGGTGCCGAGGCGGCGCAGCACGGTGGTAGGGGCACGCAGCGGCTTCTCGACGCCGGCGAGGTTCCGGCGCCTGCACCGGTCGCCGAGGCCCTCGGGCTCGGCACGGGCGGGCCGGTGATCGTCCGTCGTCGCGTCATGCTGTTCGATGATCGGCCGGTCGAGCTGGTCGAGTCCTACTATCCGCCCGCGATCGCGCGTGGCACCCCGCTGGCCGAGCCGCGGAAGATCCGGGGTGGGGCCGTTGCGCTCCTGGCCGAACTCGGTCATCGGCCGGAACGGGTTCGGGAAGACGTCGTTGCTCGCCTGGCGACCGCACGCGAACGGGCCACGCTGCAGCTGGCCGATCCGGCGTGCGTGCTGCAGCTGTCGCGCGTGTTGTTCGATCAGGAGGGCGTGGCGGTCGAGGCGAGTGTCATGACCATGGTCGCCGAGGGACGGCGCCTACGCTACGAGCTGACCCTCTGATCCCAGGCCCCGAGGAGCCGGACTTGCCCCGTGCCCGTGACGTCCGGCCGCGGCATCAGCAGATCGCCGCGGAACTGCGCGACCGCATCATGCGCGGTGACCTCGGGCCGGGTGACCGGCTCCCGTCGACCGCGGACCTCGTCGCGCAGTACTCCGCGGCGAACGCCACGATCCAGCGTGCGCTGTCGACCCTGAAGGCCGAGGGATTCCTCGACAGCCGTGTCGGCAAAGGCGTCTACGTCCGCGACCATCAGCCGCTCGTCGTCGACGCTGCCGCCTACCTCGCTCCCGCGCCCGGCCGGTTCCGCTATCGGCTGATCACGGTGGAAGAAGCCGTCCCGCCCGCCGACGTGCTCGAAGCGCTGGAACTGGCACCCGGTGCTGTCACGGTCGTGCGGCGCCGGATTCTCTTTCACGACGATCAGCCGGTCGAGCTGTCGGCCTCGTACTACCCGGCCGAGATCGCCGCAGGCACCGGCTTGGCCGGACGGGACAAGATCGACGGCGGCGCGCCCCGCGTTCTCGCCGGACTCGGCTTTCCGCAACGGAACTTCGTCGACCGCATTTCGGCCCGCCCGCCCACGGTCGGCGAAGCCGAGGCGCTCGAACTGCCCGAAGGAACCCCGGTCATTCGGCAGCTGCGCACGGTCTACAGCGACCGCCAACGACCCGTCGAAGCCTCGGTGCTGGTCAAGGGCGCGCATCGCCACGAACTGCGGTACCGGCAGGAAATCCCCGCGAAGTGACCAGGTTCCTGCGGTAATGTCAACGTGAACAGCCTGGTTCAGCCCCGAGCCACCGCCCCATTTGCTGCAGGAAGGGTGTCCTGGTGTGGCCGGGTGAGCCGGGATCGAGGCGGTTGACCGTTTCCTGCTCACACGCGAACCGGCACATCGTCGTCCTCGATCTCGCGGGTGAACTCGACAGCGGCACCCTCCTTCTCCTGACGCGGGAAATCGCGGCGGTCCTGGCTCGCGAACCGGTCCCGGAGGCCGTCGTCGTGGATCTGGGGGCCGTTGTCGCCGTCTCGGCTGCCGGGTTGCGGGCGTTGTATGCCGCTCAGGATCATGCCGGCGGCAAGGGTGTTGCGGTTCGTGTCGTGGCCGGGCGGTGCTCGAACGCGGGACGGGTGCTCGACGCGACGGGCATGCGGGCGGTGCTCGACGTGTACTCCACCCGGGCCGCGGCCGTGGCTTCCGGCGACCGGGACCGGTTCGTGAGGGAGATGCGCGGCCGCTGGGCGCGCGGCTAGCGTCCGCTGGCTGGACGAAAACCGGACACCAAGGGCTGAACCACCTGTTCGGTCGGCGACTTACCGTCCACATCGTGGGAAAGTGGGTCGATCACTGGGTTCCGTGGAGGAACTTGCCTAAGGTCCACCACGTCACCCGAACGGCTGAATATTGAAGGTGCTGTGGTCAACTCTCCGCCGACGCCGCCACCCGCCGGCGTCCCGGCCCTCGCGGCACGTTCGCTGCCCGCCGCGGTGTGGCGTGCCGTCCGGTCCGGGCGGTGGACGTTCACCTGTGCGGTGCTGATCGTCGTCATCGTGCTGCTCGCCGCCGGGGCCGATCTCTTCGTGCTGGCCGAAGGGCAGAGCCTTGCTCCGGACATCGCCACGCTCGGCCCGACCGGGCTGCCCGCCGGCACGCTCGGCGGGGTGAGCGGGGCGCACTGGTTCGGGGTCGAGCCGCTGACCGGCGTCGACCTCTTCGCGCTCGTCGCACACGGGGCGCGGACGTCGCTGCTCGTCGGGCTCGGGGCGACCGTGCTGGGCACCGCGCTCGGCGTCGTCATCGGGGTCAGCGCCGGCTACCTCGGCGGCTGGTGGGACCGCCTGGTGACGTGGACCGCCGACGTCATTCTCGGGTTCCCGTACCTGATCTTCATGATCGCGCTCGGCGCCGTGCTGCCGGTGGACTTCCCGCGGCAGGTCATGCTGATCATCGTCCTCGGCCTCTTCGGCTGGCCGCGCGTGGCCCGGATCGTGCGCGCGCAGACACTGACGCTCGCCAAGCGCGACTTCGTCGCGGCCGCCCGCGTCATGGGCGGCGGGCCGTGGCACGTGTTCACCAAAGAGCTGCTGCCGAACCTGTGGGCGCCGGTCATCGTCGTCGCGAGCCTGGCGATCCCGTCGATGATCGGCAGCGAGGCCGCGCTTTCCTTCCTCGGGGTCGGCGTCCTGCCGCCGACGCCGAGCTGGGGCCGCACGATCAGCACCGCCATCGACTTCTTCGAGACCGACCCGATGTACCTGGTGTTCCCCGGGTTGCTGCTGTTCCTGATCACGCTGGCCTTCAACGTCGTCGGCGACGCCATCCGCGACGCCCTCGACCCGCGCTCCGGCGGTGCGGCCTGATGCGCACCCTCCGCTTCGTCGCGTCGCGGTTCGCCGGGATGCTGCTCGTGCTGTTCGTCGTCGCCTTCGTGACGTTCGTGGTGTTCTACGTCCTGCCCGCCGACCCGGCCCGGATGGCCTGCGGCCGCCCGTGCTCGCCGGAAGGCCTGCAGCTGGCACGGGAGTTCATGGGCTACGACGTCCCGTGGTACCGGCAGTTCCTGGACTTCCTCGGCGGGATCGTCGGCGGCCGCACGTTCGGCACCGGCGCCGCGGCGATCCACTGCACCGCGCCCTGCTTCGGCTGGGACTTCCAGAACAACGTCGACGTGCTCAGCGAGATCGGCGGCCGGATCGAGGTCAGCTTCTCGGTGGCACTCGGCGCGGCCGCGATCTGGATCGTCGCCGGCGTCGGCCTCGGCGTGCTGTCGGCACTGCGCCGCGGCACCGCCGCCGACCGGATCACCATGGCCGCCGCCATGGCAGGCGTGTCCATGCCCGCCTACCTCGCCGGGATGATCGGCATCACGATCTTCGCCTTCGCGCTCGACGTCGTGCCGAAGTCCGGATACGTGCCGCTGACGGAGGATCCCGCGCAGTGGGCGTGGCACCTCGTGCTGCCGTGGCTCGTGCTGGCCTTCCTGCACGCCGCCGTCTACGCGCGGCTCACCCGCGGCCAGATGCTGGAGACCCTCGGCGAGGACTACATCCGCACCGCGCGGGCCAAGGGCCTGACCGAGCGGAAAGTGGTGGGACGGCACGCCCTGCGCAACGTGCTGCTGCCGGTCGTCACGGTCTTCGGCGTCGACCTCGGCTCGCTGCTGGCCGGCACGGTGATCACCGAGCGGATCTTCGGCATGGCCGGGGTGGGACGGCTGCTCGTCGACGCCATCGCGTCGCTCAACCTGCCGGTGCTGCTCGGCGTCACGCTGTTCTCGGCGCTGCTGGTCACCGTCCTGAACTTCCTGGTCGATCTTTGCTACGGCGCGCTCGATCCGCGAGCACGCCTTGTCTGAAGGGGAAACGATGAAACTCAGGCTCGCGGCGGGCGTGGCCGCCGCCGTCATGCTGCTGACGGCGTGCGGTGCCAACGACACACCCGCCGGGCAGGGCGGCAGCGTCAAGCCGGGCGGGAACCTCGTCCTGCTCAACGACGCGCCGTCGATCACCTGGGACCCGGCGAAGAGCTCGAACCTCGTCGTCACCTCCCTGGGGCTCATCCACCGCCGGCTGACGTCGTGGGACGTCGCGCCGGGCAAGGACACCACGATCGTGCCGGACCTGGCCACCGACACCGGGCGGCCCAGCGACGGCGGCAAGACGTGGACGTTCACCCTCAAGGACGGCCTCAAGTACGCCGACGGCACGCCGATCAAGAGCGAAGACGTCAAGTGGGGCCTCGAACGCTCCTTCGCGCCCGCGTTCTCCGGCGGCCTGGCCTACCACAAGGACCTGCTCTCGCCGGGCCTGGCGTACAAGGGCCCGTTCGAGGGCAAGGACCTCGACACCATCCAGACGCCGGACGCGAAGACGATCGTCTTCCACCTCGCCCGCCCCTACGGCGACTTCAACTGGGTCGCCAGCACGCCGGCGTTCTCCCCGGTGCCCAAGGGCAAGGGTGCCGAGCCGAACTACGGTGACCACCCGGTCGCGTCCGGCCCGTACCAGCTGGCGAGCTACGAGCGCGGCAAGTCGGCGAAGCTGACGCGCAATCCGAACTGGAGCCGCGACGAGGACAAGACCCGGCTGGCCAACCCGGACACCATCGAGTTCCAGCTCGGCCAGGACACCGGCGTCATCTCCAAGCGCCTGGTCGACGACAGCGGCAACGACCGCTACGCCTTCGGCATGTCCTTCGCCTCGCCCGCCCAGCTGGCCCAGATCCAGGGCAACGCCTCGGCGAAGGCGCGGCTGGTGACCTCGGAATCCGGTGCGCTGGCCTACCTTTCGCTGAACACGCAGCGCGGGAAGCTGACCAATCCCAAGGTGCGCCAGGCCTTCCAGTACGCCGTCGACAAGGCCGCGTTCCAGGTGGCCAGCGCGGGCAGCGCCCAGCTCGCCGGTGACGTCGCCACGACGCTGATCACGCCGGGACTGCAGGGGCGTGAGCAGTTCGACCTGTACCCGGCGCCGCCGTCCGGCGACGTGGCCAAGGCCAAGCAGCTGCTGGCCGAGGCGGGCTTCCCGAACGGCCTGGACGGGCTGGTTCTGGCCACCCACAACGAGCGGGGCTTCCCGGAGAAGGCCGCGGCGATCCAGGCGTCGCTGGCGCGGGCGAACATCAAGGTCACCATCAAGCCGCTCGACGACGACACCTACACGTCCGAAGTGGACACCAAGGGCCTCTCGGACTTCGACCTGACGCTGACCTCGTGGCAGCCGGACATCCCGTCGGCCAACGCGAACATCCAGCCGCTGTTCCAGTCCACCGAGATCGGCAACGGCGGGTACAACGAATCCCGGTACAGCAACCCGGAAGTCGACCGGCTGATCGCCGAGGCACAGGCCACTGTGGACCCGGCGGAAGCCGGGAAGAAGTGGGCGGCGCTGGACAGGAAGATCCTCGCCGACTCGCCGGTCGTGCCGCTGATCTACACCCGAAACTCGTTCCTGCACGGCTCGAAGGTCGGCGACGTCCAGATCGGCCGCTTCCCGGCCTACGTCGACTACCGCAAGTTCGGGATTCTCCAGTGACCGCAGCCGGGCTCCTGCGGCTGCGCGACGTCGCGGTCTCCTTCGGGGACGTCGAAGCCGTCCGCGGGGTCGGCTACGAGGTCGGCGCGGGCGAGGTCGTCGCGGTGGTCGGGGAGTCCGGCTCGGGCAAGACGGTCACCGCGATGTCCCTGCTCGGCCTGCTTCCCGCCACGGCAAAGGTGTCCGGCCGGGCGGAGCTGGCCGGGCGGGATCTCTACGCGATGACACCGGCCGAGCGGCGGGCAGTCCGCGGCGGCGAGGTCGGGATGGTGTTCCAGGAGCCGATGAGCGCGCTCAACCCGGTGTTCACCATCGGCGACCAGCTCGTCGAAGCCATCCGCGCGCATCGCGACACGACCGCCGCGGCGGCCCGCGAGCGCGCGGTCGAGCTGCTCGGCCTGGTCGGGCTGCCCACACCGCGCGAGCGGTTGCGCGCCTACCCGCACGAGCTGTCCGGCGGGCAGCTGCAGCGCGTCGTCATCGCCATGGCGGTGGCGAACGAGCCGAAGCTGCTGATCGCCGACGAGCCCACCACCGCTCTCGACGTCACCGTGCAGGCGGAGATCCTCGAGCTGCTGCGGGACCTGCGCGAGCGGCTCGGCACGGCGATCCTGCTGATCACCCACGACATGGGCGTGGTCGCCGACCTGGCCGACCGGGTGGTCGTCATGCACGACGGCCGGGTCGTCGAGCAGGGGACCGTCGAGGCGATCTTCACCGCGCCTGCCGAGGACTACACGCGGCAGCTGCTCGGCTCGGTCGTCTCGCTCAGCAGCGCGGCGACGACCGGGCTGGAACGCGCACTGGCCGCGGACATCTCGGCCGGGCCCGGGCACGTCGCCGCGGCGGAGCACCCGGCGGTGGCGTCGGTCCCCGACGTGCCCGCCGAGGCACCGCTGCTGCGCGTGGAAAACCTGTCGGTGACCTACCGCGGCCGGTTCCGCGCGATGGCCGTGCACGCGGCCGCGGGGGTCAGCCTGCACGTGGAGCCGGGCGAGGTACTCGGGCTGGTCGGGGAGTCCGGTTCGGGCAAGAGCACGGTGGCCCGCGCGGTCACCGGGCTGCTCACGCCCACCACGGGGTCCGTCCGCATCGGCGACGCGGACATCACCCGCGTGCGCGGCCGGGCGGCGAAGGCCCTGCGGCGCCGGATCGGCGTGGTGTTCCAGGATCCGCTGTCCTCGCTGAACCCGCGCACCACGGTCGGGGAGAGCGTCGCGACGCCGCTGCGGCTGCACGGCGCGGCCCGCCGGTCCGAAGTGGACGGACGGGTGGCGGCGCTGCTCGAAGCGGTCCAGCTGGCGCCGTCGCTGGCCGCCCGCTACCCGCACGAGCTGTCCGGCGGGCAGCGTCAGCGCGTCTGCATCGCGCGGGCCCTGGCACTGGGCCCGGACCTGCTGGTGGCCGACGAGCCGACGAGCGCGCTCGACGTCACCATCCAGGCCCGCATCCTCGACCTGCTGCGCGAGCTGCGGCACGAGTTCGGGTTCGCGTGCCTGTTCATCAGCCACGACCTCGCGGTGATCGAGCAGCTGGCCGACCGCGTGGCGGTGATGCACCGCGGGCACGTCGTCGAGCAGGGCCCGGCCAAGGAAGTCCTGACCGCACCGGCGCACCCGTACACGCAGCGCCTGCTGTCGGCGGCACCGGTCGCCGACCCGGAGGCCCAGCGCCGCCGCCGCGAAGCCTGGCGGCTGCTGCGCTGACCGGGGTGGCCGGGGTGGTGGTCTGCCGCGGCTTGTCGTGAGTGGTAATTCGCGTTAGAACCCGAATTGCCACTCACGACCCCCTACCGGCGGCGTCCCGGCCATCCGGACCACTCCGGACGCCGGCCGGGGTGCACCCGGGTGGGCTGAAAGGCGCTTTCGTCTCGTCTGGTGCAGCGAAAGGGACTTTCGTCGCGTCAGACGTAAGGAAGGTCCCTTTCAGCGCGTCGGACCACGACGCTATCCGGTGGACGGCCCCGGCGCACGCACGCTCAGGATGTGGACCGCCGCGCCGGGGTCGTCGTCCAGGATCTGGAACCGGCGGCCTGCTCGTTGACCGGGCCCCGCGACGCTTCCTAGAGTTCGTCGGTGTCAGCGGAAAGCGTCCGCGCTTTTCTTCCCTTTCCTTTTCCGGAACAGGTATTCCCATGCCCGAATCCGTCTGGGTCGCCCAGTCTGATCCGCGGGTCCGGCCGCTGCTCGCCGACCTGGCCCGCGAGTATTCGGCGCGCTACCACCGCGTGCTCAGCGATGTCCACTTCGAACTCCGTGAATACCCGCCGGAACGGTTCGCTCCGCCGGACGGCGGATTGCTGCTGCTCCTGACGGACGGTGCCGCGGTCGCGGGCGGGGCATTCCAGCGATACGACGAGGAAACCGCCGAACTCAAGCGGATCTGGACGCATCCCGCGCAGCGCGGCCGGGGCCTGGCCCGCCGGGTCGTCGCCGAGCTGGAGGCCGAAGCCGGCCGGCGCGGGTACCGGCGGATCTTCCTCACCACCGGCCCGAACCAGCCGGAGGCGCGCGGGCTCTACCTGGCCACCGGGTACACGCCGCACTTCGACGTCGACGCCGTGCCGCGGGCCCCGTTGCCGTTCTCGAAGGCACTTCCGGCCGTGGTGGGGGCGAGATGACCAGCGATCTCGGCACGCGGCCCGCACCGGCCGCGGCCCCGGAAGAAGCACTGAAGATCGTGCCCGCGCGGCGCCCGTTGACCTGGATCGCCGCGGCCGTCGTGGCGGTTCTCGTCGCCATGGCCGGGCACGCGCTGGTGACCAACAAGGCGTTCGACTGGCCGACGTTCGCCCGGTTCGTCTTCCAGAAATCGATACTGGAAGCGGTCGCGCTGACCCTCGAACTGACGCTGTTCGGGGTCGTGGCCGGCTTCCTGCTCGGCACCGTGCTGGCGCTGATGCGGATTTCCCGCAACCCGCTGCTGCGCGCGGTCAGCTGGACCTACACGTGGATCTTCCGCTCGGTCCCGCTCATTCTGCAGCTGCTCTTCTGGTACAACCTCGCGATCCTCTACAACGAGATTTCGTTCGGCATCCCGTTCGGGCCGTCGTTCGTCTCGGTCGGCACGATGAGCCTGATCCCACCGTTCCTGGCGGCCGGGCTCGGCCTCGCCCTGCACCAGGGCGCCTACGCCGCGGAGATCGTGCGCGCGGGATTCCTGTCGGTGGACCCCGGGCAGCAGGAAGCCGCCGCGGCGCTGGGCATCCCGGCCGGACGGCAGTTCCGCCGGATCGTGCTGCCGCAGGCGCTGCGCACGATCGTGCCGACCGCCGCGAACGAGATCGTCGGCATGCTGAAGGCGACGTCGCAGGTGTACGTCATGGCCCTGCCGGAGCTGTTCTACCAGGTCCAGGTGATCTACACGCGCAGCGGCCGGGTGATCCCGCTGCTGCTGGTGGCGACGGCCTGGTACCTGGCGCTGACCACGGTGCTGTCGGTCGTGCAGTACCAGGTCGAACGCCGCCTGGGGCGTGGGGCATGAGCGTGGAGTACATGGTGGACGTCCGCGGTGTCCACAAGAGCTTCGGCGCGCTGACCGTCCTCGACGGCGTCGACCTGCAGGTGCGGCCGGGGGAAGTGACTGTCCTCTTGGGACCGTCCGGGTCCGGGAAGTCGACGCTGCTGCGGCTGATCAACCACCTCGAACGGGCCGACCGCGGGTTCATCAGCGTCGGGGGCGAGCTGATGGGCTACCGGCGGTCCGGCAACCGTCTGCACGAGCTGAAGGAACGGGAGATCCTCAAGCAGCGCACCCGCATCGGGTTCGTCTTCCAGAACTTCAACCTGTTCGGGCACCTGACCGTGCTGGACAACGTCGCCGAGGCGCCGATCTCGGCACAGCGCCGCCCGCGAGTCGAGGCCGAGGCGAAGGCGCGTGAGCTGCTCGCCCGGGTCGGGCTCGCCGAGAAGGCGGGCGAGTACCCGCGGCGGCTGTCCGGCGGGCAGCAGCAGCGCGTGGCGATCGCGCGGGCGCTGGCGCTCGAACCGGACGTCCTGCTCTTCGACGAGCCGACGTCGGCGCTGGACCCGGAGCTGGTCGGCGAGGTCCTGGACGTCCTGCGCGAGCTGGCGCGGGCGGGCACGACCATGGTCGTCGTCACCCACGAGCTGGGCTTCGCGCGCGAAGTCGCCGACACCGTCGTGTTCCTCGACGCGGGCCGGGTGGTCGAACAGGGCCCGCCCGCCGCCGTGCTGGACAACCCGAGCCACGCCCGCACCCGGGCCTTCGTCGACAAAGTCCTTTGAGGAGAGTCATGAGACTGCGCACACTGCTGCTCGCTTCGGTGTTCCTGCTCGCCGCGTGCGGCAGCCCCGAGGCGGCGACCGCGCCGCCGGCCGGGCAGCCCGGCGGCGTCAACATCACCGCGAACCAGAACCGCGTCCGCGCCCAGAAGGTCGACGCGATCGCCGCCCTCGTCCCGGCCGCCATCCGCAGCCGCGGCACCCTGGTCGTCGGGACGACCGGCAACGGCACCCCGCCGCTGTCGTTCCGCGCCGACGACGACAAGACGGTCATCGGCGTCGAGCCCGACCTCGCCCAGCTGGTCGCCGACGTCCTCGGCCTGCGGCTCGACCTGCAGGCGACGTCCTGGGAGAACCTCTTCCTGTCGGTGGAGAACCGCCAGTTCGACGCGGGATTCTCGAACATCACGGTGACCGAGGAACGCAAGGACAAGTACGACTTCGCGACCTACCGCAAGGACACGATCGCGTTCGAGGTCCGCAGCGAGAAGAACATCACCGTCGGAGGTCCGAAGGACATCGCCGGGCTCACGGTGGGGGTCAGCGCGGGAACCAACCAGGAGCAGATCCTGCTGCGCTGGGACCAGCAGAACCGGGCGGCGGGCCTGGCCCCGGTGAAGTTCCAGTACTACCAGGCAACCTCGGACTACTACCTGGCCCTGCAGTCCGGCCGCATCGACGCGTACGTCGGCCCGAACCCGACCTCGGCCTACCACGTGGCGGTCGACGGAAAGACGAAGATCGTCGGCACGATCTCCGGCGGCGGCACGATCCCGGCGGACATCGCGGCGATGACGAAGAAGGACGACGGCCTGGTCAAGGCTCTGCAGCAGGCACTGGAGACGGAGATCCGGAACGGGCAGTACGCGGAGGTCCTCAAGCGCTGGAACCTCGGCTCGGAGGCGGTGCCGTCCTCGGAGATCAATCCGCCGGGCCTGCCCCGCAAGTGAGTCCTCAAACCGGGCGCGCGCCCGGTCTAAGCTGGAGGCGGCGGGAGGAGGCCGACTCTGGACGAGCGCGCGCCGACGCACAACCGGGTGGACGGGAACGCCGAAGCGGTCCTGCAGGTGGGGCACCTCGCCGGGGACGTCCACCTGCACTCCCGGCCCGACGGCGAGCCGGTGCCCGCCGGGCGCCCGATCACGGCCTGGAACGCCTTCACCCTCGGCGTCCACCGGGCGATCACGGTGCCCGGCGGGCCGCTGCCGGACCTGCCGCGCTATGTCCGGCGCGCGCACGACGCCGAGCTGGACGAACTGCTGGCGGATCCGGCACAGAGCGTCATGGTGGTGCTGACCGGTGAGTCGTCGACCGGCAAGACCCGCGCACTCTACGAGTCCGTCCTGGCTCACCAGCGGCTGCGGAAGTGGCCGCTCTGGTACCCGCGCACGGCCGGCGAGCTTTTGAAGCTCGTGCGTTCCGGCCGGCTCGGGGACGAGGCGATCCTCTGGCTCAACGAGACCCACAACTACCTTTCCGGATCGGCAGGCGACGTCGCAGCGGCCGCGCTGTGGAGCCTGCTCGACGGATCGCACGGCGGTTCGACCGTCGTACTGGGGACGCTGTGGCCGCAGTTCTGGGCCGAGTTCGTCGCCGCCCCGCGCAGTGCGCACCGGGACGACCACGGCAACGCACGGGCGTTGCTCCAGCAGCATGTCCGGCGGATCCGGGTCGCCGAGCGGTTCGGTGAGGCGGACGTGCGGGCCGCGCGGTCGCTCGGGATGGCGGATCCGCGGCTGTCCGCCGCGGTGTCGGCGTCCGGCCGCGGGCGCGAGGTGATCCAGACGATGGCGGGCGGCCCGGCCCTGGTCGAACGGCTCGAGTACCCGGACGGCTCCGACGACCGGTTCGCCGCGGCGGTGGTGACGGCGGCGATCGACGCCCGGCGCCTGGGACGCCGGCGGCCCGTCACCCGTGCGCTCCTGGCCGAAGCGGCGGCCGGCTACCTCGGCGACCAGGATCGGGTCGGACCGCCCGGGGACTGGTTCGAGCGCGGCCTGGGACGCGCCGCGGGCGAAGCCGTGCTCGGTGTGACGGCGCTGGGCCCGCTGCGCCAGGCCGCGGGCGTGGGTCCGGCCGACGGCTACGAGCTGCACGACTACCTGGACCAGCACGGCCGGGCCGCCCGGCGGGGCCGCCTCGTTCCGGAATCACTGTGGTCGGCACTGCTGCGGCACACGGACGATTCCGACGACGTGCTGCGGTTGGCCGAGAGCGCCTGTCAGCGGTTGCTGTACCGCCATGCGGATCCTTTGCTCGAGCGCGCCATCGCGACGGCGAACGAGGAGCAGCAGGAGCACCTGGTCGTCCTCATGACCGAGTACGGTCGCCTCGACCGGGCACTTCGCCTGCTGCGGGACACCGCATACCGGCCACAGCCGGATCGCCGGCGCCGGGAGGGGCTCTGCAGGAAGCGACGGTGCTCGGCCTGCTGGAGCACGGTTGTGTCCGGGAAGCCCGGGCGTTGCTGGAGGTCTACGCGGAACGCGCCGACGTCGAGTGGGCGTGGGTGCACCTGGTCCAGCTCCTCGAACGCGGCGGCGAGGAAGACAAGGCCATCGAACTGCTCTCTCGCCTCGTCGAGGACGGCATCGGGAGATACGGCGGTGCCGGCGAACGGCTGGCGGACCTGCTCGCCGGCCGAGGCGACTGGGAACGCGTCATGGAACTCCTGCGCGGCGGCAAGGTGCTGCAGCCCCAGCTGTGGCTGGCGAAGCAGTTCGCCGCCGCCGGACGGCTGGATCGGCTGCGGGCACTCGCCGGGTTCGAGGACCAGAGCGTGATCCTGGTCCTCGTCGAAGCACTGCTGAAGGACGGCCAGGTCACAGAGGGACTCGAACTGTTCGGCCGGGTCCGCGAATGTCCCCGGCCCAGCGGGGCACTGCTGGACCTGCTCGTCCGGCACGGCGGTCCGGACCTGGCCATCGAGGCGGCGATCCGATCGGCACCGGGCGGGTGGGACAAGTTGCTTCGCGAACTCGCCGACGCGCTGTGCGCGCACGGGCACCGTGACCGCGTGCGCACGCTGCTGCGGGAACGCGTCCAGGTCGAGCTGAACCAGCCGGCGGACACCGACCCCCCGGCTGTCCTCGCGGAACTTCTCGTCGACCACGGCTGCTGGCGCGAGGCGCTGAAGATCGCGCGCCACAACGCGGAATGGGGGCTCAGGTGGGTTCCCCGCCGGTTGGCCATGGCGGGCAACACGGCCCAGCTGCGGAAGCTCCTCGACCAGGGACACGAACACGCGGGCCGCGAATACGTCCGGCTGCTGGCCAGGACCCACCGGATGCCCGAAGCGCTGGACCTCGCCCGTACCTCCGCGGACGCGGGCCTCGGCTGGGCCGACGACGAACTCGCCACCTGCCTCGCCGAGTCCGGCCGATTCGGCGAACTCGTCACCAGGGCGGCGGGCGGAAACGAACACGCCGCCCGGCGGCTGGTGACCCTGGCCCGCTTGGGAAAGCTCCCGGACAGCACCGGCCTCCTGCGAGACGGCCTGACGGCGGACGGTTGCCGCGTGACAGACCATGGGCGGCCCGGTTTCTGAGAGCAGGCTTTTGGAAGCGGTTTGGAAGCCGGGCTTGTCACCGTACGGGAAACGAAAGGGGAACAACCGATGACCGTACGGAACAAAGCCCTCGGCGTGGCCGCGGCGGCCGCCTTTGCCGCCGCGGGGATGCTGGCCACCGCCACTTCGGCGGGGGCGGCCGTGGACCCGCCCTCCAACGGCTGGGACCACACCTGGACCACCACCGACGGCAACAAGGGCGGCACCGTCTACATCGAAGAGAACGGCGACCGCGTCTCGGTCTGCGACACCGCCGCCGACGGTTATGCTCCGCGGGTCCAGGTTGCCAGCGAAGAGAGTTCCGTTCCGGGCGCCTACGACATCCGCTACACCCTCACCGCTTCCGGCGGGCTGGGCTCGTGCGCCTCGGCCAGTGCTTCCCAGGGCGGCGTCTACAACCTGCCGGAGAACACGAACATCGGCATCACGGTCTGGCTGGGCCCGGACTACAAGTACCAGAGCACGCACTACTACCTCAACGATCACTGATTCGCCCGCCGCGGGGCACCGGTGCGGAAGGTGCCCCGCGGCGGTCCGGTGTGGACACCCGGGCCCGTCGTTCCTTTTAGGACGCATGCGGGACAATGGGCGCATGAACCTGCTCCTGCTCGCCGCCGCGGTCGCGATGCTCGTCCGGGCGCTCGCGGCCGCCCGGCTCGACCGGTGGAACCTCGGTGCTCCGGTGGTCATGGTGCTCGCCGGGGTCCTGGTCGGCGTGCTGTACGAGGACTCGATCGCCGCCGTGCTGAACACCGAGGCGGTGCAGCACATCGCGGAGATCATCCTCGCGGTGCTGCTGTTCGTCGACGCCACCGAGGTGCGCGGCGGCCGCCTGTGGGGCGGTTATCCCGGCCTGGTCGCCCGGGTGCTGTTCATCGCGCTGCCGCTGAGTCTCGCGCTCGCGGCACTGCTGGGCTGGCTGCTGTTCCCCGACCTGCCGTGGGCGGTGCTCCTGCTGGTCGCGGGCGTCACCATGCCGACCGACTTCGCGCCCGCGGAACAGCTGGTCCGCGACCGGACGCTGTCGATGCGGGTGCGCAGCGTGCTCAACGTCGAAAGCGGCTACAACGACGGGATCGTCTCCCCGCTGTTCCTCTTCGCCCTGATCCTCGCCGGCGCCGAGACCCAGCAGCGGACGCCACTCGACGCGCTCGCGACGGCGCTGCCCTTCGCCGTCAAGGCCGTGGTCGCGGGCGTCCTGCTGGGCAGTGTCCTCGCGTGGCTGCTGGACCGGGCCCACCACGCCGGGTGGCTGACGGCCCAGTCCGGGCGCATCGCGGTGCTGCTGGCGCCGCTGCTGACCTACACCGTCACCGTCGCGGCCGACGGCAACGGGTTCGTCGCCTCGTTCGTCTGCGGTATCGCCTTCCGCTACGTGCACCGGCTGCTCAAGGCCCGCCGGGTCCGCGACGGCCGCGGCGACCGCGCGGAGGTCCGGGCCGACGCCCTGAGCAAGGACCTGCACCTGCTGGAGGACGTCACCACCCTGCTGACCACGACCATGTGGTTCGTCGTCGGGATCGCGGCCGTCCTGGCGTTCTCGCTGGGCGTCTCGTGGCAGGTGGTGGTCTTCTGCGCCGCGGCGCTCACCGTGGTCCGCCTGGTCCCGGTGCTGCTCTCGCTGACCGGCTCGAAGCTGTCCGGGCGCGAACGCGTGCTCGTCGGGGCACTGGGCCCGCGCGGCACGACGACGATCGTTTTCGGGCTGCTGGCGTTCAACAAGCTGCCCGAGGGACCGGCGGCCGACACGATCCTGGTGATCACCGTCGCATGTGTCCTGGGCAGCGTGGTCCTGCACGGGATCGGTGCCCGGCCGCTGGCGCTCATGCTGACCCGGCGACGCGCCCGGCGGTGACGTCCGGCCAGGTGCGTCGCCGAGGGCGTCAGCTGCTCTCGGCTGCCGACGCGCGGGCGTGCTCCTTCGTCGCGGCCACCTTCTCGGCCAGGCGTCCCTCCCACGGGTCGTCGCCGGTCTCGTACTCGTCGTGGCGCCGCCACCACGAATACGCCGGGTCCTGCGGGTAACCCTCCGGGGAGTCCTCCCAGTCCTCCTGCCGCCCGAACGGGGTCAGGTCGAGATAGCTCCAGGTGCTGCCCAGCGCTTCGTCGCCGCGGTGGTTGAGGAAGTACGTGCGGAACACCCGGTCGCCGTCGCGGACGAAGACGTTCGTGCCGTGCCATTCGTCCACGCCGAAGTCGGCGTCGAAGCTGTCGGTGAGGGTGTACCAGGGCGCGGTCCAGCCCATCTCGGCCTTCAGCCGCGCGATGTCCGGCTGCGGTGCCCGCGACACCCGGACGTAGGTGGTGTTGCGGGCGTTCAGGTGGGCGAGGTGCCCGACCTGGTCGGCCATCATCGAGCAGCCCACGCAGCCGCGTTCCGGCCAGCCGTGCACCCCCGGCTCGAAGAAGAAGCGGTAGACGATCAGCTGACGGCGGCCCTCGAACAGGTCCGGCAGGCGCACCCGCCCGGCCGGGCCGTCGAACCGGTAGTCCGCCGTCACCTCCGTCCACGGCATCCGCCGCCGCTCGGCGGCCAGCGCGTCGTGCGCCCGGGTCAGTTCCTTCTCCTTCACCAGCAGTTTCCGGCGGGCGGCATCCCACTCCGCGGCGGACACCAGCGGTGGCGTTTCCATCGTGCTTTCCTCTCGTCGAAGCCGGCTCGATGGTTGGACATCGCCGGAGCGCGAAAGGAATCGTCACCGCGCGGTGCAGGCCAGCTCGGACAGTGGCTGGACCGCTCCGTTCACCACCGCTCCCCAGGTCGTCGTCGCACCCGGGGGCAGTGCCCCGTTGTAGGCCGCGTTGACCGCCGTGACCTGGCGGCCTGCCTGGCTCGGGAGTGCGTTCCACGAGTTGGCCAGCTGCTGGGTGCCCGCGAACGAGAACGACGTGGTCCAGCCCGTGAGCGCCGCCGTCCCGGTGTTCCGGACGGTGAACTCCAGCTGGTGCCCGCCGGACCAGGTGGACGTCACCGCGGAGGTCGCCGCGCAGGACGGGCCGGACGGCACCGGCGTCGTGGTGCTCGTGGTCGGCGTGGTGGTCGGTGTGCTGTCTCCGGTCGTGTAGGTGACAGCGGTGTAGTCCGCCGTGCAGCCCGACAGGCACTGGTCCGGCAGGGTGAACCGGTAGACGCGGCCGTTGCCGACCAGCGTGTCGGCGGCGTCCCTGACCCGGATCGCGTACGCGGTGCCCGCCGTCGTGGTCGGGCCGATGACGAAGGACTGTCCCATGTCGCTGTTCGGCTGGGCCTGCTGCCAGGTGCCGTCCGCGCCGAGATACTCGACCCCGTGGATGCCGTTCGGCAGGTGGGACACCGCGATGGCCGTCCAGTACCGTTGCGCGCCCTTGAGGAAGCCCAGCTTGAGGTCGCCGGTGTAGTCCGGCGACGGCACGAACGACCACGAAATGCGCCGGTTGTTCCAGTGCGCGGGGTTCATGTCACCCACCGGGACGCCGTTCTTGACGAACCGGTTCAGCGACGCCGTCGCCAGGTCCAGGTGACCGGGGTCGTCGCGGCACCAGGCGTTCGCGTCGCCGCAGCTGTCGGCCACGACCATGGTCAGCTGGGCGCCTTCGTAGCCGTCGGACACCCAGGAACCGTTGCGGCAGAACGGCTGTCCCGGCGCCCCGTCGTTGACACCGGTGCAGTAGGCGCCGATCGTCACCTGCACGAACCGCCCGCAGTTGCGGCCGTTGTCCCAGAGGCCGATCTTGCCGGCCTGCGACGGCGGCAGCGGCCGCGGGTAGAAGCTGTAGTCACCGGGAGTGTTGTAGACGTTGAGCGCCACGAAATCGGGCGAATCGAGAACGTTCTGGGGGAGGCCGCAGCCGCCGTACGGGGAGCCGAGCGCGTCGAAGTGGGTTGCGTAGCCTGTCACCGGCGTTGCCGCCACGGCGGCCGGTTTTCCGCCGTATACCACGGAAAACGCGAGGACCAGGGTGGCGACCGCGGCGAGCACGGCCGGTCGGCGGCGGACGGATCCCATGGGCTCTCCTAAGCGCCGTTGCTCGTTCTGGAAGCGCTCCCAGACTGCTCCGCGCCGGGGCGGTTGTCAACGGCCGGGCTTTCCGGCCGCCGGTATTACAAATGTCACCGCCGGTCGATGAGGGACGGCACTGCCGGTTCCCGCGCCTGCTCGCGACGATGGTTCCCGGCAAGGGCAGCAGGGTCCGAGGAGGAATGGTGAACAGCGAGAACGTCGGCGGCTCGGCGGCACGGGCCGCGCTGGGCCCGGCACGGCGCCTGGTCGTCTGCTACCTGGTCCTCAGTGTGCTCACCCTCGGCGCGATCGTGCTGCTGCGGAACGACCCCGGCCTGGTCACCGACGCGGTGTGGATCCGCGGGTCGATCGTCGCCGTCACGGCCTTCCTGATGCTGACGTTCGCGTCGGGTGCCGCGAAGGGCAACCCGCGTGCGCTGCTGCGGCTGCGGATCGTCTCGGCGATCATGATCGTCGTCATCGGGGTGATCGTCGCGCTGCCGGGTGTTTTCCCGGTGTGGCTGAGGATCGAGCAGGCCGTCTGCGGGGTGCTGCTGCTCGGGGTCGCCGCGATCGTGAACGGCAAGCGGGTCCGCGCCGCCTTCGCGAAGTGACCGGCCAGGGTCTGTCCTGAGTGGACGGCCGGGGCGGACGACGTCCGCCCCGGCCGCTGCACCGCGTCAGCGGTGGCAGGGATCACCCGCCGGGTGGGCCGGCGTTCCGTGCACGTCGGCCTGGGACTCCGCCAGCACGATCTTCGCCAGCGCCGTCTCCAGGGCGACCGCCTGCTGCTTCACCACGCCGTTCGCCACGGTCTGGCCGTTCAGCTTCAGCGTGCCGATCACCAGCGGGATCGTCAGCGGCGCCGAGCCCACCGCCACCGGAACCCCGTTGATCTTCAGCGAAGCGACGTTCGAACTGCCGGTCAGGACCGGGGCGAGCCCGCTCGGTGAAGGCTGGCACGTCGCCGCCGCCTGTGACTGGATCACGCCCAGCTCGATCGTCAGGCCCACCGTGCTGATCACCGTCTTGTCGATGCGGGCCGCCGCCTGCGCGTGGTCGCCCGCCGCCGGTGCCGCCGACTGGTCGTCCGGCGCCAGGTCCGTCGAGGCCGTCAGCGCGTGCGTCTGCACCTTGATCAGGCCCGCGTTGAGCGTCGCGTCGAGGACGGACGCGCTGTCGTCGGCGCAGGGCAGGTTCGCCGGGTTCGCCACGGCCGCGGTGATGCCGATGACGTTCGCCGCGGTGGCCGTGCAGGAGAACGTGCCGTCGCGGTCGTCGTCGACGATCGTGCCGACGCCGATCGGGTCGACCAGCCCGGCGCCGGACGGGGCCGACAGCGTCACGGTGAACGTCTCGTCCGGCTCGTCGACCGTGTCCGGGTTGACCAGCACGGTCACCGGCTTGGCCGTCTCACCGGGCGCGAAGGTGACGTCCCCGCCGGCCGCCTGGTAGTCGGCCGGGGCGGTCGCGGTGCCGTCCGAGGTGGCGTAGTGCACGGTCACCGGGTTCGGGCTCGGCCCGCCCAGCAGCGACACCGTGAAGGTCGCCGGCACCGGCGGGCCGCCGGAACCCTCCGCGACCGTCACGTCGTTGATGCTCAGGCCGAGCACGCGCACGGTCGTCGTCTCGACGAACCCGCGGGACACGCCGTCGACCAGGTAGTCGACCGTGCAGTGGTAGGTGCCGGGGGCGGCGTCGGCCGCGGCCGCGACCGTCTCGGTGAACGTCGCGACGTCGCCGCTGGTCACCTTGACGCTTGCCGGCGCGTTGGTGACCGTCAGCTGCGGGTCGCAGCTGGTGACCTTGGGGGCCACGGTGACCTCGATGGACTTGATGCCGTCGAGGATCGCCTGCGACACCTGGCTCGACGGGACGTTGTTCAGCAGCACGCCGCCGGTGGCCGAGGTGATCGCGCTGGCCTGGCCCGCCGAGTCGAGCGCGCCGACGTTGACCGCGACCACGCGGATGTTCGCCGCCTTGAGCGCGTCGATGGTCTGGGCCAGGGTGTGCCCGCCGCTCGGGTCGTGCGACGGCGCGTCGCCGAACCAGGCGATGATGCGGGTGCCGTCCGGGCGGAAGGCGACCGCGCCGGTCGCCAGCTGGTAGAGGGCGTTGAGGTCGGCCTCCGGGATGTCCCCGCCGCCCGAGGCGACCCACTGGTTGATGCCCGCCTGCACCGCGCTGGTGTTCCCGGTGATGTCCTGGTTCACCTTGAACGGCACGGCGTCGGTGAAGTCCTTGTACTCGGCGACGCCGAACTGCGCGGTCGGCTGCGCGGCGAGGACGTCCCCGGTGATCGCGCCGGCGTTCGCGCGGACGTTGGCGATGGCGCCTCCCATGCTGCCGGTCGTGTCGGCGAGCAGCACGAGATCGGGGTTCGGCGGCACGGCGGAGGTGGTCACGTGCTTGGTGACGGCGGTGCTCTCGCCGGCGGCGAGGGTGAGGTCGACGGTGGCCGGGTCGACCCCGGGCGGCGCGGCGAGCGCGACCGCCGGTGGAGCGAGGAGTGCGGTGACGGCGGTGACCGCGACGAAGAGCGATCTTCGCGACATGGACGTCCCTTTCGACAACCGGCCGGAGCCGGAAATCCGCTGGCTTGCCTGAGAGAGACGAAATTCGTCGCGCCGCGTTAGCCGGGCCCGCGAACGTTACCCGGACCGCCCCGTGTCAAGGCGGCGGGCGGGGGAGGGACGCCTTGAGGCGCCCACGCGGACCATGACCGCGCTGGGCCGTCCCGGCGACCGGGCGCGGGCCGCCGTCGCACTGAAGTGTGGGGGCGAGGTCCGTGCAGTGCACCTTTCGTGGTCGCCCCGGCTGCGTTTTCCGGCGTTCGGCAGGCGAAGTACCACCGGATGTCGTAACGGGGCAGCCCGATGACGCCGACGGGTGGTCCAGGTTCCGGACGGCCCTCCGGTGGGTAGCCCAGTGGTGTGAGCTGAGCAGGCCCTGCCTGCTGCGACGAGTGAGAGGTGATCACATGAGCCAGGGCGACGCCCCGGTCGGGCGATCGGTGAAAACGGCGGCGGCCGGCGTACGGGATCTCGCCGCGGAGGCGGCACGGGTGGGGGCGGCCGCGGCCGCGCGGGCGGTCGAGATCACCGACCGGAAGCTGGCCGAAGGCAAGGACGAACTCGCGAAGGTCGGCCGCGCGGCGACCAGGGAACTGGACAAGAGCACCCGCTCTTCCCGCCGCGACGTGCTGGCGAACTCGACGGCGGCCCGCGACGAGGTGCTGGCCAGGGCGGCGAAGATGCGCGACCCGGGCCGCAAGGCCGCCCAGGCGGTGGCGACCGTGGTGAGTTCGGCGGGCGAGCCGGGCCGCAAGCGCCGCAAGGCGGTGGCGGCGGCGAAGCGGGACCTGGCGGTCGCGCTGCGTGAAGCGAAGAGCGTGGCCCGCGGCGAGCGCACGAAGAAGGCCCGCTGGCCATGGCTGGTGGCCCTCGGCGCCCTGGCGGCGGCCATCGTGGCGGTGGCCAAGGTCCGGCGGCCGAACCCGCTGGCGGACGAGGCGGCCGCGGGGTCGGGTTCGGGTTCGGGTTCGGCGGAGAAGCCGTCGACCCAGTCCAGCGGCAACGCGGCGGCGCTGTCCGCGGAGAAGCCCGCGGGGACCACCGCCGCCGGAACCACCCCTGCCGGGGCCAAGCCGTCCGGGACCGCGGCGGCCGGGAGCACGCCTGGCGGGACCACTTCTGCCGGGACTGCGCCTGGGGCCAAGCCCGGTGGGACCGCGGCGTCCGGGACCACGTCCTCCGGAACCGCGCCTGCGGCCAAGCCCGCCGGGACCACCCCTTCGGCGAAGCCCGCCCACCAGGCCGAGAAGCCGTCGTCGGCCAAGGAGTCGGAGAAGGTCTCGTCGTCCGGTGGCAAGTCCGGCGAGGGTTCGAACGGCCGCGCGCCCGCGGGCCGCGGTCAGCACAAGGCGCACTAGCCGTTGCCACGCTGCCCGCGCCCGAGGTGACCTTGGGCGCGGGCAGTCCGCTACTGTCCCGGTAAGCGCTTACTCGCACCGGGAACGGGGGACGCAATGGGCTGGCAGTTCGCCGTGAGCACGCTCGGCATGCCGGGAGTCCCGGTCCGCGAAGCGGCACGCATCGCGCTCGCCCACGGCTGCGCGGGCCTCGAACTGCGCGTCCACCCCGGCGAGGAAGTCCACTTGGGACTTCCACCCCGGGCCGTCGACCAGGTCCGGTCCCTGCTCGACGGCGAAGGGCTCGCCGTCGCCTGCCTCGCCGGCTACGCCAAGGTCGCCGCACCGGGGGGCGACCGGCCGGTGGTCGACGAGCTGAAAGCCCTGATCGAGCTGGCCCACCGGATCGGCACGGCCGCGATCCGCGTCTTCCCGGGCGGCGACGGGGACGCGCCGTCCCGCATCACCGCCGTCCTCGACGACCTTCGCGACGCCGGCGTGCGGCTGCTGGTCGAGACGCACGATTCGCACCCCACCGGCGCCGCGGCGCTGGCGCTGGTCGCCCAGTTCGATCCGGGCTTGGCCGCCGTGCTGTGGGACGCCGTCCACCCGTGGCGGGCGGGGGAAGAGCCCGCCACCACGCGGGAGGTGCTGGGTGAGCACCTCGGCTACTTCCAGGTCAAGGACGCGGTGGGCCGCGACGACCCGACGCCCGCCCCGCCGGGGGAGGGCGCCGTCCCGCTCGGGGCGTGCGGTGAGGCCCTGCGCGGGTGGTCCGGGTGGGTCTCCCTGGAGTGGGAGAAGGCCTGGTACCCGGACCTCCCGCCGGTCGAGGTGCCCCTCCGCGGCGCCGCGGAGTGGTTTCACCGGTACGCGCCGCGCTAGCGTCCGGAGAAGTTCACGTCACTGCAGAAGTAGTACGACTGGTCCAGGTGGCTCGCCTGCCAGATGGTGTAGACGACGTGCCGCCCGGTCCGGCTGCCCGCGTTCACCGCGACCTGGTACTGGCCCGCCGGGGCGAGCTTGCCCGTCTGGGCGACCAGTTCGAGGTTGCCCCAGCCGAGCGGCTGGGTCGCGGCGTCGAAGCCCTGCTTGGTGATGTACACCCGCAGGTAGTCCGCGCCGTGGCGGGCCTGGTCGGTGATCGTGAGGGTGAACCGGTTGTCCTTGTTCGCCATCTGCCACGCGCCCACCGTGTCCAGCGCGTTGTAGCGCGGCGCCTGCGTGCGGCCGCCGCTGCACAGCGTTCCGTCGGGGATCGCGGCCTGGTGGTTGCCCGCCACCCCTTCGCGGTAGAGGCCGTTCCAGTTCCACATCGCGTTCGGGTCGGCCTGCCAGGCCTGCCAGCACATCGGGTCCTTGGTCGCCATCGCCGGGTTCTGGAAGTCGCTGCCCCAGCGCGCCCAGCAGCCGTAGTTGCGCGACGGCGGGTCGGTGGCGGACCCGTGCGCTTCGGCGACGCCGGTGAGGACGCCGCCCAGCAGCACGGCCGCCAGGGCCGTCACCACCAGGGAGAGAAAGGGCCGTATCCGTCGGGGAACCACACTGTCCTCCTTCGTCGGGTGCCATCGCTGGGAGCGCTCCCAAACGATCGACGCCCGCACCATACGCGGCGGCCCGCGTCGTCGACCACCGCGGCATCAGCCCAGAGCCGTTGCGGCACAGCAGGTTCCGCGACGGCGGCGTGCTGAACGGCTCCTGAACAGCGCAGCCGCGCGGGCCGGTGCTCGCCCGATCGGTCCTCTGGCCGCCGACGCACCGTGAAGACGTCACGGGCGGCTGCTCCGCCGGGGTGGATCCGGAAAACTTGTCACCGGGAAACGGGGACTTGAAGCCGTTCCCGTTCGGTGCTATAGAAAAAAGGGAAGCGCAGGACATGACCTGGTGACATCGCGAGACGATCCGGGGAGTGAACGACGATGCCGGACAAGATCGCCCGTTCGGCCGCGACCGACGGGTTCGCCGAGCTGGTGCTGGCCGATCCCGCGTGGGTCAGGGCGGAGTTCGACGCGATCGTGGCCGCGAACTTCGACCCGCCTCCGCCGCCGGTGCCCGCTTCCCGGCGTCCCCCGGGGATGCCCCGTCCGGTTCTCGTCCTCGGTGTGCCGCGCCGTCACCCGCGTGTCCGGCCGCCCGCCGGGACGTGCCCGTGCCGGGAGCGGTCCCCGCCGCGGCCTTGATCGTCCTAAGTGGATGGACAGCGCGAAAGGGGAGTGATGCCGTGCCGCACCCGGAGTTCCACGGCTCCGGCGCCCGTTGCCTGCCCCGACCGCGGCCGGTCCGACGACCACGACGTCCCGGCCACCGCGCCTCCAGGCGCACTTCCGCGGCAGCCGGCGCCCCGTGCCGGGTGCGGTCGAGTTCGTGAGAACCACCGGACCGAACGGTTTCGACACGCTGGTTCCCCCCGCCGGATCCCCGGCGGGGGACAACCGCGCGCGCAGAGGGAGGAACCTCGATGCCCGACGAGTTCACGCCGCCGAACGACGCCGCCGACCAGCAGGTGCCCGCCCGCCCCGAAGACCCGCACGACCCGGACGTCACGGCCGTGCCCGCCGACGCCGACCCCGCCGACTTCCTCGACCAGCGCCGCGAAGCCCCGGTTCTCGCCGACGGAGAACCCTGGCCCTGACCTGCTCCGGTTCACAGCAAATCGATGACAAAACGATGCAGGCCCTCTAAGGTCGCGGTCAGCGACGGAAGGAGGGGCCGGTGACCGCCGACCGCACGCCTGAACTGACGGTGCAGGTCAGCACCGTGCCCGAAGCCGTCGTCGTGACGGCGGCGGGTGCCCTCGACTTCGGCACCGCACCGGTCCTGCGCGCGCGGGCACGGGCGGCACTGGCCCCGCCGCCGGAGGCGCTCATCGTGGACCTGGCCGGGATCACGTTCTGCGGCTCGGCGGGCCTGCAGGTGATCGCCGAGCTGGCGGCCGCGGCGAAGGCAACGAACCTGCCGTTCGCGCTGGTCACCGAGGGACGCGCGGTGCTGCGGCCCCTCCAGCTCACCCGCCTGGACGCGGGGCTGGCCTTGCATCCGACGGTGACCGGCGCGCGTGCCTGGCTGCGGCAGCTTTCGTGAGCCCGGTGTGCGGCTGCGGCTGCGGCAGGTTTCGTGAGCCCGGCGGCTGGACGCACGGCTGGCCCTGCCCCGGTCCTTGATCCCGCGGGTTAGCCGCGCCCCGGCGGCGGGTAGTCCTCTGCCATGGAAGCGGAGGCGTTGCTGCAGAGCCTGACCCGCGTCGTGACCGCGCTGGACGGCACGGGCATCCGGTTCGCCGTTGCCGGCGGGCTTGCCGTCTACGCCCGGGGTGGGCCGCCGTCGGATCACGATGTCGACCTCTTCCTCAAGCCCGGGGATGCCGAAGCCGCCGCGGAAGTCCTCACCGCCGCCGGGTTGCGGCGGGTGCATCCGCCGGAGGACTGGCTGACGAAGGTCTACGACGGCGACATCCTCGTCGACCTCATCCACCGGCCCAACCACCGGCCGGTGACCGACGAGCTGCTCGACCGCGCGTCGCTGATGCGCGTCGGGTCGACCGCCGCGCCCGTCGTCTCCGGGACCGACCTGCTGGTGGACAAGCTGCTGGTGCTCAGCGCGCACCGGTGCGACTTCGAGCCGCTGCTGCAGATCGCCCGTGACCTGCGCGAGCAGGTCGACTGGACCGACGTTGCCGTGCAGGTCTCGGCGTCCCCGTACGCGCGGGCGTTCCTGAGCCTGCTCGGCGACCTGGCCGTCATCGATCCGAAGGAGGCACTCGTGCCCGAACCACCGCAGTACCTCGTCGCCCGGCTCAGCCGCGCGCTGGCCGAAGACCCCCGCACCGCCGAGCTCGGCGTGCACGTCACCGTGCGGGGCGAGCACGTCCACCTGACCGGCGAAGTCACCTGCCCCGCGCGGAAGGCGGAGGTGGACGCCGTCGTCACCGAATACCTGACCGAGGAACTGGTGCACAACGACGTCCGGGTCGCCGACGTCCGGGAACCGGCGAGCGCGGAGGAGATCGGCCGATGAGGATCGCCGCGGTCGGGGACGTGCACCTGGGCGAGGACTCCCGCGGCCTGCTGCGGCCGGCACTGGACCACCTCGCGGGCACCGCCGACGTCCTGCTGCTGGCCGGGGACCTGACCCGGCACGGCACGCTCGAGGAAGCCCGCGTGGTGGCCGACGAACTCGCCGGGCTCGGCGTGCCGATCGCCGCGGTGCTGGGCAACCATGACCACCACAGCGACGCCGCCGAGCCGATCGCAAACCTGCTGCGCGAGACGGGTGTCGTGGTGCTCGAAGGCGACGCGGCCCGCTTCGACCTGCCGGACGGCTCGCTGGGCGTGGCGGGCGTCAAGGGCTTCGGCGGCGGGTTCGCGGGCAAGTGCGCCAGCCGCTTCGGCGAGCGCGAGATGAAGGACTTCGTCGAGCACACCATGGCGTCGGCCGAATCGTTGCGACAAGCGTTGCAGAGCCTGGACACGGACGTCGTGGTCGCGCTGACCCACTACGCGCCGATCCCCGGCACGCTGCACGGCGAGCCGCCCGAGATCCACCCGTTCCTCGGGTCGTACCTGCTGTGCGAGCCGATCGACGAGGTGGGCGCGGACCTGGCGCTGCACGGCCACGCCCACTTCGGCTGCGAGCAGGGCGTGACGCCGGGCGGGGTGCGGGTGCGCAACGTCGCCCAGCCGGTGATCCGCAAGGCGTACGCGCTGTACGACCTGCACCCGGCGGAGCTGTCCGCGCGCCGGTAGCCGCCGTGCCGGCAGGCCCAGCCTGGTCCTGGCAGACCCAGGTTGGGCGGGGCCTGTCCCGTCCCCGCCCGCGGCCGCAGGATCGGTGCCATGACGAACAGCATGAAAGCGGTCACCATCCCCGAGTTCGGCGCCGCCGAGGTCCTGCGCCTGGCTTCCGTGCCGGTTCCGCGGCCCGGCCCGGGCGAGGTCTCGATCGACGTCGCCTACGCCGGAGCCAACTTCGCCGAGGTCCTCTACCGGCAGGGCGTCGTGGACGTCCCGCTGCCCTTCGTGCCCGGCATCGAGGTCTCCGGGCGGATCCGCGCGCTCGGCGCGGGTGTCGAGGGCCTGGCGGTGGGGCAGCCCGTCGCCGCGCTGACCATCGTGGCGAGCGGGGGCTACGCCGAGGTCGTGACGACCTCCGCCGACCTCGTCGCGCCGCTGGGCGGCACCGGGCTCGACGTCGCCGCCGCGGTGCCGTCCAACAGCACCACCGCCTTCCTCGTGCTCGAGCGGGTGGCCCGGCTCGCGCCCGGGGAAAGCGTGCTGGTGCACGCGGCCGCCGGCGGTGTCGGCAGCCAGCTCGGCCAGGTCGCGCGCCTGCTCGGCGCCGGCCGGGTGGTCGGCACGGTCGGCAGCGCCGCCAAGATCGCCGCGGCGAAGGCGTTCGGCTACGACGAGGTCGTCCTGCGGGACCAGGTCGCGGACACCGGTGCGTTCGACGTCGTCGTCGACATGGTCGGCGGGGCGGCGCGGCGCGCGAGCCTGGACCGGCTGGCGCCGATGGGCCGCCTGGTCGTGATGGGCAACGCCTCCGGTGCCGCGGACGTCGGCATCCCGGCGAACGAGCTGTGGTTCACCAACAAGACCGTCTCCGGCTTCAACCTCGCCGCGTTCTCCGCCGTCTCGCCGGAGATCGTGGGCCGGGCGCTGCGGCGGGCGGTCGCGGCCGTCGCCGGCGGTGACCTGCGGGTCGACGTGGAATCCCTGCCGCTCGCCGACGCCGTGCAGGCGCACCGGCGCATCGAGTCGGGCTCGACGACCGGCAAGCTGGTGCTGCGGGTGTGACGCGGGTCCGCCTTGAGACGGCGGCCGCATCGCGCATAATGGCCCCTGACCGACTGCTTGGTATGTGCCGGGCACCACACGAAGGAGACACGCTGCCGTGAACTCGTTCAAGGATCGCGTCGCGATCGTCACCGGGGCCAGCCGGGGCATCGGCCTCGGGATCGCGAAGACGCTCGTCGAGCGCGGCGCCAAGGTGTGCCTCACCGCACGCAAGCCCGAAGCCCTCGAAGAGGCCGTCAGCTCCCTCGGCGGCCCGGACGTCGCGATGTTCGTGGCAGGCAAGGCCGACGACACCGACCACCAGGACGAGACGGTCGCGAAGACGATCGAGACGTTCGGGCGGCTCGACTACCTGGTCAACAACACCGGCATCAACCCCGTCTACGGCCCGACGCTGGACATCGACCCGGCCGCCGCGGCCAAGATCCTCGGCGTGAACGTGCTCGCCCCGCTGGGCTGGACGAAGCGGGCCCGCGACGCGTGGATGGGCGAGCACGGCGGCGCGGTCGTCAACGTCGCCTCGGTCGCCGGCCTCGGCGCGTCGCCGGGGATCGGCATGTACGGCGTCAGCAAGGCCGCGCTGATCCGGCTGACCGTCGAGCTCGGCGCCGAGCTGGGACCGAAGATCCGGGTCAACGCCGTCGCCCCGGCCGTGGTCAAGACGAAGTTCGCGACCGCGCTGTACGAAGGCCGCGAGGAGGAGGTCGCCGCGGCGTACCCGATGAAGCGGCTGGGCGTGCCGTCCGACATCGCGGGCGCGGTGGCGTTCCTGCTGTCCGACGACGCGGGCTGGATCACCGGCCAGACCGTCGTCCTCGACGGCGGCGTGACCCTCGGCGGTGGCCTGTGACCGGCGTCGTCGTCACCGGGGGCGGCGGCGGGATCGGCGCCGCGCTGGCCCGCCGGTTCGCCGCCGAAGGTGCCCGGGTGGTCGTGGCCGACCTGGACGGGGACAAGGCCGCCGAGGTCGCCGCCGAGGTCGGCGGGACGGCGTTCGCCGGCGACGTCGCCAGCCCCGAAGGCGTCGCCCGGCTGGTGGACAGCGCCCGCGAAACGCTCGGCGAGATCGACGTCTTCTGTGCCAACGCGGGCATCGCCCCGTTCGGCAGCGCGGAGAACACCGAAGAGGTCTGGGCGCGCACGTGGGACGTCAACGTGATGTCCCACGTCCGCGCGGCGAACCTGCTGCTGCCCGCCTGGCTGGAGCGCGGCAAGGGGCACTTCGTCGCGACGGTGTCCGCGGCGGGCCTGCTGACCAGCCTCGGCTCGGCGCCCTACTCGGTGACCAAGCACGCGGCGCTGGCGTTCGCCGAATGGCTGTCGGTGACCTACCGGCACCGCGGCATCACCGTCCAGGCGATCTGCCCGCAGGGCGTGCGCACGGCCATGCTGGAGAGCACGGGCACCGCGGGCCAGCTGATCATGGGCGCGGCGGCGATCGAGCCGGAGCAGGTCGCCGACGCGCTGTTCGCGGCGATGGCGGAGAACCGGTTCCTGGTCCTGCCGCACCCGGAGGTCGCGGGCTACTACGCGACGCGCGCCACGGAGACCGACCGGTGGCTCGGCGGGATGAACAAGCTGCAGCGCAAGGTGGAGGAGGCCGTCGGCGAGCTGTGACGTCCTCGCCGCGAAAGTCACTTGTGGACAGTGGCCGGGTGCCGGTCGGCGCCCATCCGGATACTGTGTGATCACTCCGGCCGCCGTCCGCGCGGGACGGAGCGGTGCAGCGGGAGGACAGAACGGTGAGCGGGCACGCCTTCCTCGTCCTCGGGCCGCTCGAAGTGCTCGACGGCGCGGGCACCGCGCTGACCATCACCCGCCGCAAGCCGCGGCTGCTGCTGGCCCTGCTGCTCTTCCGGGCGAACTCCGTCGTCCCCGCTGCCCAGCTGCTGCACCACCTGTGGGACGGCCGGCCGCCCGCCTCGGCCGTGGCGAACCTCCAGTCCTACGTCACCGAGCTGCGGCGGGTGCTCGCGACCCCGGCCGTCCCCGGCACCGAGCGGCTGCAGACCCGGCCGGGCGGGTACCTGCTGCGGGTCGACGACGGCGAGTCCGACGTCGGCCGGTTCGCCGCGCTCGCCGTCCGGGGCGCCGACGAGCTGGCCGCCGGTTCGCCCGCCGCCGCGATGGAACACCTCAGTGCCGCGCTGGCGCTGTGGCGCGGCCCGGTGCTGAGCGGGCTGGACGTGCCGGAGCTGCTCCGGCCCGACGTCGAAGAACTCGAAGAAAAGCGGCTGCGTGCCGCCGAGCACCGGGCGCAGGCGTGGCTCGATCTCGGCTGTCCCACCGTCGCGGCCGCCGAGCTGCGCGCGCTGACCGGGCAGCACCCGCTGCGGGAACGGCCGTGGGAGCTGTTCATGCTGGCGCTGCACCGCGGCGGCCGGACCGACGAGGCACTGGCGGCCTACCGGCGCGCGCGTGCGGTGCTGGCCGGCGAGCTGGGCATCGAACCGGGGCCCGGGCTGCGCCGGATGCAGCAGGCGATCCTGACCGGCGACCCGGCCGTCGACGCACCGCCGGAGCCGGGCCGCGTCGCCGCGGTCCGCCCGCGGCAGCTGCCGCCGGACGTGGTCACCGTCGTCGGCCGCGCGCCACTGCTGGAAACCCTGGACGCGCTGGTCCGCCCGGACGGGCCCCGGCCCGCGGCGGTCGTGCTGGCCGGGCCTGCCGGGGTCGGGAAGACGACGCTGGCGGTGCAGTGGGCGCACCGGGCCGCGCCGCACTTCCCGGACGGCCAGCTGTACGCCGACCTGCACGGCTACTCGCCCTCGCCTGCGGTGCCCGCCATGCAGGTGCTGACCGGGTTCCTGCACGCGCTCGGCGTCCGGCCCGGCCAGGTGCCGACCGAGCAGGCGGACGCCGCGGCGCTCTACCGCTCGCTGCTGGCCGACCGCCGGGTGCTCGTCGTCCTGGACAACGTCTCCTCCGCCGAACAGGCGCGGCCGCTGCTGCCCGGCAGCGCGGGCTCGGCGGCGCTGATCACCAGCCGGGACCGGCTCGCCGGGCTGACCGCGACCCTCGACGCCCGCGTCCTGCCGCTGCCCGAGCTGTCCGCCGACGACTCGGTCGCGCTGCTGGCCGCCGTGCTCGGCGCGGACCGCGTCGAGGCGGAGGCGGACGCGGCCCGGCAGCTGGCACAGCTGTGCGCGGGCCTGCCGCTGGCCCTGCGGATCGTCGCGGCGAACTTGCTGCGGTGGCCCGGCCAGCCACTGGCCGGCTACCTCGCGGAACTGACCGGCGGCGACCTGCTGACCAAGCTGGAGGTGCCCGGCGACGAACGGCTGGGCCTGCGGCGCACCCTCGACTTCTCCTACGACGCGGTGTCGGACGCGGCCGCGCAGTTCTTCTGCCTGCTCGGGTGCGTGCCGGGGGAGGAGATCAGCCTCGCCGGGGCGGCCGCGCTGGCCGGTGCCGACGTCTTCCACACCGCGCATCTGCTGCGCGAGCTGGTCGCGAGCCACCTCGTGCAGCCGCGCGGTGCCGACCGGTTCGGGATGCACGACCTCGTCCGCGCCTACGCCGCCGGTCGCGCGGCGGACTTGGCGGAGCGGACGCGCGACGAGGCGCTCGGCCGGCTGTTCGAGTACTACCTGCGGATCGCCGACCGTGCCGCGAAGGCGTTGTACCCGGACTTCCGCCGCCTGCCGGACGAGCGGCCCGCCGAGACCGCCGAGAAGCCGTTCGCCCCGGCGGAAGCACGCCAGTGGCTCCTGACGGAGCACCCCAATCTGCTGGCCGCCATCCGCTGGGCCGCCGAGCACGGCCCGGCGGCCGTCGCCTGGCGGCTCGCCGACGTGCTGCGCGGGTTCTTCCACTCGCACCGGCTGGACGCCGAGTGGGAGGCGGCCGCGACCGCGGGCCTGGCCGCGGCGCGGCGGGCGGAGGACCGGCACGCGGCCGGGGCCATGCGGCACAGCCTCGGCGCGCTGGCCTGGAGCCGCGGCAGCTACCAGCAGGCGCTCACCGAACTCGGCGCGGCCCGCGAGTGCTATCTCGCCGCGGGCGCGCTCGACGGCGCGGACTCCGTGCTGCAGGCGTTCGGCGTCGTGTACCTCGACCTCGGGCAGCTCGAGGACGCGATCGAGCACTTCACGGCGGCGCTGGGCGCGGCCGAAGAGCGCGGCACCGAAGCGCAGGTGGCCAACAGCCTGATCAACCTCGGCGCCACGCTGCTGGACCACGGACGGCTCGCCGAAGGAATCCGGAGCAACGAACGCGCGCTGGAGATCTGCCGGACGGTCGGTTCCCCGCACGCGGCCGCCATCGCCCAGTGCAACCTCGGCTACGGCTACCGCGCGACCGGGCAGCTGCGGCGCGCGCACGCGGTCCTCACCGAAGCACTGGCCGTCCTGCGCGAACTGGGTTCACGCGAGGACGAAGCGGACGCACTGGCCCGGCTGGCCGCGGTGCACCGGATCGCCGGAGACGCGGCGGCCCGCGCGTGCGCGGCACAGGCGCTGGTGATCGCGCGGGAGGCGGGCAACCGGCGGTTCGAGACGGACGCACTGGGCGAGCTGGGCCACATCCACCGGCTCGCGAGGGAGACCGACGCGGCGCGGGCGTGTTACCTCGAAATGTTGCAGCAGGCCAAGGAAACGGGCTACCGGCGTGGTGAGATCATCGCCACGATCGGGCTCTCGGCGGTCGACCCGGCAACGGCATCGGCCCACGCAACGGAGGCGTTGCGCCTCGCCGAGCGCGGCGGCTTCCGTCCGTTGGCGGAGCTGGCCCGGCTCCGCCTGGCCGAAGCGACCCTCGAAGCGGGGGACACGGCGGCAGCGGGAGAGCACGCCAGGACGGCGGCCGGGGAACTGGGCCGGGCCGGACACCGGATCGGCGAGGCCGACGCCTGGGTCGTCCAGGGAAGGGTCCGGCTGGCCTCCGGCGACCCCGAAGCGGCCCGCGACTGCGCGCAGGAGGCTGAGGCGGCGCTGCGGGACAGCGGGGCGGAAGCCGTGATGGTCCGGGTGCGTGCGCTGCTGGCGGAGGTTTCCGCGGCTCGGCCATCGGGCTGAGGGCGGGTTCAGTTGGTGGGCAACAGCGCTCGGCGTATCACAAGGCGTACGCTGCCTGCCGTCGCCGGGGTTCCCGGATGTCGTTCACCGGCGCGGGATTCGCCGGGCCGAGGGTGAGCAGAGCCGAGCCGAAGCCCGTCGGCCGGTGGCGGGCCGCGCCGCCGGAGCGGTCGGTTGTGATGAGGCCCGACTCTCTCAGCACCGTTGCGTGCTGGCTGGCGCTGGCCGCGGAAATCCGCAGCTCCGTTGCCAGCTCGGTGGTCGTCGGCGCGGACAGGGCGCAGATGGCTTCGAGGACCGCGGCGCGTGTGCGGCCCAGCAGCTGCTCCGCCGAGCGGCTCGGGGCCTCGCCGAACCATCCCGGGCGGCGCCCGACCGGGTACACCAGCACCGGCTGCCGTCCGGGGTCGAGGAGGGTCACCGGAGACTGCCAGCAGAACATCGACGGCACCAGCAGCAGCCCGCGGCCGCCGAGGTGCAGTTCCTGGTCGACCGGGTAGGCCACCTCGAGCACCGGGGAGTTCCACCGGACCGTCGGATGCAGCGTCGCGAGCAGTCCCTCGACACCGCTGTTCAGCAGCGTGTGGCCGCGCTGCAGGCGGTCGGCGCGCACCAGGCCGGTGATCGCCGACCACGACGGGGCGAGCGCGACCGCGAAGTACTGCCGGATCGCGTGCCCGAGGCGGCGCAGCACGTCGAGGCACCCGTCGGCGAGCGCCGGGGCCCACGCGGGCGGGCGCCGCTCGGCCGCGAGTGCGGTCAGGTCCGCCCGGACCACCGAACGCGGGGTGCTCAGCACGCCGTCGATCGCGCTGTCGAGGTCGTACGCGCCGAGGGCCGGTGTGAGGAAGTCCACCGAGTACCCGCGCGGCGGCGCCAGCGCGAAGAGCAGGGCCGCCGACCGGTCCAGCCGGGCGCGGACCGACGAGCGCCAGTCGCCGAACACGGCGGGCGCCGCCCCGCCCTGGAGCTGGTGGCTGCTCAGCAGCGTTTCCCACATCGGATCCGGCTCTTCCAGAATCCGCGTGCGGGCGAGGTCGTCCGCCTCGAAATGGATGCGCAGCATCGTCCCCCCGGTTCCCCCTGGTCGCGCCGACTATGACGGCAGCCGCCATACACCCGCCACACACGCCTGCATGGTGACCGCTTTGTCCGGTTTCGGCGGAGGGTGAAACCTCTGGACACCGGCGCCGCGGTCGTCGAAGGTGGCGGCACGGACGCGCGTGGGGGGTGTCCGTGCGACTTCCGGCGTGCCATGGGGTGCTCTGCCGCGGCTGGTCGTGAGTGGTAATGAGGGTTCTAACCCGAATTACCACTCACGACCGCGGACCGGCGCAGCAGCGTCGGGCTAGCTCCAGCTGACGGCTCGCCAGCCGGTGCACTCCAGCTTGGCGGAGTCGTGGCAGACGCGGATCAGCGCACCCGAGACCATCCGGGTCCAGACCGGGTCGCAGGGGATGCCGGTGCCGTTGGGCCAGCAGTTCCCGGTGACCACCTCTTCGTGGACGATGGAGCCGTCGGACCGTCCGGTCTGCATCGCCGTGCGGAAGTCGCGGTTGTCCCGGCTGGACTGGACGCGCGCCCAGTAGGCACCGCAGTCGTAGCTGTGCCGGATCTCGACGAGGTCGCCCCAGTAGGCGGTGAAGGATTCGATGGTGGACGCGCTGGCCGAACAGCCGGTCGACTGCGGGTCCAGGCCCTGGCAGCCCGAGTGCACGCAGGCGGCGGCGAGCTTCTGGGGCGCGACCGTCGCTGCGCCCGCCTGCGCCGGCTGCACGGCCAACGTGGTGAGGAGCAGTGCCAGGACGGCCGCTGCCTTGCCGAAGAGGGATTTCGTCGTCATGCTCGTCCGCTCACTTTTCTTTCCTGATCCGTTTTCCGATGCATCCCGGGCCCGGGGCCGTCCCAGCGTGCGGGCGGAAGCGCCGTCGAGCAAGCGGTTTCAGCCAGCGCTGAAACCGTTGCCATTCGGTCAGCCGGTGCCGCAAGATCATCGCGTCGTCCATCCCACGGAACAAGGAAATCCTCATGTACAAGCCTGTTCTGCGCGGCGCGGCCGCGACCGCGGTCGCCGGCACCGCCCTCCTGCTCGCCCCGCAGGCGGCGCTGGCCGAACCGAAGTCCGCGACCTGCCCGCAGAGCTACTGCTCGGTCGTCCAGGTCGACGGTTTCCCCGGCGGAACCCTCTCGGTCGACGCCGACGTGCACGGCGAGGGCAAGGCACGCTTCCAGGTGTGGGGGCCGAACGGCTATTACTGCACCCTCACCTTCGAAGCCGCGGCGGGACCCGGATCCTGGCTGTGCTTCAACGCCCCCGCCGGCCGGTACGCGGCGTCCGTCGAAGGCCCGCAGGGCTCCTCGAACATCGGACTTCGCTGGTGACCGGGATTCCCTGGGCGAAAGCCGGGGTCGTCGCCGTCGCCGCACTGGCCTGCCTGCCCGGTACGGCGTCCGCGGACACCGGCAGGTACATCGTCAGCAGCCGCAGTGCCTCCTACACCTTCGACTACCAGTGGTACCGGGACCTGCCCGCCGACGTGCACGAGCAGGGCCTGACGCAGTTCACCAACGCGACCGACGTAGAAATGTGCACCGCGGAATGGGAGCACGGCAACCTCTACCGCATCAAGGCCTATCCGCCGGGAGCCCGGTACCAGCCGGCCAGCAGTGACACCGACGCGATTGTCAACTGCGCGTACTTCCTGGCCTGACCCCCATTTCGCGAAACAGGGAAACCGATGCCCAGAACTGTTGTGCGCGCGACGATCGTCGGCGTGCTCGCCGCGTCCGCCGCGGCACTCGTCCCGCAGGCCGCCTCGGCGGCCGCGTTCTCCACCACCTGCCAGGACACCGTGTGCGACCTCTACGTGTCGGGCTACAAGGGCGGCGGCCTGTCGATCGACGCCGACGTGCACGGGACCGGCACCGGCCGCTGGGAACTGTGGAGCCTCGACGAAGACTGGTACCACGTCCAGGACTTCGACGCGGCCGCCGGCCCGGGCTCGTGGCTGCGCAGCTGGTCACCCAAGGGCCGCTACCACGCGCGGGTGACCGGCCCGGCGGGCCCGGTGACGATCGGCCTGCGCTGGCTCGACAACCCGACCGGAGGCTGAGAAACGTGCGGGCAAAACTCTTCCGGGCAGCCGTCCCGGCCGTCGTCGCGGTGGGCGCCTGCCTGCTGTTCCCGCAGATCGCCAGCGCGGGCGGCAAGAGCGCGGACTGTTCCACCCCGTCCTGCGAATTCGGCGTGGAGATCACCGGCACGACCACCTTCCACGTCGATTTCGACGTACACGGCAGCGGCGAGGCCCGGTGGACGGTGACCGGCCCGCGGGGCTACGTCTGCACCGACCGGTTCCGTGCCGAGGACCCGCCCCGTTCGGTCACCTGCGTCAACTACCCGACCGGGTTCTACAAGGCGAAGGTGGAAGGCCCCGAGGGGCCGTCCAACATCGGCCTTCGCTGGTAGCCGTCCCGCGGCGGAACAAGAAAGGCAAGAACGTGAGAAGACCGAAAGCCGCTGCCCTGGCGGGCCTGGTCGCGGCGGCGATGATCGTCGCACCCGCCACGGCCGAGGCGCACGGGCCTGGCCACGAAAGCCCGCCGCCGCAAAGTGACAGCCAGCAGAAGGTGATCGAGCGGCTGGACGCGCTGGCGCCGGACTGGCCGTCCGGGGACGACGTGCTGGTCACCGGCTCCGGGGACGAAGACGGGTTCCACCTGTTCGTCGGCCGGGAAAGCGCTTCCTACGCGTTCCGGCCGCTGGCCACCGTGAAACCCTTCGACGCCGACGACCGGTGGCTCGGTCAGTACTGCCTGACCAGCGACCGCAAGCACGTCGTGGTCAACCTGATCACCAGCCGGGCAGTGAACAAGCCGAAGTACCTCGCCGGTGGCGGCCTGGTCTACTCGGTCGCCCTGGCCGACGGCGCGGTCAAGCCGGTCGCCGCCGGTGCCGCGATCAACAGCGCCAGCCTGCGCTGCGGGCAGGGCGGTCGCGCGGCCGTGCTTTCCTACAGCGACACCGAAAGCACCAAGACCGGCGTGTTCGCGATCGACCCGGCCACCGCCAAGGCGACGCAGGTCGCGAAGCTCGACGGCCAGTTCGTCGACCCGGTGCTCGACGGCGCGCAGACGTTCCTGCGGCGGGGCAGCCAGATCGTGCGTGTCCGGGCGGAGAAACCCGGGCAGGCCGAGGTCGTCCACGAAGCCAAGGGCGGGGTCGAGATCGCCGGCGTGCGGGGCGGCAAGCTCGAATTCGCCGAGCGGGCCGGGGGACGCACCGTGGTGCGGACGCTGGACCTCGCCGACCACAAGCTCACCGAGCAGGCGGCCGCCACCGACCCGGCGGCGCAGCTGGTCACCCCCGCCGCCGGTCCGGCCCGGCTGCTCGGCACTGCGACGGCGGCCCGTGCCGGTACCGCCTCCGCCAAGCCGAAAGCCGCGCAAGAGGCACAGGAGATGCGGGTACGTGACGTCAGCGCCGAAGGCCGGATGGCGCTCACCGATCTGCCCAAGGCGGTCGAGGACAAGCGCGGCCACCGCGACGAACTCGGCAGCGATGCCGCGCTGGTCTGGCTCGGTACCGGCGAGACGCTGCGCACCGGTGTGCAGCTGACGCCCGGGGAGAAGGTCGGCACCGGCGTGCCGGCCCGGCGGATGACCGCGGCGGGCGAGCGTGCCGCGGAGGGCAACTTCACCACGCCCAAGTGCGCGGTGCCCCGCAACACGCCGAACCGCCAGGTCTACGGCCCGATCGCGCGGCAGGCGGCCTGGGCGGTCGACCTCGCCACGCTCAACGCGCTTCCGTCGCGGCCCGCCAACTACCGGCAGACCGGGCTTCCCGCGTACAGCCCCAGTTCCGACTTCGCCGTGCCCGCGCTGAAGCCGGGCAACGGCCGGGTCCCGCCCGTGGTGATGAACGGCGTGCTGGCACAGGAGAGCGCTTACAAGCACGCGACCTGGCGCGCGCTGCCCGGGTCCGGCGGCAACCCGCTGATCGGCGACTACTACGGCGCCAAGGGCGGCCTCGACACCATCGACTACGACAACGCCGACTGCGGCTACGGCATCGCCCAGGTGACCACCGGCATGAGCGCGGCGGACACCAGCATCTCGCCGAACGGCAAGGCGAAGATCGCCGTCGACTACACCGAGAACATCACGGCGGGCCTGCAGATCCTGGCGGAGAAGTGGAACACCCTGCAGGACATGGGCATCCGGATGAACAGCGGCAATCCGGACCAGGTGGAGAACTGGTACTTCGCGCTGTGGGCGTACAACTCCGGGATCCAGCCGAGCCCGGCCACCGGCAACACCTCCGGCTGCACGCCGGGCCCGTCGTGCACCGACCGGGCGGGCAACTGGGGTCTCGGCTGGACGAACAACCCGAACAACGACTCCTACCGCGACGGCCGCACGGTCTTCCTGCGGCAGAGCTACGCCGACGCGGCACGGCCGTGGGAATGGCCGTACCAGGAGCGGGTGCTGGGCTGGACCGAGACGCCGATCAAGGACTACAAGGGCGACGAAGCCTACCGGGCGGCGATCAAGAACCCCGGCAACACCACCGGCGGCACCATCACCTACCCGGACCGCAAGCTGTTGTGCACCAGCAGCAACAACTGCAATCCGGACACCGCCAAGCGCTGCGGCTACACCGACGGCGACCTTGCGTTCCACTGCTGGTGGCACGCGCCGGTGACGATGCAGGCCGACTGCGCCAGCATCTGCGCGGCCTCGGCCTACGTCAGCCGGGCGGGCGACCCGGAACCGCCGGGCGACAACCCTTGGCCACCCGCGTGCACGAAGGGCCTGCCCACCGGCACGATCATCGTCGACGAGCTGAGTTCGCCGAACCAGAACATCTTCTGCAACGGCGTCGACTGGTCGCCCAACGGGACGTTCACTTTGGACTTCGGCAAGACGGCGTCGGGCATGCCGATCTCCCAGATCAACTTCCACCAGGTGGCGACCGGGATGGGGGCGCACACGTGGTTCGCGGGCAACGCGCTGGCGAGTGAGCCGGCCAAGCGCGTGACCGGCACGTGGAAGCCGAGCCTTGCCGGCAACGGCACCTACATGGTGCGTGCGCACATCCCGACGGCGGGCGCGTCGGCGGGCAGCGCGGTGTACCGGATCAAGAACGCCAACGGGACGGTCACCGAGCGGGTGATCAACCAGCACGAGCACTTCAACCACTGGAAGTCCCTCGGCGTGCACGTGCTGGGTCCCGGGTCCACTGTGGAGCTGAGCAACGTCACCGCGTCCGACACCACCGCCGACGTCGGCACGGTGGCCTGGGACGCCCTCGCGCTGGTCCCGGTGAAGGGGACCTACCTCGAGGACAAGGTCGACAACGTCGCCTACTTCGACGAGAACCAGAACCTGGACACCCTGGCCCCGGCCAGCTGGATCGCGGGCAAGATGACCAGCCGCCAGTCGATCTACGACTGGGCGATGGACCTCACCGGTCAGGTCGCCGCCAAGCCCGTCTGCGGCGAGGTGGCGAGCGACCAGTGCGTCCGGGCGGCGACGAAGGACGTGTTCACCGCGTGGCGCGACAACGTCGTCCAGGCGGGCACCGATCCGGTGAACCACCCGCGGGGCAAGAGCATCGCGCAGTGGATGGGCTTCGCCAACGCCGCCGATCACCGGCCGTCCTCGGCGTACCTGCCGGACTGGTTCCTCAACGACGACCTGGCGTACAAGATCCGCACCCAGGCGACCGTGTCGTTCCTGCGGGGCGACGACGGGCGTATCGTGCCGGGCTCGGAGGACGTCGACTACCAGCACCGCACCGGCAACACCCACCTCCCGGCGTGGCTGATGGCCCTGTTCGGGGCCCTGAAGCTCGACTACGGCATCGCACCGCCCGATCTGCAGTTCGACCTGGTGGACGCCAACCAGCACAACCACCGGACGACGCACGTCAACGGCAACGAGCACGGGGTGCTCAACGCGCGGGCGTACCGGTTCGGCGGTGCGCCTCCCCAGCTGGTCCAGATGCCGGGTGCGGCCGGGGGAACGGTCGACTGCGTCGTCGCGCACGGGGCAGGCGGCGGGGCGATCGCGCTGCGCACCGCGCTCGGCAGCGACTACCTGACCTCGCAGGTGGCGCGGTGGGCCAACCAGGTCAAGGCCGGGCGCGACCTGAAGAACATCCCGAACGGGGTCGCCCAGACCGCGCTGGACGTGTACAACCTGTTCTTCGACCCGCACGTGGGCACCGGCTCGCCGTTCGCGCAGGCGTCCCCGATCCACCAGGAGCTGCACTTCGCCTCCTGCGCGGATCTGTCGCTGCGCAAGGTGAATTCGTGGACACCGGTGGCGCTGAACAGTTTCATGCCGAGCCAGTACCTCTACCGCGACGGCCAGGCGATGAACCTGGACGGATCGGCACGCACCTCGGCCGATCCGGTGGTGAGCGGCAACTACGGCAACTTCACCGCGCTGCCGCCCCGGCAGCACCAGTGGGGATTCTGCAACCGCCAGGCGGAAGGGGAACAGCCGCCGCGCGGGGAACAGGAAGGCAATCCGTGGGGCATGGCGCTGGCCGATCCCGCGGACGCGAATCCCTCCGGCATGGTGTTCTGCTCCGACGGCACCGTTCCCCATCACGACTACGGCTGATCCGGAAAGGACAGAGGAAATGCGGAAGATCTCCAGCGTGGCCGCTGCGGTGGCCCTCGCGCTCGGCACGGTGCTCGCCGGGCCGTCCGGCGTGGCGCACGCCTCGGCGAGCGAATGCACCGGCGGCAGCAACGGATTCATCGACATGCCGGACGACGCGACCGGCAAGTACGCCACCGGGTTCGTCGTCAACGCCGGCACCACCCCGGTGTACTTCTCGCTGTACTACGGCACGATCAACGGAAGGCAGCGGGGCTGGGCCCACCTCGCCGGGAAGACGTCACCGGCGGGCAGTGACCGGTTCTGGATGGACTGGTCGGGCGGCCGGGTGTCGCCGTGGCTGCAGTGCGGGCCGTTCCCCAACAACCGGAACGGCGGATCCGCCACCACCCCGGCCATGGTGACGGCGGACGACTACCAGTTCCGCGTCTGCGGCTCGGTGTACCCGGACCCGGCCGTCCGGTGCTCGGACTGGTGGTAGCCGACCGGGGGGGGGGGGCCCCCCCGGGGGGGGGGGGGCCCCCCCCCCCGGCCCCCCCCCACCCCCCCCGGCGG